>JBHGUR010000114.1:0-38200 GCA_048976805.1 Ectobacillus sp. | reverse complement strand
AAGAACTCAAAAAATATATTGAATATTATAATACGAAACGGATGAAGGCAAAACTCAAAATGAGTCCGGTACAATACCGAACTCATTTTGAGCAAGCAGCCTAACAAAATAACCGTGTCTAACTTTTAGGGGTCACTTCATTCCAAGGCTTTTTCTTTTTAAGACCATGTTTCTATAGCTTTTTTATAAGTAACAATACTGTGGTTTTTGGAGATGGAGCCGTGGTTTGCAGTAAAGGTAATGCCGTTATTTACATGAAAATATTCCCACTCCTGATTTGCTTTGTCGAATTTAACTTTATGGGGCGGAAGCAGCGGAACTACATCAAATAAGTTAACGAAACGAAAGCTTTTTGGGGCTTGTAAATTGTAGTAGTTGCGAAACGCAAGGTCTCCTACCTTTGGGGCGCCGAAGTTATACAGGATATAGCTAGAAAATGACGTATTTACCCGTGCATCAAGCATATGCAAAATTGCGAGTGCCCCGCCGAGACTATGGCCGGTGATGAGCAAGTTTTTTTTCGAGGAGAGTTGAGAGAGAGCATCCATAATACAGTCGCGGCACGTTTCATAAATAGATAAAAAGCCGCTATGTACATTTCCGCTGTTGGCGGTATATGGATAAGGGCGCTGATTAATAAGGGAGTCCGCAATCCAGTCAGGGTCGGATTGTGTGCCTCGGAATGCAACAACGATTGTATTGTCTGATTCTAGAATAAATCCAAACCATTCTGTTGTTCCGGCTGCTTTTGCTTGAAAGCCTTGCACGCACTGAAATCCATCCGGGATAGGGAATATGCCATTTTGTTTGTATTGTTCATATGTCAGTTCGCAGCATGTAGCTAATAGCAAGCCAACTTTTTTGTTAACAGCTGCAGATGAAAGCAAGCAGTCGACCTCCCTATTGAAATTTGTTTGCCATCAACTCAATATATGAAAGGAGATTTTAATTCATGCGGCAGCAGGGTAGCTAGGGCATTGAAAGTTTTTGTGTTAGGATAAATTGAAGAAGCTGGATAAAATCTTTTTTCTTTTTCATACGAAAAGGGGCTGACCAAAAACGCTAGCGCATTTTGCGGTCAGCTCCTTTTTAACACTTCTTATTCCATTCCGTCAAGTATACGGCCGATTCCGCCGAGAACACTGCCTTCTTCAGATTTTACTCCGGCCGCTCCGGCAATGCGTTGTGCGAGGCGGCTGAGCGTTAAGGATTGAATCCAGACTGTACCCGGCCCTTCCAATGTTGCGAAGAATAGGCCTTCACCGCCAAATAAAGCAGTTTTCACGTTGCCGACAAATTGAATATCGTAATTTACGTCTTTTGTCATAGCGACTAGACAGCCTGTATCAATGCGCAGCTTTTCGCCGGGCTTTAAGTCGCGTTTGTAAACTGTGCCGCCGGCATGCATAAAGGCAAGCCCGTCGCCTTCTAGTTTTTGCATAATGAAGCCCTCTCCCCCGAAGAAGCCAGAGCCTAGTTTTTTCGTAAATTCGATACCGACAGCAACCCCTTTTGCAGCGCAAAGGAAAGCATCCTTTTGGCAAATGATTTTTTCGCCGTATTGGCGCAGGTCGACTGGAATAATTTTTCCTGGATAAGAGGCTGCAAAGGAAACGTGGCGTTTGTCATGGCCATTGTTTGTAAAGACGGTCATAAATAAACTTTCTCCTGTGACCATCCGTTTTCCGGCGCCGATAAGTTTACCTAGCAGCCCTTTTTGCTGGGAGCCGTCCCCGAAGATTGTTTCCATTTCGATTCCATCTTCCATCATCATCATGGCGCCGGCCTCCGCCATGACGCTTTCACCCGGGTCGAGTTCAATTTCTACAAACTGCATATCGTCCCCGTATAGCTGATATTCAATTTCATGTGCTCTCATTGTGTTCACCTCATTGTTTATGTTGCATATAGAAAATATGTATAGCTTTATTGTAGCGGAAAGATTGTGTAGAAGAAATGAAATATTTCGTAAACTTAAAAGAAAGCTGATGCTACCGTTTGACGGATATGTTATTTTTATGGTATAGTAAGGTAACTAATGAGCTGCATATTGTGGTACGGAAATAAGGCAGGTCTTTCATGCTTCGCAAATGCTTGAGATAGATCCACTCCTTGATTATCCTCATTCATATGTAGAGCAATTAGTTTCACTTTTTTTTTAATATTAGGAGGTAAGACAATGCAAGTTGGTAAAGTAAAATGGTTTAACAGCGAAAAAGGATACGGATTTATCCAAGCAGAAGACGGAAATGATGTATTCGTACATTTCTCCGCAATCCAAGGCGAAGGCTTCAAAACATTAGAAGAAGGCCAAGAAGTTTCTTTCGAAATCGTTGAAGGAAACCGCGGTCCTCAAGCTGCTAACGTAGTTAAGAAGTAAGTAGATAATAGAGCATTCCGCTAATTGTGGAATGCTCTTTTTAGTTCGGAAAAAGTGTTGATTGAACGAGCCGGCTCCGCTTTTCTTATTGCCGTGGGTAGTAGTCGTTTTCCGATAAATCCCCTGTAAAAGCCCGCTCTGTGTAATCATCAAGCATATCTTCATATTCTTCATGATCATCCCCAGGGTATACTTGCGGGTTTTTTCCGTATATATCTGTCCCAATGAAGTTTTCAAAGTTCTCAACATAGCCTTTTGGCTCTTCGCTATCGACATACATGCTGTTGTAATGTTTAGAGTCCCTTCTTTCAAGGTCAGATGGAGTTTCGGATGTGCCGTAATTGGCTACATCCTGCCAAGCATCCTCAGCATCGTATCCGACACCGCTGTCCATGTCATATTTGCCAAATGGCGGATGGGTGAGCTCTTCCTCTATGGGGCGGGCGCCCATCATAAGCTTGTTATGGGCGTACTCTACAAGCGTTGTCGCTGTTGGCATCGCCTCAAGCCGCTCGAACGGAATTTCCTTTCCGGAAACCTCGCAAATCCCGTACTGTCCATTTTCGATGCGCTCTAGTGCATGATTCACATCATCAAGCTGTTTATGCATGAATTCTAAAAGGCCAAGATCTTTTTCGCGTTCATACGTTTCTGTTGCCATATCGCCCGGGTGGTTGTCGTACATGGACAGCTCTCCTACAGATTCGAGTTCGGAAGCGCGGTCGTATTCTTCCCGTTTTTGAATGCTGTTTTCCAGCTCTTGTTTTTCATGCAATAGCATGTCTTTGCATTTTTGTAATTGCTGCGGTGTAAGCATTGCATCCACCTTCCATTTCCAAGGTTGTAATTTCTCCTAGTAGTATAGGCAACTTGCCTGAAAATATAAGAAGAAAAACTTCTGGAAGTGTTCTTGCTGTAGCTGAAAACAAAAAAAAACGCAGCTGAGGCCGCGTTTTAAAAAATGTAATTCAGCAATAAACCGAGAGCAAATAAAAATCCAAAAACCGTGTTTGTTTTGGCAGTTGCAACCATAGCTGGCATCATTTCTATCGGGGCTGTTTTTCCGATAAAGCCTTTCACTGCCAAAACCGCTTTTGGCATGCTAAGCAGCACAATACACATCCATAAAGAGGCAATTCCGGCCATAACAAGCGCAGCAGTCCACAAATAGGATACGATAAACATTCCTGCCAATATACGGACCGCATTTTTGCGTCCGACAAGAATAGCTAACGTTTTACGCCCGTTTTCTTTATCGCCATCAAGGTCGCGAATGTTATTTGCCAATAAAATGGCTCCGATTAGTATTGAAGTAGGGACAGATAACATAATAATTTCAGATGTTACTGCTCCCGTTTGAATAAAGAAAGAAATCGCAATAATAATAACACCCATAAACAGTCCGGCAGCAAGTTCCCCAAATGGTGTATATGCAATAGGAATCGGGCCGCCGGTGTAGAGATAGGCGACCAGCATGCTAATAAGGCCGACCAGCGCGAGCCACCAGCTTGAATTCATGCAAATATACACACCAAGCAAGAGTGCGATGCCAAAAAAGCCGAATGCCAAGTATAGTACCGTTTTCGGATGAACGCCTTCCCTTACAATTGCGCCGCCGATGCCAACCGAGCCTTCATGATCAAGACCGCGCTTGTAGTCAAAGTATTCGTTAAACATATTCGTTGCCGCTTGTATGAGAATGCTGGCAAGAAGCATCATAATGAAAAGAGAAAAATCAAGTTTTTGTAAGCCCTCTACTTGCAGCGCATAAGCTGTCCCGATAAAAACCGGAACAAAAGCGGCTGTTAATGTATGAGGACGAAGCAAGTTCCACCAAACATGCCAGCGCTTTGGCTGTTTTGTCTTAAGTTCTGCAAAAGAGGAATTCGCGTTTAGTTTCGTTTGCATATGAATCCTCCTGTTCACATAAAGTACACACTTAAGTGTAGGAAAAGCAACATATAGTGTCAATGCTTATTTTTTAGGAATGCACTGTAAATTTCACAAAAATGCTAAACATTGACACGGGTTTTATATGCGTTGTATCTTAAAATCAAGGGTAATTTTGACTACTTTCGCCCAAGTAAGGGGGAGACACGGGTGATTCGAACTGAGCAACAAGGACTGCAGCAATCGCTCCTTACTGCTGTTGAAGCAAATACGGAAACAATCGTAAGCGCTGTAAAAAAAGTAGATTGGATAGATCCCCTGCTTTTTTACGCGGCAGGCAAACAGCTTGGCTATAAGGAGCGGTTTTATTGGTCGGATCCGGAGCAACGCGTGATTTTGGCGGGAGTCGGGTCTGTTTTTACTATAGCAAATCCCTCTGAAAAGCGCTTTCAAAACGCTTATAATCGCTGGAATGAGTTGCTGGATAAAATGGTGGTAACCCGTCCGCATTATGAAATCGGCACAGGTCCGCTCTTGTTTGGCGGCTTTTCCTTTGATCCATTAAAGAAAAAAACGGCGCTTTGGGAGGGGTTTTCGGATACGGTATTATGGCTTCCTTGCTTTATGCTTACTTTAAAGGAAGGAGAAGCATGGCTAACGGTGAACCAGCTTGTAAAAAAAGGCGACAATGCCGAGCATGTATATAAATGGCTTGCGCATGCCGAGCGTAAGCTATTGGAATGCAGCAAGCAGCCGTTAAAAGAGCAAGAGGCCGCGCTTGTAAAGGAATATGAGGTAGAGCCGGAAGCATGGATGAAATCCATTGAAGCCGTTCAAACAGAAATGCAGCGGGGAAGCGTTCAGAAAGTTGTATTAGCGCGTGAACTGCAGCTCGTTGCTGACAAAGCGGTTGACTCTGCCGGCATACTGGAGGCGCTTCGCATCGGACAGCCGGATTGCTATGTGTTTGCGCTCGATTATAACGGTTCGTGTTTTCTCGGTGCAACACCGGAACGGTTGATTCGTAAAGAAAAGGATTCGTTTACTTCAATGTGCTTAGCGGGCTCCATTGGCCGCGGCGATACAGAGGAAGAAGATGAACGAAAAGGGCAAGAGCTTCTTCATGATAAGAAAAATCTTGTTGAGCACGGCTATGTTGTAGAAATGATTCGCGAAGTGATGGAAAGTATATGCGAGCAAGTAAACATTCCCTATAAGCCGGGGCTCATGAAAACGAAAAATTTGATTCATCTCTATACACCGGTTGATGGCAAGGGAGATAGCGACTTATTGACAATGGTAGAAAAGCTCCATCCGACTCCGGCGCTTGGCGGTACGCCGCGTGCGGAAGCACTATCGCTTATCCGGGAATATGAGCTGCTTGATCGCGGGCTATATGCAGGGCCAATTGGCTGGCTTGATTATGAAGGGAACGGGGAATTTGCTGTTGGAATACGCTCCGGCTTAGTTAAAGACAACCGTATTTCTTTGTTTGCCGGCTGCGGAATTGTTGAAGATTCTAAGCCGCAATTGGAGTATGAAGAAACGAAAATAAAATTTAAACCTATGCTATCCGCATTGGGAGGAGCTACGAAATGAGTCATACTGAAGCATTAACTTATTACTTGGGGGCTTTTGTGGACGAACTTGCCCGCCTTCATGTACGGGATGTCGTCATTAGCCCCGGCTCCCGTTCCACACCGCTTGCTTTGTTAATGGCTGAGCATACGAAAATTCGGACATATTTGCATGTCGATGAGCGCTCTGCCGCTTTTTTTGCGCTTGGCATTGCTAAAGCAAAGAGGCGGCCGGTGGCTCTTCTTTGTACGTCTGGAACGGCGGCCGCTAACTATATGCCGGCAGTAAGCGAGGCGTTTCATTCGCGCGTGCCGCTTCTTGTGCTAACGGCGGATCGTCCTCATGAGCTGCGGGATATTGGAGCGCCGCAAGCGATGAATCAGCTTGGCTTATTCGGCTCTTTTGCAAAGGAATTCATCGAGATGGCTCTTCCTGAAGCAGCGGAAGCGATGTGCCGTTATGTTCGGGCCACAGCAGCCCGGGCTACAGCTATCGCGCTTGATGCGCCGCAGGGGCCGGTGCATTTGAATTTTCCGCTGCGTGAACCGCTTGTCCCGGATTTTTCTCTTGCGCGTATATGGGAGAAGGGCTGTTTAAATAGGGCAGAACAATATACGGCGGTGCAAATAGGAAGCCGCCAAATTTCAGAGGAGTACGTGCAATCTCTGGCGCAACAGCTGTCCGCTTTTGAAAAAGGCCTTATCGTATGCGGCGATCAGGAGGACGAAGCGTTTGCCGAAGCTGTTGTAAAGCTTGCAAAAGCGTTGCAATATCCGATACTTGCTGATCCGCTTTCAAAACTGCGCAGCGGCGCACATGATAAAGGACAAATTGTAGATTGTTACGATACATTTTTACGCAATGAAGCGCTTAAAGAAAAATGGAAGCCTGAGGTAATTATCCGTTTTGGGGCGATGCCTGTCTCTAAAGCGCTGGCGCAATACATTCAAAGGCAAACGGCTGCGCTGCAAATTACAGTTGATGAAGCAGGGGGCTGGCGTGATCCTGCTCTTGCCGCGTCCCATATGATTTACGCGGAAGAAGCTTTGTTTTGTGAGATGTTAGCAGCCAATGCAACATTTAAGAAGGAGACGGACTGGCTACGTTCTTGGGTAGGGATTAATGAGTTCACTAGAAAACAGCTCTATAAAATGGAATTGTACGAAGAGCTATTTGAAGGAAGGGTAATTACGGAGCTGATGCAGCTCATGCCTGAAAAGTCCGTACTGTTTGTAGGCAATAGCATGCCCGTTCGCGATGCGGATACGTTTTTCTTTAATAATGATAAAAATATTGCGGTAATGGCCAATCGCGGTGTGAACGGGATAGACGGGATTATTTCGACGGCTCTTGGCGTGAGCACCGAGAAATCGCCACTTGTGCTCGTTATTGGAGATTTATCCTTTTACCACGATTTAAACGGATTGCTTGCCGCAAAGCTTCACGGGCTTGATGCGACGATTGTTGTTGTGAATAACGATGGCGGCGGTATTTTCTCCTTCCTGCCGCAGTACGGAGAGAAGAAGCATTTTGAAATGCTGTTTGGAACGCCGTTAGGGCTTGATTATGAGCATGTTGTCAAAATGTATGAAGGCACATTTAACCGCCCTAAGACGTGGGAGCATTTTCGCAGGGACGTGAAAGCCGGACTCGATGGAAAAGGCTTGCATGTGATTGAAGTTAGGACGGACCGTGAGTCGAATTTACGCATGCACCGCGAGCTTTGGGCTTCTGTCTCCAAGGATGTAACAGATAAGGTAGCGGAATATGAAGGTTAATATAAATGGTGTAACGTATGCCTATGAAGCAGCGGGAAGCGGAGAACCGCTTTTGTTGCTGCATGGGTTTACCGGAAGCAAGGAAACGTGGCGCAGCTTTGTGCCGTCGTGGAGCCGAACATTTCGGGTAATTGCCGTTGACTTGCTTGGCCATGGCGAGACGGACAGCCCGAGCGATGCGGACCGCTACATGATTGAGCAAACTGCGGCCGACCTTGCCGCGCTCTTGGATTATTTGGCGATTGAAAAAGCGCACGTGCTCGGTTATTCTATGGGCGGACGTGCAGCTATTGCCTTTGCTTGTTTATATCCAAGGCGGGTTCGGTCGCTGTTGCTTGAGAATTGTACGCCAGGCCTCGATTCTGAAGAAGAGCGCGCGGCACGAATGGGACAAGATAATGAACTGGCTTCTTTTATAGAGAAAAACGGCATTGCCGCTTTTATAGAAAGATGGGAAAATATCCCGCTGTTTGCTTCGCAAAAACAGCTGCCCCAAACGGTGCGGGAAGCGCTGCAACGGCAGCGGATGCGAAACAATCCGCGCGGCCTTGCGCATAGCTTAAGGGGCATGGGAACGGGGAGGCAGCCGTCCTGGTGGGACAGGATGCCCCAACTTAAGATGCCCGTCTTGCTTATCAGTGGCGAGTATGATTTGAAGTTTTTTCATATTCTATCAAAGATGAAGGAATTGCTGCCAAATGCCGAGTTCGTACAAATTTCTGGCGCTGGCCATGCAATTCACGTGGAACAACCGCAAAAGTTTGATACAATAGTAAAGGGCTTTTTGCAAACCCTAATACATAAAGGAGGTAATATGATGACAAGAGAATGGATTCCAGCCGGCAAGTATGAAGATATTATTTACTCTACATACAATGGCATTGCGAAAATCTCTATTAACCGTCCGGAGGTGCATAATGCGTTCCGCCCAAAAACGGTTATGGAATTAATCGACGCATTTGCACGCGCGCGCGATGACAAGGATATAGGGGTTATTATTTTAACAGGCGAAGGCGGACGCGCGTTTTGCTCCGGCGGCGACCAAAAAGTACGCGGCCATGGCGGCTATGTAGGCGAAGATGAAATTCCGCGCTTAAACGTATTGGACTTGCAGCGTTTAATCCGTGTTATCCCGAAACCGGTTATCGCGGCGGTAGCAGGCTACGCAATTGGCGGCGGCCATGTGCTTCATGTTGTATGCGATTTGACAATCGCAGCTGAAAACGCTGTATTCGGACAAACAGGGCCAAAAGTGGGCAGCTTCGACGGCGGCTATGGCGCTGGCTACCTGGCGCGCATTATCGGCCATAAAAAGGCGCGTGAAATTTGGTACT
Organism: Ectobacillus sp.; assembly: GCA_048976805.1. GTDB lineage: Bacteria > Bacillota > Bacilli > Bacillales > Bacillaceae_G > Ectobacillus. The sequence goes on along the minus strand of JBHGUR010000114.1, from coordinate 29,240 downwards.
TATGCCGCCAATACGGCGCGCAGGAAGCTCTGGAAATGGGCTTAGTCAACAAGGTTGTACCGCTTGAACAACTAGAAGATGAAGCTGTGCAATGGGCAGAAGAAATTTTGGCAAAGAGCCCGATGGCAATTCGCTTCCTAAAGGCTGCGTTCAACGCAGATACAGACGGACTTGCAGGAATTCAGCAACTCGCAGGAGATGCAACATTGTTGTATTACACAACAGACGAAGCGAAAGAAGGACGCGATGCCTTCAAAGAAAAACGCACTCCTGATTTCAAACAATTCCCGCGCTTCCCATAAGAAAAGCGGAATCGGCTCGCCCAGGCGCAGAAGCTAAGGTTCTCCGATCAGAAAGGCGCTTTTTGCCTTTATGGGAGGAGGTTCTTAGCTGGGAGCGCCTAGCCGATGGAGCTAGACAAAAAGAAAAGCGGAATCGGCTCGCCCAGGCGCAGAAGCTAAACATATAAAAAATATTAAGGGTGTTCCAAAAGGGCAGTGTTATATACTGCCTTTTGGAACACCCTCTTTTGCTTCATGGGAATCCGGCGGGAGGTGAGGATAATCCGGACAACTTCCTAAACAGTGTACGCGCGGCGGATGATTTTGCCCGCTTTTTTCTATTTGTATATAATTGACGATAGAAAATGTTTGGAAAGCAGGGGATGCAATGAATACAATGCCGAATTGGCTCAAGCAGCGGGCGTTTCTCACACCGGACCGCATAGCGCTGGAAACAGAAAAAGAACAACTGACATTTCGGGAACTGGACGGCCGGGTCATGGCGCTTAGCGGGCAATTGGCGCAAGCAGGTGTCAAACAAGGAGCGCACGTCGCTATATTAATGCGCAATAGCATAGAAATGGTTGTGGCGATTCATGCGCTCACGTACATAGGGGCGGTAGCAGTTATGCTAAACACAAGATTGTCGCAAAGCGAGCTTTTATGGCAGCTGGAACATGCCGAAGCTTCATTGTTGTTGACAGAAGAGGAATTTCGCGGCATGCTTGGGGAAATCCCTGTATTAACATATGTGCCTGATGAGATGCAACGTATAAATAGCTCAGAGGTTAAGATACAACAGGAGTTTCGTCTTGAAGATACGATGACAATTATGTATACGTCAGGCACAACGGGAAAACCAAAAGGTGTGATGCTGACGTACGGCAACCATTGGTGGAGCGCTGTCGGTTCCGCACTGAACCTTGGTGTGCGCGAAGATGATTGCTGGCTCGCTTGCTTGCCGTTTTTTCATGTCGGCGGCTTATCGATTTTAATGAAAAGCGTGATGTACGGCATGCGCGTGCTGCTAGTGGAAAAGGTGAATCCGCTGCAACTGAATGAAGCCATTCAAACTAAAGGAGTTACAATGATTTCAGTTGTTGCCAAAGTGTTGGCGGATATGGTTCGGGAGCTTGGAGAAGGTACATACCCGAGCGCACTTCGCTGCGTGCTATTGGGCGGCGGCCCAGCCCCGCGCCCGCTGCTGGAGGCTTGTGTAGCCAAGGGAATACCGGTATATCAAACGTACGGGATGACGGAAACGTCTTCACAGATTTGTACGCTATCATCCGATTATATGTTAACGAAAGTAGGCTCTGCCGGAAAGCCGCTCTTTCCTTGTGAATTGCGCATTAAAACAGAAGGAGACGGGCCCGGAGAAATCGTTGTAAAAGGGCCAAATGTCACGAAAGGCTATTTCAAGCGGGAAGATGCGACTGTGCAGAGCATTCGTGATGGGTGGCTGCATACGGGAGATATTGGTTATTTAGACGAAGAAGGGTTTTTATATGTGCTGGACCGCCGCAGTGACCTTATTATTTCCGGCGGAGAAAATGTGTATCCGGCGCAAATTGAAGAAGTGCTTTTAGAGCACCCTGCTGTGATGGAAGCTGGCGTTGTCGGCATGGATGACGAAAAGTGGGGACAAGTTCCGGCAGCATTTATAAAACAGGGCAAGACGGTAACGGAGGAAGAGCTTTTGTCGTTTTGCAGCGAACGGCTAGCGCGTTATAAGGTCCCAAAGAAAATCATTTTTGTCGATGAATTGCCGTGCAACGCTTCTAATAAGCTGCTGCGGCGCGAGCTGAAGGAGCGCCTGCGATGAAAATTCAAAAAGCAATCTTGTATGTAACAAAGATGGAACTTGTTTCTCCGTTTGCGACGAGTTATGGCGCTTACACACAGCGGGAAAGCATTATCGTTGAGCTGCAGGATGAGGACGGGTGCAGCGGTTGGGGAGAGGTTGTCGCCTTTTCGCAGCCGTGGTATACAGAGGAAACTGTGAAAACGGCATGGCATATGCTTCATGATTTTCTTATCCCAATACTGCTTGGAAATGAAATTTCGCACCCGAATGAAGTTCCGGCGTTATTTTCCCGGATAAAACGAAACAATATGGCAAAGGCTGGTGTAGAAGGAGCCGTTTGGGATTTATATGCACAGCGCCAAAGGTGTTCGTTAGCGGAGGCGCTAGGCGGAGTAAAACGCGAAATTGAAGTGGGGGTCGTCATCGGCCTGGATACGATTTTGAATATGCTGCAAACAATCGAGCGGTATGCCTCCGAAGGCTATAAGCGGTTTAAGGTGAAAATCAAGCCGGAAAGCGACTATATGCTGCTTAAGGGCATTCGCCGCGCTTTTCCCGATATTCCGCTCATGGCTGATGCCAACTCCGCTTATACGCTAGATGATATTAATCACCTAAAAAAGCTGGATGAATTTCGATTGCTTATGATTGAACAGCCGCTTGCAGATAACGATTTTCTCGATCATGCCATTTTGCAAAAGGAATTGTCCACGCCGATTTGCCTTGACGAAAGCATTCATTCCTTAGAGGATGCGCGCATTGCAATTCAGCTTGGAAGCTGCCAAATCATCAATATAAAAGCAGGGCGTGTTGGGGGATTAACAGAAGCTGTACGCATTCATGATTATTGCAAGGAACACCATATTCCTGTTTGGTGCGGCGGCATGATTGAAACGGGAATTTCGCGCGGGCAAAACGTGGCGCTTGCTTCTCTGGAAAATTTTATAATTCCGGGCGATATTTCAGCATCATCCCGCCATTGGAAGCAGGATATTATTATCCCGGAGGTCGTACTGCACCGCGGCAAGGTGAAAGTACCAACAGGATATGGGCTTGGGTATGAAGTGGATCGAAAAAGGCTAAGGGAAATTACTGTGCAGCGCAGCGAAATTTCAGATTAGCAGTAATGTTGAAGCAGGCGGTGGAAGCTGAATTTCTTTTAATTAGGCTTTGTTAAACTTGAATGTCGATTTTCCACTACAGGCGGGCGCTTTCCGCGGGCGGGGCCGAGCTGCTTCCTTCACTGCGCTCAGTCCAGGGTCTCGGCTGTCCCGCTTTTCCCGCTGGAGTCGCCGCCTTTCGTCTCAATCAACAAATGAATCAAAATCAACATTAGCCCTTAGTTAAAAAACGAAGCACGGGCAGCATTCCTGCGCTTCGTTTTTTGCTAAAAATATGATTTCGGATAAAGATCCCAAAAGGAATCCTAACGACTGCTTTGAGAAGCCAAAAAGAAGCCCGCCTTTTTTAAAGGCGGGAGGTTCATGATAGAACAAACCTAGATTTACTTCTTATCGTTGGGCGTATCCCGGAATTTCTTTTTTCCGTTATTCGTAGCTTGTGCGCTGAATTCTCTAGAAAATTCAGCATTTATGTTCGCATGAACGCGATTGTTTTTAGAAGCTTTATCCTTGCCCATGCCTTACCCTCCTATCGAAATGTTGAAGAAAAAGCGTTATGCTATTTCTTCTTTATCGTTTGTAATAATCAAAAAATCATACAAGCATGAAGCTCAAATAGAACTTTTAGCCCCTACAGCAGCCGTTTTTCATGAAACATCAACTTCTACTAAATTTCCTTTCTTCCTATTTATAAATAAGCTACGAACCTTAACATGGGATGGAATCAATGGGTGATGACGAATGATGTCGACACTTTTCTGTATGCCCTCAACTACAGTTTTGCTTCCCTCTAACCAATCACTCACACTGACATTTGGGAATTCTGGCATACAATTTTGAAAAAGATAATCAAGAGTTTGCATTTTCTCCTTTACTCTTTCACTCTCATATATTTTGTTAAGTAAATTTTGTTTATCCACTGTGTTCTCTTGACCCTCTGTTGTACCAACAATAAAAATTTCCTCAACATTTTCTTGATAAATAGCAATAATGATGTCTCGCATTAAATCGCTGTAAGGATGTGAAATCACAGGTCCAAAACTATTTAGGATTAACATATTTTTTGGATGGATATTAGTTACCTGTTGTAATAGTTGTTCCAATTTTTGATCCATTCTGGTCACAAATAACACTTTTTTGTTTTCATCTAAATACATCACATTCACCTCATTGATTGTTTGAAATTTGTTTAAAATAATGTTTCTTTGATCACACGTACTAGAAAGTGAATTATGATCTAGTTATTTAAGTGATTTATAAAATAGGCTACCCTAAAAAATAAGCTCTGTTAAATAATCCCTTCTTTGTTAGAGGGGGAGAGTACTCCCAGCCATGTGTAGTAACGGTTAGGGCCTAACTTTACCTCGCCCAAAGGAAAACCAGAGGGAGAGCGTGAGTGCAGGCTGCTATTAATCTGCATAGCCTGGGTGTACAGACGTACGTGATATCAAAATCAACATCGGCCTACCTTAAAAGATACAAACTTTTATCTATCGTGATGCAAGTTATATTTTTGCATGGATGTCTCTGTTAAACTTGATTGTTGATTTTCCACTACAGGCGGACGCTTTCCGCGGGCGGGGCCGAGCTGCTTTTCCCGCTGGAGTCGCCGCCTTTCGTTCCAAATCGACAAATGAATCCAAATCAACGTTAGCCTTTAACAGAGCCATAAAATAAATTACAGAATTTCCGAACGAGAAAGCCCATCAGGGTGCGATAGCACCTCCTTTAGGCATGGGAGTACCAGTGTAAAACAATGAGACATCTTCATAATATAAGTGTTTAAGACCAGTTCTCCCAATCCCCTTTTGGGTCTATAGTCGCTAGGCGAATCCATCCATTTTTAACTTTTTGATGGAATATAGGATCACGATCCAGCAATCGCTTCACATATTTCCGTGGTGCTTGGATCACCACTAACAAACGCAAAGGAGCATGATAGACCTCATGGTCAGATTGCATCACCGACTGCCAAGGAAGACCGGCTAGCAAATCGCTGCCGCTCCCCTGCATGACACCAAGACCGGCCGTAACTGTTTGGGTAGCTTTATTCCCACTGCCGTAATAATGAGGTGCAACAGTAGATGCATAATACTGTAGATTAATCCATTGGCTAACTGTGCCCGGGCCTGCAATAATATTGGCAAGTATTTCACCGTTTTCATCTTCTTGCCAGTCGTAGTTATGCAAAAAAGCTCTTCCCTCTAGATTGCACCCCTTTGTTAGATCACGCTGACCGATAATAAACGCAGCGTTACGCGCTAGCCCCCATTCTGGACGTATCTCACTCCAATCTTCCGCCAAACGTTGTGCCTCATGTTTCAGATTTTTGAAACGGGAGCCCAGATTAGGCAATTGCGATAATCGCTCTGCATTCGCATGATGGCTAACCTGTGGCAACGTGGCTTGAATACGATGAAATGCTTTTTGAGCCGCTTCTGAAAGCTCAGGAACATACAGCCAACGTAATTCATCAAGCGTAGTTATATGCTCAGCAGCCACGAAAACCGTGTCCTCCGGAATCAAAATTCCATCAGCCTTGAGAGTCTCCCTTACCTTTGGAAGGTTGCACAAAGTCGCTAGAACCCGCGCATTGAATCCGCCCGATGCCCCTCCACAAGCACCACATTCTAACGCAGCAGCATATGGATTATTGGTGCTGTGGCTTCCGTGCCCACAAATCACAACTAATGGTGCGAAATCATTTGTGAGTCCCATCATTTTCAGGGCTTGTCGTGCATAGTGCACTTTCTCTTCCTCAGAAAAACCGACCGCTAACCCCGTTTCTGGGGTTTGCACGTGATCGATTGACAGTGTTGTAGAAGGTTTTTGCAACCACGCTTCCTGAAGTTGAGACAAGGTATGGCCGGCGCTGCGTGGAATAAAGCTGCGCAGCAACATTTGCAGGCTAAGCCAAGGACCGCTTACTTCCGGCAATAATAAACTGGCGAGCAAGTTTTGCTTCATCGCTTTAAACGTGCAGCTAAGCGAATTTACCGCGTTTCGGCGTTGTTGATATTGTTTGGATTCAAAATCAGATGAATGCTCTTTTATTCTATGCTGCGGTTTAAGTATGACCGGCAAAGAGGGATGGGTATGTTTACTGCCAAGTTCACATGTTTCAATAGGGACTCCGAAAAAACCCGCCATCCCATACGTTTCAAAAGGACCGGCTTTTTCCAGTGCACGACGAAAAGGCTCCGAACGTACATCAATACAGAATGCAAATTGCGCTAAAGCCGGCGTTGCCTTTTTTGTTTCAAGCTTCTTCAGTGCAATTTTCTTACTTAATTCATCTGTGTATGTTTGTTCCCAGGCTTCTAGCCAGAGCTTCCTCTGAACCATCTCATCAAAGTGATAGGCGAGTGTCAAATATTCTTTTTGTTCAGTGGAAGACAGCTGCGACCAGTTATCGACTGCCATGTTGCCCCAATGGGCCCAAGCCGCAATGAGTGGAACCAGTGATACTTTACTTTCAAATGTTTGCTTAGGCAAAGGGAGATAAGGGTTAAGTAAGATCCACTCCATGGAAATCCGAACGGCTAAATATTCCGTTAGGAGTGAACTTTCTTGAATGGATTGTTGTGAGCGCCAGAGCATCATTCCCGCCCAGCCTGGCAAAGCAAGCAAATGCGCTTCAAGATAGCCCTGTATCTGTGACTGAGGAATTTCAAGTGCCGACAATGCTTCTTTTAGTGCAATACTTGCTTCTTGCGGCCAATTTTCAAGTTGCTTACGCTGAGTACGATTGAGTGCAGGATCATACTCGACAAGTTTGCGCCACGTGCGATAGAAACCCTCCTCACGATTTGGCAGGGACCAGGCCGCCTGAGAATCATCCAAGAATAACTTACACCACTTGATTACATGATAATCGAGAACGCGAGCTAATCCCTCCTTGCCCTGCTGTTCTATACACATACTTAATGGTTTTAATGAATACTCCTCAGTAGTTTGAAAATCTAGACCTCTTAGTTTCTGTGCTAATCTTTGTAATTCGGGTTCTGCCAATAGGTTCGAAGGCAGTTTATCCATCTTAAGTGCAGCCCGACAGAATCGTTCTGCCACGTCACGCGGTAAGTCAAGACATTGTAAATCGAGCCAACGCTGGACCCCCGTTTCAAGAAAATCCAAGTCAATCTCGCCCCGCTTCCACGCAGCTTGAATCAAAGAAACACTAGGATATATATCCACGTCACGAGTATTTTTAAGCCAGCGTGCCACCTGTTCAAATGATTGCCCTTCAAGTCCCATCCAAGGATTGCGTGCTACAAATGTAGCAATAGGCCAAAGCGGTGCAATGACTCGGCTGGATGACTTCACTACATCGTTTATATCAAGTTCAATGGAATCAAAATTCAAATTTTCCTCTAACGTTTTGCGTAGTGTTAACATTGCATTCATCATTCATTACCTCCTCGGGAAAGGTATTGCGTAAGATACTTTGGATGACTTTCGACCGAACTTGGATGAGGATCACCTAGCCGTACAAGCCACAGATAGAGTACAGCGAAGGAAGTAGAAGAACGGTCGCGAGCTAACCACGCTCCTATAGCACTGCCCGATAACAAAATGAACAAAACTAAAACAACTACTGGCATAGGCGGTTGTGCACCTTGATGAACCGTTGCATACAACATTTTGGATAAGACGTGATGAATGATGCTAAACACCATTACCGCTACTCCTAACAGGGAAAATCCTGCAACACGACCAATACTTCCTTGACTATTGGCGATCAACCGTGTCCAAGCAAACGAAAGTGACCATCCTAAGATAAAGGAACTAATGAGTTGATATCCTTCTTCAGGACTTGTCAGCCAAAAACCCCCTCCTACTAAGAATCCTAAAGCGCCCCCTGTGATTTTCCATAAAAATAAGGATCGTTGAGGCGTCAAAGGTGTTATCTCGTAGCGGCGAACCGCGGAGCCAGCTTGTAAGAAAAGGGCCGCCTTAAATAGGCCATGTAATATGAGATGAATGATGGCAGCCACATAAGCGCCTAACGCACATTGGATGAGCATAAACCCCATCTGCGCAATCGTAGAGGCAACTAACTGACGTTTATAATCAACCTGGACTAAAATAATTCCAGTCCCTAACAAGACTGAGATACTAGCCAGGCCAAGCAAAAAGATCTGAGCGAAATCACCATTAAAAAGAGGTGCAAAGCGAGTTAGCATAATTCCACCGACATTCACTAAACCCGCGTGCATAACCGCAGAAACGGGTGTCGGAGCAACCACCGAGTCTAATAACCAGCGTTGAAAAGGCCATTGTGCAGCTGGTATTACCATTGCCAATACGAGCAACAGATTGATCCCTGTCCGCTCCCAACCAGTAAATTGCTTCAAACTATTTTCAGATAGCGTAAGCGATAACTGCCAGTGGCCAGTAACCTGTACCAGCCAGGTTATGGCTAACAATAAAACTAGCCAACTGAGCGCAAACAGGCGACCAGAAAGTATAGCAGCGTTTCTCGCCACTTGCCAGTTTCTGTTCAACCCTATTAGCCATGTCAGCCCTAGTAGTGTAATCGCCCAGCAAACTAATAACAAACGAAGGTCATCACTTAGCCAAGTAACTGACGCGGCACCTGTAGTGAGCGTCAAAAGTGCAAAATATTTACGATAAGATTGATCACCAAGTAAGTAACGGACGGAGTAACGCTGTATAATCAAGCCTATCGTAAGAACAAACAGGGCCATCAACCAAGCCAGAGGATCGAGGCGCCAAGGGCCAAAAACCCCATTTGTATTATTAGTGACAAGAGCTAACAAGGCAGTTAACGGGGGGAGCGCGACGATACCCACATGAATATGAACCATATTCAAGGGAATCCGTGGATATAGCAGCAATAACGCGCTAAGCGCAGTGACAGCAAGCGATGCAAAAAATGCTGTCGGAAATGACAAAAAATTCAGTGAAACTAACATCCAATATCCCTCCATTGAAATAATTTGAGCGTATCAGCTAAAGCTCCTAAAACAATCAAAAAACAATGGATGGGGAAAATTTCGCAGTACGCTTTCCTTCATTTTGGTTTTCTTCCTTTCCGGTTTAACATGTGATTTGTACAATAAAAAAACCGACAATTTTCAGAATTTAACGGACTTAACCGTAATTCTAAAAGTTGTCGGTTTATCTTCAACTAACTCAAAGTTTTTTGAAGATCTCCCTTTATGGGTATTTTTATGGCTCTGTTAAACTTGATTGTTAATTTTCCGCTGCAGGTGAAAGCTTTCCGCGGGCGGGGCGGGGCCGAGCTGCTTTTCGTTCCAAATCAACAAATGAATCAAAATCAACATTAGCCTTTAGCAGAGCCACTTTTATAGGCCTTTCCCTAAATCATTAAATAATTTAAATATCATGACCCGTTCTCCTGTACGAGTACTTATATCAGTATAAAAGCTTTTTACTTCTTCCCCGGTTATATTTAGAATAATTTCTTTTAGACTATCTACACCTGACTCAACTAGATCAGATCGAAGCCTCTTTATGGACAACATGCCTTCTTTTGTTTCACAAACAGAATATTCAGCAGGTGTTAGAATCCCTTGTAAGACAACAATAATCATATCTCGTAAAATATCAGTCTTAACTGATACTGAACCACGTCTAAGGAAGTCTTTTTCCCATTGAGTTATTGATTTACTTATTGCTGCTTCCATATATCCCTTTGACTTTTTCATAATTACCTCCTAATAAAAAACGGTATATTCCCCGCACTAGTCCCCTAGTCGAGAAACATACCGATTTATCTTATTCTTTCCTTCTTATTTTTACTTAATGCTTTTTCATATTAGTCAATGAAAATGTATTAACAATATGCTAAAGCACTAATTAATAAAGAAGTTAAAAATAACATCTATCGATCACTAAAAATATATTATATTTTATACATAAAATATAATACTTGTCAAGAGGAATCTATATAAATACAAGTTAAAAAAAAGAACATAAAACCTTTCTTTTGAAAGGGGGAGAGAGCATCCTGCTATGCATAGAAGCGGTCAAAACCTATTTCTGCCCCATACGACGGAAAACCAGAGAGAGGAAGCAAGTACAAGGTGCTATTTGTTCTACTTAGCCGCGATGTATATGTCCAAATCATAAATTGGATATATATAATAGGGAGCTGACCAAAAACGCTAACGCATTTTGCGGTCAGCCCCCTTATTTTTAGGAAAAGGCTCTGTTAAACTTGATTGTTGATTTTCCACTACAGGTGGACGCTTTCCGCGGGCGGAGCCGAGCCGCTTTTCCCGCTGGAGTCGCCGCCTTTCGTTCCAAATCAACATTGGCTTTTAACAGAGCCAGAGAATAAAAAAGCTGGCCCGAAAGACTTAGGCCAGCCTATAGTTTTAGTGGATTTTTATATTATCCCATAGCTGCAGCAGTTCTTCTTCCCTTTTTAGAGGCAGCCCCGCTTTTCGTTCCTCATTGTCGGGGCGCCCTTGCTCCCACTCCCAAACGTCATAAATGATTTCTTCTAACGGCCGGAAAGTGAGGCCTTGCCGCACAGCTTTTTCAATATTGATTTGAAAAGAGCCTTTCCACGGTTTTGTTTCGCCTGGCATCGGATGGTTTTCCGGAAGCCAAAGCGGCATTTGCACCCACGGAACAACATTGTTATTTAAAAGGAATTCTTCTTGTACCCAAACAAACTCTGCATCGCTATTTGTCACTTCCTTGCACGCCTCGAACAGCTGCTGCATTGTCAACGGGTAGTCTGGTCCGGTGGCATTATACGTTCCTGTTTTTCGCGCTTCTGCCATCGTAATTACCCAACGGGCAAGATCTTTTGCATCAATGAGCTGGATAGGAAGATTGGGATTGCCGGGACATAGGATGCGCCCGCCTTTGGCGATGCGGCCGACCCAGTATGGAAATCGATCTGTATAGTCAAATGGGCCGACGATTTGTCCGGCTCGTATAGTGAGTACTTTGCCAGGCATATGTTTTTTTGCTTCAAATTCACAAAGTGCTTTTAAAGCGCCGTAGTATTCATAAATAGGTCCGGATGAATCTTTCGTAATTTCTTCAACCTCTTCTGGAGGCAAGGTTTGCAGCATATAGGATTCTGTAATGCCAAGAGGGACCCAGTCCTGGTAAACGGAAATGCTTGAAATGTATGTATAATGCTCGATATTGTCCCCTAGTACAGCTGCGGCCTTTGCGATTGTGCGCGGCACAAAGCCGCATGTATCAAAAACGGCATCCCATTTGCGCCCTTTTAATGCATCCAATGTGCCGTCACGGTCGCCAAGCAGCAATTCAACCTCCGGAAAAATCTCATGACTGTTGCCGCGATTAAAAATTGTTACCGCATGCCCTCTTCGCAATGCTTCCTGTACGATATGCCTGCCTAAAAAACGGGTGCCGCCCAATACAAGGATTTTCATAGTGATTCCATCCCTTCCCGGTTAATATATGCAATATACTGTAAAAGAAAGGAAACTCCTGCTTTGGAGAGAAGTATATGAAAGTTTTTCCGGTTGGATTAATAGAAAAAGCGAGCAAGGGAAATTTCCGCTGCTCGCTTTTCTATTAAAAATTTTATTGATATCCTTTTGCCGAATCCTTCGTAATCTTGTTTTTAAAGAGAGAATAACTCCAAATTTGATAGCCGATAACAATGGGAACCATAATTAGAGCTACAAAAAACATAATCTTTAAGTTTAATTGGCTGCCTGCCGCCTCAAATAGGGTAGTGCTGTACTCATCTTTGATACGTGAAGGCAGCATTCTCGGAAACATGCCCGCAAATCCGGTCGCCATAAACATGGCAATTGTCAGGCAAACCGATGTAAAGGCAAGTCCGATTTTTTTCTTTATGATAAGGATAACCGCCGCTACACTTAACAGCATGGCCAGAGCCGGCAGAATGAACAAAATTGGATATTCGGTAAAGTTGTCAAACAAATTTGTCCGGTTGGATGTTGCAACATAGAAGATTGCCAGTATAATAGCTGACGCCATCGCCGCGGGCTTTGCAATTTGATAAGAGCGGTCCGCCACATCGCCGCTCGTTTTAATCATAATCCAAAGCGCGCCGGATAGAACGAATAAAGCCACAAACAAAATGCCGCCAAGCAGTCCATATGGGTGAAGCAGGCTCAGCAAAGTGCCTTCGTAGCCGTTTTTGCCGATTAATAGACCATAATACAAGTTTGCAAATGCGACGCCAAACAATAAAGCAATCAAAAAGCTGCCGGTTGTAAAGGCCCATTTGCACGCCTTTTGCCAGGCGGGCGCTTCTTCTTTATGCATGAACTCCAAGCCTGCTGCGCGGAAGAATAGCGCAAACAGGATAAGCATAAGCGGCGTGTACAAATAGCTAAACATATTGGCGTACGTAACCGGAAATGCTGCGAATGTTGCGCCTCCGGCAGTAATGAGCCAGACTTCATTGCCGCCCCAAAACGGGCCGATCGCTTCTTGCAATTGATTGCGCTCTTGTCTGTCCTTTGTGACGAATGGAAAAATCATTCCCGTTCCGAGTGCGTACCCGTCTAAAACAAAATAAACGGTCCAAATGACGCCCCATAAGCCAAACCAAATAATGGCCAATGTATCATGAGACATGAGGGATACCTCCTTTTTGGGAAGCTGTCGCTGCAGGTCCTTTTTTCGCGTATTTCAGCATTAAATAAACATCTGCAACTAATAATAAGCTGTAGAATAGGATTAAGCTGATTAGTGAAAACCAAATTTGGGACAAGGCAATCGGTGATACAGAATCGGCTGTACGCATTAATCCGTACACTGTCCAAGGCTGACGGCCGACCTCTGCTACGATCCAGCCCGAGTTAATTGCAACGTAAGGAAGAAGAACAGACCAAATGACAAGCTTTAAGTAACGCTTGGAATTTTCCAGCTTTCCTTTGCGGTATAAATATAGGCCAAACCAAGTTAAAGCCATAAAATATACACCGAGTGCAACCATAAGACGGAAGCTGTAAAATACCATATTAACATTTGGACGTTCATCTTCCGGGATATCTTTTAAACCGGTAACTTTGCCGTCAAATGAATTTGTATAGAAAAAGCTTCCAAGCTTCGGGATTGTTAAAGCTTCTATATTTTTTTCATTTTTCACATCAGGAAATTGAATAATAGAAAAACCGTGCCCTTCTGTCGTTTCCCAAACCGCTTCCATCGCAGCGCCTTTGGCAGGCTGCATTTTTGCGGCAAAAACGCCGGATTGGTGGCCGATAAACGGAGTCGCTGTTGCAGCGAAAACACCTAAAAGCAACCCGTATTTAAAGGATTTCTTAAAGAATGCCACTTCGTTTTTGCGAAGCAAATGGTAAGCGCTAATTGCCATCATAAAGAAGGCGCCGACAATATAAGCGCTGATGACCGTATGGAAGAACATATGCCATGCGTATGGATTTGTAACAAGCGCCCAAAAATCGTTCAATTCTGCCCGGCCGTTGCGGACAACGTACCCAACCGGGTTTTGCATAAATCCATTTGCCGTAATAATCCAAAGTGCAGATATGTTTGTTCCGATGGCAACCATCCACATAGAAAAGGCGCGCATTTTCGGGGTTACACGATCTTTGCCAAACAGCCAAATGCCCATGAAAGTAGATTCTAAAAAGAAAGCAACTAACGCTTCAATAGCGAGCGGAGAACCGAAAATGTCGCCCATGTACTTTGAATATTCAGACCAGTTTGTTCCGAATTGAAACTCCATCGTAATACCGGTAATTACGCCCATGACAAAGTTAATTGTAAATAGTTTCCCCCAGAAGTCCGCCATTTTTCGGTATGTAGGATCGAGGGTTTTTGCATGTTTTGTTTCCATAATTGCAACAAGAATAACGAGACCGAGTGTAAGAGGTACAAATAAAAAGTGATAAAAGACTGTAATCGCAAATTGTAAACGGCTTAGTAAAAGCACGTCCATAAATCGTTCAACTCCTTTCAAAACATCATCTGTACCTATTTTATAGTGAAAAAGTGAGCAAAGTATGACGCAGATGTTACAAAAATGTGTGGGAAATTTGGAGGAATTATGTCAGTTGCCGAAATAGTTGCACAATAAGGGTTTATAATAAAAAATAGCATACTTGACATGCGATTTTAATAGAGAGAATATTAAAAAAAGGGGGAATACGATAATGAAACTATTGGAAGAAATTTTGTCGTATAACAAAAACTTTGTAGAGAAGAAAGAATATGAGCTATTTCAGACGGATAAGTTTCCGGATAAACGGCTTGTTATTATTTCGTGCATGGATACACGCCTAGTTGAATTGCTTCCGAAGGCGATGAATATGCGCAATGGCGATGTGAAAATTGTAAAAGTGGCCGGGGCGGTGATTTCCCACCCGTTCGGCAGTATTATGCGCAGCATCCTCGTTGCGGTGTATGAGCTTAATGCAGATGAAGTATGCGTAATCGGCCATTATGATTGCGGAATGGCAAGCCTGCAGGCGGACAAAATCATTGCCAAGATGAAAGAACGCGGCATTTCGGAGGATAAGCTGTCGATGATCCGCTATTCCGGCATTGATTTGGATAGATTCCTGCACGGTTTTGATTGCGTAGAGGAAAGCGTCAAGCATAGCGTGGATGTTATTCGCAATCATCCTTTAATGCCTAGAGATGTTCCGGTGCATGGACTTGCTATCGACCCGAAAACAGGCAGACTTGATTTAATTACAAATGGCTATAAGAATTAATCCTTTTTTTCTGGAACAGGATCAAAGCCGCCCGGATGAAAGGGGTGGCATTTTAAAATCCGTTTTATTGTGAGCCAGCCGCCTTTTAACGCCCCGTGCCTTTGCACCGCTTCTAGTCCATAATGCGAGCATGTCGGATAAAAGCGGCAGGACGGGGGTTTGAGCGGCGAGAGAAATTGTTGGTAAAAGCGGATAAGCGCGATAAAAATCGGTTTCATAAACACAATCCTTTCTTACATACGTATAAAGTATAGTAGCATATATTGGCTGTATAATACCTCTTTACTCTTATACAGTTTCAGTATATCATATTAAATATATCGGAATTATTTATTTTAACAAGGTATGCAGGGAGAGATGACTATGCCATCAGTAGAAAGCTTTGAGCTTGACCATACAATTGTAAAAGCGCCGTACGTAAGGCATTGCGGTGTTCATCAAGTAGGCAGCGACGGTGTTGTAAATAAATATGACATTCGTTTTTGCCAGCCGAATAAGCAAGCCATGAAGCCCGATGTAATTCATACACTCGAGCATTTACTGGCGTTTAATTTGAGAAAGCACGTGGAGAAATACAGCCATTTTGATATTATTGATATCTCCCCAATGGGATGTCAAACCGGTTATTATTTAGTTGTAAGCGGAACGCCGACTGTTCGGGAAATTATCGACCTATTGGAAGATACGATGCGTGATGCAGTCGAAATTACAGAAGTTCCAGCTGCCAACGAAACACAATGCGGACAGGCGAAACTTCATGATCTTGAAGGCGCAAAACGGATGATGAACTACTGGTTGTCCCAAGACAAGAACGAATTGGAAAAAGTATTTGGTTAATGGGAATCTGAGGACTTTTTACACTTTAGCAATAAAGTGCAACTATGCCTCTGTTTTCGCTTTTGAAGGCTTGCTAATCGGCGGGTTTTCTTTATTTTCTGCGTAAGGGCTATCTTCGGCACTGTCAACAGAGTGCTTGTAAGAATAGCCCTTTCCTATTGTCAAAACGGAAAGCACGAGAACAACGATGACAACAATAATAGAGATGACAAGTACAGTGAACATATTTTTCAACCTCCCTTTTCTTTGATAGATGAGAAACTTGGGATATGCTTTGCACCTAAACAGCCGGCTCCGCTTTTCTTGATGTTTAGCTCCACCGGAAAGGCGAGCCGATTGCGCTTTTCTTAATAGTACCATGTCAGGGGCTGTCTGCATATTTCTACAGGGGATGCAAACAATGAATAATAGGATATCTTATTAGGAGAAAAAGCGAGGGGTTTATATGGATAGAAAAACGTATTATATTTCAATTGGAGACGGCGGCATTTCGCAAGTGAAAACGGCTAATACATATAGCTTTGCAATCCAAGCGACAGATGAAGAAATTCTAAAGCTGCGGGAGCTGTTTGACGGCGCTTATGTAGAGGATATCCGTTCCTTTTGGCGTTCCCACGTTCCGTTTGTAGAATATCATCATGATAAAGCAAATCATCGATACGATGAAAAGCTGCAGCAGGCGTATAAAATGATTTATGAACTGGGAGATGAGGAAACAAGGGAGCTTATTGGGGAAATGGGCATTATTGACGGCTTATAATATTGGGCAGAAAAATAAGAATATGCTACAATTGTCGGTATAATGAACCTTTATCAAGGGAGCGTGTGCATGTACACATTTACGGATTATTATCAAAATACGGTACAGTTATCTTTTGATGATCATCCATTCTCCCGCACGCCAAAGCATGTTTGGGTCGTTTGCCGTTATGAGGATAATTGGCTGCTGACACATCATCTTCGCCGCGGCTTAGAATTTCCGGGCGGTAAGGTAGAAGAGGGAGAAACGCCGGAAGAAGCTGCTGTCCGCGAGGTTCGGGAAGAAACGGGCGGTGTCGTTTCACACCTGGAATACATAGGGCAATACAAGGTGTCGGGGAAGGATAAGATCATCATCAAAAATATTTATTTCGCTATCATTAGCGAAGTTCGGGAACATACACATTACGATGAAACGAAAGGATCGGTTTTATTAAAAGAATTGCCAGCCAATATTAAAGAAGATAAACGTTTTAGCTTTATTATGCGTGATGATGTGTTAGTGCGCAGCCTAGAGCACATTCAAAGGAGCTCTCAAGAAATTTCTTGAGAGCTCCTAGTTTTTTCTGCCAATCAAAAGCTTTTCAAACCATTCCACAAGCACATACATTAACGTAGCGCTCAAACAAGTAAGCAGTACGCTCAACAGGACAAGCGTGAAGTTGAATACTTGAAAGCCGTAACTGATCAAATAGCCTAGCCCTTGCTTCGATACAAGCAGCTCTCCAAAGATAACGCCAACCCATGATAGGCCAACGTTCACTTTCAATGTGGAAACAATTGTCGGAAAGGAAGCGGGCAAAACGACCTGTTGGTAGCATTGCCATTTTGTTGCGCCAAATGTTTGCATCACCTTCAAATAATTTTGATCCACTTCTTCAAACGCCGAATAGATAACAAGAATAGTGATAATAACACAAATAATTACGCCCATTGCGATAGAAGAGGCAATATTCGGCCCAAAAATGACGATAATAATCGGACCTAGCGCTACTTTCGGCATCGCATTCAGGACAACTAAATACGGATCAAGCACCCGTGCCAAAAACGGCAGCCACCAAAGCAAGGTTGCAACGCATGCCCCAAGCAAGGTGCCAAGCAAAAAGCCGGCAAGTGTTTCTAACAGCGTTACCCACAGATGGGGCAGGAGGGAGCCATCCTGCAGTTTTTTGCCAAGCAATTCGACAATGCCGGCAGGGGAGCTAAAGAGCAGCGCATCAATCCATTGCAGGCGGCTGGCGGTTTCCCATAAAGCAAAAAATGCCGCCAGCAGGAATATTTGTAAAGCAGCAACATTACGCTTTGTTTTCCGTTCCTTTTTTAAATAAGAGCGATGCAGAAGTGTCAAGTTCAAGTTTTTATACTTCAAGGCGCTCCAGCTCCTTCCAAATCGTCTGAAACAGCTTGGCGAACGAAGGATGCTGGCGGGCTTGAAACGGAGATAGTGTGCGAATTTCCTCCGGTACGGATATAATTTTCGCAATGCGGCCGGGTTTGGACCGAAGCAAAAAAATGCGGTCGCTCATTGCGATGGCTTCTTCAATATCGTGGGTAACAAGGATAGAAGTTTTATAATATTGTTTTAATAAAGAGTAGACGAGCTCTTCCAGCTTAATTTTCGTTTGATAATCAAGAGCCGAGAAAGGTTCATCGAGAAGAAGGATTTTCGGATTCGTTGCCAATGTGCGAACGAGGGCAGCACGCTGGCGCATGCCCCCGGAAAGCTGGCTCGGATATAAATTTTCGACTCCTTCAAGCCCTACTTGCTCGAGGAGATGGACAGCCCGCAATTTCGTTTCTTCTGTATACGTTCCTGTAATCCGCAGGCCGGTCACAATATTTTCTTTAATAGTTTTCCATGGAAACAAATAATCTTGCTGCAGCATATATCCAGTCATCGCATTCGGTTTTGTAACCGGTTCGTTATCAATGGTGACACTGCCTTCCAGCGGCCGGAACAATCCTGCGATAATGGAAAGAAGCGTTGTCTTGCCGCAGCCGCTTGGGCCAAGGAAGGATACAAACTCCCCCTCTTCCATTTCCAATCCAATATTGGCTAATACGAGACTAGCTTCTTTTTCGGTGAAGAAACAGTGATATACGTTTTCAACTGTTAAAAAGCTCATTTGTCACGACCCCTATTGTTTAATAACCTTTTGGGCAATGGAGGTATTTACTAACACGCCATGTTCAACTTCTTTTGGCAATTCTCCGGCTTCTTTCATAATGTTTTGTAAATTTTTCCATTCTTCTTCATCTAAAATCGGGTTTGTTGCATAGGAATTTTGGTTTTTGTAGCGTTCGACTACTTTGATGATAATATCTTCTGGTGTGTCTTGGAAGAATGGCTTTACAGCTTTAGCGATTTCTTCCGGGCTATGTGTATCGACCCACTGCTGGGCTTTGTATATAGCTTTCGTAAATTTTTCAATGGTGTCCGCATTCTTCTTTAAGTAGCTTTCTTTTGTCATAAATGTTGTATAAGGCACCTTTCCGGACTCCACGCCAAAGGAAGCGACAATATATCCTTTGCCTTCTTTTTCAAAAATGCTTGCCGTAGGCTCAAATAATTGTACGTAGTCACCTGTTCCGGAGGCGAAGGCGTTGGCAATATTGGCAAATTCAACACTTTGAATGAGTTCCAAGTCATTTTTCGGATCGATTCCATGTTTTTTTAGCACAAATTCACCGACCATTTGCGGCATGCCGCCTTTACGCTGGCCAAGGAAAGTACTTCCGACCAAGTCATTCCAGTTAAATGCTTCCGTCTTTTTGCGCGCTACGAGGAAAGTTCCATCCGTTTGGGTAAGCTGCACGAAATTGATAACAGGATCCTTTGCGCCTTGGCTATATACATAAATTGATGTTTCTGATCCGACAAGAGCGATATCGATTCCATTAGAGAGAAGGGCAGTCATCGTTTTATCTCCGCCTGCTGTGGTTTGTAAATCAATAGCAAGGCCTTCATCCTCAAAATATCCTTTGCTAATAGCCACATATAACGGCGCATAAAAGATAGAGTGTGTGACCTCACCAACACGCACTTTTTTCATCTGCACGGTTTCTTTTTGGTTACAGGCAACGAATGTAAAAAAACTGAGTGTAACAACTGTAAATAAAATGATAAGTTTTCGCAAAGATGGCCACCTCCTAAAAATGGTTCTATTTTACTGTATGTGTGAAACGGCATTTGTGTGAGTGCCTAGAAGAAAATTTTTGGGCTTTGCCGCAATTTATTATATTGATATTTACATATACAAATAAAAGGTTGTTTTTTGTAGAAAAATGTCGGAATGTTTCGGAAGGTTGTATATCCTATAATTCTCTAATTATGCTAATATATAATAAGAAAGCGATGTAATGCAGATTACATAGTTAAACAAATATTCCGAGAAAGGCAAACTTGTTGAAAGACAGGGACGCAAAGTCACAGATCTAAGGTAGGAATACTATGATGGCTGGGCTGCCGCTTACGGAGGTAACTAAAATTGATAAGTCAATCCCAAGCAACTATTGAAAAGACAAGTGATGTCTATCTTGATCTGGAATGGCTAGAACTGCTAATGGAGGCAAAGAAAATCGGCTTGTCTTGCGAGGAAGTCCGTTCTTTCTTAAAGGCCAACGCTAGCAGTTAATCAGTTAGTACATGAATATATAGCGGCTTAATTAGAAAAGGAGCGGTCAAATGGCTGCTCCTTTTCTATATATATCTAATTTATGATTTGGACATATACATTGCGGCTAAGTAGAACAAACAGCACCTTGTACTTGCTTCCTCTCTCTGGTTTTCCATCGCATGGGGCAGGAATAGGTTTTGACCGCTTCTATGCATTGCCGGATACTCTCTCCCCTTTCAAAAGAAAGGTTTTATGTTCTTTTTTTTACTTGTATTTATATAATTAATGAAATAGCTATGTGAAAGGATAGTGTTGATTTAAGCTTATTTGCTAAAATGATAATTTCTTAGATAGTATAGACTGATACAATCCGCTTTATCGATAAAAGCAAAAAGTAAAGCACGGTTGTGTTCACGCGCTTTACTTTTGTCTTCAATAATTATTAAGCAAGGGGCCCGCCCAGCTTTATTGTTTCTTCGGATACGCAAGAGAATTTTTTAATGTTTTCTTTGAATTTTGCTGCAAGCTCTAATGCCTTTGCTCTGTAGGCTTCTTTATCGGCCCATGTTTTTTCTGGCATCAATACTTCATCAGGCACACCCGGAACGTGAAGCGGAATTTCCAACCCGAAGATGCTGTCCTTAACAGTTTCTTCGTTATCTAGCTCGCCATTTAAAGCAGCTTGCACCATGGCGCGTGTGTAAGCTAAGTTCATGCGTTTGCCTGTACCGTATTCGCCCCCAGTCCAACCGGTATTTATTAAAAATACTCTCGCATCGTGCTTTTCAATTTTTTCTCCCAGCATTTCCGCGTAACGGGATGCGTTTAACGGAAGGAATGGAGAGCCAAAGCATGTAGAAAATGTTGCTTGAGGTGAAGTAATGCCGCGCTCAGTTCCTGCAAGTTTGCTTGTATAGCCGCTTAGGAAATGGTACATAGCTTGTTCTTTGGATAATTTGCTAATCGGGGGCAATACGCCAAATGCGTCAGCAGTCAAGAAGATAATCGTATTCGGATGACCGGCAACGCTTGGAAGCACGATATTATCAATCGCATCAATCGGATACGCTGCGCGTGTATTTTCAGTCAAGGTTATATCATTGTAATCTGAGATTCTTGTATTTTCATCAATTACAACGTTTTCTAATACAGAGCCAAATGTAATCGCATCGAAGATTTGCGGTTCCTTTTCGCGCGATAAGTTTACGCACTTTGCATAGCAGCCGCCTTCGATGTTGAAGACACCGTGATCGGACCAACCGTGCTCATCATCACCGATTAGTTTACGATTTGGATCTGCGGATAATGTCGTCTTGCCTGTACCGGATAAACCGAAGAACAATGCTACGTCCCCTTCTTCGCCAACGTTAGCTGAACAGTGCATAGACATAATGCCTTGTTCAGGAAGCAGGTAGTTCATGATAGAGAAGATAGATTTTTTCATTTCCCCTGCATACTCTGTACCGCCAATTAGGACGATGCGCTTTTCAAAGGAAATGATAATGAATGTTTCCGAATTTGTGCCGTCTGTAACAGGATCTGCTTTAAATGTCGGAGCCGATACAATAGTAAATTCAGATTTATGGTTTGCAAGCTCTTCCTGTGTAGGGCGAATAAATAGCTGGTGGGCAAACAGATTATGCCATGCGTATTCGTTTATCACTTGAATCGGGAGGCGGTATTTGCGGTCTGCGCCTGCAAAGCCCTTAAACACGAAGATTTCTTCTTTCTCTTTTAAATACTCTAACACTTTTGTATATAGTTTATTAAAATGCTCTTCAGAAATCGGTTGGTTGACAGCGCCCCAATCAATTTTCCCAGAGGTCGAAGCTTCTTTAACGATAAATTTATCTTTTGGAGAACGTCCTGTATATTTACCTGTTGAAACAGAAACAGCGCCTGTAGAAGTCAATTTTCCTTCTTGTCTCATTAATACTTTTTCCACCAGTTGCGGAACGCTTAATTGAATATGTGCATTGCTTCCATTCAATAACTCATGTAATTCGATTTGGACATTCACAGTACTCATATACATACCATCCTTTATTTGATTTATGAAAAATTCTCACTATCCCCGTTAAAAAGTATAACATAATTATTTAAATAATGTATACTATTTCTTGAAATTTGTTTGTGCTTCTATAACGCATTTTCTTCTTTTATTCAATTCGACAAGATGAAGCAAAATTCTTGTTGGAATGTGTGAATATTCGTTGACAAAACTGTGTACTTTCTATAGTATATCTTTTGGACGGATACTCTCTTATCCCGAGCTGGCGGAGGGACAGGCCCGATGAAGCCCAGCAACCTCACCGATTGGTGAAAAGGTGCTCAACCTGATGCAAGGCGCTGCTGCCTTGATCGATAAGAGTGAAAGGCAAAAAGTGATATATGCAACCTTTCCTCAAAGGGGAAGGTTTTTTATTTTGACTTATTGGGAAATTTAAAAATGTCATATGACATATGGAGATGAGTTCCGTACACAATAGAGAGGGAGGTTTACCAATGACAAAACGTCGTTTATTCACTTCCGAGTCCGTAACTGAAGGACATCCGGATAAAATTTGTGACCAAATTTCTGATTCCATTTTAGATGCGATTTTGGAAAATGATCCAAATGCGCGCGTAGCTTGCGAAACAACTGTAACAACAGGTTTAGTATTAGTAGCTGGGGAAATTACAACTTCTACATACGTAGACATTCCAAAAATCGTTCGCGACACTGTACGCGAAATCGGTTATACACGTGCGAAGTACGGCTTTGATGCGGAAACTTGCGCCGTGTTAACATCTATTGATGAGCAGTCTCCTGATATCGCTATGGGTGTAGACAAAGCGTTAGAAGCCCGCGAAGGTTCTATGTCCGATGAGGAAATTGAAGCAATCGGCGCCGGAGACCAAGGGTTAATGTTCGGTTTTGCTTGTAATGAAACAAAAGAGCTTATGCCGCTTCCAATCTCCCTTGCGCATAAGTTGGCTCGCCGTTTAACAGAAGTTCGCAAGGATGATACATTGCCATACTTGCGTCCGGACGGAAAAACGCAAGTAACGGTAGAGTATGATGAAAACAATAAACCAGTGCGTATTGACACAATCGTAATTTCTACACAGCACCATCCTGAAATTACACATGAGCAAATTGAGCGCAACTTAAAAGAATACGTAATTAAGCCGGTTGTACCAGCTGAGCTTGTTGATGAAAACACAAAATACTTTATCAACCCGACTGGCCGTTTCGTAATCGGCGGGCCGCAAGGAGATGCTGGTCTTACAGGCCGCAAAATTATCGTTGATACTTACGGTGGATACGCGCGCCACGGCGGCGGTGCATTCTCCGGCAAAGATCCTACGAAAGTGGACCGCTCTGCGGCATATGCAGCTCGTTATGTTGCGAAAAACATCGTGGCAGCAGGTCTTGCCGATAAAGCAGAAGTGCAGCTTGCGTACGCAATCGGCGTAGCGCGGCCGGTATCTATCTCTGTTGATACATTTGGAACAGGCAAGGTATCTGAGGAAGTATTAGTTGAGTTAGTACGCAATAACTTCGACCTTCGCCCAGCTGGCATCATCAAAATGCTAGATCTTCGCCGTCCAATGTACAAACAAACAGCCGCTTACGGTCACTTCGGCCGCACGGATGTAGAGCTTCCTTGGGAGCGTACAGACAAAGCGGAAGCATTAAAGCAGCAAGCGGGGCTATAATAAAAAAATCTGTGCATTTGCACAGATTTTTTTATTGGCAAGTCGTCTCTGCTTTTCTTGATTATCCAGCTCCGCCGGCTAGGCGCTGCCAGCTAAGAACCTTATCTTCTGCGCCTGAGCGAGCCGATTCCGCTTTTCTTTGTCGTTTTATGGGAACCTTTGACCGTTTAAGGAGATTAGCAGGAAATAGGTTATGCTTAAACTAATATTACATACAGGAAAAAAGAATAGAGTTTTTGGCCTGTGATAAGAATGGTTGTAAAAAATAGAGGGAAAGGCGGGAGTTGGACTATGACTCGTGACGCGAGCTTGCAGCAAATTGCGGAGTTAATTCCAAAAGGGGTCATTAACGCTTCAGACAAAGATTTGGAGGACTTGCAAAAGATTATTCAGGAATCGATGAAACTGCGCGAAGGCCATAAAAACCTCCAAAAAATGATTCAAAATTTCACAGGAAAAGGAAGCATTAGCTCGTAGGAGATATTTATGCTCATATTGGAAAGTAAGCAAGGATGAAAAAGCCGTTGACAATGTCAGCGGCTTTTTCATGCGGCCATACGTAACGGATAGTAAGAAGCAGTTAGGTTATTTTCAAAAAGCAAAGAAAAAACGAACAGTGTTTAAAACGCCGAATCCAATCGCTACAAAGCCAATTGTCCGGAGCCGGCTTGGTTTATGCTGCAAGCAATACCATCCGCTTATAAAAAATATGATAATTAACAAAGAACGGAGCAGCGGTTCAGCCATAAGCTTCCTCCCTTACATTTAAGTTTGTCCGTTACCATTATATGTAAGGTGAATTGATAACTTGTCCTTTTCCATAGCAAAAAAAAAGCGGGCCAGCTTAAAAGCGCTGTTCCGCTTCCAGAGTAAGAGAATCCCCGTAAAAGGTTTGCTCGCCTTCTGATGTAATAAGCGTACAGCTTATGATCGCAAACGTTTCACCTTCCCCGGTTACCTCATATTCAAGCAAAATGCCACTGTCCAGCAATTCGCCGCCTGCGTATACGTGTACGTATTCTCCTTGTGATGCTTTCAATTTTTCGCCGTGCAAAAAGCGGCTCCATTCATCCCAGTTTGTTACAATGTAGGCCGGTGTGCCGTCTTTTAAGTAGCCGAGCAGGGCGCCTTTATCGTATATGCGCCCGTTTACACGTTCGGACAGGGCAACGAGAAAACGATGCACAACATCGTATTGGGGATAGGAAAGCTTTTCGGAAAAAGACACCATAATTTCGCGTATATCCTCGTTCACTTCCGTCGTAATTAGCTTTTCGGCAGTTGGTGTCAGCAGTGTTTCAATTTCTGTTTGCGGATTTTCGTTTTTATAAATAATTCGGGCATGTAACATTGTAATTGCCTCCTCTTCTATATGTTATTATTCCATATTAATGGACAGAAAAAATGATTTTATGTCATTTTTAAATTTGGATTTATTATAAATTTTACTTATTAATAATGGCATATTGTTGTTGACTATTCTGTGAACATAGTCACAAAAAGGCCTGTAAATGTGATATATATCACATTTCTTTTTATGTTGCTTCTATTATGATGAAGGTGTAAAGAACGCGTTCCAATTCCTAAAGTACAGAGAGGAGAATATATATGGCTACTGTTGCAAAACAAACAGCAGACCAGCAAATTGGAAAGAAAAAGGGGCGAATCGGCTCCAATTGGAATCCGGAAGATCCGATTTTTTGGGAACAGGAAGGAAAACGCCATGCACGGCGCAACCTTTGGATTTCTGTCCCATCTCTTATGCTTGCGTTTATCGTTTGGCAAATTTGGTCAGTCGTTGCAGTACGATTAAATGATATTGGCTTTGCTTTTTCACAAGAACAGCTATTCACATTAGCGGCAATTCCGGGGCTTGTTGGGGCGACATTGCGCTTTGTATATACGTTTGGTGTCGGCGCAATTGGCGGCCGCAACTGGACAGTGCTTTCTACAGCGGTTCTTGCCATTCCGGCGCTTGGAATCGGATTTGCGGTACAAAATCCTGATACACCGTTTTCTGTTATGCTTTTACTGGCAGCGCTTTGCGGACTGGGCGGAGGGAACTTTTCTTCCTCAGTAGCAAATATTAGCTTTTTCTTCCCGAAAAAAGAAAAAGGAACAGCGCTTGGCATTAACGGCGGTTTAGGAAACATGGGCGTTTCCGTTGTTCAATTCGTAACGCCTCTTATCATCACAACAGGAACTTTCGCGGCAATCGGCGGAGAAGGGCAAGTGTTGGCAAACGGTCAGCAAGTGTGGCTACAAAACGCAGCATTCATTTGGGTTATTCCAATTCTATTATTGACTGTCATCGCCTTCTTCGGTATGGATAACATCCCGACTGCGAAGCAATCTGTAGCGGATCAATTCGTAATTGTAAAACGCAAGCACACTTGGGTTATGACATGGTTATATATTGCGACATTCGGTTCTTTCATCGGATATTCTGCGGCATTTCCGCTATTATTAAAAGCGCAATTCCCGCAGTATGTGTCATTAGCATTCTTAGGAGCTTTCGTAGCAGCGGCATCCCGTCCGATCGGCGGCTGGCTTGCTGATAAATTCGGCGGCTCCAGAGTATCGGCAATTACCATTGTTTTAATGAGTGTAGGTGCACTAGGCGTTATTTTCTTCTTGAAAGACAAACAATTTGTTGGTTTCTTAACTTCATTCCTAGTATTATTTATATCAGCAGGTGCGGGCTCAGGCTCTACGTTCCAAATGATTCCGAATATTTTCCCGGCAAAAGAAGCAGCGCCGGTGCTCGGCTTCACAGCAGCATTTGCCGCTTACGGTTCCTTCTTTATTCCGAAATTGTTCGGCTGGTCCGTAGAAACAACTGGAACACCGGCAACCGCATTTTATTTCTTTATCGGATTTTATGTCATATCTTTAGCGCTAAACTGGTATTATTATCAAAGAAAGAATGCAGAAGTAAAGTGTTAATCTAAGGGAAAGGATTCTTCTTTCCCTTTTCTTCATCTATAAATATGGCTCTGTTAAACTTGATTGTTGATTTTCTGCTACAGGCGGCCGCTTCCCGCTGGAGTTGCCGCCTTTCGTTCCCAATCAACAAATGAATCCAAATCAACATGAGCCTTTAACAGAGCCATAAATATAAAAACGGGAAAGGAGAGTGCAGCATGGGAGAAAGAAAACTGCAAGATGCATATAAGCGCCCGCTTCGCGATTTGCGCATTTCCGTTACAGATCGCTGCAATTTCCGGTGTGTATATTGTATGCCGATGGAGGAATTCGGGCCAAATTATTGTTTTATGCCAAGAGAGAAGCTGCTTAGCTTTGAAGAAATTGCGCGTTTAGCGAAGCTGTTTGTCAGTCTTGGCGTGGAAAAAATACGCTTGACCGGGGGCGAACCGCTGCTGCGCAAGGACTTGCCTGTTTTAATTGAAATGCTTGCCGGTATTGAAGGAATAAAAGATATCTCCTTGACAACAAACGGTTTGCTTCTTAAAAAGTTTGCCCCTATTTTAAAGAAGGCTGGGGTAAGGCGAGTCAATGTAAGCCTCGATGCGTTGGATAATGAAATTTTCACAAAAATGAACGGGGTCGGTGTCCGTGCGGAAACGATTATTGCAGGAATAGAAGAAGCAGTAAAAAACGGGCTGCACGTTAAGGTAAATATGGTCGTAAAAAAAGGCATGAACGACTCGCAAATTCTCCCGATCGCACGCTTTTTTAAAGAAAAAGGAATTACGCTTCGCTATATTGAATTTATGGATGTTGGCTCTACAAATAATTGGAAGCTTGATGAAGTCGTGACAAGCAAGGAGATTCACGATATGATCCATAAGGAAATGCCGCTTGAGCCTGTGAATCCGGATTATTTCGGAGAAGTAGCCAAGCGCTACCGCTACGTTGGAAGCGATGCGGAAGTCGGATTTATTTCTTCTGTATCGGCGGCATTTTGTTCATCATGCACAAGGGCGCGCCTTTCCGCAGACGGCCATTTTTACACATGCTTATTTGCGGAAAAAGGTATCGCCCTTAAAGAGATTGTACGCTCTAGCGCTTCAGATGAACAGGTGCTGGCTGTATTAGCGCAAACGTGGCAAAAACGGGATGACCGTTATTCCGAGGAGCGCTCCGCTTATTACGAAAGCGGCAAACAGAAAAAACGGATTGAAATGTCTTATATCGGCGGATAAGGTAGGGAAAAGCATGGGAGTACAGGATCACAAAAAGCATGCAGGGCACCATGTGCGCTGCAAAGTAATTACAATTTCCGATACGCGTACGAAAGAAACGGATAAAAGCGGAAAGTTGCTGATTCGCTTGCTTGAGGAGCATGGAATGACAGCGGCTGATTATGAAATTGTAAAAGACGATAAAGAGAGCATTCAGCATGCGGTGCTGAATGGCTGCCGGCACACGGAAATTGATGTTATTCTTACAAGCGGCGGAACAGGCATCACCCGCCGTGATGTAACAATTGAAGCGGTAAGCGAGCTGCTTGAAAAAGAAATCGTTGGCTTTGGCGAGCTGTTTCGCATGCTAAGCTATACAGAGGATATCGGAAGCGCAGCGATGATGAGCCGCGCCATCGCTGGTACAATCGGCAGAAAAGCTGTATTTTCCATGCCTGGATCTACAGGGGCTGTAAGGTTAGCAATGAATAAGCTGATTTTGCCGGAACTGGGCCATGTAGTGTGGGAGTTGAACCGGCAATGAAAATTGCCGGTATTATTTTAGCAGGCGGAAGGTCGCGCCGGTTTGGAGAACCGAAGGCGTTAGCGTGCTGGAATGGAAAAACTTTTCTGTCTTATGCGCTAGAGGCGCTTTATGGGGCTGCGGACGAAATTGTTGTGATTAGCCATTTGTCTGAAATTCGCCAGCTTACGGATGTAAAAGTGGTGGAGGATGTGCCGGATTTTAAAGGGCAAGGGCCGCTTGCCGGGATATTATCGGGAATACAGGCTGTGCAGGCGGATTGGTATTTTGTCCTTCCTTGTGACGTTCCCCTCGTTACGGCGCGGCTCGTTCGCACCATTGTCCAACAGGCGGAGAAGGAAGCTGTTGTGCCTGTTAGCGAAGGACGTACGCAGCCTCTCATTGCAATATATCATCATAGTATAAAGGATAGGGTGCACAGCCATCTAAGCAAAGGCAAGCGGAGTATGCAGGAGCTGCTTTTATCATGTGATGTGAAATATGTGACAGAGCAGCAATTAGGCGTGCCTCCTGCAGTATTTTTCAATGTAAATACAAAAGAGGAATATAAGCAATTGTAAAAGTGCGTTCAATGAGAAAGCCAAACCTTAGTGAACTGCACCCCAATTGTTAGACACATCTAACAATTGGAGGTGCAGTTTTTATTTATGACTAAATATACAAGTGATATAAAATTAAATATTATTCAAGGCTATAACCCGAAAGTAATTTCTCAAAATGAATACGCAAAA
>JBHGUR010000113.1:0-67593 GCA_048976805.1 Ectobacillus sp. | reverse complement strand
TTGGTTCCCTTGATATATGTTCCATCTTTTTGGTTTGCCATGGTTTCACCTCCTTTGTTTTTTGATGGAGTCATACACTTAGTATACCAAACACAAGTTCTATTTTCAGCAAAAAAGATAAATCTGCCATACAAAAAGTAGACTTATGCCTACCGGAAATTCATCCCCCACCTACTCGTTGGGCTACGCCCTTCTCACTCCTTGAGGTAGGGGACTTCTTTCCGGACAATCTGTTAAAAGTTAAATTTAGAATACCATCAAGCAAATATAATCCAAATGCAAACTCAACCTGGAAACAAATCCGAAGACAAATACCGCTCTCCCGTATCAGGAGCGATACAAAGCACTCTGGCCGAAGGCGGCAAACTCTTCGCTATCTCGAGCGCAAAATAAGCTGAAGACGCCCCCGACGCTCCCACGAAAATGCCTTCCTCCGCCGCAAGCCGGCGCGCCATTGCTTGCGCGTCTTCATCCTTAATATGCAGGATTTCATCAAAAATATCGCGGTTTAAAATTTTGGGAACAAACCCAGGGCCGGTTCCGGGAATTTTATGAGGTCCCGGCTTGCCGCCTGATAAAACAGGAGACCCGAACGGCTCCACGACGTAAATTTTCAAATCCGGAATCCGCTTTTTTAACTCTTCGCCTGTCCCTGTTACCGTTCCCCCTGTTCCTGCGGTCAGCACAAGGGCATCCAGCTTGCCTGCAAAAGCCTCCATAATTTCAAGCGCAGTTGTTTCCCGGTGGGCATCGGCATTCGCATAATTTTCAAACTGCATCGGAATAAAGCTGTCCGGAATTTCTTTAGCCAGGCGGTTTGCTTCATCAATCGCCCCCTGCATACGCAAAGCTGCCGGAGTTAAATGGACTTCCGCCCCATACGCTTTTAAAATCTTCACACGCTCAACGGTCGCGTTATCAGGCATCGTAATAATGCAGCGGTATCCTTTCACCGCGCATACCATCGCAAGACCAATGCCGGTGTTGCCGGAGGTCGGCTCTATGACAACGCTTTTTCCTGGAATTAATTTCCCTTCCGCCTCTGCACGCTGAATCATATTAAACGCCGCGCGGTCCTTTACACTTCCGCCAGGGTTAAACGACTCTAGCTTTATGTAGACTTGCCCGCCCGTTGGATCAGGCAATTTATTCAATTTTACAACAGGGGTGTTCCCGATTAAGTCAAGAATGGAGCTGTAAATTTTCAATTTTCTCCCGCCTTTCGGTATGATTTTACAAACAAAATCCTCCATTTCCGAAAAACATTAAAAAGGATACTAAATCATCTCTCCAATACGCCTCAATATCGTGTACTTCCTCGACAAGTTCTCCCTTTTTGTATATGCGGTACTTCGGCAGGTCAAAGCGCAAATCAGAATTTGGCGCTGCCAGCTTTGGAACCGGCGAACCGCTATCGGTCACTTCGATAAGCGGGCAAGGTTTTGGGTTGCGCTGGCAAAATAGCAAAAAGTCATAAGCCAGCGCCTTTGGCAAAATGACGAGATTTGCCTGTGTATGGCCCGGTGCCAACCCGGCAGTGGGACCGGTAAATTCATTGCTTCTTAAAAGGCGGCGCAATTCGGTAAGTTCTAAATCCTTATACATTTCAAATCCCCCTGTTATTATAGCATGTTAAAACAGTTTATGTACGGCTCGCAGTTTGCAAGGCCAGTTGCCAGGAAACGCCGTATTTATCCGCAACCCAGCTGAATTTTCCGCTAAACGGATACGCCGCAAGCGGCATCAAAATGCTGCCGTCTTGCGATAATTCCCCAAAAATCCAGTCAATCTCATCTTCCGTATCACACGTTACATACAATGACATAGATGGGGTAAAGGTAAAATCATGCTTTACGCTGCTGTCAATACACATGAACTCCTGTCCCTTCAATGAGAAGATAGCATGCATCACCGTTCCCTCTGTTCCCGCCTCATTCGCCCATAACGGGAAATGCTTTTGATTTCTGAATTGTCAAATACAGAAGTGTAGAAATTCATTGCTTCTTCAGCCTTGCCGTCAAACATAAAAAAAGTTATGATTTTTTCCATCGTGACGCTCCTGTCGTTTTGTAAAATTGTTGTTTCATATAGTTAATTCTCATTATAACAGAATATTCAGTATTTCATCGCACTGCATACGAACAGCCCTGTTCGTTAGTCGAACGGGCTGAAAAATTTCTAATCATCAAACTGTACAAACTCGCTTGGATTGCTTCTAATACACTGCCCAATTTTTTGCAAAACAGCAGGAGAAATCTCTTGAAAAACGGCATGGAGCGAACTCACCGCCGCGAGCAGCCCGGTATCTTCATCAATGTCTTTGTAAGACGCATCGAATTTTCCCAATCCCCTCAGGTGATTCCTTGTTTTCAGGGTTCTTTCCATTTCCTCTAAAACCTGCAGCATCTCATCAGCGCCAAAATAGCGCAGCCCGGCTTTGAGTTCCGTCCAGACTTTCGGCTGCGCTAAGAAATAAGCGCTCCACCAATACAGCTCCGCGAGCGAATTTTTTGCGTGGTTATAGTAAGCGCTGAACATAAACAGCGCCCGCTGCCCTGCCGTTAACCTATCATATACTTCCTTCTTCGCCGCTGTATCCTTACCGCGGATTTCAGGGATAATCGGCGCAAAGCACGCTTCCCCAAGCAGCCTGTCATCCAGCGAATCAAACTGTTGCCTGCTTATTTGTATCGGCAATATATAATCACTCCTTCTCTATCATTATACAGCATTTGGAATATCAAAGGTGACTATATCCTGTTACCGGCAGGAAAATTTCAGTTATTGCTTTTTACCGGTTGTTTTGCTCCACAATCTTTGACAACAGCGAAATAATTTCCTTATTTTGCTTCACTTGCTCCTCAGAGTTTCGATAGATTAGCCTAATCCATCTAAATACAAACGCAAACAGGATGATTGGCAACAGGTAAAACAGGGAACCAATAAAAGAAGTTATTATCATATTTTTTCACCACATTCTCAAATATTACAAACCTAATACACTATTCAACAAATCTCTTTTGTATACCTCTCATAGTCATCACTCATGCCCCAAAATTAAAATTTCTAATTTCTTACAAACTTTTATATAACAGGTATTGATTTATTATAATTGTTGTAATACAATAAAACCAATACACATGGATAGGGGGTAAGAAATATGTTAAGTTTAGATTTTTACCATAACCTGCCTAAAAAAGAATGCCGCGAATGCGGATGCGAAATCGAGGAAATGCATGAATCCTATTTGTATGAATGTGAACGTTGCATGGCAATGCATGAGGAATAATAAAATATAGCGCTCTTAAAACCTCTAAACAAGCAAAAGGAAGGCCATCAGTAGCCTTCCTTTTGCTTTGCTAATCTCTCTCGGTCCTTGATTCCCGGCGGCTGCTCCAGCCAGCCGTGTTTAATCATAATATCCGCGCCGCTTTTTGTGTATTTGGCGATTTCGACAGATAAACGTTCATAATCCATTATTAAGTCGCTTCTCTGGCTTGCCGCGGCGGCTGCTGCGTAGTTTCCGATTCCTGCTGCGCTTAACAGCGACATATGGAACATAAGCAGCTTATCAGAAAAAGTCGGGGCAGTTGAATTGCTGATTGCCAAATCCGGCAGATGCGGCGTTTCTATATTTTCATCCAGCAAGACAGCCGTAAGTATTTCCATATGCTTTTGCGAAATATCCTTTCCCCGTAGCATAAACTCCTGCACTTCTTCGGACGGAGACGTTTGGGCAAAGGCGAGGCATAATTTTATTCCCATTGAATTCGTCAGTATATTCATATATAAATGCGTAATTTCAATAGCGCTTAAAGGGCGTTTTTTGCTGAAGGGATTCAATCCGCTTAAGTATGCTTTGCTGTCTATATAATCGGTTTCTTTCGGAACGCCAATGTAAGGCGGCCGGGCGGCGATTCCTTTATGCAGCGCAGTTTCTGTTGTTTGATTATACAGGCTAATTACTTGCGTTAATCCTTCTGTAAAATAGTTTCGAATATCCTCCCGTATGCTCGTCGCAATAAATCCGCTGTACGCCAGCATCCCTACTTTCGCCATCTGGTTTACATATGTTAAACAAAACTCTTCTGTAAAGAGCCACGGCGCGTTAACATTTACGTCTTCCTCAGTAAAACCGTTCGGTACGGCATACTGCTCTTTTTTAAACAAAGTATACAAAAGCTCCAAATGCCCCAATGACACGTCCAGCGCGAATTGAATCGCGCCTTTAATATCTTCATCCTGGATATGTTTTACCATGTGGCTTAAAATGCATTTGGACATGCTGTCATTCATATAAGCAGTCCAAAGCGAAGCAATCTCGGCTGCTGTGAGATGTATATGTTGTCGATCCATTTCATTTCTCCTTTACCATATATAATCACTTCATGGGAGAAAACATTCATAAACCTTCTTTATATATTGTCCTCTTATTTTTCTTTTATAAAACTAAAAAGGAATATGCCGCCTATAAATTGAATTTGTAAGGTAGGGGTGATGCGCTTTGAAAAGGGATATCGCTATTGACGGTATAGCAAAGGATGTTAATCTTTCACCTGATGAATTTTGGGAGCTGCTTGTATGGTGGATTGAAAGCAACGGCTGGTCTTTTGAAGGAACGACGAAAGAAGTAGAAGAAGCGGAATAGAAATGTAAGAAGCCGGCATCATGTGCCGGCTTCTTATTTTGGTTCGTTCAGCCGCAGCAGCCGGTCATCATTTTCCGTAGGCGCGCCTCTTCCGTCCGTATTATTGGTAATCACGTAATTTTTATTTTTTTTATTTACGCCAATACAGACACATGCTCCTGCTGATCTGCTGGAACAGTCGCGTCCGTTAACGCTGCTTTTAATTCAATTGTATACTTCACCTTCTCTTCCCCGCTCCAGTTTAATGCTGCTGCCATGTAGTTAATTACAGCATCCTTCCATTTGTATACCCAGTGAATATTGAAGAATACTGCTCCCATACGGCGTACGAAGAAATCAACCGGTTTTGCCGCCATTTCAAACTCCATCGCGTATACGAGCGGCAGAAGTACATCAAGCGGCATATTATAGCGCTTTGCATCTTCTTTATATTCTTTCGCTAATTCAAAGAGCACATCAACGTTTGAACCGTAGAACTTCGCAAATTGTTCTGCCTGCTCTGCGGTTAAACCGTACTTCATTCCCTCCTGCATTTTTTTCGCAATAAACGCCGGAAAGTTCTTAGAACCGCCAACATGGCCGCCGGAGATTGGCATATGCTTCGTTGCGCACGCAGTGTATGAACCGTATCCTTCTTGTTCTAATAAAGATGCTACATAATCTACAACCATCTCTGCCATTTTGCGATATCCGGTTAACTTTCCACCGGCAATTGTGATTAAGCCAGAGTCAGAAGTCCAAATTTCATCTTTACGGGAAATTTCAGATGCGCTCTTTCCTTCCTCATAAATTAATGGACGAACGCCTGCCCAGCTTGATTCAATATCCTTCTCTGTAATCTTTACAGTCGGAAACATGTAGTTAATCGCATTCATAATATAGGCGCGGTCTTCCGTTGTCATTTTGGGCACCGCTGCATCTTGATCATAGAATGTATCTGTTGTACCTACATACGTTTTATTTCCGCGCGGGATCGCAAATACCATACGTCCATCCGGTGTGTCGAAATAGATTGCTTGCCCAAGCGGGAAACGTTTTTGATCAATAACAAGGTGGACGCCTTTTGATAGCTGCAATACTTTCCCTTTTTTCGAGCGGTCTTTCTCACGAAGCGTATCTACCCAAGGTCCTGCAGCATTGACAATTTTTTTGCCGTACACTTCATATACACTTCCGTCTAATACATCCGCTACACGCACGCCGCATACTTTTCCATTCTTATATAGGAAACTGTCTACTCTCGCATAGTTTACTGCTTTTGCACCATGCTTGATTGCTTCTTTCATCACTTCTATTGTTAAACGCGCATCATCTGTGCGGTATTCTACATAGTAACCGCCGCCTTTTAAGCCTTCTTGCTTCACAAGCGGCTCTTTCTTTATCGTTTCTTCACGGCTAAGCATTTTTCTGCGCTCGCTTTTCTTAACACCTGCTAAAAAGTCGTATACACGAAGGCCGATTGATGTACTAAATGCGCCAAACGTACCGCCTTTATGGAATGGAAGCAGCATCCATTCCGGCGTTGTTACATGGGGGCCGTTTTCATATACAATCGCACGTTCCTTTCCAACCTCAGCTACCATTTTCACTTCAAACTGTTTTAAATAACGCAGCCCGCCGTGGACAAGCTTTGTGGAACGGCTCGATGTACCTGCTGCAAAGTCTTGCATTTCAAACACAATTGTTGATAATCCGCGTGTTGCTGCGTCTAACGCAATTCCAGATCCTGTAATTCCGCCACCAATTACAATTACATCTAACTCTTGCTTATTTACTTCATGTAACACATCTTTACGTTGTTTACTTGAGAATCTCACGGTAATTCCTCCCTTTTATATACGAAAGGCTCTATTAAACTTGATTGTTGATTTTCCACTGCAGGCGGACGCTTTTTGCGGGCGGGGCCGAGCCGCTTTTCCCGCTGGAGCCGCCGCCTTTCATTCCAAATCAACATTAGCCTTTAACAGAGCCATACGAAAAAAAGAGACCGCAAACAGCGCTATAGAATTCGCTTTTTCTATAGCTTGTCGCGGTCTCTCCGTATCTCCTGCCAAATTATTAACTTATCAATATAATAACACTATTTAAAATTATTTAAAAGCTTTTGTTGCTTCAATTGCTTTTTTCCAGCCAGCATATAGTTCTTCGCTTGTACTCGCTTCCATTACTGGTTCAAAGCGCTTATCCATATTCCATTGCGCCGCGATTTCCCCTTGGTCTTTCCAATAGCCAACCGCAAGGCCTGCCAAATATGCTGCCCCTAAAGCTGTTGTTTCATTCACTTCCGGACGCTCTACCGGCACGCCTAGAATATCGCTTTGGAACTGCATTAAGAAATTATTTTTCACTGCGCCGCCATCTACGCGCAATGTTTTTAACTCAATGCCCGAATCTGCCTCCATTGCACATAATACATCTTTCGTTTGATATGCTAACGATTCAAGCGTTGCACGTACAAAATGCTCCTTCGTCGTACCGCGCGTTAAACCAAATACAGCGCCGCGCACTTCACTATCCCAGTACGGTGTTCCAAGTCCGACAAATGCAGGGACAACATATACACCGTCAGTTGACTCAACGCGAGCTGCGTACGCTTCACTGTCGCTTGCATCCTTGAACATGCGCAGCCCGTCGCGCAGCCATTGAATTGCAGAGCCCGCTACGAAAATGCTTCCTTCTAATGCGTATTCTACTTTTCCGTTTAAGCCCCATGCAATTGTTGTTAATAGGCCGTGTTCAGATGCTACTGCCTTTTCACCGGTGTTCATTAACATGAAGCATCCTGTTCCGTACGTATTTTTCGCCATGCCTTTACCGAAGCAAGCTTGGCCAAATAACGCCGCTTGTTGGTCGCCTGCAACCCCTGCAATCGGCACATTTTGGCCGAAGAAATGATAATCAGCTGTATAGCCATATATTTCAGAAGATGGACGCACTTCCGGAAGCATGCTCGCCGGCACTGTCAACATATCAAGAAGCTCTTCGTCCCATTTTAAGTCATGAATATTATACATTAATGTGCGGGATGCATTGGAATAATCCGTTACGTGAACTTTGCCGCCAGATAATTTCCACACAAGCCATGTATCAATTGTTCCGAATAATAATTCGCCGCGCTCAGCTTTTTCTCTTGCACCTTCGACATGATCTAAAATCCATTTTACTTTTGTGCCAGAGAAATATGCGTCGATTAAAAGACCTGTTTTTTCACGAACCATATCGCCGTGGCCTTTTGCTTTTAATTCGTCGCAAATGTCGGCTGTTTGGCGGGATTGCCATACGATTGCATTGTATACAGGCTTTCCTGTTTCTTTTTCCCACACAACTGTTGTTTCCCGCTGGTTTGTAATCCCGATGCCCGCAATCTGCTCCGGCTTTACATTTGCTTCGCTTAGGCAGCTTGCAATAACCGCCAGGATGGATCCCCAAATTTCTTGCGGATTATGTTCCACCCAGCCTGGCTTTGGAAAATGCTGCGTAAATTCTTTTTGCGCAACATGAACAATTTTACCTTCTTTATTAAAAAGAATCGCACGTGAGCTTGTTGTTCCTTGGTCTAATGATAGAATGAATGTTTCCATATTTATTTCCCCCTTATGCTGCTTTTCTGCTTATCTTTCTTTCGCTTTGCTTGTTTTTCATATAAGAGATTGCTAGAACAATTGCCGTTGCAATTGTTACATAAATAAGCGCCGAGTTTTGCTTTCCTTCAAATACAACTTGATGGAATAATCCTGCTAATGCTCCGCCTAAAATCGGCCCGACAACCGGAATCCATGCGTATTTCCAATTCGATCCTCCTTTTCCTGGTATCGGAAGAAGGAAATGTGCAATACGGGGCCCTAAGTCACGTGCCGGATTAATTGCGTAACCTGTTGTCCCTCCTAATGATAAACCAATGCTTACGATTAAGAAACCTACAACAAACGGATTTAAACCATCTGCAAATTTATTTGCGCCAATTGCTAAAATTCCAAATACTAAAATAAAAGTTCCAATTATTTCGCTTAAAAGGTTTGCAAATGTATTCGGAATTGCCGGTCCTGTTGCAAATACGCCTAATTTCACGCCGGCATCTTCTGTCTCTTCCCAATGCGGCAAATAATGTAAATATACAATAGCTGCTCCAATCATTGCCCCAATCATTTGTGCTGCAATATAGCCTGGCACGCTGCTCCAAGGGAATGCACCTTTAAATGCAAGCCCGATTGTTACTGCTGGGTTTAAATGCGCTCCGCTAATGGTTCCGACTGCATAAACAGCTACCGCAACCGCTAAGCCCCAACCCATCGTAATCACAATCCATCCTGAATTTTGCGCAAATGACTTCTTCAAGCTTACACCGGCGCAAACACCGCCGCCAAGAATGATAAGTAAAGCTGTCCCTATTAACTCTCCTAAAAAGGCTGACATATGATCATCCTCCATAATTAAATTCAAACGCTTTCGGTGAAGGAAAAAATTGAATGGCCATTCTTATCCCAAAGGCTCTGTTACACTTGATTGTTGATTTTCCACTACAGGTGGACGCTTTTTGCGGGCGGGGCCGAGCCGCTTTTCCCGCTGGAGTCGCCGCCTTTCGTTCCACAGTAAAAAATGAATCAAAATCAACATTAGCCTTTAACAGAGCCATCCCAAAAGAAAAGATCCACAAATGCATGCTTCTATAGAAACATAGAAACAATGAAATGTGGATCTCTTCTTTTCTCCGTCACGTTTATTAACTTATTTATGATATTAACCAAAATTGAAAGCGGTGTCAATTTATTTTTTTCACATTTTCGACATTTTTTATAAAACGGGAAAGAGACAAGCCCTCTGTTATTTGCACCTTCTCTATTTCTACAAATCCGTTTGCTTTATATAACTGCACTGCCGGAGTGTTTTTGGAGCCCGTCGAAACCGTAAGCGCAGTCACATTTTCTGCAGCGCTTTCTGCAAACTCCAGCAGCTTTTTCGCGATGCCTTTTCGGAAATGCTTCGGGTGCACCACCAAGCGCTGAATATCCATCACGCCAGTTTCTATTTTTAACGAGATAATGCCGCCCAAATCGCCATGCAAGTAATAGCCGTAAAACGTTTCCCCGCATGCCTGCAGCGCTTCAACCGTATCCTTTAACGGCGGGATATCATAAAAAACGATTAACTCCGCCTCTGCCTTATACGCCGGAATTTGTATACGCAATACCTCTTGGGCAAGCTCCGGTTTTGTAATATCGATTTCTCTAATCAATAGGATTCCCTCCTTACGTAGATGAACGAATCTCCCTCGATAAATACCGATTTATATAAATCCATCTTAATTTTTCGACATATAGATGGCTGCTATGCAAAGAAAAAGGAAATTGCACTCGCTTGTTATCTCTGGTTTTCACTGCACATGTGGAAGAAAAAGGAACTGACCTTAAAGGCTTGGCGGACATCTTAAAAGAAACGCAACCGAATGACTTGCAGGTGTTATCAAGCAATCCGGCGATTGTAAACGAATTGCGCAGCCTTATCAAAACGGCACGCGGCGCCCTTTTGTACAACCAATCGTCCTTTAATAAGCATGACATCGATACATTCGCCCGCAAAATCCATGAAAGCGATGCAATGACAGCGGTGATACCGCAAAAAAACTTAAGCATTGAAACGGTTCACTATTTGCATAGCCGCGCGATTTCTGTCTGGGGCATCGGCGCGGAAGATGTACAAGCAGCCCATGCCCTCATCCACCTTGGCGTTGACGGCATCATCACGGAAAAACCGGCCGCTTCAATTGAAGCGCTCGCCCAATACCCGGAAAATACGCTCGTGCAGCGCCCGGTCGTTGCAGCGCACCGCGGCGTCCCTTCCCTCGCACCTGAAAATACGATGTCTTCCTACCGAAAGGCCTATGAACTAGGCGCGGATATGATTGAAACAGATGTACAAATAACAAAGGACGGAAAGCTTGTCATTATGCATGACTACACGGTAGACCGGACAACAAACGGAACCGGCTGAAGGCAGAGGTTCTCCGCACGAAAAGGAGCTTTTTGCCTTTACGGGAGGAGGTTCTCTGACAGAAGGAGGTAGGCAATCCACGCTCAATAAATACGGGCAAACAACGCTAGCGCCGCGGCAAGCAAGGTAATGCCAAACCCGTTGGAAATAATGCGGAAGAAGTGTTCCCAGCTGCATTTCAAATATACTTTCATATGCAAAGCAACTGCTGCGCTTAAACCCGTCCCAAAAAGGATAAAACCTGACATCGAATACGGGCTGAGAAAATACCAGAACCCCATCATGCCACCCCTTTCTCCTATAATACGGATTATACACCTTCTCCCTGAGCCATCTTTACGTTATCTAATATTATTATTCTAGACAGCAGTTAATAAAACCTGCAAGACGCCCATTCATATATGCAGACACAAAAAAGCAGAGCCCCAAAGACCCTGCTTTTACCATCTATCATATCCGCGCCCCGCGTGGTAATGGATAAATCCATGTTTTTTAGCGAACTGCGCGCTTTGCGCCTGCTGCGCGAACGATACGGT
The DNA here is from genome assembly GCA_048976805.1 of Ectobacillus sp. Lineage (GTDB taxonomy): Bacteria > Bacillota > Bacilli > Bacillales > Bacillaceae_G > Ectobacillus. The sequence continues at coordinate 56,421 of JBHGUR010000113.1, read as the reverse complement.
CAACACTTCTAAGCCGTACGATTGCTGCAGCTGCTGCAAATCTTTTATCCGATTTAATGACCATGCGTCTTTTGCAACTGCTCGGTAATTGAAGTTCTCCCACATAATCGCATTCACGTACGGAGCCGTTGTTGTTTTTAGCGTCTCAAAGCCCCAGTTTTGAATAAGCGCCATGCTTGGATACTGCTGCTTGATGCCTTCAAGCAATTCCTTCATCCCTTGCCGCTGCTCATTGAGCACGGTTATATTGTTGCCATGCTCATCGTCGATATCCCCGACCGTATCCAAGAAAATGCCGTCAAATCCTTTTTCGGCAATTTGCATTTTAATTTCATCCATCAGCACCTGGCGGTAATGAACAGACGCAATGTCCATCAAGTAGGAATCCCACTGGGTATAGCGGACTTTTTCGCCGCCACGGTAAAAGAAATCGCCCGGCTCCATCTTGGCCATAAGCACGGTGTTCCAGTTCGCCGCTTCCATCGTGCTAATATAACCGAACACCAGCGTGCCATTTTCCTGAATTTGCTTAATCTGCTCAGATGAATAATGATACGGTTCGATAATAACGAAATCGTACGAGCCAAGCTGCGCTAAAATTCGGTTATTCGGCGCGCCGTAGTAAATTTTGTACGAGCCCTGCCCGTCCAATATGTTTGGCGCCGCAGCACTTGCCGCCTGCATTTGAAAAAGTGACGTTACCGCCAATACAAGGCAGACAAATGCATATTTCATTGTTTTCATAAAGCTACCCCTCCTGAGCGTATACAGGGGGATGGGGTTGGCTTCGCAGGCTGGCGATCGGTATACGATGTATCGACGACCCATGCCTTTGCGTCCTTGCTTTTCAACAAGTTTGCCCATCACCAAGTTACTTGAATATGTAAGTTACATTCAAATTATAATCGATAATATACATATATCACAATAAAGAATATACAGACAATTTATCCCATCTTATTTAAATATTTTCCAACCTCTGTAAAAAATGTCCGCTCTGACCGCTTATGCGCATTTTGGGCCGTAAATGCATGGAAATCAATTTCGCTTACATATTGGATAAGGCGCCACGCCGAAAAGCCGAATGCCACGCTTGAGCCAATCGCGAAGCTTAATCCGTAGCCGCCAGTCCCAAGCGGCAGCAGCAGCAATGACAGCAAAAGGTTAAGCGCAAAAAAGATTATCGTCGTATATAAAGCACCGCGCCTGTCTTCAAAATACAACAGCAATAGCGTAATGACGAGCACCATTCCATTGGCGAACGCTCCGATAACCGTAATGCAGAACGTCCAGACAAACTCTCCCTCAAGCCCCGCATCCTCGGCATAATATAACACCAGCGCCAATACAGCAAGCGAAAATACCCCCTGATTGCGAAGCAGCCGCTCCATTTCCTGGCGAAGCACGAGCTGCATATGTTCCTTCGCCTCCAAAATTTGCTTTAGCGACCCGCCTCCGTTAATATATCCGTAAAAAGTCCGATATCTTTGGTAAAAGCGGGTTTCAATGGAAATGACAAAAATAATCATTGTCGGGATAATCGATAAATATGACCAAAACATGGCGGTATCGTAAAGATTATGATACCGAAAGCTATTTTCCAAGTAAGATGAGCCTTCGCCAAACCAAATGACCCAACTGCAAACCCAAATGCCCATATTGTATAAAAAACCTGTCCAAAACAAAGAAGGAAAGCGGTCGTAGTAGTGAAAATACGAAAACTGCTTATCTGTCCCCCGCTTCGGAAAGCTGATGAGCAGCGCGAAAAATAATGAAACGAGCGTAACGAGCATGCCGAGCGTAAAGGCGCCGATTAGCAAAAAGGCGCTAAAATGTTCGCTAAAGCTGCTGAAATCAAACTGCTGCACAATCCAAAACGTCGCGGCGAGCGCCGTCATGCCCCCCGCAATAAAACTGTATGCAAGCGGCTGATAATATTTGGCAGCCGTTAAAAATAAAAACAATACCCAAATCAAATTGATAATAACGAATAAAATCAGCAGCAACCATGTAAATACAAACGGAAGCGGGGAATAGAGAGCGAACAGACTCCAAAGCAAAACCGCCATAACGGTAACTACTTTGGACGTCCCTAGAAACGCGCTATATACTTCCTCCGTTTTTTTCATATAAAACAAATCGGCAATGTACCTTGTCACAATAAGCTGCTGCGTCCCGAAAATCACCTGCGAAAAAATAAAGCAATACGAAATTGAAATAATAAACAGCTCGCGCACCTGTTGGTCCAATATTCCGCTGGAGCGGACGAGCCATTGAATGAGCGTAATCGTGACGATGACAACCAGCCACGGCCCGGCTGTCACCAGGCTGGAAAAGCCGTACGCGCGAATGCGCGAAGAAAAATAATCCTTTTTAAAAAGCTGTTGCATTTTAAAGCCGATGCCTGCCATGCTGTCCGCCCCTTTCTTTATATAATGCCCGGTACGTGTTAATGACATTTTTTAACTGGTACATGCTTTCCACCCGCTTCTTTCCGTTTTGCCCATATGCGGCAGCCATGTCCCGGTTTTGCGCCATCCATTTGCAAGCTTGCGCGACCGCCTTCGGATTTACGGGCGGCACTACAAAGCCGGCCTGCCCAAACGGATCCCCTTCTTGCCCGAACAGGAGCTCCGCGCACGAACCAACATCCGTAGCGACCCAAGGAATACCGGCTGCCATTCCTTCTAATACCGCCAGCGGCTGCCCTTCGGAAATGCTCGTCAGCAGCAAGACGTCAAAATGCGGCAAATGCTCGATAATATTTACCTGCCCGAGAAATTTTACATATTGCCCTACTCTAAGCCGGGCAACGAGCTCCGTGCATTCCTGCGCATATTCCGGATCTTCATCAAGCGGCCCCATAATCGAAAGCTGGAAATCAACCTGTTCATCCGCCAAAAGGCGCGCCGCGTAAATCATCGTTTTAATATCTTTAATCGGCACCACCCGCACAATCGCCCCAATTTTTAGCGTTTTCGACGAAGCCGGGCGCTTTATTTTACTAAGCCGCTCATATGGAATGCCGTTTGGAATGATTTTCAGCTTTTCCTTTGGTGCTCCAATCTCCTCCTGGTACAGGCTGTTGCGCTGAAACAGCGTAATAATGTCGTCTGCGCTTTCGTATGCTTGCCGCGACAAATGATGAAAATATTGAATCCACTTTTTTTTGTATATGTTCGGAATCCAAGAGGCCTGCAAAATCTCCTCTTCCCGCTCCCGTGAATAAATACCATGCTCCGTTAACATAAACGGGATGTGCTGCTGTTGCTTCATATAGGCGCCGACCAAACCGGCATAGCCGGTAGAAACAGCATGGACAATATCAACATTCGGAAACGGATTTTGCAGCAGCGTGATAATCGGGGCGCACATCGAGCGGTACGTCCAAAAATAATCGAGAAATGAGCCTGCTTGTCCCTCTGCCGTATAACTGTCTTTAACAATTTCCCAAAAATGCCTGCTTTGAAAAAACGAATCAGCATTCCCAATTACAGACGCATTGCCTAGCAGCTGCAGCGCTTCCCCATTCGTATGCCGAAACGCCAGCCACCCTGCAACATGCTCTTGCTGCTGCGGCGACAGCTTCGTTATGGCGGCAGAGCGCTTCGAAGGCTTTCCAAGCTTATACAGCCATACGTAGTTTACGTTGCGCGGCAGCGTATATTTATATTGTTTATCATCCTCAAACTGCTCCGGCATAATCGAAATAATCTCGAATTCTATATCCGGCAAATTGGAAATGAGCATATGAATCCAGCTTGCCACACCGCCGCTAATAAATGGGTAGCTTCCTTCTGCTACAATTGCCACTCTCAATGTTTCATCGCATCCTTCACTTCAATCGTCAAAAACGGCTTTGTAAATGTAACAGCATACACAGGAATATGTTTGCTTAGCTTCCTGACCCGGTAGCCGTTAAATGAACCGGTGTCCAACTTCTTCCTCTCTTCTACCCTAACAATCACATCGGCCGGATTGACCAGCTTTTGCCCAGAGATTGTGATCTTATTTTCTTTATAATACACATCGAGCTTTGCTTGTCCATATTTCAACAGCTTTTCCCTCGCACCGGCGGCAGTGTACGATTTCAAATGCGGGTAGCTGGAGCCGACGCGGGCCAACAGCCCATCCAGCCCTTTCCGCATGCTTTCCCACCCTTTCCCGCCAGATCGGTATTCATCTAAAATATCATCGGGATGAATAAAATGGTTAAACACGCCGAAATTGGCGATTGCATCCGTGACAGCTAAATCGTCAATAGGCGTTTGATTATAGCCGCTCGATATGCGGGGAAGATGAAAAATGCTTGGATAAGCTGCATCTAACCCGAATTCTTGTACGAACGCCCCTTTTGCTGCATCGCCTTCGTATACGGACGCGATGACCCGCAAGTCCGGAAATCCGTTCACCAATGCCCGCATGCCTGTTTTGTTCAAAATGTTAGAAGGCGGTACGTACGTATGAACCCTTTGCTTTGGAAAATAGTAAGAAAATAAAGAACGCGCCAATCGCAACGACTGCTCCATTTGCTGTTGCGACTCCCACGGCACGTAGCCAAGCTCGGGGTCAAGCGGCTCATCGCGCGTTACCAGCGACTGATGGTTATATCCGTGAAAGCCAATCTCGTCGCCGCGCCGGATTGATTGGCGGCCAAAATATATCATTTGCTCCCGCCCATATTTGATTAACTCTTCCTCATCCAGGCGCATCGTATTTTCGTACGTGCCGATAAATACGTTCGTATAACGAAGCCCATGCTTTCCTGCAAGCCGCTTCATATCCTCCCACCATATATCCCGATAAAAATCCCGGATGGAAACACCGTAGTCGCGTTCAATAGCCTGATTGCCCCCAGCTGGAATCGGCGCGGGAAAATCATCGATAAACATTACCTTCATTGCAGCCTGCGCGCTTACAAAGTGCGGCACCGCCAGCCCCAGTCCCTGCACCAGCAAGCCGCGCGCCAGCTTCGCAGACAATAGCGTCGTATTCCAATATACAACCTTTCCTTTTCCATATGTGTACGTCCACAGCATCGGAACATTTTCAGACGTCATATACACCTTCGCTTGTTCACGCAAGAAAACGTCAAGCATATGGCTTGGCAAAGCGCCGTTATCTTCTACAATAGATTCATATCCCGGAAACAGCGGTTTTTCCAAACGAAAGCCGTACATGTTTTCGCTAAAAAAGCCGTTATTATCTTGAATGCCGACTAGCTCGTTCCATTGCGGATTAAAAAAACGGCCCGCCACGTACAGCCTGCCGCCCTGCTCCACAAAGGAACGCACAACATCATATGGCACTTCTTTTTCGTTCGTAATCATAATGACATGATAAGGCGATGGAGAAATGGAAGGCAGTTCCTTTGGGTGTTTGAATTCAAACGGAATTTTCGCATAATGGAACGCCTGCACCGCATTACGGAGCACAATATCCTCTTGTTTATCCTGTTCGTCAGCGACAATTGACACCATTAATTGCTCTCCTGCGTCCCCTACATTCTTTTCATTTGTCATGACAGCTATTTTTTCGTCCGGCTTCGATTTTAGCGCAAAGATTGTACGCCCTATATCGGCACGCATGAATTGAAATATGATAATTAAAATGAACAATACAGACATACAGCCTAGCAACACTCTTTTCATGCGTTTTTTCATGTTAACATGCTCCTAACTTGCTGTAATACTGGTTCGAGCGGCGGCGGAATCTGCTGCTGGTCGGCATGCGTTACAAATGCTTCATAAATGCGGGGAAGATGAGAGATGTTTCCTTTTTCAAAATACAGTTCCATTACGCGCACATATCCCTCGTAGCGGGACGGAAAACGGTGCATCATCGTCTTTGCCATATTTAAAGCCTGCCCGTCTTTTTGAAATCTTTTATAAATGGACACAAGATGGTCCAAAAATGGAAGGCAGTGCGGGAAATATACCGCGGCTTCCTCGGCAACTTTTTCATACTGCTTATATAATTGCTCTTCCATAAAGCCGTTTACAATATTGCTTTCCAAGTACTGCTTATATGTATCGCATAGCAGCAAGTAGCTCTGCGGCTCAATTGCCGACAGCTGCCCCGTTTGCTCTTCAACCAGTTTTTCATAATGTTCCTTTAGGTGGTTTAACGTTGTTGCCGCGTAATGGACCGTCTCCGCATCAAAGCTGCCGAGCGCCCGTTCTAAATATTTTCCTGGATTTTTTACCTCCGCTTCCATCAGCTGGATAATTAAGTCCTTATGGACAGATGAATTTTGCAGCTCCAAGCCGCTGACAAATGGCATTAATTCTATGTCTTCTTTCGCTTCAACCGTCACCTCTTCATAGTTGGCGAATTGAAAATCGATATACTTTTCATAAGAATGCACCGTCTCCTTCACGAACCATTTCGAAGCTAAAAAAGCGGCATAGCCAAGCAATGTTCCGATAATCGGCACGCATATGCTAATGAGGCCAATCCATTGATACACGCCGCGCCGAGGCTTTTTTTTCTCTCCTCGCATTCTTACAACCATGAATACGAGAACGGCATGGATGATGTAAAATATAAAAACGGGAACCGTGTAGCTACTTAGCTCCGGCATAACCATCCACCTCTTCCTGAAGCTTTGCCGAAATGCGTTTTTTCAAAACTTCCACATACTTTTCTTCTGTTCCCGGCAGCAAAAATGAAAACCTTCCCTCATTAAGGTCAAGGCCAACCTTGTCCACCTCGCGCAAGTGCTTTGATAACACGTTGCTTATTTTAACGAGCAGCGGATGATCCACATTTTCAATCTGCAGCTCAAAAACGGAATACGGCTGGCCATACTGTGTATAGCGTTGTCTTTCAATTTCCACATACTCATCGAAATATTTTTTATAGTAAATATTCGTTTCCGGATACAGCTTTCTGCGCTGCGTGGCGGCTGCTTTTTTAGCTGCTTTTTCCGCGCTGTCGGATATAATGCGCAGCAGCCAATACAACAGCTGGATATTGTGCTCCGTCATATGGTAAAAATCTATTTTTTGAATGATGAGCACTTGGCGGATTTCGCCGCCGATTATAATCGGGCCCGCAATTACCGGAGCCGCCTCCGCATCCCCGGCGCGCTTAACCGTAACGTTTTTTTCGCGAAACAGCCTTTCGTAAAAGCTTGCCGCCTCATCTATAAAAATCGTTTGCGGCAAGCTTTCCGGATTGCCGAGCCTCACCTTAATCCGCAGCGCACGCTTTGAGCTATCAACATGGTAAATGCCGAACGCTTCGGCTTGAAAGTAAGAAGATAAAACGGAAGCTGCTTCGTTCGTAACAATTTCCAAATTATCCTGGTCAAGCGCGCGCATCATTTGGTATACAGAAGCGACGCTCGTTTCCGCCTGCAACAGCCGATTTTCCAAAATTTCATTTGTCGCTGTCAGCTGGTCAGCCGCTTTTTTTACAGAAGCAAGGCTATCCTGCAATTCCTGGTTTTCAAAATGCAAATCATCGTAGCGCTCCCTCCACGCTGTTGACATAGTGCCAGCTATAGCCGCGATAAAAAAGTATAACAGCAGCCATTTGCTTTCATTCGCATTATAAAAGAAAAGCAGCATATCTCCTCCTGCCATAACTTCCGCAACCACGTAATAACCTAAGGTAAAGATAAAGGCAACAAGTCCGATTTTCCAGCCATACCGCAAGCTGAATAATAAAATGATAAGCAAAAACGGGCTTGGCTGTATATCCCGAAAATCCGCTGCCATAAACAAATCAATTATAAATAGCATAAAGAACACGATAACCGTTTCCAAAAGCTTGCGAACCGTTTTGCTTTGTTCATAATACATACTTCAATCTCCCTGATGGCAATTTCTTTGCTACACCTCGTGCAGGCGCAGCTGTTCATAGTAAGCGAGCATTAAACGCAGCCCTTCTGTAAAAGAGTATCCGCACTGCCAGCGCAGCTGTTCGCGCGCTTTTTGATTGTCCAAATAGCTGTCGCGAATATCTCCCTTTCGCGCTTTTACATATTGCACCTGTATGTCTGTCTGCACAAGCTGCCGCAGCGCATCGACCAGCTCTTGAACAGAGCGCCGCGTTCCTGTTCCGATATTGTAAATTTCGTTATCACCGGCTGTTAAAGCCGCAATATTGGCTTGCACAACATCCTTTACAAACACAAAATCGCGCGTTTGCAACCCGTCTCCTAATACATAGAGTGGTTCTCCTTTTAACAGCCGGTTTATAAAGATAGAGACGACCCCTGCTTCTCCTTCGCTATTTTGCCGCATGCCATATACATTCGCGTAGCGCAAAATTGTATATGGCAGACCGAATGTTTCTCCATATAATCGGATATACGCTTCGGCGGCCGCTTTGGAAAGGCCGTAAAATGAAATGGGCCGAACAGGGTCGTTTTCTGTAAGCGGCAAGCATTCTGGAATGCCGTACAGCGCAGCCGTTGAAGCGAAAATAAACTTCCGCACGCCATATCGCACACTCAGATCCAACACGCGCACCGTTCCCATCACATTTACATCTGCGTCCGCCGCAGGATACAGCATCGATTTTGATACAGACACTTGCGCCGCTTGATGAATGACAATCTCCGGCCGTTCCGCCCTAAAAATATCCTCCAACTCGGCTTTACATATATCCTGTTGATAAAAGACAACGCCTGAAGGCACAAAACTCCGCTTTCCGGAGGATAAGTTATCGACAACGGCCACAACGTGCCCCAGTTCTTTGAGCGCGTCGGCTATATGGGAACCGATAAATCCGGCTCCGCCTGTTATTAATATTTTCATCTATAATCGCACCTTAATCTTCATTTGCTTTTTGTTTTTACAGTCCCCTATTACAACGGATTTAAACGTGAGAATATACATTTTGGCCTTTTATATTATATTGCATATGTATTTGTTTGAATAGTTTAATTTACGCAATTTATCCGCTTGTCATGAAAATGACAATTTTACATAGGCTGCGTTAAACGTTAGTGTTGCTATATATCCTTTTTTAGAGGGGGAGAGTGCTCTCGGCCGTGTATAATAACGGTCAGGGCCTAGTTTTCGCCCAAAGGAAAACCAAAAAGAGGAAGTGAGTGTGGGTTGCTGCCAAGTTCTACATAGCCATAATGTGCAAGCCTAAGTTAAAGAGCATGTGATTTTGACGTAAAAATCAACATTGGCCTTTAACAGAGCCTTTACATAAAAAAGACCGGGCACAAAACTTTTGTGCTCGGTCTTTCGCTTTCATTATAAATACTTCTATTTTACCGCGTTTAGCGATTCTTGAAAAAACTCTTCATATAGGGCGCGCACCGCTTTTTGTTCCTCGGCGCCTTTTACGCCAAACATCATGCTCACTTCCGAAGAGCCTTGGTTAATCATTTCAATATTAACGCCAGCACGCGCAAATGCCGCTGCCGCTCTTGCCATCGTTCCGACATTTTCGCGCATGCCCTCGCCAACAATCATAATCATCGATAAATCACGCTCGACCGTCACATTGTCAACAACGAGCTCCTCGCGGATGCGAGCGACAATTTCCGCTTCCATTTGCTCAGTAAGCTGGTCTTGCCGCATGATGACTGAGATATCGTCGATTCCAGACGGCGTATGCTCGTACGATAGGCCATAATCCTCCAAAATATGGAGCAATTTGCGGCCGAAGCCAATTTCGCGGTTCATTAAATACTTGCTTACATAAATGCTGCAAAAGCCGCTGTCGCTGGCGATGCCGACAACCGGGCCGTTCGTATTTTTCCGCTCGTATACAATTTTCGTTCCCGGAGCCGACGGATTGTTCGTATTTTTAATATTAACCGGAATGCCCGCGCGAAACGCCGGAATTAACGCTTCATCATGAAATACGGCAAAGCCCGCATAAGAAAGCTCGCGCATTTCCTGATATGTTAATTCCTTAATCTCTTTCGGATTAGATACGAAGTTCGGATTAACGGAATACACGGCATCAACATCCGTAAAGTTTTCATACATATCCGCTTTAACGCCGTTTGCCAGAATTGAGCCGGTAATATCAGAGCCGCCGCGCGAGAATGTAACAATTTCCCCATTCTCCGAATAGCCGAAAAAGCCTGGGAAAATCAAAATACCGGAACAGTCGCGAAGCGCACGCAGATTTTCGTACGATTCCGGCAGCACTTGCGCGTTGCCCGGCTCATCGCTAACGATTAGCCCCGCTTCTTTCGGATTTACATAATGCGCTTCAACGCCGGCATGATTAAAATACGCCGCAACGAGCTTCGCGCAGTTATCCTCCCCGCTCGCCTTTACCGCATCCATAAACTTTTCCGGGTTGCTGCGGTCGCCATGCACAATCTCCAGCAAATCCATAGAAATTTTATCAATAATTTCATGGGAAAGGCCAAGATAATCGGCAATGTCGCGGTAGCGCGCGATTACGGCTTGGAACTGTTCCTGGCCATCTCCGCTTGCTATGTATTGCTCCGCGCATGAAATCAATAAATCTGTCACTTTAATATCGTCTTTGAACCGCTTTCCCGGCGCCGATACAACGACGATTTTACGCTCTGGATCAGCCGTTACAATGTGAAACACTTTTTCAATCTGTTCTCCCGACGCCAATGATGTGCCACCAAATTTAACCACTTTCATCTTTATCCCCACCAATGCATGAATAGTCAAAGTTTCTGAATTTATATAAATCCTATTATCGCTCTACTTTTCCAGACTTGCAATGCTTTTTTGTGCGATTGGAAATTTTTTTGCAAAAGGCTATGCAAGCTGCGGCTAGAGCATCCTGCGGTGTGTAGAGCGGCCCATGCGACAGAAAACCATAGAATAAGAAACAAGTGCTGCTGTCTTCGGCATAGCAATCAGAAATGCCGAAATGATAAACCGCTTGTATATATGTAAGCTCTGCCCGCCTTATCAATCTTTGCTTTGAAACAAAATAAGAAAATCGCCGTAGCCTTCTTTCTCCAAGTCTTCCTTCGGGATAAACCGAAGCGCGGCTGAATTGATGCAATAGCGCAGGCCGGTCGGGCCGGGTCCATCATTAAATACGTGGCCTAAATGGGAGTCGGCTTCCCTGCTTCGCACCTCCGTACGCGTCATATTATGGCTGAGATCAAGCTTTTCCTTTACGCTCGCCGACATGACCGGCTTTGTAAAGCTCGGCCAGCCGCAGCCGCTGTCAAATTGGTCTTTTGAACTAAACAGCGGTTCGCCCGATACGATATCAACGTACAGCCCCTCGCGCGCGTTGTTCCAATATTCATTTTGAAACGGCGGCTCTGTGCCGTTTTCTTGCGTTACATAATATTGCATGGGCGTCAGCTTTTCTTTTAAATGCGCGTTGTCCTTTGGCCAATGCTTCTTAATGAATGCATCGCGCCCGGAGCCTTGGCGGTACAAAGCGTAGCGAAACGGATTTTTCTTATGAAAATCCTGGTGGTATTCTTCTGCCGGATAAAAGGCGGAAGCCGGCAAAATTTTCGTTACAATCGGCTTTTGAAAGCGGCCGCTTTCCTCTAAAGCACGCTTGGACGCTTCCGCTTGCTGGCGCTGCTGTTCATTATGGTAAAAAATCGCCGTCTGGTACGACTGGCCGCGGTCATGAAACTGGCCGCCCGGGTCAGTTGGGTCAATTTGCATCCAGTACAGCTCAAGCAGTTTTTCATACAGCATCCGCTCCGGGTCAAATGTAATTTGCACCGTTTCATAATGCCCTGTCGTTTCCGAGCACACTTCCTTGTATGTCGGATTTTCTTTGTGCCCTCCTGTATAGCCGGATACAATGCTGATGACCCCATCCATCTCTTCAAACGGCGACACCATGCACCAAAAGCAGCCGCCCGCAAATGTCGCAAGCTCCCATCTTTGTTCTGTATTATCCATCTTCCTTCACCTCATTTTCATTATAATACCCGCATCTTAGCTAAGAACACGGCAATGACGCCTAGCAGCGCGCATGTAAAAAGCGGTCATCCACAAGCACGAGCGTTCCCGTATCTGTTTTTGAGTGAATCACCCTTCAGCCGCCGTCCTTGTAACAGTTTTGGCTGTTACATACAAAATGCGCTCCAGCGCGCCTGTGCCGATCGCTTTTACAGAAGGAAACAATGTCGATATTGCCTTGCTAATGCCGGTCGGCGCCTGGGCAAATAACTGCTTTCCGTCCTGAATCGTTTTGTATACCGCTCCTGCAAGCTTGCGCTGCAAAGGGAAACGGAAGCCGACCTGCTTGCCTGCATATTCAACTTATTACTCAAAAAAAGTATATTATATTTTGACGGTTTCCATCCATTTTCCATGGTGGGTTCGTTATCATTCTATTTGGCAAGGAAAACATTTGATTAACTTTCGATAAACTGAGGCATATTGGCAATTATCACATTGTTTCGGATCGTGCTATTTAAATTAATCCAGCACAGCTCTGAAATGATGTGATAATTTTTTGCACTGTATTTATATGTATATAATATAAGCCAAAACCCGGTATATAGCGAAACGGAATAGTACAATCCGCGCAGCAAGAACATATTTGCTTCAAGTACTGTGCATCAATAAAATTGTGTAACAACAGAAAACATGCTGCATTTCTTTCCATATTTTTATTTTTTTACAAGAAGGTTATTGAAGCCTCCACCAAGAATGAAAACTACATGACCATTTATGAAAGGCGGGATGATCGTGCTGGAAGTTTTTTCAGTCCCTATCGCTTCATTTAAACAGGACAGATTCATTCGGGTATATCTTCCGCAAAGCTATCATAAAGAAACGAAACGTTACCCTGTTTTATATATGCATGACGGAAAAAATGTCTTTCGCGATCAAGATGCTGCTGGCGGCACGTCTTTGGAACTTGAAAGCTATCTGGAGCAAAACAAATTGGACGTGATTGTTGTTGGGATTGACCAAAACTGTGAAGAACGCATTAATGAATATTGTCCTTGGGCAAATGGAGACTACAGCAAAAGAATATTGGGCCATGCCTCGTCAGCCGGCGGAAAAGGCGCTCTATATATTGACTTTATCGTCCATGAACTCAAACCGCTCATCGACAATAAGTACCGGACACTAAAAGATTGCACTGCAATGGCGGGAATTTCCTTAGGGGGGCTCATTTCCACTTACGCTGCGTGCCGCTATCCGTACATCTTTAAAAACATCACCGCCCTTTCCTCCGCTTTTTTCCGCAACCAGGAGGAAATAGAACGGCTGCTGCAGGATTCCGATTTATCGGCAATTGAACGGTTTTACTTAGACTGTGGCACGAAAGAAGCGGGAGTAGATGATAGAATCAGCAAGGAATTTTTAGTCTCCAATTTAGCCGTTTATGAAATTTTAAAGGAAAAAGTGCCCCACGCACAGTTTAAAGTCATCAACGATGCGGAGCATAGCTATGTATTCTTTAAGGAGCGGGTGCCGCAACTATTTTCATTTTTGCAAACATAGCCTTGCAGCCGTCTCGCTATATGGATATGAATGATATGTAAAGAAATGAAAAAAGCGGCTTTTTATAGGGTACCGAGCATCTGGCAGTGTGCAGCAATGGCCAAACCCTTATCCGCCACATGCGATGGAAAAACAAACGGAGGGCACAAGTGCGACACAGCCTATAGAAATGTTAACATAATAGGTCTCTTATATATAGCCATATGCAGAAGCGATCAAACCCTATTTCTTCCCCGTGCGGCAAGAGAGAAAGTACGCGGGCTGCTGTTAGGAATAAAAAACCTTCTTTGCAAATCAAGCTGCCGGATTCGAGCGAAAAACAAGATGGCCTCCCCAGGGGCGCCATCTTGTTTCATATAGAGAATGGCTGCGCCTGTTTCAGATACAGCAACGCTGTCTCTTTATCGAGCGGCTTGCCAATATGATAGCCTTGTACCGCTTCGCAATTCATCGAATACAGCGACTTTAGCTGCCCTTCATTTTCTACACCTTCGGCAACAACGCTTAAATTCAAGCTATGCGCAAGCGAAATAACCGCTAAGGCAATGGCCGCGTTTGCGTTATCCGAATCGAGATTCCAAGTGAAAGAACGGTCAATTTTCAGCGTATCAATCGGAAAGTTTTTTAGGTAACTCAAAGAAGAAAAACCTGTGCCAAAGTCGTCAATTGCAATCGAAACGCCAAGCTTCTTTAAATTCCCTAACGTTATCGCCGCTTCCTGCGGGTTTTTCATTATAATGCTTTCTGTCAATTCCAATTCGAGCGCATGCGGCGGCAAGCCAGTTTCCTTGAGAATACTCGTGACAAGTTCCTCCAAGTCTTGCCTTTCAAATTGCAGCGCCGATAAATTGACGCTGACAGACAACGGCCCAAGACCGGCATCATGCCATGCTTTGCACTGTCTGCACGCCTCCCTGATTACCCATTCCCCAATCGGAACAATCAGCCCTGTCTCTTCGGCGATTCCGATAAAGGAAGACGGCGGAACCATTCCTTTTTCCTTGCTGCGCCAACGGATTAATGCTTCCATGCCATAAATCCGCCCTGTATTCAAATTCATTTTCGGCTGATAATATAAAACAAATTCATTGTTTTCAAGAGCCTTCCGCAGCAAAATCTCCATATCCATCCGTTTCTTTGCCGCTTCCTTCATTGCCGGATCGAACAGCTGATAGCCGTTTCTTCCCTGCTCTTTACGTTGATACATCGCGATATCCGCATTTTTAATTAACGTATCAATATCCGTTCCATCATTAGGAAACACGCTAATGCCGATAGTTGTTGTTATATTTAGCTTTTGTCCCGCAATGTAAAACGGCTCTGCCATCGCCTTCATTATTTTATTGGCCATAGTCCACGCCTCCTGCGGACAGCACAAATGCGGAAGCATTATAACAAACTCATCGCCGCTTAGCCGAGCAGCTATATCCTTAGCGCGGACAGTTTCCCGCAGGCGGCGCGCCACTCCTTGCAGCAGCAAATCGCCGGCCTGGTGGCCTAGGCTATCATTAATCACCTTAAAATAATCCAAATCAAGCATAAAAACCGCCAAAAATTTATTTTCATGCCGGCTTTCGGACAAATGCCGCTCCGCTTTTACATGCATAAAGCGCCGATTCGGCAGCCCTGTCAATGCATCATGATATGCCATATATTCTACTTTCTCTTCCGCTTTAACACGGTCCGTTATATCTAAAGCAAAGCCGAGCAAATAATCCTCCCCGGATTCCTCTCCCGCTTGAATAATCATTTTCCCTGTAAACATGTGGGCATGCTCCCCTTGAAAGCAAACCTCCTGCTCTTTCGTTATGAATTCCTTCGTACGCCAAACCTCAAGGTCGTGCTCCCTGATTTTTTCGGCAAACTCCCGCGGAAAAAAATCGTACACCGTTTTGCCAATTATTTCTTCATATTTCATTCCGTTGCGTTTGCACGCCTGCTCGTTTGCAAAAACGGTCCGTCCCTCGCTATCTTCTAAAAATATATTGATAGGCAGCGCGTTTAAAATTTTCGCGCCTAACGTTTCATGAGCACGCAGCTTTTTGGCAAGCTCCTTTTCCCGTTCTTCCAACTCCAAAACGCGGCGGCGCAGCTCTTCCAGCTCTTGCGGGTACCGATTCCGTTTCTCCCCTTGCAGCATATATTCCACGTCCTTTTACACTAGCATTTCATTCTCAACATATTATACTATTGTTTCATAATGTCTAATCAATGTTTATAATGTTATTTTTCTGTAAAAAATTTTAGCGCCTATCTCCAATTTACTCTTGACATGCATACACATTATCATGCATAATATTTTAAAAATTAAAATAACTATCACGTTGACGGGAACTAGTAAATATCCCTTCTTGCGTTAGAGAATGGAATCCATGGGCTGGAAGATTCCTCGTATAGAAGCTATTGAACCTATCCCGGAGTCTTAAGCGAAAACTTGAGCGTTCGCCTTCGTTACAGGTTCAAAGCGGGCATGCAATCGCATGCCAATAAAGGTGGTACCGCGGATATGGCCCTTCCGTCCTTTTTTATAAAGGATGGAAGGGCCTTTTTCATGAGGAAAGAAAGTATACATTTTGGGAATATGTCTAACTCCCAAAGCAGCTGACTCCGGGCTATGCCTTTTGTAAAAGGCAAAAATCGCCTTTCACTCCGGCCCACCCTTGCGCTGCTGCAAAAGGCGGGCTTTGTCCGCTTTTCTTATGATTTGGAGGGAAAAAACAGTGAAAAAACAACGGATTGTCGTAAAAATCGGAAGCAGCTCACTGACAAACGGCACTGGCGGCATCTGCAAGGAAAAGCTGCGTGACCACGTAGCGGCGCTGGCGGCTTTAAAGCGAGCAGGCCATGAAGTCGTTTTAATTACATCCGGCGCGGTCGCGGCTGGGTTTACAGCTCTTGGGTATCCAAGCCGCCCTGTCACTATTAAAGGGAAACAAGCGGCGGCAGCTGTCGGGCAAGGGCTATTAATGCAGGCCTATACGGAAGAGCTGAACAAATACGGCATCATCGGCGCCCAGCTGCTGCTGACGCGCGGCGATTTTTCGAGAAAAGAACAATACAGCAACGCTTATGCCACATTGTCGGAGCTATTGGAGCGTTCTGCTTTGCCGATTATTAATGAAAATGACTCTGTTTCCATCGAGGAGCTGACATTTGGCGATAACGATATGCTGTCAGCTCTTGTGAGCGGGCTTGTTTATGCCGACACGCTTATCATTTTGACAGATATTAACGGATTATATGATAAAAATCCTCATGAAGACCCGACGGCAAAAAAATACCACTTCCTCCCTTCTATTACAGAAGAGGTGCTTGCGCTTGCCGGCGGCTCGGGCTCCAAAGTCGGCACAGGCGGCATGAAATCCAAGCTCGATGCCGCCAAAACAGCCGTATCGCTTGGTGTCAGTGTGTTTATCGGTACGGGGCACGGAGAACAAAAGCTGCTTGATATTTTACAAGGAAAAGGCGACGGCACGTACATTGGCAACGCTCCGCAAAAGGTCATTAAAAACCATAAACAGTGGATTGCGCTTCACTCCTTTGTAAGCGGACAAATCGAAGTCGATAACGGCGCGGCCGCGGCTGTGCTCGAACAAGGAAAAAGCCTGCTTGCCGCCGGCGTTTTGTCTGTTCACGGCAGCTTTCTTGCCGGAGATGTTGTCGAGGTCATTAGCCCAAAAGGGAAGGTGCTCGGCAAAGGGCAAGTGAATTACTCTGCCGCCGAGCTGCAGCACTTAAAAGGAAAACAAAGCCGCGAAATTCAGCTTCACAAAGAGCGTTCTAGCTATGAAGTCATTCACCGCGATAACTGGGTAAGTTTATAAGAGGGGGAGACAATATGAACGAATTGCTGATTAAAGGGAAAAAAGCGAAATGGGTTGCCGGCGAGCTTGTGACAAAATCAACGGCACAAAAAAACGCGGCGCTTGCCGCTATTGCCGCGCAGCTGTTAGAAGAAACTGGCTACATTTTGGCGGAAAACAGCAAGGATCTCGAAAGCGAACGCGCCAAAGGCGTTTCCCAGTCGTTGCTTGACCGGCTTATGTTAAATGAAAAACGAATTGTCGATATGGCGGATGCGATTAAACAGCTCATCGAACTGCCAGACCCTGTCGGGGAATGCTTGGAAGCGTGGGAACGGCCAAACGGTCTAAAAATCCAAAAAGTGCGCGTCCCATTAGGCGTTATCGGCATGATTTACGAAGCGCGTCCGAACGTAACCGTTGATGCAGCGACACTTTGCTTAAAAACGGGCAACGCCGTCATTTTGCGCGGCAGCTCGTCCGCTTTTCATTCCAATAAAGCAATTGTCGATGTCACGCATCGCGCCCTCGCCAAAACGGACATACCAGCCGACAGCGTCCAGCTTGTGGAAGACACATCCCGCGCAAGCGCGAAGCAGCTGTTTACGTTAAACGAATATTTGGATGTGTTAATTCCAAGAGGTGGAAAAGCATTGATCGACACCGTCGTAAGAGAAGCATCCGTTCCTGTTTTGGAAACGGGCGCAGGCAACTGCCACGTGTTCGTGGATGAATCCGCCGATAAGCAAATGGCGTTTGACATTATCGTAAACGCAAAAACGCAGCGTCCTTCTGTATGTAACGCGATTGAAACCATTTTGCTTCATGAAGCGTGGGCAGCGCAGCACGGCAAGGAGCTGTTTATGCTTTTGCAGGAAAAAGGCGTAGAGCTGCGCGGCGATGAAAAAGCGCTGATGATTGCTCCAACACTTACGCCGGCAACTGAGGAAGATTGGGGCACAGAGTTTTTAGGACTCACCCTCGCTGTGAAACTTGTTTCATCTATTGAAGAGGCAATTTCCCATATTAACACATACGGCTCCAAGCATTCGGAAGCGATTGTAACAGAAAATGCTGATAACGTCGCTAAATTCTTTACTTCCGTCGATGCGGCTGCGCTCTACCATAACGCTTCAACCCGTTTTACAGACGGCTTTGAGTTCGGCTTCGGGGCGGAAATCGGCATTAGTACGCAAAAGCTGCATGCAAGAGGGCCGATGGGTCTGCCGGCTTTAACGTCGACGAAATACATTATCCGCGGGAACGGGCAAATCCGCTCCTAAGGACTCTTCCTTCATAATCGGGTATAAAACTAGACATGGTTTTATATCCGGTTGTTTCTTGCGCCCGCTCGCCAAATGAAAAGCTTGAGGGCACCCCTCAAGCTTTTTTCCATTCTATTTAATCTGCACAAACACAAATAATACCGCGTTATTATGCTGCTTATTCCGCTTTTCGATGGCCACATTTTGCACAACAACCATCATTTTTGCGCGGCTGTTTTCCTTTGTAAATGTTGCCTCTTCTACTGACATTAAGCTTTTAGCTGCATTGTATCCAGAAAACTTATCATAAATTTCTTCTGTTTGAAAGCGAATCAGCTCTTCGTCATCTTCCCCCATTAATTTAAGATTAATTTGGCCCTCTTTAAAATCTTTTAGCAGCGTATACATTTTTCCATCTTTTTCAATATCGCAAATCTTCTCATCTCTATTTTTGCTATCTGTATAAATATCGGTTTGAACAAAAGTATCAAAGCCTGTAATCGCAATTGGGGCCGGCTGTTCTATGCCGAGGTAAACCCCCTGATTGAAATCTGCCGGCTCTTGGTACTCTTCAAAACCAAACGTATCTTGAAAATCCTTATAAACATCGAAATCATCCGGCAGCCATTCAATTTTCTTTGTATATTCCATCATGCTTAAGTATTGAATTGCCTTCGTAATCGTCTGTTTATCCTTGTCAGGGATGGAGGACTTCGGTTTAATCTTATTGTTTTCAAGCATATTATTTTTCACAAGTACGTTTTCAAGCGTATCAATCTGGCTATTCCGGCTTATTGTGAACGCATCGACAGGAGGCACAATCGATATTGCAGCAAATATAATCAACAAGGCCGCAATCACGCCGTTTTTTCGTATAGGCAAAAAGCTCAATAAAATGCCGGCTATGGCGGCGAAAATGCCAAACAAAATAACATAATAACGTGTATGCGTTACACCTGTATCGGCCAAGCTTAATATCGATGATGCAATCTGGAAAATGACAATTGGCACTAACACTTTCGGAAAAACCTTCCTGAAAAAGGCTGTAAACTTATTTTCTATCTCACTAGCCAATATATATACTAAAATCACAGTAATCGCATAGGAAACGAGCATTGGCTCCAACAGGTTATCTGTCCAAAATTCCCCGCCGATATTTTTAGCAATATAAATCACCAAGATTAAAGTAAACACGGCTATTAACGGAATAACAATATAGGATATGAGAATTTCTAAAAACTTCGGGCAATATGCCGCCTTATCTATCGCTTCTTTTCGATAACCCGCATTCTTCGGCTCCTTACCAGGATATACTGGAATTAACGAAAGAAAATACATCGGTGCAAATATAATAAACACAATATTTGCCGCATGCGGATAAGCTGTATAATCGATAGCAGCAATCAGCACGTTAATGGCTGTAAGGATAATGTTTACACCTGCAAAAATAACGCCGGAGAAAAACAAAGAATTAAATAAAGACTTAAATGCGATCATAAAGCTTTTATTAAAGCATATTTCGCTTTTTATGACCGGAACCCAAATGAAGGCAATAAGCAAGGCAAACAGGGCAACAGCAGTTCTAATTTCAATCTCCATGCTTAGCTTAGGAGCCGCCATAATAATGAAGTAGTATCCCGCCGTCAGCAAAGCACTCGCGCCCATTAAAGCCGCACGGGCGGAAAACCTGGAAAAAAACCGTTCATAGGCAACCTGCAGCACTGCACTAAGAAGTGCGCCAAATACAAATGTTAAAAGAAATTTTGAATGGTCCTTTTCTGTACTGATACTATAAGCATTAATCATTGCAGCTCCTAACAAAAATAGCGTCGTTAACGGAAAGCGGGCAACAGCCTTATTCAACCCGGCAAGTTTATCTTTAATCCTTCCCATCCATTTCATCTTCACCCCTCCCTTTCTCTTTCATATTAACTAAGAAACTATATTTCAACATTTCTTTTATATAATCATATCACGAAATATCCACCAAAATGTCAATACATTTTCGAATATTCAACCAACAAATAAGACAACAAAGATACGTTAAAAGCTTGAGCATAGCCAATATGCTCAAGCTTTTTTTCGCGCTAATCGCTACCGTTCCACAACAAAATGAAATTCCGTTTCCTTATATTCCCGCCCCGTATACGACCGTTCCGCAAAGTGCACTTCTTCGCTGTTCATGAGCACGACGGTTGAAGATCTCGTGCCGTAATTTGGCGCTGCAATAAACAGCGGCGACAAAAGCCGTTCCCATTCAAGCGGCACACCTGTTTTCGGCAGCTCTTCATCCGGGGCAGGCTCGGCATGGTGCAAGCTCGAAAACAAACAATCCTTCAAGTTTGTGCGCGAGCCGGCCAAGCAGCGCGACAGCCCTTCCTTTCCTTTACGCACCTTCGGCCACGGCGTATCCAGCAAATGATTGCTTAATCCGTACACGCCGGGCGCAAGCAGCCGGATATTATCTTCAATATTGGAGTAGTAATACAAATCATGCACATCGCCGGCGATTAAATTGAACCCTGGATAATGCCCGCGTTCTTTCTGCACATTTTGCAAATACTCCTTCACGCTATCCGTTCCTGTTAAAAATCGGCTTACGAGTTCTCCGCGCGAGCGCTTATTGTCAGCCGCTTCATGCGGATTCCGGTAATTCGTTAACGCCGCAAAGCGCCCCCCTTTTGTTACGCCAAGCCACGTTCCCATTTTCTCTAAATCCTGCCCGGCCAGCACTTGCGGCGCGTCTTCCCAAAAATGCGCTTCCTTTGTCGGCCTTGCGTAAAATTCATCGCGGTTGGCAGCGACAATGAAGCTGTATTGCGAATCCATTTTATAAGCAAAGCTAATTAAACACATCCCGTTCACCCGCCTCCGAATATACTTATCCGATAATAATCCTTTCCTCCGGGTAGCTGTAGCTTTCCTGCACTGCTTTCCCGCAGATTAAAAACAATAATAAAGAAAAAATGCCGATTCTGCCGATAAACATGAGCGCTGAAAGAAGCAGCAAGGTGCGAACGGAAAATTCATTTAAATCCATCGTCGCAAGCCCCCTGTTTCTAGCGGAGGCTATTTGCCAGCACCATAATGCCAATCCCGCCAAACAGCTTTTTTCTAGCATACTATTATTCTTTGCGGTCATTAGGCAGCAGCCATGAAAACACTCCAAGCAGCGGCAAAAGGCTGCATAGCATCATAATAAAGCTTAAGCTGTACATATCGGCAAGTTTTCCGAGCGCTACCGAGCCGACGGCACCCATCCCGAATGCAAGGCCGACGATAAGTCCGGAAACCATGCCGATTTTTCCCGGCATTAGCTCTTGTGCGTACACAACAGTTACGCTGAAGCTGCTCGATAAAATAAAGCCGATTAATAAAAAGAGCGGAATGACCCATCCGAGCGAAACGTGCGGCAGCGCAAGCGCTAATGGTGTTGCGCCAATCATTGAAAATAAAATAATATTCCGCTTTCCGAAACGGTCCGATAGCGGCCCTCCAAAGAAGGTGCCTAGCACGCCGGCAATCATAAAGGCAAACACATAAAATTGCGCGTCTTTAATCGATAAGCCGTAATGCTCAATTAAATAAAACTGGTAAAAGTTGCTGATTCCGGCGCCGTACCAGGAGCGGGCAAATACGAGAAAGATTAAGAGAATAACAGCGAATTTTACTTGGCTGCTAAGAGCCTCTCCCGCCTGGGCAGCCCGTTTTTTCGCCCGTGCCGCGCTGGCCTTCAGCTCATTTTTGTACCATGAGGAAACGTATAATAATAGAGCTATGCCGAAAGCTGCAATACCTGTAAATGAAACGGCCCCCACTTGGCCGAACGGTACAAACACGAGCACTGTAAAAATAGGCGCGAGAGAGTTTCCTGTATTTCCGCCTACTTGATAAATGGACTGCGCAAGACCGCGCTTGGCGCCCGCCGCCATATAAGCAACGCGGGCGCCTTCCGGATGAAACACGGCCGAACCAAGGCCGATAAATAAAACAGACAATAAAATGAAATAAAAATTAGGCGCAAACGCCAAACCGACCATACCGAGCATGCTGGAGAACATCCCTAACGGCAGTAAATACGGAGACGGCTTTTTATCCGTATAAAATCCGAACACCGGCTGCATAATGGAGGATGTCATGTTTAACGCAAACGCAATCCAGCCAACCTGCGTATACGATAAATCCATTGACTTCTCCAAAATTGGAAATACAGCCGGGACAACCGCCTGCATGGAATCATTCAGCAAATGGCCAAGGCTGATTGCAAATAAAATCGGATAAATCGTCGGTGCTGGAATTGTACTTGCTTTTTTAGCTGCCTCCATTTTGGCGGCTCCTTTCTGCGCAATATACTACGCCGTTTTCTTCACAAGGTTAATTGTATACCTCTTTTTTCTCTTTTACTAGCCGGATTTTCTAAAAAAGATTCATGCTTACTTTACGCTGCGGGACGGGTTGAACATTTCCAGCCTTACAAATACCTCCGCAATATAAGGGTTGCGTCAATTCCTTTACCGTAAATTCGACCGATTCCCTCAATAATTCAACCGCTGCAGCCGATAATTTGACCGATGCAATCAATAATTCTACCTATTTTACAAACAATTGAACCAAATTTACAATTCGTTAACAAATAAATGCAACGTCCCACCATATGCAATATACATATATTGATTGCCAAGCCGCGCTATGTTACCCTCAAAAGGAAAAACTGCAAAAAGGAGCTTGTCCATGAATTTTCCTGAAAACTTCCGCAACCGTTCCGCATTCTTTTACGGCCGCGTTGCTTTCAGTATACTCGGTGCACTTTTTATCGTGTTGTTAGCATTCAAACAAAACACGCTAGTTCTTGCGCTCATCTCCCTCGGCCTTGCCGACATCATGCACGCGTTCGATGCAAGGCTGCAGCACGACAAAAGCAAAGCAATCGGCAGCGGCATATTCGGCGTTATCTTCCTTGCACTAGCGCTCTTTGTAGCGATGAAATAACCAGAAAAGCGGAACCGGCTTGCTCAGGCGCAAAAGCTAAGGTTCTTTCCCGCCAAAGGCGCTTTTTGCCTTTGTGCAGGGAAGGTTCTTAGCTTTTGCGCCTAGCCGGTGGAGCTAGACAAACCAGAAAAGCAGAACCGGCTCGATTCTGCTGAAATAGAAAAAGGGGAGCTCCCATCTTGGAACACCCCCTTTCCGTTTGCTATGCAGAATCTACCTCCACAATCCAAATCATTTCCTGACGTTGCATTAACATTGCCACCATCTCCTTTTCTCCCTAATTTTCAAAACTACGCTATATGCTCGGCGCTCTTTTAATTCCTCTATTTAAATTACCATGCGCTCCAACTCCTTTCTCGCATCCCCCGCTTACAGACCGCGGTATGCCTGGCGCTCTTTCAGCTCTTCCATCGCCTGTTGTACGCACGCATCATGGCGCATTTCCTCCGCGCTGCGCTTGCGCTTTTTCACAACAATTGTAAAAAACAAGAAATTAAATACCATCCTTACTCACCTCCCTTTTACAGCGAGTAATATACTTGTCGTTCCTTCATTTCCTCCATCACCTGCTGCACATATTGTTCGTGCGCGCTTTTGCTTCGTTTTTCCACAGTAATCGTAAAGAGCAAAACATTTATCACCATAGCAATTCCCTCCGTTTCCTAATTTTTATTGGCACTGCCTTGAAGCAAGCCATAACGCGTGCAGCTGGCGTTCTTTCATATCGGTCATCATATCCTGCACTTGCGCCTTATGCTGCACTTCTTCCTTCATACGTTTTCGTTTTGTCACAATAATCGTCAAAAAGAATAAATGAAGCGTCATATCCCCTTCCCCCTTTCCTATTGTCTTGTGAAAATCGCGCAAAAAAGCCGCAGAAGTCCGAAGCTTTCTGCGGCAGGCATAGAAAGGCCACAGAAAGCCAAGTTTTCCTGCGGCGGGCATACGAAAGCCGCAGGAAACTATTCGTCCCTGCGGCGGAATGGTTTACGCAATTTGAGCGATTTTCACTTTCCCGTCGGTTCGGTCGAATAGAGTATTGCATATGCAGCTGTAGCGCGTGTTGTCGTTATTGGCGTTACAATCATTTCATTCGACCTCCTTTTTTGGGAATTTTTTCTTACTCTTCCAGTATACGCAGTTAGTAAGTTTTTGTAAACCCCTATTCCCTAAATTTTCTTATATTTTTATAAACGGATGGCTCGTCCGGATTGTCTAGCTCCGCCGGCTAGGCGCTCCCAGCTAAGAATCTTCTCCCACAAAGGAAAAAAGCTCCTTTCTGGCCGAAGAACCTTAGCTTTTGCGCCTGAACAAGCCAGCTCCGCTTTTCTTGATAGGAAACATCATTTCTACAGTTGTTCCTTTATCTACTTCGCTTGTAAATGCAATTTTTCCATTATGCGATTCGACAATCCGGTAGCTTACCGTCAATCCGAGCCCCGTCCCCTTTTCCTTATAAGAGAAAAACGGTTCCCCGAGGTGCTTCATCCGTTCCTTTGGAATCCCGCACCCATTATCCGTAATTCGTATGGATAATTCTCCTTCTCCCTTGCACGCAAGCACAATTTCTATTTTCGTAGAATCGGCCTCAAACGAGTTTTTAATTAAATTGATAAATAATTGCTTCAATTGGTTTGCTTCACATTCGATTAGCGGAATATCATCTTGTACTTTAAGGGATATTTCCGCACCGTAGAAATTTGCTTGCGACTGCAATAAAGCAATTACATCGTTCATGATGCTTGCTACATTCCGTTTTTCAAAGATGAGCCCTTGCGGCTTCGCCAATACGAGCAGTTCCCCGACAATATGGTTAATGCGGTCCAGCTCGTTTAGCATAATCTCGTAATAATGCTGCTGCCCCTGGTCGCTTTGCTGCAGCAACTGTACAAACCCCTTTAAAGCGGTGAGCGGATTGCGGATTTCATGGGCGACACCGGCGGCCAATTCGCCCGCGACAGACAACTTTTCCGTACGTCTCAATCTTTCCTCTGTTTCTTTAATTTTCGTAACATCCTTGCTGTAGCCGATAATGCCGACCATTTTATTGTCAATTATCATCGGAACGAAGGTCGACCTGACGTTGATTTTCGTTCCGTCCTTTCTTACAATCTCCGCCTCATAATCCGCGGAACTCATTCCCGTCTCGAGGATTTTATAAAACTCGTTTCGTACTCGAGCTTGATCTTTAACATGCAAAACCTCAAACAGCTGCCTTCCGATAAATTCCTCTCCCTTATATCCGGTAAATACTTCAAACTGCGGATTCACATTTGTAATTCTGCCATCTAACCCAACCATATATACAAGATCGGGGTTATATTCAAACAACGATTTGTAACGCTGCTCGCTTTCTGATAATTTCTGTTCCGCCAGCTTTCGCTCGGTAATATCGCGGCCGATCACAACAAGCGCTTTACGGCGGCCATCTTCATAAAATAAGGGAACCTTGATTGTATCGAACGTCTTCGCCCCGCCATCTGGAAGCGGCACAACCTCCTCACAGCGCGTCACTTTTCTAGCCTGCCACGTTCTTTCATCCGATATCTCGCACTGTGCTAGCGCTTCTTTATAAAATGACGTATATTCTGCAAGCTCAGAATCTTTCTTTCCCCTGTAATTTACATGCTCTAGCTGAAACAGCTTTAAACCGAACTCGTTTGCCTGAATCCATCTTCCTTCGCCATCCTTGAAGTTAACAAAATCGGCCATCGAATTAATGAGAGTGCTCAGCTGCTGCTCCTCCCGCTCTTTATCCTCAAATTGCTTTTGTCTTGTCAGCAAATAATAAATCAAGCCGCAAGACACCGCAATCAATACAACCTCCTCTATCCTGCTATGCCTGATAAAGCCGCGCACACCTTCATTGGCGCTCTCTTCTATCATGCTTGTCCCGTATAGCCAAACCGCCACGAAAACGAGGTAGCCAGTCCAAATGCCCCTTTTTTTCATCCCTATTTCTCCTTTATTCCTCATGCTTATATAACCATACTATAACTAATATAAAATAGCACAAATTTTTTAAACATTCTACTCTCTTCATCCAAAACAAGCCGCATTACATATCATAAAAAACCGTTACAGCCCGTTTACATTTTCGCTTCACTCTGATGATAATCGCGTTTTGATTTATTTGCTCCTTTATAATAGAAAAGCTGCATACAACAAAGAAAGGATGATTTTCGGTGGAAGCGTTGGAAATCAAACGCGAGGAATTCAAGCGGCTGCAAGCGGAATATGAGCAATTGTTAGCAAAGCTTGACACAAAGGCGGTTGAAATTGTGAAAATATTGTTTGAGGAAGAAAAAGAACCGAAGCTGTACATCAAGCGCGAATACGGGACACTATTTATCCACAGCTCCAATGTAGCCGTATTGCTGCGGGCCCAATCCGAGCCCATTTATTTGGAAAGAAATGAAGTAATGGAGATCGTGACGACGATAGACCGATTATATAAAGAGCAAGAAGCGCTCCAAAGCAAATAGGCTGACCTATGCAGTCAGCCTTTCTACATGTTAAATGCGCTGCGGTTTTGGCTTATATATGCAGTATGGTTCCTCTGCCAAGTAGCTGCCCTTTACATAATAAGCGCGAGCGCGGCAGCCTGAGCATATCTTCATATATTCGCATAGCCCACATTTACCGCCAAGCAAATACGGATTGCGCAGCTGCCTAAATACTTCGGAGTTGTTCCAAA
The DNA here is from genome assembly GCA_048976805.1 of Ectobacillus sp. Taxonomy (GTDB): domain Bacteria; phylum Bacillota; class Bacilli; order Bacillales; family Bacillaceae_G; genus Ectobacillus. The sequence continues at coordinate 29,261 of JBHGUR010000113.1, read as the reverse complement.
TCGATTCGAGCCTCTCCTCACGAATATCTCCAACTGTTACCGGCAAATAGCCGCACGGACGAACTTCTCCTTTATGAGAGATAAAACAAACGCCGCTTCCAGCCAAGCACCCTTTTGTAACAGCGGCCATGCCGTGCGTTTTTACTGTAATTCTCTCGCCGTATTCCTTCGCTTTTTGGCGCATAATCCGGTAGTAATGTGGAGCGCATGTCGCGCGCATTTCAAAATCGACTTCACGGGAACGATCATAAAACCACTCTAATACCTTTTCATATTTTTTTGCACTTAGCATATTGCTTTCAGCGATTTGCACGCCGCAGCCGACCGGGACAAGCATAAATAAATGAAGCGCATCAACTTCCATATCCTTAGCGAGCTCAATCATTTTTTCCATATAATCAACATTATGCGTCGTAATCGTCATATTAAACTGCAGCTCTAATCCTTGCTGCTTCACATGTCCAGCGCCAATCAGCGCCTGCTGCAAAGAACCCGGCAAGCCGCGAAACTTATCGTGAACCTCGGCAGTCGGTCCGTCGATACTGATGGCAACCCGCTTGATGCCTGTATTCTTAATTTTGCGGGCGATTTCTTCTGTAATTAACGTGCCATTTGAGGCCATCGCCAATGTAATGCCCTTTTGGTTCGCATAGCTTGCGATATCAAAGAAGTCGGGCCGATAAAGCGGCTCTCCTCCTGTTAGTATTAAAATTGGTTTCGCAAATTCCGCAATTTGGTCAATGACATCATATGCCTCCAATGTTGTTAATTCCTCTGGAGAGCGTTCCGGCTGCGCCTCCGCGCGGCAGTGAATGCAGTGCAAGTTGCACCCTTCTGTCAGTTCCCAAAAGATAAGGCGCGGGCCGCTTGTTGTTTCTAGCAAAGACGAACTTCGATTTGCATGCTTTAACTTTTCCAATGTGGAACTTTCCATAGCGATTCCCCTTTTCGCAACAGTTTACCATCATTATAAAGCAGGCATGCCTTCTAGATTGTTCGCAACTCCAACAATAATTTGAATTTTTTCCCATTTTACACATAAGCACAATTGCTATGTTTTTTATTTCACCAAAAAAAGCTCCAAATCGCCGTTTCCGCCACAATAAGCAGAACCGCTCCCAATATAAGCAGCGCCGTTTTGCGAAGCAGCTCGTTTTCGCGAAATGGAATGTTGCATAAGTAAACGCCAAGGGTAATCCGCGATGGACAGGCAATTGTGGAAATAGAAGAGCTTGCATTATGGCTCATCGTAATCGCTTGCCACGGCAGACCGATGTTTTGCGCCGTTTGCATTTGCAGCTTAATAAACATTGCGTTAGAGCCGGCATTGCTTCCTGTCAAAAAGCCGCCGATTGCCCCAATAAACGGCGCGATCAAAATAAACGCCTGCCCAAACGCTTCTCCGGCCGCCTTAGCAAGCAATTGGTGCATCCCCGCTTCTCCCATAATCTCTGAAACTGCGATGAACATCGTCGTTGTAACCGCGAACGGAATCCATTGCTTTATAGTAAGAATAAGAGATTCCTTTACGATACGCGGCGAAACCCGAAACAATATAATCGTAAATAAACAAGTCACACCAAGCCAAAAACCAGGTGAATACAGTAATTCAAGCTTGTAGGAATAAGAAGGCAAGTCAAGTATGAAATAAGAATGGAGCGTATGCTGCAAGGATGGCACAAGACGGGATAGCAAAATACATACTGTTAAAAATAAATACGGGCTTAAAATTTTAAAAATAGTTCCGTCCTTCTCCGCTGAAACAGCGGCGGCGTGCTGCGAATATACGTCATTTTGTTTAGCCGCGTTCGCTTTAATGACGCCTAGACCGAATGACGTCGTAATAATCGAAGCAAGCACCCCGGCCAGCTCTACACTAATAAACTTGCTAAAGAGAAAAATAGATAATGAGAATAATAGAAAGAACATGCCGGCTTCCTTCCACTTTTGCTTTAGCGCGCTCCAGCCGCCTACTATGTATAGGGCGGCAATGATGAAGTAAGCAAATACGGGCGCGCTTAAGATTGCTGTTCCCGTCCCCATTTCCACAAGAGGCATTTCTACAAGCTGCGAGCCAATAATCGTTCCAGTCGCCAGCGCCCCCCATGAGCTTGCCAGCAAACCGATAAATGACAATAACGCCGCTTGAAACGGCGGATATCCGAGCGATAAAAAAATGGGCGCGGCCACCATAAAGCCGATGCCAAAACCGCTTGCCGATTCGATGAGCGGGCATAAGCCAAAACACAATAGCAGCGTCTGCATTAATCTATCGTTTGTAACTGATGAAATGAAGGAGCCGATTGAAGAAATGCCTCCGATTTTATTCATAAGGTGAAATAAAAAAATGCCGAAAAACAAAACGTATCCGACGACGAAGCAAATGAGCGCCCCCTTTATCGTTGCATATCCAATTACATTTGTTCCAATCTGAAAAGACGGATATAGCAGGACAACGAAAAGCGTCACGATATACGACAAAACAGCAGCGCGCAACGAGGTTTGTTTGAGTAAAAACAAAAATAAAAAGATGCTAAAAATCGGACTAAGCGCAATGAAAGTTTCCATATGTATCACCTTCTCTATCTTTTTTATATGGCTCTGTTAAAGGCTAATGTTGATTTGGAACGAAAAACGGCGACTCCAGCGGGAAAAGCGGCTCGGCCCCGTCCGCAGAAAGCGTCCGCCTGTAGTGGAAAATCAACAATCAAATTTAACAGAGCCTTTTATATAAATACAAGTTAAAAAAGAACATAAAACCTTTCTTTTGAAAGGGGAGAGAGCATCCGGCTATGCATAGAAGCGGTCAAAACCTATTCCTGCCCCATGCGACGGAAAACCAGAGAGAGGAAGCAAGTACAAGTTGCTATTTGTTCTCCTTAGCCGCGATATATATGTCCAAATAATAAATTGGATATATATAGAAGGTTTGCATCCCGCATAAGTTATAAACTATTATATAACAGTTTGTTAAATATGGATACAGTTTTATTACAGATTATTAAGAATAACGATATATAAATACAAGTTAAAAAAACAACATAAAACCTTTCTTTTGAAAAGGGAGAGAATATCCGGCTATGCATAGAAGCGGTCAAAACCTATGCCTGCCCCATGCAACGGAAAACCAAAGAGAGAAAGCAAGTACAAGTTGCTGGTTATTCTACATAGCCGCAAGGTAGATTTCCAAATTATAAGTTGGATATATAGTGGAGAAAAATCGGGATTTTATAATGGGGAGAGGGTATCTGGCCATGCATAGGAGCGGTCAAAACCTATGCCTGCCCCACGCGATGGAAAACCGGAGAGAGGAAGCGAGTGCCGCCGACGTTTTCTTCTACATAACAAAAATCAGGGTTCAATCATTGCACAAAGCACGGGGTACCCCCGTGCTTTGTGTGTCTTATCTATAAGAATAGCTGTTCAAGCCGGCAATCAGACGCTGAATATCAACTTGCCGCTGTTCCTCCAACAAATCGATAATACGGCTACCGACGACAACGCCGTCGCAAGCGGCCGCAACCTCGCGCGCCTGCTCCGGCTCGGAAATGCCAAACCCGGCCAGCACCGGAATAGAGCTTATCTTTTTTACTTGCTGCAAATACCCGTACAAGCTGTCTTGAAACTCCCGTCTTGCCCCTGTTACACCGGTCACCGTTACCGCATATAAAAAGCCTTCCGCTTCGCTTGCGATTTTTTGGAGGCGCTCGGGCGGGCTTGTCAGCGTGACAAGCTGAATTAACGAGATCTCCGCTTCTTTTAGCAACGGATGTATAATTTCTTTTTCTTCAAACGGCAAGTCCGGAATAATCAAACCGTCTACTCCGGCTTCGATGCAGCACTGTACAAACCGCTCTTTTCCAAACGCAAGAATCGGATTTAAATATGTCATCAGCACAAATGGAACAGATACAAGCGGGCGCACCTCCGCTAAAGCTTGAAAAATCCCATCCAATGTTGTGCCGCTCTCCAACGCCCGTTTGCCGGCGCGCTGAATTGTCGGGCCGTCGGCTACCGGATCGGAAAACGGAATTCCGATTTCCAGCACGCTGGCGCCGGCCTGGTCGAGAAACATAATATTTTCCTTAAACTTCTCCATGCCGCCGTCCCCGGCCATAATGTACGGCACGAACGCTTTTTTGTTTTGTTTTTGCAGTTCCGTGAATACTGTCCGCATTTTTGCCATTTTACATCCCTCCTAAATGCTGCCTTACGCTTTCTACATCCTTATCGCCGCGGCCCGATAAACAAATAACAATTCCCTCATCCGGCTGCATTTGCGGCGCGAGCTTCAACGCGAACGCCACCGCGTGAGAGCTTTCGAGAGCCGGAATAATTCCTTCCGTGCGGGACAATAATTGAAATGCCGCTAACGCCTCTTGATCGGTAACAGAATGATACTCGGCACGCTTTAAATCCTTTAATAAGCTATGCTCCGGCCCGACGCCCGGATAATCAAGCCCGGCAGAAATCGAATGCGCCTCTTGAATTTGGCCGTCATCATCCTGCAGCAAATACATCATCGAACCGTGCAACACGCCGATCTTTCCCTTTGTCAATGTTGCCGCATGCTTCTCTGTATCGACCCCCGCACCGGCTGCTTCTACGCCGTACAGCTTTACTTCTTCATCCCCGATAAACGGATAAAACATCCCCATCGCATTGCTGCCGCCGCCTACACAAGCAATGACCGCTTCCGGCAGCTTTCCTTCCGCCGCCATATACTGCTGCTTCGTTTCCTTGCCGATTACGCTTTGAAAATCCCGCACCATTTGCGGAAATGGATGCGGCCCCAACACAGAGCCCATAATATAGTGCGTATCCTGCACATTTGTCACCCAGTAGCGAAGCGCCTCGTTCACCGCATCCTTTAACGTCGCGCTGCCGGAAGAAACGCCGATAACCTTCGCGCCAAGCAGTTCCATCCGAAATACGTTCAGTTTTTGGCGCCGAATGTCTTCCTCCCCCATAAAAATTACGCACTCCAGCCCAAGCAGCGCGCAAACCGTTGCGGTTGCCACGCCATGCTGTCCGGCTCCCGTTTCGGCAACCACCTTCTTTTTGCCCATCCGCACAGCAAGCAGCGCTTGCCCGATTGTATTATTGATTTTATGGGCGCCAGTATGGTTTAAATCCTCTCGCTTTAAATAAATTTTCGCCCCGCCAAGGCGGTTCGTTACATTTTCTGCAAAATAAAGCGGCGTTTGCCTTCCGACGTACGTTTCTAAATAATAATTGAGTTTATCAAGAAACGCTTGGTCCTTCATCGCTTCTTCATAAGCAGCCTCCAGCTCTAATACGGCCTGCATCAATGTTTCTGGAACATAGCGGCCGCCGTAAATGCCGTAATGGCCGGCTGCGTCAGGGTATGCATAATGTTTCATTTAAGAACACTCCTTCACTTTTTCAATAAAATGCTGTATTTTTTCAAAATCCTTTTTTCCGTCTGTTTCAAGGCTGCTGCTTGCATCGACCATATACGGCCGGACCAGCCCGATTGCCTGCTGCACGTTATGGGCGCCCAGCCCGCCTGCCAAAATGATGCGGCGTTTGGCGGAGACGCCTCGCAGCAGCTCCCATGAAAATGTTGTTCCATTTCCGCCGTAATACGCGCCTTTTGGGCTGTCAAACAGGATGTAATCTGTTTCATACATAAGCGCCCGCGCTACATCCGCCCCGGATGCGATGCCGCACGCTTTTATAGACGGAAGATTCAGTTTTTTACAATACTCCGCATCCTCATCTCCATGCAGCTGCACGTAATCAAGCCCGCAGTAATGGAAAATATGTGTAACACGCTCGATTGCTTCATTGACGAACACGCCGATTTTCAAAACACTGGCTGGCAGCTGTAAAATGATATCCCGCGCCTCTTCCGGTGTGACTTGCCGTTTGCTTGGGGCAAAAACAAAACCAAGCGCGTCCGCTCCATATTCACATGCCGCAAGCGCTGTTTTCACATCGCTTATTCCGCAAACCTTTACCTTCATCGCCTACACCTGCAGCGCCTGAAACAGTTCTTGTAAAGAATCTGCCGTCATAAACGCCTCTCCGACAAGAATTCCTTTTGCGCCTGCTTGCTGCACCCGGATAACGTCTTCCCGCGTTTTTATGCCGCTCTCGCTAATGAGCAGCACGCCCGCTTCGTTAATTTTGCCCGCCAGCCGCTCTGTCGTGCCAAGGTCGACTTCAAATGTTTTTAAATTGCGGTTATTTACCCCGATGATTTCCGGCTGAATGGAAAGTGCGGTTTCCAGTTCCTGCTCGTCATGCACCTCGACAATAACCTCCAACCCAAGCTGCCCCGCGTACAAATACAGCTCCTGCAACCGCGCCGGCGACAACGCCGCGACAATCAATAAAATGATATCCGCCCCCATCATGTTCGCTTTGCGGATTTGCGCTTCATCTATTACAAAATCCTTGCATAGCAGCGGCACATCAACAACGCCGCGCGCTTTTTGCAAATCGGCGAAAGAGCCTTTAAAAAACGGCGCATCCGTCAATACTGAAATCGCTCCCGCCCCTAACGTTTCATACGATCTTGCCTGTTTTTCAATGTCAACACCCAAGTTAAAATCCCCTTTGGACGGCGATGCCCGCTTAATTTCGGAAATGATGGTCATTTTGTTTGTTCTTAGCTTTTCAACAAGAGAAGGATGGTGCTTGCGTTCTGCTGTCAACGCTTCCCGTTCCGTTAACTCCTGCACTTCAATCTTCTTTTGTGCGATAATCCGTTCTAAAATCGTACCCATTTATTTCACCTCTTCAATCATTTCATTGCTTTTTTCCGCAAGCAGCCGCAGCTTGTTAAGCGCCGCCCCTGAATCAATGCTCTCTTTGGCAAGCATCACGCCATCTTCAATCGTTTTCGCTTTTCCGTTTGCAAACAGCGCCAGCGCCGCATTCAGCAAGACCGTATCACGGTGCGGCCCCGCTTCTCCCTCTAGCACTGCAAGCGTAATCGCCGCATTTTCCTTCGGCGCGCCGCCGCGAATCATATCGTTTGTGCACGTTTGAAAACCAAAATCGCCAGGATGAATCACGATTTCTTCAATCTTCCCTCCATCTAACAGCGCGATATAATTCTCGCCCTGCAAGGACGCTTCATCCAAAAAGCCGCTTCCGTTTAACACAACCGCCCGCTTGCGGCCAATTTTTTGCAGCACCTCAGCAATTGGAACGAGCATTTCCCGTTTGTAAATGCCGACAAGCTGGGTTTCCAAATCAACCGGATTTGTTAACGGCCCGATAAAATTGAAAATCGTCGGGACATTGAGTTCTCTTCTTACCTTCATAATCGTTTTTAACGACGGATGGACGGACGGAGCGAACAAAAAGGCGATGCCAACCGTCTCCAGCAAATGTTCAATCCGTTCCGGCGGACAGCTAATATTCACGCCAAGCAATTCCAATACATCGGCGCTTCCCGTTTTGCTCGAAACAGCCCGATTTCCGTGCTTTGCCACCTTCACGCCGGCTCCGGCAAGCACAAAGGCTGTTGTCGTGCTAATATTAAACGTTTGCGCCCCGTCTCCGCCCGTGCCGCAATTATCCATCGCTCCTACAATGCGCTTGGAAAATGGAACCGCCTTTTCGCGCAGGGCACGGACAAGCCCGTATATTTCCTCCGGCGTTTCGCCTTTTGTTTTTAAACTTACTAAAAACGCGGCGATTTCATTTTCCGATACCGTTCCGGCCAGCATTTGCAAGCCAGCCTCATATACCTCCTGCTCTGTTAAATGGCTCCGTTCAATTAATTTGCGAAGATAACGATTCATATTGATTCCCCCTTTTCGTATAAGGCAAAAACTCCTTCATCAGCCTTTTTCCTTCCTCCGTTGCAATCGATTCCGGATGAAACTGCAGCCCAAAGAGCGGATAGTAATGATGCTTCACTGCCATAATTTCCCCGTCATCCATTGAAGTGGCCAATACATCGAACACTTCCGGCAGCGCGCTGCGGTCCGCAACGAGCGAATGGTATCTCATAGCGGTAAACGGCTGTTTTACATATTGAAACATCGAAGTTCCCGTATGCTTAACGAGCGATGTTTTGCCATGCTTGATAAGATTCGCCCGGACAACCTCTCCCCCAAATGCGTGGACGATTGCTTGATGGCCTAAGCAAATGCCAAGAATCGGAATTGTTTTATAAAACTGCTTTACAATCTCTACGCATATTCCGGCGTCTTCTGGCCGCCCTGGCCCCGGCGATAATACAATTGCTTCCGGCTGCATATTGTGAATATCTTCTATCGTCAATTTATCGTTGCGGACAATCTTCACGTCCCCGGCACACATACCAAGCAATTGATACAGGTTATATGTGAACGAATCATAATTATCAATCAATACAATCATTTCATCACCTCCAAAAGCGCTTTTGCTTTATTCACCGTTTCCTCATACTCGGCTTCTGGATCCGAATCATAGACAATTCCGGCACCTGCCTGAATATACGCTTCGTTATTTTTCACGACCATCGTCCGGATTGCCAGCGCCATATCCATATCGCCCGTAAAGGAAACATAACCCGCGGTTCCTGAATATACACCGCGCTTTCTGTTTTCGAGCTCGTCGATAATCGTCATTGCTCTAATTTTCGGTGCCCCCGAAACCGTTCCGGCCGGCAAGCAATACGGCAGCGCATCAAGGGAAGTCATTCCGTCGCGCAATTGTCCTGAAACCTCCGAAACAAGGTGCATGACATGAGAATATCGTTCAATTTCCATCATTTTATCTACATGCACCGTGCCGATTTCGCTTACAAAGCCGATGTCATTGCGGCCAAGGTCGACAAGCATTAAATGCTCCGCCCGTTCTTTTTCGTTTTGAAGCAATTCTTTTGCAATCCATTCATCAGCTTCCTTCGTCTTGCCGCGCGGCCGCGTTCCGGCAATCGGATTCGTTGTCACCTTGCGCCCTTTTACCGCCAGCAGGCTTTCCGGCGATGAGCCAAGCACAATATAATCGACAAAATCAAGGTAAAACATATACGGCGACGGATTGGTTGTCCGCAGGCGGCGGTACAAACCAAACGGATCTCCTTCAAACTTTGTGCCGAACCGCTGCGACAGTACGACTTGAAAAATATCGCCGGCGCGGATATGCTCCTTTGCTGTTTCCACCATTTCGCAAAACGCGTCTTTCGTTACATTAGAAGTGAATGATGATTTCAGCTTCAGCGGCTCGATTGCCGTCATCATGCCGCTTCTCACCCGCTGCTTCATCTCCCGCAGCGTGCTTTGCACGTCTTCATAAGATGTTTGTTCACCAGGCAAGTACGCGTACACAAACGATACCGCCTGCAATTTATGGTCATATACGGCAAACGTTTGATAAAACATAAGATGCGTTTCTGGCATCTGCAATTCATCTTCGTTTTCTTCGCCAAGCTCCTCGTACTGGCGGATGACATCGTACCCGACATAACCGACAGCGCCGCCGCAAAACGGAAACGGGCTTTCCATCTGCGAAAACGGAAGCAATTCGCGCACAATCTCGAGCACCTTGCCCGCACGCGTTTCCGTTCCGCCTTGTGTCGTGATTTCCACCGTATGCCCCTTGCTTTTCACTTCCAAATACGGGTTATGCCCAATAAAGGAGTAGCGCCCTTTCTCCTCATGCCGCAACGAGCTTTCCAGCAAAAATTTCTTGCTGCCGCCCAATCGTTGAAATAACACGACCGGCGTCACCTCGTCCCCTTCCATTTCATCTATGATAAAAAACAATTCGTTTTTCTTTCGTTTTTCTATAAACTCCTCGTATGCCATCATGTGATTTCCCCCTTTCGTATGCGAAGCAACGCAAAAAAGCCCTCTGCAAATTATGCAGAGGGCGATATTTCTACCGCGGTGCCACCTCAGTTCGGATTCACTATGAATCCCTCTTTATCAGGTACAATCATACCCTATCCTTGTAACGGCGGAATCCCGTGCATGCCTACTGTGATGTTCGGCACGCCTCTCGCAAGCCCATTCCGCATATTGTATCGCACCGGGCTCCCACCTGCCCCCGGCTCTCTGGAACGCCTCCAATATACGTACTCTTCTTGCTCAACGATTTTCATTCTTTTATTTTCGGCCCAACACAAAAAGGGGCCTCATCCAAAAAGGACGAGAAACCCCGTGGTGCCACCTTCATTAGCTGCCCATGCAGCCCGCTCTCATATCAAAGCCTAGCGCTTTAATATGTGCCCCTTGTAACGATGAGGCATGTTCGCCAAAGCCTACTAAGCAACGCCGTTCGGTTTGGAAGCTCCAAAGCCCATTCCATACTGCTTTCATACTGATTCGCACCAGCCATCAGCTCTCTGTCATGTCTGCAATATGTACTCTTCTTTATCAACGCTTGACGTATCTGAATCTGTAATTGATTGTATTACAATACAGTAGGGAAGGTCAACGATTTATTTTCAGCAAATTTCGCCAATTCATTTAATCAGAAAACTTCCAACAATTGCATAGCGTTTCGGAACATCCTCCCTGCTAATTCTTTTTCTTTAGCAGCGTTTCTTGTTCAATAGATATTTCGTATTTCACTGCGCAATTCTAATTTATCAGTCTCCATTTTATCTTCTATGCGGCTCAGGCGATTATCTACATCCTTCAATTCCGTTCTAACACCTTGCAGTTCCGCTAAAATTTGCTATAAAATATCTTCCATATCGAAATCCCCCTGCATACTTTTATATCCAATCCGGCTCAAGTATTTACGTTATTATGCTCTCACTCAACATGTTTTTTCTATTTGGCTCTGTTAAAGGCTAATGCTGATTTGGATTCATTTGTTGATTTGGAACGAAAGGCGGCGACTCCAGCAGGAAAAGCGGGATAGCCGAGACCCTGGACTGAGCGTAGCGGGGGAAGGGGCTCGGCCCCGCCCGCGGAAAGCGTCCGCCTGTAGTGGAAAATCAACAATCAAGTTTAACAGAGCCCTCTATTTTAACATGAACGCTCTGAAATTGTTTAAAAATTCTGTAAAGATTCTTTTGCGCTATTTTTAAGCAGGGGACTAGCTATTCGCACTGACGAAAATACCAGCGCCTATATGTACATGACTTATTATTTCAACATTTCCAGGCTATGTCGACAAAACAGCAGTGGCAGGAATACGTCGGCTCCGCCAGATGCTCTGCCCCCTATAAAAGCCGACTTTTTTCATCCACTTACATACTATATATATCCAATTTATGATTTGGACATATACATCGCGGCTAAGTAGAACAAATAGCACCTTGCACTTGCTTCCTCTCTCTGGTTTTCCGTCGCATGGGGCAGGAATAGGTTTTGACCGCTTCTATGCATAGCCGGATGCTCTCTCCCTTTTCATAAAGAAAGGTTTTATGTTCTTTTTTTAACTTATGTTTATATAGTTTGTATCTCTTTTAATATAAAAAATAATAGAGTATACTAATATTTTTACAGATATATAAACACGAAAGGAGAGTCACCCAATGAATGTACCTGTTTTAATATCTATTATCGTGTACATGGTTGGCATGCTTTGGATTGGCTATTACGCGTACAAGCGCACTTCCAATCTATCGGATTATATGCTTGGAGGCCGCTCGCTCGGCCCCGCAGTAACTGCCCTAAGCGCCGGCGCTTCCGATATGAGCGGCTGGCTATTGATGGGGCTTCCTGGCGCCATGTACGCATCCGGCTTAAGCAGCGGCTGGATCGTCATCGGCTTAACGCTCGGCGCTTACGCAAACTGGCTATACGTCGCGCCGCGTCTGCGCACTTACTCCGAGCTGGCCGGTAACGCAATTACGATTCCGCAATTTTTAGAAAACCGTTTCCACGATACGTCGCATGTATTGCGCTTAGTATCAGGGCTTGTCATTATGGTATTTTTTACATTTTATGTTTCCGCTGGGCTCGTATCTGGCGCGGTTTTATTTCGCAATACCTTTAACATGGACTATGAATGGGGCCTTTGGATTATCGCGCTCGTTGTCGTCGCCTACACTCTATTTGGCGGCTTCTTGGCTGTAAGCTGGACAGATTTTGTACAAGGCCTGATTATGCTAATTGCCCTTATCCTCGTTCCCGCTGTTACAATTATGCACGTAGGCGGAATCGGTCCGGCTTTTACGGAAATTCGTTCCATTGATCCGGCTTTGCTTGATATTTTCAAAGGAACATCCTTGCTTGGCATCATTTCCTTGTTCGCGTGGGGGCTTGGCTATTTTGGGCAGCCGCATATTATCGTCCGCTTTATGGCCATTTCTTCTGTCGGAGAAATCAAGCGGGCGCGGCGCATCGGCATGGGCTGGATGATTTTCTCTATTTGCGGGGCGATGTTTACCGGTTTAATTGGCATTGCGTATTTTTCTAAAAAGCACGGAAAGCTTGCCGATCCGGAAACAGTCTTTATCGAACTTGGAAAAATTCTATTCCACCCACTGATTACCGGCTTTTTGCTGGCGGCTATTTTAGCGGCGATTATGAGTACAATTTCCTCGCAGCTGCTTGTGACAGCGAGCGCGGTAACGGAGGATTTATACCGTACGTTTTTCCGCCGCCGCGCGACAGACCGCGAACTTATCCTTGTTGGCCGCTTAGCGGTATTGCTCGTTTCAGCAGTTGGCATTTTCCTTGCCTATCAGCAAACAAATACCATTTTGGCTCTCGTTGGCTACGCTTGGGCGGGCTTTGGCGCTTCGTTCGGCCCGGTTATTTTGTTAAGCTTATACTGGAAACGGATGACGAAATGGGGTGCCCTCGCCGGTATGGTCGCCGGAGCCGTTACCGTTATTGTCTGGACGCAAATTCCGTTTTTGAAGGGGATGCTGTATGAAATGGTGCCCGGCTTTGCCGCAGGGTTGCTTGCGATTGTCGCTGTCAGCTTGCTGACAAAACCGGCGAAAGCGGCGCAAGAGCAGTTTGAACAGCTGGAGCAGCCAGCTTAGTAATGAAGAAAAAGCAAGGGGTGCAGTTCAGATGACCCTCTTGCTTTTTCTATCCAATCAAGCGCCTGTTTAAAGATGGCCAAGCTGCTTTAACGGAAAAAGGGTTTGCCAGAAGCGGCAAACTAGAGGAAAAGGGGTGCTGTTTATTCTGTATGGCCGCCATGTAAATATAGAACCCAAACAGGCTCCCGCAGAGTCTCCGTTACATCGAATCGATATTCCCTTTAAATCTTCAACAGCAACAATATCTTTGAATACTTCATAGGTTTCACTGTCCGACTTCCTATTTTCTTTATCAGACATAATGTTCCCTAAAATAGGAAAAATGTAATTTTATATCCCCTCTATTTATCTCCCTTTCGCCATTCCAGCGCCCGCGTCTCCAAGCTTTTCACAACCTCATCTTTGCCGATGCTATACCCTTCAATATCTCTAGGAAATTCTTTGGCAAGCCGCTCCTTTAATTCTCCATATTTAATTGCTTCTTCCTTATGCGCCCGCAAATAATCCCGAACCGCTAAATGGCGTTCAATTTCAGGCTCGTTCTCAGCTTGAAACATATGCACTTGATGCGTTCTATTTTCCCCGCCTTTGCGGAAATACCGTCTTCCCTTCATCCCAAATTCCCCAAGAGGCTCATACCCGATTGCAATCATCTTTTCATTAAACTTGACATCAACAAGAAAACATATTAATGTCTTAAGTGTACTAACTTCATTAGTACACTTAAGACATTTTGTTAAGCCGGAAGGGAGGCTTTCGCTATTGTTAATTCAACTCGACCCTAGAAGCCACCTCCCCATATGGGAGCAGATTGTAAACAACGTTAAAGAACTAATCCTAAGAGACGTTCTATCTCCCCACGATAAGCTGCCGTCTGTCCGCGAGTTGGCATCTATGCTTGTGGTAAACCCAAACACCGTAAGCAAAGCTTATCAGGAATTGGAGCGCCAGGGCGTGATCGAAACATTGCGCGGAAAAGGAACCTTTGTCTCCGCCCATCTTACACCGCGAAAGGATGAACAAAGAGTGGCCGCACTAAGGCAGCAATTCAAACAAATATTGATGGAAGCCACATACCTTGGTGTATCTAAAGATACATTGGTTGAATGGCTGGATGCCTGCTATAAGGAGTTAGGAGGAGAGGCAAATGCTGAAGGCAGAGAACATACAGAAAACCATTGAAGGCCAAACAGTATTATCAAACGTTTCCTTTTCATTGCCAAAAGGAAGCATTGCAGGGCTGCTCGGGCGAAACGGAGCTGGGAAAACAACATTAATCCGCACCCTTGTCGGCATTCTCACTCCCGATGCGGGTACGGTTACATATGATGACATGAATGTCCACCAAATGCCCGAAGTGAAGCAGCGCATTGCATATGTTCCGGATTCTACAAATTTACTAAACAGCTATACTGTGAAAGAAATTGTCCGTTTCTACCAATCTGTGTATAAGAATTTTGATACTGCCTATTTTTATGAACTGCTGCAGCGCTTTAACCTGCCCGAAAGGCGGATTCGCAGCTACTCACGCGGGATGAAAGCACTATTTTCCATAATTTTGGCATTCTCCACAAAAGCTGAATATATCATTTTGGACGAACCGACAAATGGGCTCGACCCGATTGTCAAGCGGCAAATCTTGCAGTTTCTTGTGGAGGAAGTGGCAGAACATAACGTGACGGTTCTTATTTCTACCCACCACCTGGATGAAATTGAAAAAATTGCAGATACAGTTATTGTAGTAAAAGATAATGAGATTGCTTCTATCGCGTCCGTCGAAGCAATCAAACAGCAATATGCGAAAATCCAAGTTGCCTTTGAAGGCTCTTTGCCGCAAAAGCTTGAAAATCTCAGCAACGTAACGCTGCTGAACCAAACCGGGAAGGTGTATACGCTTTTAATTCACAACCGCATTGAAGCAACTTTAGATAAATTTTGGAAAGAGCAACCGATTTTGCTTGAGGAGTTGCCGATGTCGCTTGAGGATATTTTTATTACTACGCTTGGAGGTGATGTGTATGTTTCATAAAGCATTATGGATGCGCAATTACAAGCAAGGAAAATGGGCCGTATGGCTGTTTTGGCTTGGCAGCCTGTTTTTTCTGCCTTTTAGCTATTACGAATCGGCCATGTCCGTATTGGAACAGCGAAGGATGGCCCATGATATTCCAGACTATCACTATTATTATCATTACTACTTCAATTCCGAAGCCAGTTTCTTTCAAATCCTTGTTTTAATTGGATTAGCCGCGCTGCTGATTGGCTGGGAGCGCAACAACCAATCGATCGACTTGCTATTTTCCATGCCGTTTAAACGGCGCGATATTTTTCTGTCAAAATGGTGGTTCGGTTTCGTCCATATTACAGGTGTACATATCGTCACCTACGGGCTTATGTACGTGGTAAAAAAGACTACTGTTCACGATGCACATCAGGACTTCACCGACTTTAGCATGTTTTTCCTTATATCGTTTGTTACATTGACAGCATTGTACACATTTTGTTTATTTGTAGGCACAATTACCGGCAACTTTGTTTCTCAAGCGGTACTCAGCTTTATTTTTCTATATTTGCCTATCGGCCTGTACACCCTTATCAGCAGCATTATCATGCTCCATTTAGGCCCAGGTTCAGATTCTGTCCAGCAAATTTATGAAAAAGCAAAGCCAATCCAGCAAAGTTTCGAGACTGTTTCATTGCCGGTTCCGCTTCAAAGCATTTCCATTCAATATGACGAAAATCCTGATAACAGCCCGATGAAAAAGGGATTTCAATTCAGTTATTCTCCCAATCAATCCGATGCAACGATTTTCAATCGGATGATTGCCACTGTTGCGGTTGCGATCGTTTATACTTTGCTTAGCTTGCTGGCAGGTATAAAGCTGTATGAGAAAACACCGAATGAAGCCAACGGAAAAATACTGCTGTATGCGAAGCTGTCCCGTGTATTTGTGCCATGTGTTGTGATATGCTGCAGTTTGTTGGGGGGAAGAATTATCGCCGGGGTATTTGCTCCCTATGGGGCTGTTGTGTTCTTTTACGTTGCGGCAGCTGCGGCGGGCGCGGCCGCGTATTTCCTTCTGAAAAAACTTATGGACACAAAATTAGTATGGGGCTCTAAATAGTTGATCCTTGCGCAACATGATGCCTTAACCCAAAACGAAGCGCTCCCCTTTAAGTCTTGTTTTCTTATTCTAATACAGAATATCTGTAACAAACAGTGAAACGTCAAAATAAGTATGGTAACCTAGAGAGAACAGCAATCATTTAATTCAATTTCCGGGGGATAAAACATGAAACGGCTCATTGGTATTCTAATTACAGTACAAGCTATTTTAACAGGCATTATTGTCTATTCAATTGAACGGGTATCAGACTCTGTTAAGCAATCTGCTTCATATATTGCCACTAAAGAAGGCACACTGGGCTGGGGCGAAGGAATGCCTGCTATTTCATTAGTATTAATAACTTTGGTGATTGTTGTCGGGCTATATCTCATTATAAGAAAAGAAAAGCACGGCAAGTAGGAAGTGCCTAAAAAGCTCGATTTGGGCACAATTTCACTCCAACTCAAAACCCGAGAATGTTGCTATAACAGCTTTCTTGGGTTTTGCTTTTTGCCGACTTAGACTTTAGCTCCCCTAAAAGTTACTCGTTGTTGGCAACCTTTAATTATCCCATAAAATGTAATTTTCAAGGTAGGCCGATGTTGATTTTGCTATCACGTACGTCTGTCCATCACGGCTATGCAGAACCAACAGCAACCCGCACTTATCTTCTCCCTCTGGTTTTCCTTTGGACGAGGCAGAACTAGGCCCTGGCCGTTACTGCACACGGCCGGGAGCACTCTCCCCCTCTAAAAATAAGGGGTTTTAACACAGATTATTTTTAGGGTAGCCTTCTTATAAAAAAGGAGCGGGATATATTGGCTCCTCAATCTAAACATCTAAAACCATCCGCACCGTTTGTAAAATATGCCCGTCAAAATCATCATCAAATTCTCCTATAACTTGAAAACCTTTTGCTTCATAGAAGGTTCTGCCAATTTTATTTTCCTTTTCAACATTTATATAAATCTCTTTTATGCCATCCAAATTTTTTATGCCCTCTTTCAGCAATGCTGTCCCTATCCCCCCTCCTTGATATTCAGGAAGAATATAAATGGCCGCCAATTCAGCTTCCCCTTTTGCTGTTACTAAAGAAAAATTGGCAAATCCCACAATTCCACCCGCAAACTCTGCTACAAAAATAAGAGAACCCTCTAAACGTTTTTGCATCATGTCATGGCTATAAGCAACCTGCAAAAAGTTTTCTTGCACTTCATATGGAATGATTCCTTCATACGTTGCATGCCAGCTTATTTTGGCCACTTGCTGCACTCTGGCAATATCCTTTTGTTCCATCTTACGGATAGTCCAATCCATTATCATCAACTCTCCCCCCTGCCTTTTACGGCACTTATCCTAGAAATCGCTATGTTAAAAAGCCAAATGCTCAGCAAGCCGATTGCCACATACAGCAAACTGATAACAAACGATGAAACGAACGCCCCTATTGTAATGAATAAAGGGGCAATCATCGAAGCTCCCCTGACCACTAGCGAATTCACAGCCATATAGGAGCTTCTTGCATGCTCCGGAATCAGGTCTGCCAAATACGCCTGCCTGACAGGCCAAAACATAATCTCCCCAATTGTCGCAACGAACTCGGCGGCCAATAATAAAATAGGCGCATTGCTGAAGCCTAAAATAAAGCTGCCGCCCGTATACATCAGCAGTCCAAATATTAAAACACTTAATCCGCTAAAGCGTTTCATCATGTTTCCGATTATGAGAGTTGTCGCAACTACGAGAACTGTATTTTCCGCATTTAACAAACCTAGCATGCGCGTCCCGTCAACGTTTATATGATAAGGCCCAATAGTAATCAGATTTTGCCATGCAAGCTCCTTGGCAAGCCGAACCCCTATATAGTTAGAAATCTGGAATTCTAGCACGAAAAATAATAGAGTTGCCAGTGTAAACAGCATAAAGGTTGCATCCATGCTTACCTTTTTATACTGCACCCCAATATCTTTTAAAATGCCAAAACGCGATTGTACTTCTAACTCCCGCGCCGGTTTGTACGTATCTGTAATACAGAACGAAATCAGCAAAACAGAGACGAAAGAAAGAACTAAGGAAATCATTAATATAAGCAGGAGATGTGTAGAAAAAAGAAACCCTCCCACAACCGCACCAACAGCTACAGAAATATTGCTGAACCAGTACATCAAATTATAAACGGACGTTCTGTTTTCATTTGCAGTAGCATCAATGACCATAGCTTCCGCGACTGGTTCGGTAATCCCGCTGCAAACGGAAATAATTAAAACGGCAATAAACGTGATAACGGCTGATTGAAACATCGGCGTATTTGCCAGCACCATCAAAAGCACGCCAAAAAATCTAGCAGCTGCTGCACCGAGAAGAATGTTTCTCCTGCCGATGATATCCGAAATATACCCGGCATATAACCCGGCCCCAAAACCAAGCATTACGGTAAGAATCATTACAACCCCGGTTAGCTCTGCTCCAAACCGCGAAGCAAAATAAATGCCCAAAAAGGGAAAATACATCGAACTTGATAAACTATTAATAAAAACATCTAGTATACGGATTTTTACGTTTCTATGCAGCTTGTTTCGCTCCATTTTCTGCGCCCCCGTTTCTATCAATCTGCCTGATTTGTTATGTAAAATGCTGCAAAACAACGCCCTTCCCATCTTCTGCTTTTATGTCGGCATATGCCCCGTTAATGAACGTCATTTGGGGCGGAACATGGCCGCAGTCCATATCATAAACGATTGGAATATAGAAAACAGGGTTTCTCCCGCTATATTCGCAGCGGTTCCAGCGGACTTTTTTAAAAACGTTGAAACGACAGAAAACCCGAACGCGGCAATGCTCGCATAAATCAAATTGGCTGTCGCAGCGCCAAATCCGGTGAAAAATCCTGCCAGCCTCCCTCTTGAAAGCGTCCTCTGAATGCACAATAGCCCAACAGGTGCGGATACTGATACACCCAAAATCAAAAACAACACTAAAATCCACCTTCCATTAATTAATGTCCTAACCCCATCGGCCACCCCTCGGCACAATCAGCCCTTTTCTTTATTTCCCCTCGCAAATCTTAATATTTTCTTTATTTTCCTTTAAATAAATCGCAAAACTCTTTCTGTATTATAAAGATTAAGCTGATGAACAACCAAAGGGGGGATTTTTATGATCGATAAATATAAGCAGCATACAAACAGCTTTCCTGTATTCACTTCCGCGATAGCGGCAAGTCACAAACCGCATCTTCCATTCATTCCCACAATTGGTATCCATATCAACAAAGCGAAGCTGAAGCTAAAGGTCGGACAAACTGAAAACTTGACTGCCACAATCCTCCCAATTGCTGCAACAAACAGAACAGTCAACTGGGAAACGAACCATTGTGACATCATTGAAATTCAACGTAAAAACGACACCGTGCTAATCACAGGAAAACGAGCCGGAAAAGCGGCTGTCATCGCAACAACGGACGACGGTAAATTTCGCGACCTGTGCATCGTAACTGTACACGAATATTTAACGACGAATAAATGAGTAAAAAGCATAGGCGGGAACAACCTAGTCCCCGCCTATGCTTCTTCAAACGCACCAGCCTTGCTGCCCGTTAACGGAGGCTCGGCCATTCGCTTTTGCTGCTGCATCAGGAAAAAGAATACACCGGCAAGTACGAGCATGCCGCCAGCCATTTGCATTCCCGTCAACCGTTCATTCAGCAAAAGCACAGCCAAAATCGTCGCGCCGACCGGCTCACCGAGAATCGTCATCGAGATCGTAGTTGCGTTCACATAGTTAAGCAGCCAGTTGTGAATTAAATGCGAAAGCGTCGGCACAGTCGCCAGCAGCAAAAATATCGTCCAATCCGAAGCAGAATACCCAAGAAACGGTGTAAAAGTCACGATATTATATGCGGTAAGAAACAGCGCCGCAAATAAAAATACACAAAAACTGTAAATCCAATGCGACACCTTTTTGACTGTACTTTGCCCGATTAATAAGTAGCCGACGACCATAATTACGCTTAAAAAGGATAACAAGTCCCCTAAAATCGCTTCTTTGCTTAGGCCGATGTCGCCCCAGCCAATCATCATTACCCCAACGATTGCAATGCTGATTGTCAGCATCGCATGCATCGTTGTCCGTTCCCTAAAAAACAGAAATCCGCCAATTAAGGAAACAAGCGGCTGCAATGCCAAAATAATCGTTGAGCTGGCCACTGTCGTCATCTTTAGCGAAGCGAACCACAGCAAAAAGTGAAGCGCCAAAAAAAAGCCGGAGGCAGCCAAAAACAGCCAATCCTTTCCGGAAATGCTGCCAAACTCCTCGCGTTTCTTCCAAACGACCGGCAACAGCAACAAGCTTGCGAGCCAAAGCCGGTACATGCTTAAAACAGATGACGGCGCATCTGATAGTTTCACAAAAATGGCGGCAAATGAAATCGCGATGATTGAAACCGCCAGCGGCAACGCAATATATCTTCCTTGCTTCAAGTTGTTCTCTCCTCTCTTTTGCTAATTTTTATTATAATACTTCTTCCCTGCTCCTTCACACAGGAAAATTCCGTTTCTTCCCCCTCTTATGGTAAGATACACATGTAGGCAAAAGCTATATACAACCTGTCAGCGGTTGTAAATGTTTCACTGGGGGAATTGGGATGACAAAAGGGAGAGTACAAGAGATTGCATTTTACAGCCAGGCACTGCAGGAAGAAATAGCCCTGCTCATATATTTGCCTGCTTCGTTCACACCGCTTCATAAATACACGCTCGTCATCGCGCAGGACGGCAAAGATTACTTACAGTTCGGCAAGGCTGCGGGCGTACTGGAAGCACTGCAAAGCGAAGGAAAAATTGACCGCACTATCTTTATCGGCATTCCGTATCGAAACACGGTTGACCGAAAAGAAAAATACCATCCAAACGGAACGCAAAACAAAGCTTATATGCGCTTTTTGGCACATGAGCTAGTTCCATATTTGGACAAGCAGTATCCGACGTACCAAATGGGAAAAGGGCGCGTGCTGATCGGCGATTCGCTCGGCGGAACCGTTTCGCTTTTAAGCGCCTTCTTATATCCGCACACGTTCGGAAAAGCGATTATACAGTCTCCGTTTGTAAACGCTGCGGTATTGGAGCAAGCGCGTTCATTTACGCATCATCATGTCTTAGAGCTGTATCATACAATTGGGACAAATGAAACAGATGTAACAACAACGGACGGAAGCGTTCATAATTTTATCGATCCAAACCGGGAGCTTTTTTCCATTTTGCAGGCAAAGCATTTTCCCTATCATTACGAGGAGTTTCAAGGCGGCCATACGTGGAAATACTGGCAAGAAAACCTGCCCCGCGCTTTTTCTCTCATGCTTGCCGCGAAATAACGGTCGCTAACTGTCAGAATTATTTGATATAATGAAAGGGATTACACATTTTTTGTATAAAAAGGAGGCTATCGGCATGAAATTTGGAGTTGTGATTTTCCCGTCAAAAGCTATGCAAGATAAAGCAAATGAACACCGCAAGCGGTACGATACGCATTATGCGCTTATTCCGCCTCATATTACATTAAAGGCCGCATTTGAAGCTTCCGAAGCTGAAACGGAACGCATTGTAGAAGAACTGCATAAAATCTCCAAAACCGTACAGCCGTTCACGTTAACGGTCGGAAAAGTAAGCTCCTTTTCGCCTGTAAATAACGTCATTTATTTTAAAGTAGCAAAAACGCCGGAGCTGGAGGCGTTGAATGAACAAATGCATTCCGGTTTCTTTACACAAGAAAGAGAATACAATTTCGTGCCCCATATTACAATCGGGCAGGAAATGTCCGATGCTGAACATGCTGATGTATTGGGGCGCATGAGAATGATGGATTTCCATTATGAGCAAACGGTTGACCGTTTCCATCTTTTGTATCAGCTTGAGGATGGCACATGGACAGTATACGAAACATTTCATCTTGGAAAGGATTGTTAACACATTGAACGTACAAGCAGTAGAAACAAAACAACAGCTAGAAGACGCGTTTGCCGTTCGCAAACAAGTGTTTGTTGAGGAACAGCAAGTATCCGCCGAAGAAGAATACGATGAGTTTGACGAAACTGCCCAGCATGTCGTCTTATACGACGGCAATACGCCGGTTGGGACCGGGCGCACACGAGCAATCGGCGATATCGGCAAAATGGAGCGCATTTGCGTGCTTGCCTCGCATCGCAGCAAGGGCGCCGGCCGCCTTATTATGGAAAAGCTTGAAGCGCTCGCGAAAGCGCAAGGGCTGGCGAAGGCGAAGCTTCACGCGCAAACGCACGCGGAAGATTTTTACAAAAGACTCGGCTACGAAACAGTATCTGATGTGTTTATGGAAGCGAATATTCCGCACGTTGTTATGGTAAAACAACTGTAAAAAATCCACAAGGCGAGGACGGGCGTTCTCGTCTTTTTCACGTATGTATGTTAAGATGGGTGGTGCTGAAATTATGAAGAAGGAGACTACGCCATGGAGATTGCCCGTTATCATGACAAAGAAGTAAACCTGCAATATTTTCCGCGCGATAGCTTTCAAATGCTCTATGAAGCTAGTCTTCGCGGAGACGTTACCTGCATCGCCTGCGGACAGGCAGTTCATCTATATATCGGCATTCGCAAGAAGCCGCACTTTTACCATCCAAACGAAACTATGGCATTTTCCTGTGAAGCGGCCGCCCACGCCCGCGTCCAGGAGAAACAGCAATTAGTTGCAAGCGGCGCGCGGCATAGCGAGCGAGACGGATTTCGCCTCCCGAAAGCCCGCAGCATCGCCAAGGAACCATCTGTTTCATTATGGAAACATGCCCAGCCGGCAAAAGGCATTCCCGATTTTTCCGGCGCAAAAGAACGGACAAGCCATTCGATTTTAAACGAAACAGAATTTCCGCTTGATTCGTCCCAATATAGGGCCGCCACTTGCACAGAAGGGCCGCTTCTGATCCTAGCTGGCGCCGGCAGCGGCAAAACCCGCGTCTTAACAGCGCGGACCGCCTATATGATTCAAGAAAAAGGAATTGACCCGAAATCGATTATGCTTGTGACCTTTACGGCAAAAGCTGCCCAAGAGATGAAGGAGCGGCTGCAGCGCTTTTCCAGCCTCCCGCAAGCAGCACTCCGCTCGCTCGTCGTCGGCACCTTTCACAGCATTTTTTATAAAATTTTGCTTCATCACGATCCGCAGCGCTGGTCGCCAAACCAGTTATTAAAATATGAATGGCAAATCGGCCGGATTCTAAAGGAAGCCAGCGCGGAGATTCAAATTGATGAAAAGGAATTTCCATACGACCAAGCGATGCAGCAAACCAGTTATTGGAAAAACACGTTAACGCACTATGACACAATCACCCCAAGCAACCCGTGGGAGGAAAAAGCATTATATTTATATAAACGTTACGAGCAAATCAAGCAAGAGCGCGAGCTATTTGATTTTGACGATATGCTGTTAGGCTGCTATGAGCTGTTGAAAAACAATGAAGAACTGCTGCTTCGCTATCAAAACCGCTTTCGATATTTTCTTGTCGATGAGTTTCAAGACGTGAACGAAGTACAATACAAAATTATGAAAATGCTGTCCGGCCATACAAACAACCTGTGTGTCGTAGGCGACGATGATCAAGCCATCTACGCGTTTCGCGGCAGCAATCCGTCCTTCATCCTGAATTTTGACCGCGATTATCCACAGGCGACAATCATCACGCTGAGCGAAAACTACCGCTCCACCCACAGCATCGTAACCGCGGCAAATAAAGTGATTCGGCTCAATAAAAAGCGGCGCGCCAAACAAATGAGAGCGCAGTTCCACTCGCCGTTTTTGCCGTCCTTCTTCTTCCCGTACGATGAAGAGGAAGAAGCGACGATGATTGTAACAGATATAAAAGAACGAATTGCTAACGGCGCAAAACCATCTGATTTCGCCATTTTATATCGGACGCATTCCGCTTCCCGGGCTATTTTTGAACGATTGTCGCAATCCGCGCTTCCGTTTGTAATCGAACGGGATGCCGATTCCTTTTACCAGCGCCGGATTGTGCGGAGCCTGCTTGCGTATTTGCGTTTAAGCATAAACGAGGACGACGTCTTTGCAATGGGCGATTTGCTTGCGGCGCTATTTCTTAAACAGTCCGCACTGCAGGATATAAAAGCAATCAGCGTATTGGAAGATTGCTCACTCGTTGGCGCCCTTGCGAAGCTAACCAACATTCAGCCGTTTCAACAAAAGAAGCTGAAAAAAATCGTGCCGCTCTTTCGGAAATTAAAAGACGCCTCACCGCTTTCCGCCATTGAAATCATCGAGAAAGAAATGGGCTTTTCCGACTTCATCAAAAAACGCGGCAACGAAGGAAATGTAATGGAAAAAGGCTCAGATGATTTGCGCGACTTAAAGGTTGTTGCCAAAAAATTCACGACCGTACTCGCCTTTTTGGACCATGTGGACCATATGATTGCCATGAATGAGGAAATGAAGAAGCTAAGCAAAACATATGAAGATGCGATTCAACTCCTGACGATTCACCGTTCAAAAGGGCTGGAATATAAGCATGTGTATTTGCTCGGCGCCGTAGACGGCTCCCTGCCGCACGATTTTGCGCTTGACGCGCTGCGCGAAGGCGACGACGCGCCGCTTGAAGAAGAACGGCGCCTTCTCTATGTGGCGATGACACGCGCGAAAGAAACATTGTATGTATCCGTCCCAAGTATGCGCCGCGGCCGAACAGCCTATCCGTCCCGATTTATTAAATCATTATTGTAAATTTCGGCATTTTTATTTACCGAGCAAAACAAAACGGCTGCAGCCCCGCTTCTCCCTTTGGTTTTCCTTAGTATGCAGCAGGAATAGGTTTTAACTGTCGGCACCGCCAGATGCCCTCTCCCCCCTAGAAGGGGGGATATATGAGTTTAACACCGCTAAAAAATAAAAGCAGAGCCCTTCTTGCGCTCTGCTTCTATTTTTGTTCACCTTGCCCATTTTGCTGCGCCAATCGCTTCCGTCTGGCGGCGCCGCAGTTGCAGCCTTTTTTTCTCGTATAGCCTTGCTGCATTGCTTGTTGCTGCATAATTTGATATTGCCATTGATTGAGAGCATGCGGATTATATTGTGGACGATGATTCATCATGCTGTCTCCTCCCGCTATATAAATTCTACTCTATTCACTATATGAATGTCCCGCCTCGTCTGTTCCCCTATTTTTCAAGCTTCACTCACGGCCCCAAGAGCTAACAAGCGTTTCAATCATAGCGGCCATTCCGGCAATCGCAAACAAAAATACAAACGGTTCTGTTAGTCTAGGAAACCAATAATAACACCCAAGTAAAAGCGCCGCCGCCCATACACCTGTACACCAATGGCAGCTCAGCAATTCGCCGATCCAATAGCGCAAGCCGCTTCCCTTAACCTTTGTGTAAGTCGCGACCGAACCGTCCTCCTCCTGCACCTCGATTTCATCAATAAACGGGGCGCGCACAAAGCGGGTGATTTTATCATAAACAAGCAATCTCGTTAACCGAAAAGAAGCAAATGCAAACAACAGCAGCATAAACCAACTATCAGGAAACATCGTAGCCCTCCCCATTCGCTGCATTTCATTTCCACACCTACATCGCAACAAGCCGTCCCTATGCTCGCTTCCTATCAAAAAACAACTTTTTATATAAATAACTTTGGCATATTCATAAGCTATATCAAACAAAATGGCAGCAGTACTTATTTTCTCTCTTTGTTTTTCCATCATATGTGGCAAAAACAGGATTGGACCGCTTCCGTACGCCGCCGGCTCCTCTTCCCCATCCCCAAAAAACAGCTTTTCAACTCATTATCTGCACATCCCGCAAGTACAGTTATCACCAGCTGACACATGCCCATTTCTTAAAAATCGGCCGAAGTGCTGTAACCGATTATAACCCGATTCAATATTCTAATAATGTAAAAGAAAACCTAATTATAAGGAGTGAAACTAATGAGCTGCAATGACAAACAACACTTCCATGATGTCAATTGCGTATGCGACGTGGTCAATTTCATCAATGAAATTCAAGATGCCATCACAAACAGCTGTCCTACCGGCTGCGAAAATCCTTTCCTAGGCGCAAACAACAATAGAGCTCCACTTGCAAACACTCGTCCTTTCGCGTTATTCAACAGCAAAGGAGGCCAATTCGTTCCAATCTGCTGCTTCGTTGTAGCAGGAGAAGACAGAAAACACCACGGAAAAGACGGCCATTGTGACGAAGATTTCGTGACTGTAAACTCTCCGCTATTACGTGTGGAAAGCGTTGACGACTGCTGCGCGCTTGTAAGAGTACTCGTTCCGGACCTTACTTTCCCTGAATTTGAACGCGAAGAGCGCAAAGAAATCATCCAAAGATTATACGAACTATTAAGCTCCGCAAAATCCGCAGAAGAAAGATCTTCCTTGTTGGCTTGCTTATTCCAAAACGGCTTTGACGTAAAACTTGACCACCACACAAGACCAATCACAATCTTGCTTCCATTAACGGCTTCCGACTGCTGCGTAACTGTTGACTTAAACTGCTTCTGTGCAGTACAATGCTTCCGTGACACTTTCGTTTCCGGCATTTAATTTTACTGTAAAACTAAAAAACTATGAGGTGGCAGAGCTTCTGCCACCTTTTCACATTCTATAAGCCAATCATTTGAATCGAAACAATATCCTGAAACGAAATTTGCCGCTCCTTCGCTTTTCCGAAAATCTTAATCGTCACATCATCCCCTTGCCGGGAAACAACATACCCGACAATCAATTCCTGCACCGTTTTAATCCGGCACCGCACCCTTGGAATATAATGCGGCCTGTTAATTAAAAACTCCAGCTTTTCGTCATTATCCATCTCTTTAAAGGATTTCGCCCGCCACGCCACTTGGGACACTTGATCTTCCTCTTGGGCAATCGGCTCCTGTTCCTGTTCCGTTTTTGCATCCTCAGCTGCGGTTTCTTCTGCTTCTTCAACAAGCGGCGCTTCCTCTGCGAGACTCTCCGTTGCTGCAGCTTTTAGCTCTAATTGCCGCTCCTCTTCGGCCGCTTCCGGTTCAGCAGTTTCTTCCAAATGCACAGCCGCTTCTATCACTTCCTGTTCGCCGATTGGTTCGTCTGCCAGCGCAGTAACTGCTTCGTCCGGCTGTTGCTCTGTTTCTTCCTGCTGTTTAGTTTCCCTTTTAATAATAAACGTTTCCTGCATATTCAGCTTCGCCTCTGTAAATGACGGCTGCGCAATATATAATAACGGCTGCTCCTTCATCCTCCGCTTTTGTGCCATTTTTGTTCCCCCTTATATGTCAAAAGTATCCGTGTTAGATGTATATTCGCACAGACGGGGGAACTTGCATGCAATTTTAGGGGAAAGGCAGGCAATGCTGTTGTCTACATATTTTTTCCAAAATGTACTCTTGTCCGGTTTCCAATCTGTCCCTTTTCACATTTATATATAGTGTAAACTAATTAGGAGGTTGAATGGATTATGTCACACTCTTTTCCACACCCAAACCGTGCAGTAGCGGGTGCTAATGTTTTCCCTGATACAACTGATAAAGTGGCGGGGATTGAGGATTTCCAAGAATGCACAGTAGCATTCGCGCATGTTGGCAACACATTTTTGGTTCAGGACGGTGCCCCTACGTTCACGTTTCCTGCTGGTTCTGAAATTCCGCTAAGCACTATTCAAGCAGTTGGATTTCGCATTGAACCAGATGCGCTTCTTTTCAAAGAATGCGGAACTTATGCAGTTTCTTTAAAAGTCTCAGGGTTCGATGGCTATAGCTTTGAAGGCTCATTTATTGACCTCATCAAACTTGGCTGCAGAGGACGACAAACACTTGGGTCTATTTCCATGACGCAGGTAGCAACACGCGGACTTGATACTGTCATCATACCTAGCGAATGTTTCCAAACAGGAGATCGTCTTCAATTAGAAGTACGAGGCGACGATTTAACTGTTAACTATAATGACTTACTAGACATTGACCTAGTTGCCGTAAAAACAAGCTGCTGCTGCAACGACGACTGCGATAAATGCGACTGCCCTTGCAAGAAAAAACACAGAGGCTGCTGCTAAAAACAAGTAATCCCTATCTATAATTTTCCAACCCGCTTATCATGTATTCCTAAAAACTAAAAGCATCTTCTCTCAAACATCCCGTTACAAATCAAAAACAAGGCTGGCTCTAAAGCCCACGGATTCGTGGTGTTTTATGAGCCGCTCTTTCTTATTTTTCTTGAAAATGCCTAAACTCCTTATAGATTCTAAAAGTTCATGCCATTAAAATATGTTTCACCTAAACTTAGCCAATAACAAATCTTTTTCTCATCTTCAACGCTATACTTCTACGTTACTTCCAACTCGCCTTTTTTCCATGTACTATAAGTAGATATGTATAGGAGGTGAAAACAAATTATGTCACATCCTTTTCCACATCCAAATAGAGCTGCAGCAGGCGAGAATGCATTTCCTGATACTACTGATTCAATTGCAGAAATTCAAGACTTCCAGGAATGCACCTCGGCATTTGCACATGTGGGCAATACATTTTTTAGCCCTGATGAAAGCACAACCACGGTTACAATTATTGCAGGTTCAACAATTCCGTTGCGCACTGTTCTAATAACCGACGGCTTCCGTCTGGAAAGTAACGGTGCATTGCTTTTCAAGGACTGTGGCACCTTCGCCATTACATTAAAAGTCGCAGCTTTCCTGGATGATGTTACAGGCGATGATGTCGCCGGCACCTTTATCGACCTCGTAAAACTTGGCTGTGAAGGACGGCAAACATTTGGCTCAATATTAGCATCACAGCTGCTAGTACGCGGATTTGATACCGTTATTGTAGCAGACGAATGCCTTCAAACAGGAGAACGTCTTCAACTAGAACTGAGGGGAAATGATATAGGAATTATCGAAGGAATACTTGATATTAATCTAGTTGTTGAGAAGACCAGCTGCTGCTGCAGCGATGACTGCGATAAATGTGACTGCCCTTGCAAAAAGCATCATCGCTAAACAATAGGCACATACTTCTAATCATATCCACATACCTATTCACAAATTGATGAACGAAACACAGATATGCACGTGAACTACCCCCACTTAGCGGCTGACACCGCTTGAAGTGGGGGCTTCGAAAGACAGAAAACGTCTTTCTCTTTTATTGCTCTTTCGCTCACAAACCCAATGGTTCATGTCCAGAGCCTTACATTCGCGGCGTCCCTACCG
>JBHGUR010000112.1:0-7440 GCA_048976805.1 Ectobacillus sp. | reverse complement strand
CCTACTGGAGTCGCCAAGGGCTGAGAAGTCTGTATCAAAGATATAACGAATTGCGTCATACTTAGTTGAACCGCCGTATACCGAACGGTACGTACGGTGGTGTGAGAGGTCGAGGGTTAGTCACCCTCTCCTACTCGATTGCACGGTTATAATAAAGATAAGGAAAAGAGAGGAGAATATGATATGCCGCTTGGAGCATACGGGGTTTTTAAAGGGAGAGTGCTGGAAGGATTGTGCGGGACAGGGAAGCATCCACATTACCAAATTCATGCTCTTGCAGGCAAGGAGCATTATAGGATCGCTGTAAATGTGCAGTCGCAGGAGGCGCCGTCTGAACTTTTATATACAATCGTAAATCGATTTGAGCATCCAATTACGTCTAAGCTTCTTGCTGTATCGGAAGGATTCACTTCCATTGAAAGCAAACCGGGCAGCTTGGCGCTTGATTATGTTAGAGGAAAGCTATTTAATAGAAATAAAATGCGTCCCCTTGCCCACGATATTCCCGGCGAGGATAATGATTTGAACGAAAAAATAGATATGTATGTAAAAAAAGCGGCCAGTGCAAGTGGAGCATTCTTGTATGCGTTCGGAGAGTTCTGGGGCCCGCGTAATCGAAAAGATGCATACTTCCAATTTGCGCCCGAAAAGGGGCTTCATAATATTCATATGAATCAAGGGAATAGTCCGAAGTGGAGAACGGACAATGGGGTATGGCAGGATGGCGCTTTATTTTTCTATTTCCCCTATGAGCAGCGTTGGACAGCGGTCTTTCTTGCTTTTCAGTCACAAACATGGCATACAGATGATGCATTGGGGCGCCCGATATTTAGAAATATAGAAGCAAACAAGAGAAGATTCAATTTTAAATAAAGATTGAAGTTATAATTCGGAGAGAAACGCGGCAATATAGATAAGGAAGATTGCAGGAAAGGAGGATATGCATATGGATATGAAAAGAGCAAAGCAAATTTTATCTTCCCCAGGCCACATCCCAGTTGAATATCATGGAGTGCGGGTTTGGCTTGAAAATTGTGATGAATCGACAGGAACGGTAAGTGTTCATGATGTAGATAATAAAAAGGAAAGTGTACAAGTAAACGTTTCAGAATTAAAGGAATTGTAAAAAACCAGGCATACGATTTGCCTGGTTTTTTATTTTGAAGGCCCTGTTAAACTTGATTGTTGATTTTCCACTACAGGCGGACGCTTTCCGCGGGCGGGGCCGAGCCGCTTCCCTTGCTGCGCTCAGTCCAAGGTCTCGGCTATCCCGCTTTTCCCGCTGGAGTCGCTTTTCGTTCCAAATCAACATTAGCCTTTAACAGAGCCATTTTGAAAAATTAGTTCATCATTTTTACAATCTTTGGTGAAACAACAAGCAAGAGAACTCCTAATACAACTGCTGCACCGCCGATTACCATGAATACTTGCGCAAAACCTAAAGTTGAAGTGAAAGCAGCAAGACCGCCAGCCAAGTAGTTGGCAATACCTGAGCCAGCAAGCCAAACGCCCATTAGTAAAGAAGTTAAACGAACAGGCGCGATTGCACTTACCATAGATAATCCTACAGGCGACAAGAATAGCTCAGCCACTGTATGCATGAAGTATGTCACGATAATGAACATAATATTAGCCTTATGAACAACGTTATTTGGATCTGTTCCTGTTCCCATAAGTGAAATTAGGATAACGATAAAACCGGCACCTACTAAGACGAGCGCAATTCCCATCTTCGCTGGAATGCTTAAGTCGCCGCGTTTTGTAGAAGCGAGTTTAATCCATAATGCTGAAATAATAGGCGCTAATGTTACGATAAAGAATGGGTTAATAGATTGGAACCAAGAAATCGGCATTTCCCAGCCGAAGATAGAACGGTCTACGAAACGTTGCGTATAAAGGGTCAGTGAGCTTCCAGCCTGTTCAAAAGCGGCCCAGAAAAATACGCTAAAGCATGTCAAAATTAAAATGACAGTTGTACGTTGCTTTTCTTTTTTTGTAAGAGGCGTCTTCGGAACTGGTTGCCCTTTACTTACTGTTTTTTTGTTTGTCGGTTCAAGGCCAATGTTTCCTAGGTAGCGAGGGCCTAATACGTTAAAGATAAGTTGTCCGAAAATCATACCGATGCAAGCGGCTAAAAATCCGTACTTAAATCCAAATACGTCAACCCCGTTAGCAGTTGTTTTGAAATAATCCTCTGCTAAAAATCCGCAAACGAGAGGGGCGAAGAAGGCACCGATATTAATACCCATGTAGAAGATTGTAAATGCGCCATCACGACGCGGATCGTTTTCACCGTACAGTTCCCCTACAAGGGTTGAAATATTCGGCTTGAAAAAGCCATTACCAATAATTAAAAGGATTAGTCCAAGGTATAAACCCAATGTGCTGTGCATTGCGAATAATACAAAGTTTCCGGCTGCCATCGTAATACCGCCAAGAGTGATGGCGAAACGGCGTCCAAGGAAGCGGTCTGTCAAATATCCACCCAACATTGGCGTAAAGTATACTGTTCCGGTGAAAATACCATAAATCATCATGGCGGTACTATCTTTTACGCCTAATCCGCCGCTGACGAAGGAAGCTGTTAAATAAAGAACTAATAGCCCACGCATTCCGTAATAGCTAAATCTTTCCCACATTTCAGTAAAGAACAACAAGTACAATCCAGGCGGATGTTTTTTTGATGGTTGTTGTCCTTCAGCTTGTTGTCTGTTTAAAGCTGCATCCATTTTTGTTCCTCCTATTGTGAATTGCCTAACAAATAGCCATGAATATTATTTTAATTTGCTAAATATTTAGAAGTCAATAGAATTATATGGAAATAACATATTTTTTTGAAAAAATTCGATTTTAGTTTATCCAAGTAAGTGCGGAAGGATTAAACCTCTGGTAAACGCGGAATGTTTAGAATATTATGTTTGTTGCTATTTTCATACAATCCGTATTTTCGTTTATTTTGAATTGTTGAAATTTTTTAAGTAAAATAATATTCACTGTTATTTACTTTTATAATATAACATTTTGAAGCGGGAGAATCCATTATTAAGTTTACGAAAGGCTGTGTTAAACTTGATTGTTGATTTTCCACTACAGGCGGACGCTTTTCACGGGCGGGGCCGAGCCGCTTTTCCCGCTGGAGTCGCCGCCTTTTGTTCCCAATCAACAAATAAATCAACATTAGCCTTTAACAGAGCTTTACGAAAAGAAAAAAGCCGGAATTTTCCGGCTTTTTAAATAGGCAAGTCTATATAAAAGAAGTTATTGTTTCAAGAAATATTTCTCAATATCATTAAGTAATAAATTGGCTGCTTTTACTCCGCCTGCAGTGTTCCAAATTGTGTCGCTAACCTCATAAATCTGTTTATTTTTTGCAACCTCAAGGTTTTGGAATAATGGGTCATTAGTCCATTCTTTCGCTGCTTGATTTGCTTTGCCATCTCCCTCGTCATATGTGAAGTAGAAGAGAATGTCGCCGTCCATTGCTGGAATTCTTTCTTTTGTTACACCTTTTTCTGCGAAGTCTGGTTTATCTTGCGATTCAGGACGTTTAAACCCTAATTCTTCTAATATAACACCAGAGAAAGAGTCTTTATGATAAATGCGCACATCGCCTGCCATGAAGCGAACGATAGATACTTTTTGGTTTAGTTTATCGCCCAATTTTCCTTGCAATTCTTTTATACGGTTTTGATATTGGTCCATTACTTTTTTGCCTTCAGCTTCTTTGTTTAGTGCTTTTGCATAGAAGTTGAAGTTTTCTTTCCAATCGCCGCGAAGCGTCTCAGAAAATACAGTTGGCGCAATTGCGTTTAACTGCTCGTACACTTTCTCCTGCCGCATTTTATTTCCGATAATTAAGTCCGGCTTTAATGCAGCAATCGCCTCAAGGTTTACTTCACTTTCAGTACCAACTTCTTTTACACCCTTCATATCTTTTTCAATATGCTTATACCAAGGGGTTCCTGTCCAAGATTTGACAGCGCCGACAGGTTTTACATTCATCGCAAGCAATGCTTCTGTACCTTCATTCGTTAAAATAACTACCCGTTTAGGCGTACCTTTAATCTCGGTTGTGCCCATTGCATGCTCTACTGTATAATTTTCTGCTGGTTTTGCCTCTTTTTCTGTTTGTTCTTTTTCTTTCTTTGTGCCGCACGCACTTAAGATAAGAGAAAGAGATAAAATAAGCATCAAAATGCTCCAGGAAACTTTCTTCATGTATGTAACCTCCATTTGTTAATGATAATCATTTTCAATATGATAATAAACGGTTTATAATCCGCTGTCAACGATTAATTGAAAAAAATTCTCATTCTCATTGAAAAAACAGCAAAGTTCCGCTAGACTAAATCTAGGTACAAAAAGAAAGGATATATAGCGATGATTTTAAAGTCAAATTATGCAAAAGCAGCCGGGTTATTAGTATGCATCATTTTACTTCTATATAGTATATGGGCAAGCATTATTTACGGATACACGGATACGGATACAAAAACGGCGCTCGACGCTTTTATAAATTATAACGGGACAAATGAACATATTATTATTACAACGGTGCGCTTGCCACGGGCATTAATTGCGGCAGCGGTAGGAGCTAGTCTTGCTTTGGCGGGAGCGCTGCTGCAGGTTTTGATGAAAAATCCGTTAGCTTCTCCGGAAATTATGGGCATTAATGCAGGAGCATCCTTTTTTATTGTGTTAGCTGTTGCGGTTTTTGCTGTTCAATCTTTTGCGGCATTCACATGGATTGCCTTTTTAGGAGCAGCAGCAGCGGCTATTGTGGTATATATGATTGGTTCTGTCGGGCGCGAAGGGTTGACGCCGCTTAAGCTAACCTTGGCAGGCGTTGCGATGGCAGCGTTGTTTTCTTCCTTTACACAAGGTTTGCTCGTTTTGAACGAAACAGCCTTAGATCAAGTTTTATTTTGGTTAGCCGGCTCCGTTCAAGGCCGGAAGCTAGAAATGCTGGAAGATGTACTTCCGTATTTTATCGTAGCTTGGATTGGTGCGCTTGTTATGTCAAGCAAAACGAATATTCTTATGATGGGAGATGATGTATCCCGAAGCCTCGGGCAGCGGACAGCTCTCGTGAAAGTTGTATTGGCCCTTTTAATTGTACTGCTTGCCGGCGGTTCAGTTGCTGTGGCCGGCCCAATCGCCTTTATCGGAATTATTGTTCCGCACTTTGCTAAAGCGATAATCGGCACGGATTATCGGTGGGTCATTCCTTATTGCGCGGTGCTTGGGGGGATTTTGCTCCTTGCGGCCGATATCGGGGCGCGGTATATTTTAATGCCGCAGGAGGTACCGGTTGGCGTGATGACTGCTTTTATTGGAACCCCATTTTTTATTTATATCGCGCGCAGAGGGGGGCTTGGAAAATGAAGAAATATATGCCGGTTCGAATTGGAAAAGACTTTGTCTCATTTCTTGTCGACAAAAAAGCTCTCCTTACGCTTGGAAGCTTGCTGATAGTTACGATAACGCTCTTTTTCATCAGTGCGGGAATGGGAGAAATGAAAATTTCGCCGTGGCGGGTCTTTCAGGCGATGATTGGCCAAGGCAGTGAATCAGATACGCTTATTATTATGTCATTTCGTATGCCGCGCATCATTGTAGCCATTTTGGCTGGAATGGCGCTTGCAGCGGCGGGAGGCATTTTGCAGGGGCTGATTCGAAACTCGCTCGCCTCTCCGGAAATCCTAGGGATTACAGGAGGGGCAGGAGTAGCGGTAGTGCTATTTTTGGCTGTATTCAGCGATAGAAGCGGTTCGCTTACTATTAGCATAGAGTGGTTGCCGCTTGGCGCTTTTACTGGAGCTGCTATAACCGCTTTTCTTATTTATATTCTCGCGCGGAAAAACGGAGGGGTGCCTCCGTTGCGTCTTGTATTAATCGGAATTGGCGTCTCTGCACTAACGAAGGCACTAACAACTTTGTTTATGATTTTAGGTCCGATCCATCAAGCGAGCCAGGCGAATATTTGGCTGACGGGAACGGTATACGGCTCCAGTTGGAAACATATACAATTGCTTGCTCCTTGGACGTTGATTTTAATCGCCATAGCATGGATTTCTGCACGCAAGTTGAATGTACAGGAATTGGGCGATGAGCTGGCAATTGGCCTTGGCAGCCATGT
The DNA here is from genome assembly GCA_048976805.1 of Ectobacillus sp. Lineage (GTDB taxonomy): Bacteria > Bacillota > Bacilli > Bacillales > Bacillaceae_G > Ectobacillus. Next base: position 1,301 of record JBHGUR010000112.1, on the reverse strand, counting down.
GCAGCGGCAACGTTTGTTTTTGCTGCTCCTTTGCACGGCATTGGTTGGCGGGGCAGTCGCGTTTGCGGGCGGGATCGCCTTTGTGGGCCTGATGGCTCCCCATATTGCGCGAAGGCTTGTCGGCTCCGCATTTGGCGCGTTGCTTCCAGTCGCCGCGCTTATCGGAGCGCTGCTCGTTTTACTAGCGGATTTAATCGGCCGCACCGCCTTTTCGCCGCTTGAAGTCCCGGCGGGAGTATTTACGGCGGCAATCGGCGCTCCGTATTTCATTTATTTGCTGTTTAGAACCCGGAATGCATAGCGATGAAAAGGAGGATGTGCTGAATGCAAATAAGAACAAAGAATTTAAAGCTGTCATATGGGGAAGTTCTGATTATAGATGAGTTGAACTTAGAAATTCCAAAAGGTGAAATTACCGTGTTTATCGGAGGGAATGGCTGCGGTAAATCTACATTGCTCCGTTCGCTTGCAAGGCTGCTTAAGCCAATGTCCGGTTCGATTTTATTAGAAGAAGAAGCAATCGAGAAGCTTCCAACAAAGGAGGTGGCCAGGAAGCTTGCGATTTTGCCGCAAGGCCCGATTGCGCCGGAAGGATTAACAGTGCTGCAGCTCGTAAAGCAAGGGCGTTACCCGTACCAAAAGTGGTTTAAGCAATGGTCTGAGCATGACGAAGAGATGGTACAAAGAGCGCTAGAGGCTACCGGAATGCTGGAGCTGGCGGACCGCCAAGTCGATTCTTTATCCGGCGGGCAAAGGCAGCGCGCCTGGATTGCGATGACGCTGGCGCAGGATACGGATATTATTTTATTGGATGAGCCAACAACATATTTAGATATGACCCACCAAATTGAGATTTTGGATTTGCTGTTTGAGTTAAATGAAAAGGAAAGCCGCACAGTTGTGATGGTGCTGCATGATTTAAACTTAGCCTGCCGTTATGCGCACCATATTGTTGCGATTCGCGATAAAAAGGTTTACGCGCAAGGGAAGCCAGAGGATATTATTAACGAGAAGCTTGTGCTGGATGTATTTCGGATGGAATGCCAAATCACAACTGATCCGTTATTTGGTACGCCTCTATGTATCCCGCAAGGAAAAGGGCGTTCTATTATGAAACATTCGGTTGTTCTTGCGAAATAAGGCGATAACTTCGGTTGTCGCCTTTTTTTGTTGTGCGCCCGGCATGGGTGCAGTCTCTAGGGTGAAAGTCCCGAACCGTGAAGGCAGTAGTAGCGGCTAGCTTAACGCAAGGGTGTCCGTGGTGACGCGGAATCTGAAGGAAGCGAGCGGCAAATCTCTGG
>JBHGUR010000111.1:0-35464 GCA_048976805.1 Ectobacillus sp. | reverse complement strand
TTTGATATCACGTACGTCTGTACATCACGGCTATGCAGACATTGCAACCCGCACTTATCTTCTCCCTCTGGTTTTCCTTTGGACGAGGCAGAACTAGGCCCTGACCGTTACGATATACGGCCGGGAGAAAAAGAAGGGGTTCCATCAACACTAACGTTTCACACAGATTATTTTTTAGGGTAGCCAATTTCTTAATGAATTTTAAATATTTTTACCCTTCTCAAATATTCCCTGTAAATAACAATTGACTTTTCTTCTGAAACATCTTAAATTATTCTAGTATTTGCTTTTTGAAGTTTATACAAACCTTCTTATCAAGAGAGGCGGAGGGACCTGGCCCTTGGATGCCTCGGCAGCGGACTCGGAGATTCTGTGCCAAATCCAGCAAGCAAGTAAGCTTGAGAGATAAGGGGAGCGTTTCTTATAGACCATATAAGACCTCTTCTTATGTCTAAGAAGGGGTCTTTTCTATTATTTATCTATATTATTTCAGAAAGAGGTGCAAAGATTGAAGAAACAAAAAGGAAGTGTATGGGCATTATTGCCGCTCAGTATCTTTTTGGCTTTGTTTGTCGGCTCCGGAGTCATTACAGGGGATTTTTATAAATTGCCGGTGCTCATTGCAATTTTAATCGCGGCAGGCGCTGCGCTTGCAATGAACCGAAAAGAAGCGTTCACCATAAAAGTGGAACGGTTCGCAAAGGGCGCGGGACACCCAGACATTATGATTATGGTGTTTATTTTCATTTTGGCGGGTGCCTTCTCATCGGCGGCAAAAGGAATGGGTGCGGTTGATTCTACCGTAAACTTCGCTTTATCTATTTTGCCGCAAAACTTTTTAGTTGTCGGCTTATTTATAATCGGTGTGTTCTTATCTCTCGCAATGGGCACATCAATGGGAACAATCGCCGCGCTGGCGCCAATCGGCGTAGCCATCAGCGCGCAAACGGAAATCTCTTTGCCTCTTTCCATGGCAACTATCGTTGGCGGCGCAATGTTCGGAGATAACTTATCGTTTATTTCGGATACGACTATTGCCGCCGTGCGCTCGCAGAAAACCGAAATGAAAGATAAGTTTAAAACAAACTTTTTTATCGTTCTGCCGGCAGCGCTCGCAACAATTGTCATTTTATTGCTCATCACATCAGGTTACCAGTCCCATGTGGAAGCAAAAAGCTTTGACTGGTTAAAAATTATCCCTTATGTTGGTGTATTGGTTACAGCTTTACTAGGATTAAATGTTATTGTTGTATTATCCGGGGGCATCGTGCTTTCCGGTGCAATCGGCTTAATGGACGGAAGCTACACATTATCCGCCTTCTTAAAAAGCGTTACGGACGGCATTGGCGGTATGATGGAAATGGTCATTCTCGCCCTTTTAATCGGCGGTATGGTTGAAATTATTAAATATAACGGCGGCATTCAATTTCTGCTTCACTTGATGACTCGCAACATTCGTTCCAAAAAAGGCGCGGAGTTCGGCATCGCAGGCTTAGTGAGTGCAACAAATCTTGCAACAGCCAACAATACAATTTCAATTATCTTTGCGGGACCACTTGCGAAGGATATCGCGGATCAATATCAAATTGATAACCGAAAATCGGCAAGCTTGCTCGATATTTTCTCCTGCGCTGTGCAAGGGTTAATTCCATACGGCGCGCAAATGCTGACAGCGGCCGGGATTGCTTCCATTTCGCCAATCAGCATTTTGCCGTACGCATTTTATCCGATGCTTATTGCGGTATGCGGTATGCTAGCTATCGTATTTAATTTTCCGAGGCTTTCTTCTCGAAAACAAGCAAAAGCAATGCCTGTTATGAGCAAAAATTACGCAGGGAAATAAAACGGCTTTAGGGGACTCCCTAAAGCCGTTTTTTGCTTAATCCTTTATGTAAATTGTAAAACGCGCTCTTCTCCAAACGCTTCCACCCGATTCCGTCCATTCTTATCATAGAGGCGACCCCTTTACGCAGAGGTCGCTGTTTTTCCTTCCAGCTCAGCAAACGTATTGGCTAACTGTGCAGACATTCTATCCATCGCCTGCTTCGGATTTTCTTCTGTTGCATAAATCGGCTCGCCAAATATAACCTGTGCTTTTTCCCGTTTTAACATGCCTTTTAAGCTGCTTGGCCCAATATATACTGCCGGCACAACCGGGACATTCGCTTTTACCGCAATCGTCACCGCTCCTCTTTTAAGCGGAACATCTTCCTCCGTCCTCGTTCCGCTCGGGAAGATACCGACAACATTCTCTCCCTTTAACAAACGCATCGGCACCTTTAACACGCTCGGGCCCGGACGTTCCCGGTCAACTGGAAAGGCGTGCAGCCGCTCTAGCAGCCATTTCACCCAGCCTTTCTGAAACAGTTCTTTCTTTGCCATGTAGTGAATCGGCACCGGATAAAGCGCCACTGCTAAATACACAACATCGACCCAGCTTCTGTGCGTGCACACAACGACGTATCTCGGTGTACGCGGCACCTTTTCCTTTCCGCGCACCTCCAGCTTCCCTCCCAATACTAAAACTAAAGCACGTATTATTACAATTACAATTTTATACATCATGCTCCGTATCCCATCCTATCTGTTTTAGGCAAGAAAAAAATTTACCTTCCGCCAGCCATATTTGCAACTATAATCCATACCAACCCCTCTGTAAATCCTTTTTCGACAAAATAGAGGGATTTTCGCCGAAAAACAGAATACTTGTATTCATATCGTGAAAAAAGGAGAAATGCACATGGCGCTTACCCTTCACCCTCTGACAGAGAAAATTGCACATGAACTGCTGCAGTTTGAGTTGGACAACCGGGCATTTTTTGAATCCATGATCCCAAGCCGCGGCGATAATTACTATTCCTTCCCGGTCTTTCTTGGCATTTTGCAGGGGCTTATCAAAAAGTATGAAAAAGGGACGGCCTTCATGTATATTATCCGCAACGAAGCAGGAGAAATTATCGGCCGCATAAATCTTGTGAATATCAAGAAGGACACAAAAACAGCCGAACTCGGCTACCGCATCGGAGAGGCATTTGGCAGCAAAGGTTTTGCCACAGAAGCGGTTCGCCTCGTGCTGCAGGAAGCAAAAAAGCATGGCCTTCACTACGTACAAGCTTCCACAATTGACATGAATGAAGCTTCCCAAGCCGTCCTTGTAAAAAACCATTTTCAGCTTGTTTCCCGCGAATGCGGACGCATCCAGCTAGATGACAAAACATATGATGTCCTTACGTTTCAATATGATTGCACAAAGGAGCTACAGCCGCTTAAAGCGGAAGCTTGTCCAAATGGAAAATAGCGCTGCCGCAATCAGCACCCAGCCAAGCAGCTGCAGCTGCGCCGGGGTTGCCGTTTTGCCAAAAACTATCCCGAGCAAAACAGAAGAGAAAATGGCGCCGATATAACGGGACGTCTGAAACAGGCCGGAAGCAATTCCAATCTCTTCGGGTGGTGCGGCTCGAAGCATCGCCGACTGCAGGCTTACATTATTAAATCCATACCCCATCCCCATTACCGACAATACCGGAATCGTCCATTGCGGCGATATTCGCGTAAAGACAAAAGTTAACAACAACGCTCCTGCCAGCATAAGAAACGAGCCTGCTAAAAGGGGCGGCACAACTCCGGCATGGTCAACCCATTTTCCCGTCAGCGGCGACACAACAATGCCAAATCCAGCGATAAATAGCAGCAAAAGGCCGCTTGTTGGCACATCCAGCCCCATCTCCTTTTGAAAATACGTTGGCAGCCCAAACAATAAGGCGTAATTGTATACATTCAGTACAATAAATAATATATTCACCCACGTTAAGGTCATGTGCCTTTGAAACATGCGCAAATCGATGAATGGCTCCTTCGCGCGCAGCTCCCGCCGGACAAACAGAATGAAAAATAGCGCCCCTGCAATCCCATATCCAAACTTCGCCCCTGTTTTGATAGAAAGCAAAAAAGAAAGCAGCAAAATGAAAGAAAGGGAAAATGTGATAATCCCCCACACATCAAGCCGTTGTATAAGCTCGGTGAATACGCGCCGCTTTCTTTCCCCGCCGTTTGGAAACATAAACCACGCTAATCCGAAGCTAATCAGCAGAAACGGCAAATTAATTGTAAAAATGGCGGGCCAGCCCGCCGCGGCAATCGCCAATCCGCCAATTGTTGGCCCAAGCGCTACTGTAACAGAGGAAAAAATCGAAATGATCGCCAGCGCAAACGCCTGTTTATAATGAATATGTTCCCGAATAAGCCCCATGCCGGACGGATAAAGGGCGCTTGTGCCGATAGCCTGAATAACGCGCAGCAGCAGCAAAACAGAGAAAGCCGATACAAACGGAGCGCTTATCGCCGCTGCCGCCGCCACGATGAGCCCTGCTAAAAACACCGTTTTCTTTCCAAATTCATCGCCGAGCTTCCCCATGACCGGCTGCCCGATTGCGCTTGCCAAATAAAAAACTGAAATCACCCATGACGCCGTTGTAAAAGTAATATTAAAGGCTTCTTGAATACCCGGAAGCGCCATTGAGATCATTGATGAATTCAAAGGATTGAGTAAAGTACCCGACGAAACGGCAAGCAAAAACAACCTTCGTTCCTTTCTAAAAATCCGCCTATCCCGTTCCGATAAAAATGGATTGGCAGTAAACGCCATAAGCCTCCCTCCTTTTTTCTGTAGTATATCCAACTGGCTAGCAGCATATTTTCAAACGTCCAATCATCCACTGCATACTTTTTCGAAAACAGGAAACAGCTAAGCAAAAAAAGGAGGGACCAAACATGAGAAAACGAAAATTATCTGCTAAAGAGCCGACTCTTGCGCCAGGCATGGATGACGAACAAGAGCTTGAACGCAGCGCAACAGCAGAAGAAATCGCGCGGGGAGAATATACGGAAGTTGTGAAGCTTTCCTATGATGAAGTAGACGCCTCCCGATAGGAGACCGTTAATTAAAAAATGTGGCAATTGCATGACAAGTGCAGAAGTGATATGTGAACCATTCAAAAAAGTGGTAATCTAAAGGTAAGGAATGCCAACGCATTAGCGGCAAGGCATAACTGCTAATGCTGGTTGCCCTTCCCCAATTCTTGGCTTCTGTGTGCAAAAGGCAGATGCGTCCTGTGCGACTCTGGGAAAACAGAAATCCCATCAACGAATATACTATCCGATTTCCTATGCGAAGGTTCTTAACCCCCGGAGTATGGCGTGTCTCCTGCTTCTAGAAGCGGCAGCCTTACAGGGGTTAGAATTAGGATACACTTTATATTAGGAGGTCGATATGTATGCCAGCTCTTCGTGATTTAATGCCAAAAGTATGGAATCGAAGAGGAAATGAAGCAGAGCATTGGTTTTCCGATCAGTTTCCGTTTTTCTTCGGGGAAAAAGCAATGTTTAACGTTGATGTAAAAGAAACAGAGAAAGAAGTCATTGTAGAAGCAGAGCTGCCGGGATTTGAAAAGGATGAAATTCATATAGAAATAGACGACTATTCATTGGCAATATCTGCTGAACGCGAATCTGAAGAAGAGGAAAAAGCGGAAAAATATTTCCGGCGCGAGCGCCAATACGGCAAGGTGGAACGTGTACTTCCTCTTCCTGCAGAGGTAATTAGCGATTCTTCAAAAGCGAAATATGACAACGGGGTACTAGTAGTTACTCTTGTAAAGAGAACTCCATCTTTGCCTGACCGTAAATCTATTAAAATCGACTAATCTGAATCTCTCATGATTAAAATCATAAGTGTTCTCGGCTATTTCATAAATAAAAAATCGCTTCTTTGGCATTGTGGAACTAAAGCGTTACACATGCCAAAAAGAAGCGATTTTATCATTTTCCGACAGAAGACTTCCACTTCAAGGCGTTAGCCTAAGTGGGGGCAGTTCAATTATGCCGCCTCTTCCTTTTGCGCAGCTGCAAACGGCTTTCTTGTTAATTTTTGCTTAATAGATTTCATAATATGGTACGTTGTCGGCACAATTACAGGCGTTAATGTACAATTGTAACCGGACAAGGCGCATCATGCAGAACACCATAGCTGACGCTTCCCAGCAATTTTCCGGTTAGCGGATTCATTCCTCTAGACCCCATTATAATGCAAAATACTTCTTGTTCTTTAGCTTCAAGCAGGATTTCATTTGTAGGGTAGCCTGTTCTAATTTTTGAGGTAATTGGAACCTCCGATTCGCCAATAGCGGAAAGCGCTCTATCAAGCGCAAATTCCCCCATCTCCTCTTGATATTTTTTGATTTCGGCTTTGCCGATATACCGCTGGATATTAGGAGATTTAAGGCTTGGCTGTACATTCAGCAAAATAATTCTAGCATTTACTCCCTTTGCAATAGTAAGCGCAAATTGAAGAGCTTTGTTGGCATGTTCAGATCCGTCAACAGGCACAAGAATGGATTGTTTCATAGTTTTTCTCCCCTTCTAACCTTTCATAGAAACCCTTACAATCCTATTATAGAATGAACCCTTATAATATGCTGTAAATAAACTGTGAAACTACTTAATCAATTGGCTCTGTTAAAGGCTCATGTTGATTTGGAACGAAAGGCGGCGACTCCAGCAGGAAAAGCGGGGCAGCCAAGACACTAGACTGAGCGCAGCGAGGGAAGCGGCTCGGCCCCGTCTGCAGAAAGCATCCGCCTGTAGCGGAAAATCAACAATCAAGTTTAACAGAGCCAATAAATTAAAAACCCGAGAATTCATAAACAAATTCTCGGGCTTAAATAAAATATTAATCAAATCTCCATAGGCTCAGACTTAAGCTGCCGTATTGGAATATGCGGCTTACAAGCTCCGGTTTGCGCGTATTGTCCGCAGCCCCCATCGCAATGAATAAAGGGATAAAATGCTCCTTTGTCGGAACAGCCTCCCGGGCATACGGAGCCAATGTTTCATATTGAAACAACGCTTCCAAATCCCACGCTTCGACCTTCTCCTTAATCCAATTATCAAATGCAAGCGCCCACGCCTCCGCTTCTCCGCCCATCCAATTGAGCTTGCGCAAGTTATGGACGAGGCCGCCGCTTCCAATAATGAGATAATCCTTTTCGCGCAGCTTTCCAAGCGCCTTCCCAATATTGTACTGTTCGCGCGGGGAAAGATACGGATTAACCGACATCGCAATGACAGGAACATCTGGGTTTGGAAAGCTGTGATACAATACAGCCCAGGCGCCGTGGTCGATTCCTCTTGCTGCATCAATTCGGCTTTGGATGCCTTCTTTCTCGAATACCGCTTGAATTTCCTTTGCGATAGAAGCATCCCCCTTTGCTGGATAGACGATTTCATACAGCTCTTTTTGAAACCCTCCAAAGTCGTAAATCATATCATATTGCTTCACACCGCTGATTGCCTGAACAGGAGATTCCCAATGCGCCGAGAAGATAATGATTGCTTTTGGTTTTGTGATGGCAGAAGCAACCTGCTGCAAGCTTTCTATGTATAAGTTGTTTTCTAGCACAATCGTCGGCGCGCCGTGAGCCATAAAAAATGCCGGTACCATATAACCATCTCCTTTCTTCTTATATGAATTTTATATTGATATTACTAAACAAAGCTATAAAAAAATTAAGCTGCTTTCCTTTTATCTGCTTTTTGTCCCAACAAACCGTCAATTGCATACAAGCGGCTGCCGCTTAAGAAAAGGTGAATCAGCCCGGCCAGCAGCACAAGGTCAAATTCATAGCCAGCTGCCCCATTCGCTCCTACAAAACCGGCGCCCAGCTTCACTTTTAAAATCGCCCCTGCCATTACAAGCGCAAGCAAAACAGATGCATATCTTGTAAATAAGCCAACAACCAAAAGCAATCCGCCAATCAATTCAACCGGCGCGACAATATAAGCCGCAAAGCCCGGGATTCCGATGCTCGCAAACCACTGTTCCACCCCTGATAATCCTTGAAACTTCATAAAACCGTGAACAATAAACACAGCACCTAATGCAAGGCGTAAAAATACCCCGCCTAGCTCATAATAATTCTTCATACTGTAATATATCCCCCTTTTTGTTTTCATATATAAAACTAAGTTTTCTATGAAATAAATATACTAACTATACATAAGTAAGTAAATAACATTTTTTAAAAACAATATGTTAAATATTGTCATATGAGCTATTTTATATTTAACGAGCCTGCCATTGTGCAGCACACAGCAGTTTGCTACAATAAAAAGAAAATTTGTATTACTAAAAATAACAATTAGGTGATATAGAATGAACATTGGAGAAAATATTAGAACGATCCGCAACCTGCGGCGAATTACCATCGCCGAGCTGTGCGAGGGAACCGGCCTATCGAAGGGATTCGTCAGCCAGGTAGAAAACGGGAAAACCTCGCCCTCTATTGCTACGCTGCAAAGCATTGCCGATTTTTTAAACATTCCGCTGCCGTACTTATTGCTCGAACCCGATCAGAAGATGAAAGTCGTCCGCAAGCCCGAACGGACTGTCAGCGAATTTGGCGCAAATAAAATTAAAATTGAGCATTTAACGCCAAACCAAAGCGACGGATTGCGGATGATGATTGGCCACCTTCCGCCCGGCACTTCAACCGGAAATGATCAGCATGCCCATGCCGGAGAAGAGGTCCATCTTATGCTGCAAGGAAAGGTGCTTGCCGAGCAAGGCGAGGAAAAATTCATTCTGGAAGAAGGCGACTGCTTCTACTGGCTAGCAAGCATTCCCCATAAAGTAACAAATATCGGTGATACAGATGCGAAAATTTTAATCTCGGTGTATTCCGCTACGTCTGCAAACGCCATTGAATCTCCTAAATATTAGACGGTGTAAAACGTTAGTGTTGGTATATACCTTTTAGAGGGAAAAAGCGATCCCAGCCGTGTATCGTAACGGGCAGGGCCCGGTTTTGCTTCTCCTAAAGGCAAACCCGTTGGCGTTTAACAGTGCCAAATATGAAAGCCTGCTTTTGCAGGCTTTTCATATCTGCCTATGTTTCGCGCCAGAAAACATTCCATGTTAAAAATTTGTTAATTCCTTAAATCAACCGCTTTCACTCAACTTGCAATATTTATAGTCCCAACAATTCATGCTAATATTATAGTAAAGAAATTTATATTTATATTCATATAGACTACACTGCAAAAACTATATTAATAGAGGTGAATATATGCTCCACAAGCTGAAAATTAAATATCGCTTAACCCTTCTCCTTGTCTTGATGTCAGTTGGCATGGGAATAAATTTATTGTATACCATCCATCAAGAACGGATGCTGTCGAATACGCATCATCAGTTGGATACAGCGCGGCAAACCCAGACGTTTATGCGGGAATTTAACTTTATCTTAGCGGGGATTTCCAATGATGAACGCGGTTTTTTAATAACAGGCAAGTCTGAATTTATTGAGGAGATTGCCCAAAAACAAGATGAGGCAAATCAACTTCTTCAAAAAATAAGTTCTCTTTCTTCCGCCAACAAACAGCAAAACCTCGAAGCGGTTCAGGAAGCATTTTCGGAATACATGGCTGCCCACAAAAATATGGCAGCTGCCTACCAAGCAGGAAATACGGCGCAAGCGAACGAAATCCATTTTGAAGAGCAGCGGTCGATCCGTAAGCAAACCTTATACCCGGCGTTAGACGCTCTTACAAAACAAGTCGATTCAGAGGTAAAAAAAGGGCAAGGACAAGTAGACAAAACAGAGCAAACCACTTATACGGTGCAAATTGCTCTCGCGCTATTTATCATTATCACCGGCCTTGTAATCGGAATCATGCTCATTTCCTCCATCCTGCGCCCGCTTCAAAAGCTGAATGAAGAAATGGTGCGCCTAGCGAACGGAAAGGGCGATTTGACAAACAAGCTTGCGATTCACTCGGATGACGAGCTTGGCACGCTTGTCGCATCGTTTAACCGTTTTATCCAGACGTTACGTAGCCTGATTATAAATGTGCGCGACCACACAACGAATGTGTCGGCTTCGGCAACGCAGCTGTCAACAGCGGCAGCGAATGTAAAAGAGAGCAGCCATTCTATAGATGGCTATATGAAGCAGCTGGCGCAAAATATGCATATCCAAAATGAAATGACGCAGCATAGCGCAGCTGCTATCGAACAGGCTGCAGCCGGGCTGCAAGCGGTTTCCGATAATTCCCAGAGTGTATCAGAAGCTGCGTTTATCGCAATGCAAAAGTCCAGCCAAGGGCTTTCTTTAATGGAAACAACAGTAGAACAGATGAGCGCGATTCATCAAACTGTAGATGAAACAAACCAGCGCATCCATACACTGGAACAGCGGTCAAAAGAAATTACAGAAATAACGGCCACAATGGAGGGAATCGCCTCCCAAACAAACCTGTTAGCGTTAAATGCGGCAATTGAGGCGGCGCGTGCCGGAGAATCCGGAAAAGGCTTTGCTGTTGTGGCTGAAGAAGTGAAAAAGCTTGCCGAACAGTCAGCGCAATCGGCGCAGCATATTTCAAAACTTGTTCAGGAAATCCAACAGGATACCCAGTATGCCGTTCAATCTATTGCGGCAACGAAGGAAACGGTTGTAACAGGTGTTTCCTTAACCCATGAAACAAAAGGAACCTTTGATGAAATCCGTAAGGCTATGAATGAGATTCATAAAAAAGTTGAAGACATGGCCGCTGCCTTTGAGGAAATAAATAGCGGCACCGAAGAAGTATCAACATCTATGCAGGAAATCTCAGCATTTGCTGCTCAAGTTTCGTCGGCATCCGAAGAAATTTCCGCTTCCTCGAATCAGCAAGTTGAAAGTCTGCAGCAAACGGCCGAAATTGTCCAAGCTCTTTACAAACAGACAGAAGAGCTAAATAAACTCATCGAAGCATTCCGCGTGTAAACCGGCGGAATGTGAAAAGGCGCAAGCTTTGCCGCTTGCGCCTTTTATTCTTTCTTCTGAAAATACTCCATCATTTTCTCGCGTGCAAATTCCTTTGCATCCTTTTCGACCCATCTGTCCTCATACGGCAAGTGCCGTTCAAGATGAAACAGCTGCCGCATTAAGCTTTGCTCAAATTGCATATGATGCCGAAATTCATGCAGCAATGTTTCCAACAATTGCTCGTATGTTTCCCACGCAAACACAAAAATCAGCTTGCATTCCTTATGGTAATAGCCATGCAAAGGAAATAAAAACTCCTCTTCTTCTTCTCCCAGCGCCCGTAAAACGGAATTGGCTTCGCATGTATCGCAAAAAATGACTGTCGTATCATACTGGCCAATAAGCGAAAATATATCCTGTCTTACCTTATGCACATCCCATGGAAATTCCTCATCCAGCACATACCAGTTTCCCGCCTGTCGATACGTTCTTTGGCACGGTAACTGCATCTCACTTCTCCTTCCTTTCGACGCTTTTGTTAAACGTCCCCTTATATAGGTGTAGTACGCACTTATCTGTTTTATTACAGTTATTCCATTTTTTATATAAAATTAAACCTGTTGAAATGGCTTTGCAACGTTAAGTTATATGAATTTTTTTAAATTTCCGCCTTATAAAAAAGCTGTTGTCAGATGTATAAAAAAGTTTTATCCTCTTTGTGTAATATAAAAAACAAACTTGGAGATGACACTATATTATGTCTAGGTTAGGCGATGCCGACTACGTTCCCGATATGCCGATATTATCGTATCCAATTTCTAAAGCGAGGTATGCAGAGGCTGCCGTGCAGCTGATAGTTATTTTTATTGCTGCTCTTCTGTATGCTGTTTCGATGAACATGTTCTTTATTCCCCATAACATGATCAGCGGCGGGTTTGCGGGGGTTGGAATGATTATCGGTTACTTGACCCACTACAATATCGGAACATTGATTTTGCTTTTAAACATTCCATTATTTTTCCTGGGCTATTTTTATCTCGGAAAGAAAATTACTTTTTTAACAGTTTATTTTATTGCTGTTTCAACGATTGCGATGAACTTTGTTCCTGTCCATAAACTGTCGCAAGATATTTTATTATCTGCTGTATTTGGCGGCGTTCTATGCGGCGGAGCTACTGGTATCGTTTTCAGGTTCGCCTCCTCTACCGGCGGCTTTGACATTATCGGCCTGTTAATTGCAAAGCATCGCGATATTTCCATCGGCGCCATTATTTTTGGTTTCAACTGCTTGCTGCTAGTCATTGCAGGCTTTATGTTCGGCTGGGATATTACACTATATACATTCATCAGCCGCTTTGTTGTCAGCAAGGTAATCGACGCCATTCATACGAAGCATATTAAGCTGACTGTTATGATTGTAACGGAAAAAGGCTTAGCAGTGAAAAATGCGCTATTGGACCAATGCATCCGTGGGGTGACAATGGTTGACGCTGTCGGCGCCTACACAGACCACGAAAAGAAAGTCATTTATACCGTGATTACGCGTTATGAATTAGGTGAAGTAAAACGTCTCGTCCGCCAAGTAGATCAACACGCATTTATGAATATTACCGAGACAGTCGAGGTTGTCGGACGATTTAAACGCATATAAATATAAGAAAACTCGCCAAGCGGCGAGTTTTCTTTATGTCATTATGAAGCGCGCTTTTTAGTTTTTAAGCTGCTTTTTCGGTTGCGAAGCTTCATCAGCGTTTCATACACAATCGGCACGATAACAAGAGTAAGCAGTGTCGAACTGATTAAACCGCCGATTACGGTTACCCCTAAGCCTTTTGAAATCAGCCCCCCGCCTTCAATGCCAATCGCAAGCGGGATAAGAGCGCCGATTGTCGCGAGCGCCGTCATTAAAATTGGGCGCAAGCGCGTTACTCCTGCTTCCAATAATGCTTGTCTTGTCGGAATGCCCTCTTTCTCTTTTTGAATCACGCGGTCAACCAATACAATTGCATTCGTTACAACGATGCCAATTAGCATTAGCGCCCCGATTAAAGCTGAAACGCTAATCGTTTCATCCGCAAGGAACAAGGCCACAAGCCCCCCGATAATGCTGAAGGGAAGCGAGAACAAAATCGCAAATGGCGCCAATCCGCCGGAGAAGGTGATAACAAGAATTAAATACACAATCGCAATCGCCGCAAGCATCGCCAGCCCCAGCTGCTTAAATGATTCATTAATCTGCTCCGTTACCCCGCCGAATGATACTTCTGCAGTTTTTGGGATATCGAGCTTATCAATTTTTTTCTTCAAGTCGTTCGAAGCCTTCGCTACATCATCCGTTGTAATTTCTGCGGAAACCTGCGCGTAAATTTTCCCATCCCGTCTTGTAATGGTATCGGATGCTTTCCCTTGCTCTACCTTTACTACATCCTTTAGCGCCACCTCAACGCCAAGCGGCGAAGCGACGGTTTTATTTGTTAAATCTTCAATGGAATTGTAGTTCTTTTTCTCAGTTTGCACATAGACATTCAATTCCTTGCCGTCTTTTTGAATAGTCGTCAATACCGGCCGTTCTCCCGTATTCATGAAGGACATGCCGATTTGGCCGGCCGTAAGACCAAACTTGCTTAATTTTTGTTGGTCTGCAACAAGCACATATTCATCGTATGCCTCAGAAATGCTGGAATCGATATTTGTAAATGCATCATCTTTTTCCAATATATTCATAATATCAGAAACGATTGGCTGAATTTCCTTCAAGGACTCGCCGTACACAAACAAGGAAAGCGTTTTGTTGCTTCCGCCCGCCCCCATATCTTGGTAGCCCCATTGTCCGTTTGCAGAAAGATTTTTCAAGTCTTGCAAAACGTCTTCCTTTTCTTTTCCGAAGTTTTTCGTATCATCATCATATCTCACAAAGAATAATGCTTGGTTTGTCGCCGCCGGATTCATCGGGTTGCCGCCGCCGACCGAATATTGAATCGTTCTTACATCCTTTTTATCCTGGAAATACTCTTCCGCCTGCAATGCCAGCTTTTGCACATCTTCCGGCTTTTCTCCCGGCGCCGGGCTGTATGTCGCCACAATCATTTTTTCTTCATCTGAAGCAATAAAGCTTACTCCAATGGCCGGAACAAGGAAAAAGCTTCCAATAAGCAGCGCGATTGCGGCCCCGAATGTAATAAGCTTATGGTTTAATGACCAATTTAAAAGCTTTTTATAAGACAATGCAAGCTTGCTTGGTTTTTCTTCGTGGTGAACCTTCTTTTTGAACAAGTTGTGCGCCATCATCGGTACAATCGTAATCGCAACTAACAAGGACGCGAGCAGCGCGAATACAACCGTAAGCGCAAACGGCAAGAACAACTCGCCGACAGGCCCCGTTACCAAGCCGAGCGGGAAAAATACCGCGATTGTTACAATTGTCGATGACATAATCGGGATGAACATTTCCCTCGTCGCTTCGCGGATCAAATCTTTTCCGGTGAGTTTTTCTGTTGTGAGCGATAATCTTCTATATATATTCTCAATTACAACAATCGAGTCGTCGACTACACGGCCGATTGCCACCGTCATCGCCCCAAGTGTCATAATATTTAAGGAAATATCCAACTGCTTTAAAATCAACACCGCAATTAATAAGGATAGCGGAATTGAAATAATAGAGATAATTGTGGATTTTATATCCCTTAAGAACAGCAAAATAATAATAACCGCAAACACGGCGCCCACTAGCGCTTTGTTTAGCATCGTATTGACCGATTCCTCAATCGGCTCTCCTTGGTCAAACATCGTCACGACTTCAACATCGCCATATTGTTTTTTAAATTTTTCCATTTCTTCCTTAACGTTATTTACTACATGAACGGTATTGGCATCGGCGCTTTTTACAACCTGCACGCCAATCGATTCTTTTCCGTTTGTCCGGGAAATAGATTCCGCTTGTCCAACTACTGTAAGGTCAGCGATATCCTTTAGCTTTACAGTAGGCAGGCCTAAAGCGCCAGCCTGCGGCGCAGCTTGTGGCGGAGCGCTTGGCGTAATCGGAATTTCAATGTTTTCTACATCTTCAACCGTCGCCACGTTTCCATCCACGACAACAGACTTCTCTTTCCCTTCAATCGCGTACAAGCCAAGCGGCAGCGAAACGCTGGATCCTTTAATGATATTTGTTACGGTTTCCTGCTGCAGGCCATATTTCTTTAATTGATCCTCTTTAAAAATGAGCTGCACCTCTTCCGTTTGCTGCCCGGCAATGCTAACAGAAGAGACGCCTTCAACGCCTTCTAAAGACGGCACAAACTGCTCTTCAACGAGCTTTGTCAGCTCTGCAAGCGATCTGCCTTCGTCCGCTACGCTTAAGCTAATAACGGGAAACGCATTAAAGCTTAATCTTGAAATATTCGGTTCCTGCGTTCCATCCGGCATCTCTACTTTCTCTACCGCCTCTTTTACTTCTGCCACCGCTTCGTCCATATCCTTGCTGTATTTGTATTCAATTTGGACAGAAGAGGCATTTGCAAATGATGTGGAACTTACCGTATCCACCCCTGGCAGATTTTTCACCCGTTGCTCAACGGGTTTTGAAATTTTATCCGCTATCTCATCCGGAGTTGCGCCCGGATAAATCGTTGTAATTGTGATAAGCGGGGTATTAATATTCGGCAATGTTTCCAACTTCATGTTCATGCCGGCATAAAATCCAGCAACCGTAACTATAATCGTCAACAGCCAAATAGCCAGCTTGTTTTTTAAAGAAAAGTTAATGATGCCTTTCAAGGTTCCCTCTCCTTTGACTTATTGTTCAATTCATAAATGACCACATAGTCACCACACTTTTGTACTATATATAATTTTCTATTTAAATTCAAGCCTTTATATTTAATATCATGCACATTTGAACTTGATTTATGTTGCATTGCAGCAAATAGATGGGTAAGATAAAAACAACATGACCGTTTAGTCATTGGCTCTGTTAAACTTGAGTGTTGATTTTCCACTACGGGCGGACGCTTTCCACAGGCGAGGCCGAGCCGCTGGAGTCGCCGCCTTTCGTTCCAAATCAACAAATGAATCCAAATCAACATTAGCCTTTAACAGAGCCTAGTCATTAAAAATAATGTATTAGGTGAAAAACATGAATGAACGCAAAAGAAGAATTATGGAGGAAGCTACAAAACTATTTGCCCAAAAGGGATACCTTTCCACTTCTATTCAAGATATTGTAGAATGCAGCGGAATATCCAAAGGGTCTTTCTATAATTATTTTCAATCTAAAGAAGAATTAATGATTTCCATGATACAGCATTACCATGAAACGATGATGAAGAAAATGGCCGAAATTGAGCAAGATAGCACATTAACTCCAAAGGAATCATTTATGAAGCAAGTGAAAATACAGCTAGAAGGATTGTATTCCCACAAAGAACTCATTCAAATGCAAATGACGGAAGCAAGCTTGCAAAGAAATGAAGAATTGCACCATTTCGTATTTAAAACAAGAGCACAATCTCTCAATTGGCTATGCAAAAGAATGGTGGACGTCTACGGAGAATACATTGTTCCTTATGCTCTTGATTGCGCCACCTTGCTAAGCGGCATGGTAAAGGAATATTTAGTTTACGTTGTGATTGATAAAAAAGATATCGCACTGGATCAGCTCATACCGTTTCTTTTCCGCCGTCTCGATGCGGTAGTTGCCAGCTTTTCGAAAAACGAAAATCCTATACTAAATGACGTGATGATGGCGGATTTCATTCATGTTCGGGAGCGTGAAAAAGAAGGGCATCTGCAGCAGCTGGCGCAATTGCTTGCCGATATGCGGGAAAAGCTTGCTTCCTTGCGTTTTGACAAAGCAGAGTTAGAGAAAATCCTCTCTTCTATCGATGCGATTGAAACGGAGTTCTTTAACAGTAAGCAAAAAGCGCGTGAATATATTGTAGAAGCATTATTGCTGTATATAAAAACGCAAAATATACGCGAGCTGGAGAAGGATATAGAGGCCCTTTCAACAAGTGTAAAAATTTTACTGAATTAGGAAAAGGCCCTGCAAATTTCATTGCGGGGCCTTTTTTATAGCTTCTCTTCTTTAAACTGCTCCATCTCATCCTTAATTCGCTTCATTTTCGCATCTAAGTAATGCACCATCTCCGCCGCTTCCTTCAGCTGGTCTGTCAAATATTTCGGAACCTCCTCATCAAATTTATAGTAAATTTTATGCTCTAGGCTCGCCCAAAAATCCATCGCAATGGTACGGATTTGAATTTCGACCTTTACATGTTCCGTTCCTTTAGAAAGAAACACCGGTATTTCGACAATGAGGTGAAGGCTTTGATAGCCGTTTAGCTTCGGATTTTTAATATAGTCCTTTACGCGCAAAACCCGGACATCGTCCTGGCTGCGGATTAGTTCATAGATTTTGTAAATATCAGATACGAAAGAACATGTAACGCGCACGCCAGCGATATCGTGGATATGCTCCATTGCATTCTCTTTCGTTATCTCAAGCCCCTTGCGTTCTAATTTGCGGATAATGCTTTCCGGGCTTTTAATGCGGGATTTGATATGTTCAATCGGATTGTGCTGATGGACGAACTGAAATTCCTCATTCAAAATCGTCAGCTTCGTATCAATTTCATCTAACGCGAATTTGTAAATAAACAAGAAATTTTTCCATTCTGTAATTTTTTCTTGAAGTAAATACTGCATGCGTGAATCTCCCTTTTTCTTCTTTTGTACACTATGATACCGTATCATAGAAATGTGAATTTGGCGTGAAGTGAATATGAAAGGATGATGACAAACGGAAGGAGTTTATAAAAAACTATTTTTTATAAGCGGCTAGAGCATTTAGCTATGCATATATAAACATAAGTTAAAAAAGAACTTAAAACCTTTCTTTTGAAAGGGGAGAGACCATCCGGCTATGCATAGAAGCGGTCAAAACCTATTTCTGCCCCATGCGACGGAAAACTAGAGATAGAAAGAGAATGCAGATTACTATTTGTTCTACATAGCCGCGATATATATAACTAAATAAAAAACCCATTTTTATAGGTGCTAGAGCATCTAGCCATGACATGATTGATAATGAAGCATTTTCCAATTATACAAGGGGCAGAATCTTTTTTCTTTTTGGCTCTGTTAAAGGCTAATGTTGATTTGGAACGAAAGGCGGCGATCCCAGCGGGAAAAGCGGGATCGCCGAGACCCTGGACTGAGCGCAGCGAGGGAAGCGGCTCGGCCCCGCCCGCGGAAAGCGTCCGCCTGTAGCGGAAAATCAACACTCAAGTGTAACAGATCCTTCTTTTTAAAGCAGCCCTCTATATTGGAAATGCTATCCAGATCCTAAAGGTGATTAGAGACGCCCATTCTTGATATAATATGGGATGGGCCAAGCACCTGAAAGGATGGTATATATGTATAAAACAATTGCGCAATTGACACAACACCCGGTATTTCACTTTTTCAAGCAAATTTCCGATATTCCAAGAGGCTCTGGAAACGAAAAGCAAATTAGCGATTACCTCGTACATTTTGCGAACGAACGCAACTTGGAAGCAGTTCAGGATGAAGCGCTGAATGTAATTATCAAAAAGCCGGCCACAGCAGGCTATGAAAATGCGCCGGCCATTATCATTCAAGGCCATATGGACATGGTATGCGAAAAAAATAAAGGAACCACACATGATTTTGAAAAAGACCCGATTCAGCTTCGCATAGATGGAGATATGCTGTACGCAACAGATACGACGCTTGGCGCGGATAATGGCATCGCAGTCGCCTACGCGCTCGCCTTGCTTGATGCAGATGATATTGAACACCCGGCCCTTGAGGTTGTCATTACAACTGAAGAGGAAACAACGATGGGGGGAGCCATTGCTGTTTCACCAGAACATTTTACCGGAAAAATCTTTCTTAACCTTGATACAGAAGAGGAAGGCAAGTTGCTCGTCAGTAGCGCCGGCGGAGTTAAAGGGCAGCTCTCCCTTCCTATCACATGGAAAAAAACGCCGGCGCAAATGGAAGCGTACCGCCTCTCTGTTTGCGGATTGCGCGGCGGCCATTCTGGCATGGAAATCAATAAAGAGCGCGGCAACGCAAATAAGCTGCTCGGCCGTGTGCTGCACGATTTACATAACGGGTTTTCCTTTACACTAAGCGAAATAAACGGCGGACTGAAATCAAACGCGATTCCGCGCGAAGCAGAAGCAATTCTTGTATTCGATCCGCAATCCACTTTAACTCTTGAGAAAAACATTACGGAATGGAACACCATCCTGCAAATGGAGCTGCGCGCTGCCGATCCGGATGTGTATGTGGAGTTTGACAAGGTTAAAGAGCTGCCCGAACGTGTCTTCTCAGCAGAAACAACGGAAAAAACAATCCAGACGCTGATGCTTACTCCAAACGGCGCCCAAAGCATGAGCATGGAAATCGACGGCTTGGTCGAATCCTCCACAAATCTTGGAGTCGTAACAACAACGGAAGCAGCAGTCATTTTCCAAAACGAAATCCGCAGCTCAGTCGGCAGCTTAAAGCAATATACGTTAAAGCAGGTCGAAACAATTGCGGCGGCCCTAGGCGGCACGGTTGAAACGCGCGGCGACTATCCAGAGTGGGCCTATAATCCCAATTCGGCAATTAGAGAATTGTGCAAAAAGGTATATAAAGACAAGTACGGTAAAGAAGCGGAAATTATCGCGATTCACGCCGGCATTGAGTGCGGCATTTTCACGCAAAAGATTCCGGCTCTTGACGCCATTTCCCTTGGACCGGATATGTATGATGTGCATACTCCCAATGAACATCTCAGCATTCCATCTACAATCCGGACGTGGGAATACTTGTTGGATGTATTAAAGGAAATAAAACATATCGGCTGAACAAGTGTTGCCCGCTGTTATATGCAATGGGCAACACTTGCAAAATTCCAGGATTGAAAAACAACGCCGATATATTTAAGATAGAATTTAGGTATACATATTTTCCGCTTTCAAAAATGTGGAGGATTCCGTACTATCTCTAGTAAAAGCAAAGGAGCGATACAATGGAAAAGGTATTGATTTTCGGACATAAAAACCCGGACACAGATTCCATCTGTTCCGCGATCGCATACGCCGCATTGAAAAAGGAGCTTGGCATGGATGTTGAGCCTATTCGCTTAGGCGCTATCAACGGCGAAACGCAATTTGCGTTAGATTACTTCAAAGCACAAGCGCCTCGTTTAATCGAGAAAGCGGCAAGCGAAGCAAGCAGCGTTATTCTTGTCGACCATAACGAATTTCAGCAAAGCGCTGATGACATTCGCGACGTTCGCATTTTAGAAGTGATCGACCATCACCGCATTGCGAATTTTGAGACAAGCGATCCATTATACTACCGCGCAGAGCCGGTTGGATGCACAGCGACAATTTTAAATAAAATGTATAAAGAAAACGGCGTGCAAATCCGTAAAGATATTGCAGGCTTAATGCTGTCTGCGATTATCTCTGACTCTTTATTGTTCAAATCCCCAACTTGCACAGAGCAAGACGTGGCAGCAGCGCGCGAATTGGCAGAAATCGCCGGCGTAGATGCAGAAAGCTACGGACTCGAAATGCTAAAAGCAGGCGCTGACTTAAGCGACAAAACTGTGGCTGAACTCATTTCCCTTGACGCGAAGGAATTCCAAATGGGCAGCTACAAAGTGGAAATCGCGCAAGTTAATGCTGTAGATACAGATGATGTATTGGCGCGCAAAAACGAAGTAGAAGATGTACTTTCAGGAGTCATCGCTGAAAAAGGATTAGACTTGTTCTTATTAGTTGTAACGGACATTTTAAACAACGATTCTGTCGCAGTCGCTCTTGGCCGCGCAGCACACGCGGTTGAAAAAGCATACAATGTGAAGCTGGAAAACAACACAGCTGTGTTAAAAGGC
The DNA here is from genome assembly GCA_048976805.1 of Ectobacillus sp. Classification (GTDB taxonomy): domain Bacteria; phylum Bacillota; class Bacilli; order Bacillales; family Bacillaceae_G; genus Ectobacillus. The sequence goes on along the minus strand of JBHGUR010000111.1, from coordinate 14,743 downwards.
GTTGTATCCCGCAAAAAGCAAATCGTTCCTGTCCTAACAGAAGCGTTCAACCAGCTATAATGAGGAAAATCACCTATCATTTGATAGGTGATTTTTCATGTGCATTAGAATTCTGCCCAACTCACGAATTATTAACACGAATTTACAATTAATTCGACTCAATTTACAATTAATTCTACCGATTCGGGCAATAATTCATCCTAAATCGGCATCACTTCTCTTCATCCTCCGCGAACTCGTACGCAAGCTGCCGACTTAGCGCAACCCGCTTTTGTTCTCTCGTCTCGCAGCTAGCGATATGATTTAATAAATAGCGGTGGACGAACACCTCCGCTACAGTAATGATACACGCTGAAATTATGCTGCCCCATGCAATTTGCATGTAATTCTCCAAAAGTACGTTGCCAAAAAGCCAGACGCTTGTATACACAAGAAGAAAATCGACAACGGCAGCAGCCGCATTTCCAATGCGCGGCAGAAGAATCCGGTCTCCAAGAATATAAGAAGCCGCCGTAACAAATATACTAAAAGAAATAACCTCCGTAGCGGTTGCATCAAAAAATAAATCAAGGCCGACCGCAAACGCAATTATGCACGATATGAATTTCAGCAACAATATTGTTGTATGCTTCATCTTTAAAAACTCCTTTTTCTATTCATTTTGTGTAGAAAAAGGAAATTTCATACCTATCACTAACGCATAACAAGCCCCCCGTCAACAAACAAGGTCTGTCCCGTCATAAATTTGCTCCAATCCGAGGCTAAAAACAACACCGGCCCAACTACATCCTCTGGACTAGCAATTCTTCGCAGCGGCGTTTGCGCAATAATCATTTCTTTTACTGCTTCCTTCGTATCGCGGCTTGCATCTGTCGGATACACAAGCCCCGGCGCAACGCCGTTCACCCGTATCCCAAACGGCCCCAATTCGGCTGCCAAGTTGCGCCCAAAGCCAACTAACGCACTTTTGGCAGTCGTGTATTCATGATATGGAACGACCGGCCTTTCCACTAGGTCGGTTACGATATTAACAATGCTTCCCCCGCCTTGCTTTTTCATAATCGGAACAGCCTCTTGGCAAACATAATAAACCGAACGCAACGTGCCATCAAGCTGCTCTTGATAGTCATTCCAGCTCAATTCCCATGACATTTTCCGCTTATCTGGGTTGAACGCATACGGTTTAAAAGCATTGTTCACGACAACGTCAAGCTTCCCGGCTTCGAGCACGATTTGCTCTATCATGCTTTTCACTGCCGCTTCGGACGTTACATCTGCTTGTATTGCCCAAGCATCGCCGCCAAGCTCGATACAGGAAGACGCTACTTTTTCAGCCGCCTGCCCGTTTTGGAGGTAGTTGACGATAACAGTCGCCCCTTCTTTAGCAAATCCCTTGGCAATCGCAGCCCCTATTCCTCTGCTTGAACCTGTAACAAGAACAATTTTGTTGGCAAATTTCCCCACAAGTTATCCCCCTATTATTTTTTGGCTCTGTTAAACTTGATTGTTGGTTTTCCACTACAGGCGGACGCTTTCCGCGGGCGGGGCCGAGCCGCTTTTCGTTCCAAATCAACATTAGCCTTTAACAGATCCTATTTTTTAGGAATGACATCTTCAGCGACTGCGTCCGCCATCTTCAAGTCGTTTTGAATGAGCCCAAGCTTTTTATATGTATCGGCAGCCTGCTGCAATACATCCACTTCCAAACCTCCTAATCCGGCTTTCTTTGTCGTTTCGGAAATGCTCGATGCGTTTCTAAGCTTGATGATTTCTAAATTGCGCTTCTTATCCTTGCCGTCAATTGCGTGCTTCATGGCTAAAGCTGCCGCCTCATCTGGATTTTGAATCATCCAATCAGCACTGTCGCGGTACGCTTCCAAAAAATTTCCAAGGAGCTCTTTCTTTTCCTTATACGTTTTTTCAGTAACAACAAATACGTCGCTTGGCACATTCAAGTAATCCTTTACTTCCAGCACATTGACCTCGCCAAGCCCTTTTTCCTTCGCCAGCACTAAGCCTGTATCTGTCGCTGCAGTTGCGTCAACTTGGCCCTGCATTAATGGCGCAAAATTCAAAAGTCCCGTTTCTACGATAGTTACATCCTTTTCAGAAAGGCCGGCTTGATGCAAAAGAACAAGCAGGTTTTGCCTTGTGCCGCTCGTTAAGCTATATACACCTATCTTTTTCCCTTTTAAATCCTCTGGTTTTGTAATATTTTTCTGTTTTAATGAAACAACGTTGAATACATTTTGGGGATAAATATTATAAATCACCTTTAATTTTTCGCCTTTATCTAAAGCAAAAAAGAGCGAACCAGGGTCAGTAAATGCAATATCTGCCTTTCCGGAAATAATATTTTTAATTGCATCGCCTCCCCCTGCGCCAGGGATAAACTCCATGCTCAATCCCTTTTTCTTAAAAAACCCCTTTTCCTCATCAACAAGCAGGTTCGTTTGCTCTGTGATCGGCTGGCTCCAGCTTGCCATTCGAACCTTCATATTTTTTTCCCGCGGCTTCGCTTCTTCTTTCTTTGTATTGTTCGCGCCGCAAGCAGCCAACAGCAAGATGCTTGCCAAAATCATGAAAGTAAAAACAGCTTTTAATTTCATCATTGCTTTCTCCTTTTAGTCTTTTTGGTTTTGGTAACGGAACAGCCTTTTTTCAATAAAATAAATGATTTGATAAAGCACCGTTCCCATAATCGTGATAATAAACAGCACTGAAAACATAAGCGGCGTGTCCATCATTCCCTGCGAAGCGATAATCATCGCCCCAAGCCCTTCGCTTCCGCCTATAAATTCCCCGACGACAGCTCCTACAATTGCCAGCACCGCCGCCACCCGAAAGCCCGCCATGATGCTCGGCAAGCCTGCCGGGATTTTGAGCTTGTACAGCGTCTGCCAGCGGGTTGCCCCGAGAACGCGAAACAGTTCAATTTTTTTTGGGTCCGTATATTGAATCGCCGTAAGCGTATTTTCAAGCAGCGGAAAAAAGCAGATTAACGCCGTAATCACAACCTTTGATGTCATCCCAAATCCGAACCAAAGGATAAACAACGGCGCTAAAGCCAGCTTCGGAACCGCCTGGCTGGCAATCACATATGGAAACAAAAGCTTGCGGATAAATTCAATTTCTCCCATCCAAATGCCGGCTGCCACTCCTAAAATGCTGCCGAAGAAAAGGCCAAGAACAATTTCTAAACCTGTCCGGATAATGTGGTCCGTATAATAGCCGCTTTTAACTCCTTCCAAAAGGGTGGCAAGAATAACCGACGGCGCCGGCAAAATCAGTTCCGGCATTCCTTTTGCCGCCATTTCCCATAGCAACAGGACAATAATGAATAATAAACTCGAATATATTGGCGCCTTTTTCATCTTGCCCCTCCGCTCATCGCTGCGCGTATCTTCAAGCAGGCTTCATTAAAGGCGGGGCTATACCTCGTCTCGGGCGCTTGCCGTTTTGGAATCTCCACATCCATGTCAAAAATGATCCGCCCTTTATCCATAACAGCTATCCGGTCTGATAAATAAACAGCTTCTGATATGTCGTGGGTGACAAATAGCACCGTCATTTGATGCAGTTGGCAAAGCCGAAGAAGATCGTCCTGAAGCTCTTCTCTTGTAATCGCGTCCAGCGCGGCAAACGGCTCGTCCAAAAAAAGCATAGCCGGCTCTTGAATCAGGCCCCTGGCAATCGCAACCCGGCTTTGTTGGCCGCCCGACAGCTCATTAGGAAATGCCGCCCCGCAGCTTGATAACCCCATTAACGCCAGAAGAGATTCGGCTTTTTCCCGATCTGCTTTTGCCACTCTCCTTTTAAGAGAAATCGGCAGCAGTATATTTTCTATCACAGACTTCCATTCCAGCAATGTCGGCGCTTGAAAAACAAACCCGATTTTATCCCCCTGCAAATGGATTTCCCCTTCATCGGGCTGCAAAAGGCCTGCCGCCAGCTTCAATAACGTCGTCTTCCCGCATCCGCTTTTCCCTAATAAGCTATGGAATTTTCCTTTTTCCAGCTTCCAGCTGACTCCGTCGATTATCGGCTCTTTTGCTCCATAGCTGTACGTCACATTTTCTAAAGTCAGAAAGCCCATTTTCTCCCTCCTAATCCGCATAAGGGGCAAATTGTTCCGAATATGCTTTAGCGGAATGCTCAATATCGACCATTTGCACCAAATCAAGCAAATTGAAGCGGCCGTCATGATGCCAGCCCGCTTCCGGGGAAGTCATGTTTCCTAATCCGGTAACTCTAGTGACTCCTGCCCGCCCCAGCAAATCCGCCCAGCGAAACAGCTCTTTCGGGGCTGCCGCCACGCCGGCGGTCTGCAAGAAGGAACGATGTGGCGCAATTTGCAGGAGAACTTCCTCTATGTTTTCAAAAGCCATGATTTTAACAACCCGATTTAAGCAGGTCGGGGCAAATGAAGAGGTCTCCTCATATACAACTGTCCAATTGTTTCCTTCATTGCCCAATACCTCCTTATCCGGATTCGTGTAAACGCCCAGCTCCTCTTGCGTTCGCCAAGAAGCTACCGAAGCCATTTCTTCTAAAGAGAGGCTGCGGCGCGGAAATCTCTTTTCAAAGCATTCCAGTTCATAGGCAACATACTTGGCAAACTCAGCCGGTGAAACAGCCCCGCCTTTTTGAACGTACATAATATGCGGAGAATAACAGCCTTGCTGATCGTAACGCATAATGTCCAATGCTGCTTGATGCGCCGTTTCCCACGCTTTGCGCGAATCTAAGCTGGAACGGGATATAACTCCAAAGCTGACCTTATGCCCAAACGGCAAAAACCGCACCGTTATTGGAATTCTTCTTTTTAACGATTCCAATGACTCATTGCCGCCGTAACCAACGACTACATCGGATTGTTGAAAAATCGCGCTCTCCCGTTCCGCGTCTCCGCCTTTCCACCAGACGACCGCAAAGCAGTCAGCCAACTGCGGCGCAATTTCTGCCAATAACCGCGCAAACCACCCGGCAAAGAGCGGCTCGGCACTTGAGACCTTTCCGACATTTCCCGACTTGGCCAACAGCCCGGAAATCAAGCTCCAAAGCGGGAGCGCAGGCACATTCCCCGCCCATACGTGCAAAATCAGCTCAGGGCCAACCGCCTTTGAAAACCCGCCCTTCGCCCGCGGCTGAAAATCATCAAGCAGCAAAGGATTGCCGAGATCCTCTACTATAAACTGCTGCAGCTCAGGTTTTCGAAACGTCTTTAAAAAGGACGTCAGTCCAAGACGAACCATTTCCGCATCATATCCGGTAACAAGCGGCAATAGCTCCTCCGCTTTTTTTCGGTATGTTGAATTTCTGTCAAGCATTTGCTCAATAGCTTGGTCGATAATGGAAATGATTTCTGATACGGTCATCGATTTTAAAATTTCTGCGCTGGCCTTTCTTACCTTTTGCATGACTTTATTCATTTGTTCTTCCGAGAGAAGCGGGGCTTCCAGCTCGAGTGTTCCTTCTTTTCCGGAAAAGGTTAGAATTTTTGTCTCAAAAACCTCATCTCCTATATCCGGAAGATATCCTACTAATTCTTTCATGATGGTTGCCCCTTTGAAGCCCGGATAAATTCTTCAACCGCAATAGAGCAGCCCTTCGCTTCCGTTCCTTGCACCCTTCCTAATAAAAGAAAGCCGTTCTCCGTTTCTATTCCCAAATCTTCTGTTAAAATGGACGTTACTGAATTAAAGTTGGCAAGGTCGCAATGTACAATTACGCCCCGTTCCCCGCGCAGCACCTCTTCACCTGTCAATGGGTTAATTACTCTCGTCCTAATCCAATGGGGGCCGGATTTAACAGAAGGAACCTGCTCGTTTCCTGAATCATAAAACTGGGTGCTTAGCTCAGTCATGCCGTACATGTTGATACAGTTCTTGCGCGGTACTCCGAGAATGGATGATAGCTGGGCATAAAATTCATCCAGCTCCATTTCCCGCGATTGGTTTTTAAAGCCGCCCGTATCCAATATTTTGCTGCCCGGCGGCAACGTGAAGGTACGCCCAAGCTTTTCAAGCTCTTCAAACATATGAACAAAGCTAAACGTTGCCCCTAATAATGCAAACGGTTCTCCCGTCTGTTCGGCATGCTCCAGCTCTTGTATAAGGAGACTTATGTTGATTCCCTGCTCTCCTAGCAGGTATTTGCTTTCTTCTGTTCCAAACTCCTCCATCGCCAGCGCTAAATAATGGGCCAACGAAGAATTTTGCATTTTTTCTTCTGTCGGGAACAAAATCCCCATCCGGATTTTGTCTGTATCCTCCATAAAACGCTTCTTGAAATAGGTTTTCATGGAAAGATTCCATACCTGCAAATTCGGGTGAAAATGTTTCCCCTTCACCCCTTTCGTTGTGCCGCTCGTCATAAAGACTCTCTCAGCCTGCTCCGGATGTATGCAGCTTAATGGCAATTCCTTAAACGCATTAATCGGCACTGCGGGAATATCCTTCCATGACTTAACTGTCCTTAAAGTCTTCCCTTTTTGCATACAAAACTTCCGAAATGGAAGGTTGTTAGTGTATTGATAAGCAAAGAGTTGCAGTGCGCAATCGTTAAAAGCCTCATCAGAATACGAGTCTGTTTCCATAAAGTTAAGCAAAAGGTCAATGATTTCTTGTTGCTGCGCCATATACTATCATTCCTTTCGTTCCTATAAAAAAACACTTTGCTTGCGCAAAGTGTCTTAATATTATGATAAGAATCCCTAAAAAACTTCAACAATTCCTTCATCACTTATCCCTACGCCGGCATTATCCAACAGGTTCAAACGGTCTACCGCGGATTGGCGGTACTCTCAGCCTGCTTCCGCAGGCTCCCGTCAACTATTCATTTTAGTATAAAGTCTACTCCCGTGTTTATAAAAATGCAAGCGAATTGTTTTTAGTGGTGATGGGGCTTTGATGGGTTCGTTATGACAAACTCTTCTTGAGGAACATAAAAATATTGTATCCAGATATAATCCAAAAAAGGTTCCCGTTTATCCAGCAGGACATCAATGCCTTTGTCCGTTTTCACAATTTCATCATGCTCGGTCGGGGTATCAAGCTTTATGCCGTAATGGGCATGATCGCCGTGCTGGTACGTGACAAATACGCGAATCATTTTCCCTTGCCCTTCCTCGCTGCTTAACATCTCGTTTAACACCTTAGCTGCATTGCGGTTAATCTTGCATTTCATCTTCATTTGTCCCCTTCTTTTCGCTCAATTCTGTCTTTTCTTGCATGACAGTCTCTATATAGCTTTTCCCCCAATCGTACATCGAATCCAAAATTGGCATCAAAGTTTTTCCTTGTTCAGTTAATGAATATTCTACCTTCGGCGGCACAACGGGATACACTTTGCGTTCTACAATTAAGTCTTCTTCTAATTCACGCAATTGGTTAACAAGCATTCTCTGGGTAATGCCCGGAATGAGAGCCTTCAATTCCCCAAACCGCTTCGTTCCTTCTTTTCCTAAATGCCATAAAATCAGCATCTTCCATTTGCTGCCAATTACAGACAGCGTTAATTCTTTTTCACAGTTAAATGTCTTTTCCCGCATTCTTGGCAAGCTGCTCACCCCCACATCTATTATAGTGCAACAATAGCTGTAAATAATTAAGATAATGCTTCTCGCTATTACTTCTGCCGTTCATTGGATATAATGACTATTGTGCAATACATGACACATATAAGGGGTGTTACAATGCAATCATTAAACTCGCACTCCCTATTTGTAACTTTTGTATAATTATATAATTTCACTAATAATTATACATAATTAAGATAATAACCCTCTTCAGCTAACTTGCCTGTTAGTTTGACAAGAAAGTCAACAACATTCTTTAACAAAACCTTTTCAATAAAAACACCACATAGGCTTCTTAAACCCATGTGGTGTTCACAAATTACTTATTAGCCAGTTTCTTTGTTTTTTCCAGAGCTTGTGTGACTTTTTTGTGTGCGGTCTTTTCAGGAAGCCCTGCTTGTTTGTTTCCTTTTTTGATTTCGTCGAGCATCTTGACAAGAGCACGCTCCATTTGTTCGGCGGCTGCCAGGATGGCCCGGTCATGACCGGCAGGCTTTTTGGCTAATCCTGAAGTGTCGTCTGCGCCAGTGGCAGCAGCGACAACCATCTCTTTAATGCTTGCTGGAGAAACCTCTCCTGCTTTCACCACATCAATGAAAATACTGGACGCTTCGTCCGCGCTGATCACTCCGCCCAGGAAGTCCTCCGCTGTAAATTGGACAACTTCCTCTGGTGTTGGCGGTTCATCCGCTTTGCGCTTCATCTTGATGACTACGGTTGTCAACGGATCTATCGTCAGCTTATTATCCGCAAAAGTAAATCCAGACGGATTAGACACCTCAGAAATTCCTGCCTCATCACTGTCTACTAAAACCTCTCCACCTCTGAAATTATAGCCATCCAATGTCAAGCTTCGTTTTTCATCATCCGCATTCACAAACACATAATAGATACCTGTATCGTCTGTTGAAACATTTTCATAGGCAATTACAGAATCGGTCGCTTGAACTTCAGGGAGTTCTAGCAGACTTACATTCTTGTCAACTAGAGCTTTCTCACCTAGACGGAACGCATTGGTGGATCGTCTTAGTTCAATCAAACCTTGTGTAAATTCTTTTGTGGTAAAATTAACCCCAAATTTCTCTTTGTTTGTTGCCTTTTGCCAATCAAACATATTGATCGCATCGGAGGAATCGTAGGAATCATGAATAAAGTAGCCAAATGGATTTCCACTTACATCCTTTAATTCATGATATTTTTGCTCTGGAACTCCTTCGCCCAGCCATTGCTTTGTTCGGCCATATTCCTGACCTGCATGGATGAAGGCCGTACCTTGTGAAGTTAAAATCAAGGAATTGCCAAGGCGAATCCGCTTGTGAATTTCCAAATTATTTTCCGCAATAGCCGGATTCTTTTTAATCGATTGGGCAATGACATCATAAAGAGTCATATTGTCATGTGCTTCAATGTATTGCACCATGTCACCCGGATCATCTGCTGGTGTGTTGGAAGGCTGGCCTTTGATGTTTTTAAAAATAGTCTCAATATGGCGGGCGCCGCCAGTGATGAATCGCGGTTCCCCTTCTGAACCGAAGCCGGACTTCAATTCATTGCGAATTTCATCTGAGAATACGCCGACACTATCGGTTTTATTCATCCAGTCTTGGTCCGCTCCCATTCCTTTTAGCTCTGAATCAGATAGATGGCCAGCAAACGTTCTCCAGCCTTCTCCTATGAAGAGCGCATTTGGATTGATATCAGCCGCTGCGTCATAGGCTTTTTGAATAGCCGGATAAGTCGCATCACCCATCATGTCAAATCGCATGCCGTCAATCTTGTATTCTTCAAACCAATATTTCACAGAATCTACTAAAAGCTTTTCCGCCATCTTGCGGTTTGTGGCCAAGTTGTTTCCAAAGCCGCCAAGGAAGTTTCCATTCGCATCCTGGAACGCATAATAATTTGGCACAATGTCGTTTAACATGCTCGTTTTTGCCATATGTGTATAAACGACATCCAGCACCACACCCATGCCTGCATCATGAATCGCATCAATCAGTTCTTTCAGCTCTTTAATGCGCAATTCGGCATCAGCTGGATTTTCTGAATATGCTCCATCTGGTGAGAAATAACTGTGTGGGTCATATCCCCAGTTATACTCGTTGCCAACAGTGGAATACGCGAGCTCTCTTTCGCCCATAGCCATTTCATCGCCAAAATACCAAGCCATCACCGGCAGTAATTGTACGTGGGTTACGCCCAATGACTTAATATAATCCAACTTGTCGATGAACGCTTTATAGGAGCCCCATCTTGACTTTAAGTCCCCTTCAATTGACGGATCCGATGTGAAGTCGCGGACATGGGCCTCATAAATGATCGCATCCTCGCGCTTTTTATATCCAGGAATATTGGCGTCATCAAAATCAGCTGGGTCGGTATCGCTTAAGTCGACAATCGCAGCCTTTCCGACGATGTCGCCATCAGGCCCTGCTTCCCCTATTGTATTCACCGTAAAGGCGGCCATTGATTTTGCATAAGGGTCCAGCACTTTTTTCGTGACACCGTCATTAGTGACTTCGTATTGATAATAGTAGCCTTCAAGGTCTTTCACCCCAAGCTCTCCCGCTTCGATGTCAGCTGACCAAACACCTTTTGTCCCTTTCTTTAATGGGATGCTGCCAATTTGCTTCGCCGCATCATTTTTATCGAAAAAGTTCGCTACAACTGAACTCGCTTTTGGCGCCCATAGCTTTAGGGTGACATTTCCATTTTGATAAGTGGCACCTAGATCATCACCATCATAAGCGTACATTTCATCAAGCACTCTCCAGCCATTGGAGGCTGTCACGGTTCTTCCTGAATAAGTAACAGTTAGCGGAAGTTTTTCTAGATCAAGGGCAGCCGTCACTTCCACGGTTTTTGCATCTTTAATGGTTACGTTTTCAATCGTGGCACGCTCACCATTTTTATCCTTGATGACCAAATCATTTTTCAAGGCATCAGCCGTTAATCCGTCTGTCATCGTAAAACCTAATCGCAGCTTTTGATCAGACACGATTTCAGCGGAAACTAAACTATTGGCCACTTCCCAATATGGTGAAATATAGACGGTATCATCGCCTTCTTTGATCCAGAGGTTATTGTACTTATCAAGAAGGTTGAACGATTTATCGTTTCCATCTTTCGTACCGTTCGTTCTGTTCACGACAAGGAAGCCGATTTGCTTCGCGTTTTGGTTTAACTCCACATCCACGTACGCACCATAGCGGTCTTTGTCGGTAAACGGAATCGCTCCTGATGGCCAATTTGCTGAAGGAGATTTGACATCGCCCCAATTCCAGAGCCCAAGATTTTCATAGTTTCCATCACTACGCACATAATGAATGCGGACTGTGTTGGCTGGAAGATTAGCCGGTTCATACGTAAACACCTGATCAGAGCCCTGCTTGATCCAAATTTCATTTATTTCAGGCGAAGTAATTGTAAATCCTTTATCTCCGCCATCTTTGTTTCCATTCGTAACATTTAACACAAGGAAACCGACATTCTTGGCTCCTTCAGCAAGCGGTACATCAATATACGCGCCATAGCTATCGAATTTTTCAAAGCGTGTGCCGCCCGCAGGCCAATTTGAGGATGGGCTTGTGACATCTCCCCATAACCAAAGTCCAAGGTTCGTATATTGATTGTCTGTTCTTTGGTAATGAATGCGCACCGTATTGGCTGGAATAGGGCCTCCATCATCCCCAGAACCTTGGGCAACTCCGGTGATCGCACCGCCTTCAACCGTTAAAAGAACCGTTCCGCCGTCTGCTTTCGCCGGAATCTTGATCGTCACTTGGCCATTTTCAGAAGCATTATAGGTTTTGCCGGAATAATGGTCCGTAATCACCGCACCTGCGTCAGTCGACAAAGTAACCTCTTTCGCTGCATCCGCAACGTTTAAGCCGACGTACACGGCATCATCCTGATACGTGCGGGAGAACAGTAAAAATTGATCGCGGTTCGTACCGCCGACATAGCTGTGGTCACCCTTCGCAAAGACTTCAGAGTGGTCGCCGCGGAAGTTTAGGATTTTTTGATAATGTGCTAAAATATCATTTCCTTCGACTTGATCCCAAGCAAATTTGTAGCGGTTATCGTATTTTGGATAATTATTCGCACCGCTTTGTCCAAGCTCTTCACCATAATAAATGACTGGCTGTCCTTTTGCTGTTGCCTGAAGAGCAGCAGCCACTTTCAGTTTCCCTCTGTCTCCATTCAGGGTGTAAAGAAATCCGTCTTCATCATGGCTTCCTAAAAATTGGCCCAATGTCGCAGTATTGTCGATCTTGTCGTTGCGGGCATCAAGAGCGCTGTTTGCTTCCTCCAGTTTCCCATTGACCAAATCACGCGCAATGTACTTAAAGCCAAAATCAAGAACGGAGTCCATCATTCCAGAATTCAGATAACCGTAGTCATCGTTGGCATTGGCGCCCCACGCTTCGCCAATCATCTTGAATTCAGGCATTTTTTTCGTCAACGCATTTTTAAACGCCATCCATGTCGCATCTTCTACATGTTTAACCGTGTCGACACGGAAATAGTCAATCGTATTTCCTTTAGCTGTTTTGGCTTTTTCAATCCAGCTTGTTTGCCAGTCGATGATTTGTTTGCGAATTTCAGGATTTTCAGTGATAACATCTGGAAGTCCTGCCAATTCTCCAACCACTTCATCGCTGCCTGGATTTCCTTGGCGAACGATATTTTTAAAGCGGCTGCGGTCCTCATCGGCCGGGAATCCAAGCGGTGGGTTCGTGTTGCTTCCATCCAGCTCTTTTAAACCATAACCAGTATGATTTAGGACGACATCAACCATGATTTTCATACCGCGTTCATGGGCTTCATCAATTAATTGATGGAACTCTTCCATTGTCCCGAAATGCGGGTTTAATTTTTCAAAATTGTTTGCCCAATAGCCGTGATAGGCAAAATAAGGCTGATCCTTGTCTCCATCCGTTGCATTATATCGCACATTGTATTTAATATTTTCGACAATCGGGCTGATCCAGATCGTATTGACACCCAGATTTTTCAAGTAATCCAATTTCGCGGTAATCCCTTCAAAATCGCCGCCTTGGTAAGAACCGCTGTATCTCTTGTCATAATTCATACCAAATGGATCATTATTCGACTGATCTCCGTCAAAAAAGCGGTCAGTTAGCATGAAATAAATAATCGCTTCATCCCAATCAAAATTTCCTTCTCCGACCATTTGTCTTGTTTTGACTTCAATTTGGGCTGTTTCGTTGTATGCGTTTCCAAAGGAATCAACGACGGTTATCGGAATCGTTTTCGTACCGGCGGTCACATCATCATCAACCGCAATTGTAACTTCACGCAAGTCTTTGTCGATTTCGAATTGTTTTGGACCACCTAGTGCAGAAAGATCCGCAGATATTTTGGAAACCGTCACGTTTCCACCCTCAGGCACTTGTACATCAACAGATAAAACGGCGTTCTCATTATAATCAACCGCAGCTGGTGTAACAGAACCTGTAACCGTCACGTTTGGTTTATGGAACGTAATTTTTGAAACTCCGTCCACTGTGTTATAAGGATCGGATACTTCGGTTGTCTGGCCGTTGATTGTGACCAGGAATGAGTATTCATGATCACCTGTTGGCAATTTTTCATATGTATATGCGAATCTCTCATTCTCTGCCTCATACGCCATCGGAAAAACTTCGTTGTGAAACTTCAACTCTACTTTTTCAATCGTGCCCATCGCATCTTTAGCAAAGAGCTCTTTATCTCGATAAAAGAAAGTCGCATTTCCGTTATTAATCACTGGTGCAGAGCCATCTGGAACCACTCGGATCTGCTCGGTTCCACTTGTGATATAGGCTTTTGTGATTGTGTCATTTTGGCTGATAGGAATAAAACGGTCCCCAAACTCTTTAGTAGCTGTGTTCCAGTCATGCGTACTGCGAAGTACAAAGCCCATTTGTTTTGTTGCTGGGCTTACCGGAATATTCGCTGTAGCTCTAGTATTTTTATAGCTTGAAAAATTAATCTCGCCATCGTAAACTCCGGTATTCCATACCCAAATATTCCAATCGCCAAAATTTTGATCTTCACGAATATAGGTGAAACGGACCGTGCGATTTTCAGCAACATTTTCTTCAGCCGTTGAGGTGGCTGCCTGTACAGGCTGAATCGGTGCAGCTGGCAGCAATAGGCTCAAGACCATCATCACCGCCATGAAAATCGCCGAGTGGCGCTTTACTTTCCTTTTCACCAAGACACTTCCCTCCTTTTAAATTTGATTTTTACAAAAAACTATTAGCAATGAAAAAAGTTCTTGCACTAACTCTTATTTTGCAACCGCTTGCATTAAACAGTAAGAAACCAAGGCTTTTTTGAAAAAAACGGCATCTACCTCCTTCTTTTTTAAGCTACTAAATCAAATGAAACTTTGTAACGAAACCGCTTGCATTCACAAAACGATTTTCTTCTTCATTATATGCGTTTTCTTTCAGGCTAGCAATAAGTTATTTTGTCTATAAATTTGACAAATTCAGAAAAAAGCACTATTTTAGTCGGACAAAAGTTTATTACGGATAAATAGAAAATGGAGTTTTGAAGCATATAATTGCCAAAACAAAAATAATAAAGCATAAATTCACCAAAATGGAAAACTTATGCCTGAATCCGTGATATTTGATTACTAAAAAACTATTGGTTCTTAATTTCTAGAAAACAGGAGTTATTATATCTGGTAAATTGAAAAAAACATTTTTTAGGGCACACTTAAATACATCTACGAAAATTCCATTTTTTACAACCTCAGCAGTTATTGAATTCCTTCTCTTATGTCGAAAATGTCTCATACAATCTTTTGAATGTCGGGAGCCACGGGCTGTACTTTCCGAATTTCAAGTATATCCTTCTGGCATGGGTTACCATCTTTGAAGCAAGCGTAATCAGGTTTTGAATGATCGTCTTTATCCTTCGAGGAAACACTTTCTTCCTTACCGGGGTATCTGTCTTCTGCCCAATCAGACGAAGAAGGTTGTAAGCGAGGCAACCTAAATGCAAAAGTGAACTACCCCCACTTAGCGGCTGACACCGCTTGAAGTGGGGGCTTCGAAAGACAGAAAACGTCTTTCTCTTTTATTGCTCTTTCGCTCACAAACCCAATGGTTCATGTCCAGAGCCTTACATTCGCGGCGTCCCTAC
>JBHGUR010000110.1:0-36500 GCA_048976805.1 Ectobacillus sp. | reverse complement strand
GCCTCGTCCAAAGGAAAACCAGAGGGAGAAGATAAGAGCGGGTTGCAATGTCTGCATAGCCGTGATGTACAGACGTACGTGATATAAAAATCAACATCGGCTCCCCTAAAAAATAAAAATTTTTTATCTATCGTGGTGCGAGTTATATTCTTGCATGGATGTCTCTGTTAAACTTGATTGTTGATTTTCCGCTACAGGCGGACGCTTTCCGCAGGCGGGGCCGAGCCGCTTTTCCCGCTGGAGTCGCCGCCTTTCGTTCCAAATCAACATTAGCCTTTAACAGGGCCTTTTCAAAAGATAAGAAAGCATTCTTTTTTGACCCTATCACAGTGCGTTAGTCTGTGGCAGGGTTTTCTTATAGTTGAAGAAAGTATAGGATGGGTGTCTAGCTCTGGGCGCCATCGGCTCGAGGCCGTAAGCGAATCGCCCCAGAAGGCAAAAAGCGCCTTCTGCCAGCGCTTCTCTTACGCTAGTCGCCGATAGGCACGCTGGGTACCCGAAAAGAATTTTGCTTTCTTTGGCCGATTACGCTTTGGCGCTATTGGATATAATTTGTATTAGCTTAATGCTTACTTTTTATAAGAAGCTATCTTATAATAAAGCTATGCTTAACATGAATAAGGCGGAATCGCGTTACATTCACAATAACGTTTAACATAGCGTATAATAAAAAAAGAGGTGACGTAAATATGGAACATCATCCATCTCTATGTCCAAAGTTTGAGTCGGCCTTCACCCTTCTTAGCAAGAAATGGACGGGCCTGATTATTCAGTCCTTATTGCAGGGGCCGAAGCGATTTAGGGAAGTTGCCGATTTAATCCCGAATATGAGCGACCGTATGCTGTCAGAGCGCCTTAAGGAGCTCGAAAGCGAAGGAATTGTCGTGCGGACTGTATATCCGGAGGTCCCGGTGCGCATTGAATACACGCTTACGGATAAAGGGAAAGCTCTAGAAAGTGTGATGCAAGAGGTGCAAAAATGGGCGGAAACTTGGGTATAGCAAGGAACAAATGAAAGTGCAGCAAAATGGGAAGCCGTTTTGCTGCACTTTTTGGCATTTTCAGAAAGTATAAATTGGCAGCAAAGAAGATTGGACAGTGCAGCCAATGTTAGGAATAAAGTGCAAGTGCAATGGCGCTTCTGTCTTTGGTTTCACACGCTCGCCAATCGGCGAGTTTTTTATGACAAATTACAACAATATTTCATCTTGCAACAATCGGTTGTATGAAGAAAAATTTCATTTATTCGGTTCGATTATACAAAAATATACAAAATTAGAAGGAATGTTCCACCATATTACAATCATAGTATTACATTTATTTTACAAGTTTGTAACAACGAAAAAAATGAGGGGAAATTATGGTATAAATTTAAGGGGAAAAGGAAGGTGTGAAAAGGAAAATGAAAAAAATGAAAATGGTTACATGCGCATTAGCGGCAGGACTTATGATGTTTTCAACAGCAGCACCTGGAGTAAAAGCAGAACGTACACAAGCTGAACTACAACAAAATTTACATACACAACAACAAGAACGCAATGAGCTTCAAAAACAAATGGACGAACTTAAGAAAACAATCGAAACCCTTGAGAAATCTATTCAAGAAAATGAAAAGAAATTGACGGAAACGAAAGAAAACATTACGGAAACAGAAAAGCTGATTCAGCAAAAGACAATTGAAATCGCAGAGTTGGAAAAGGCGATTCAACAACGCGAGGAAGTCATTAAAAAACGCCTCGTTTCTTTACAGAATCAGCCGGCTTCCAATATGGTAACAGAAGTAGTAGTGAACGCGACGAGCTTCGCGGACTTATTGGACCGCCTCAGCTCCGTTAACTTAATTCTTCAATCCGATAAAGGCATTTTAGAAGCGCAAAACCGCGACAAGGAACAAGTTAAAGCCGACCGCGAGCTAATTGTTAAAAAAGAACAAGAGCTTCGTGCATATATGGAAGAGTTAGAGAAAACGAAAAATGAACTTCTTGCAGACCAAGACAAAAAGCAAGGGGCTTGGAATGAATTAAATGACAAGTTCCAAAAGATTGTAGCGGAAATGTCCAATACGGAAAGCGCGTTAAAGGAATTGGAAAAGCAATCGCTTTTCTTGCAGCGCACAGCGCAAAACAACGAGCCTGCACCATCGGCAGTACCGGTAAACAATGCCCCTAAAGCAGTGAAGCAGCCGGTTCAAGTGCCTGCAGCGCCTGCTAATGGCGGCGTTGTAGCGAAAGCGGCGCAATATTTAGGCGTTCCTTACGTATTCGGCGGGGCATCTCCAAGCGGATTTGACTGCAGCGGCTTTATCTCCTATGTATATGGCAAAGCGCGTACAAACGTAGAGGGATATTGGGCTTCTGTAACGAAGATTAGCGAGCCGCAGCCGGGCGATTTAGTGTTCTTCCAAAATACGTACAAGCCAGGCCCATCCCATATCGGCATTTACGTTGGCAATAACACAATGATTCACGCAAGCGACAAGGGCATTGCATACTCTAATCTAGGAAGCTCTTATAACAGAGCACATTTCTTGGGTTACGGCAGATTTTAATCTTTTTAGCTACTAAAAACTATCTCAAAGGTCGATAGCTTACTAATTTTAGAGTAGGTTATCGGCTTTTTTATATTTTTGCACCTAGAATGAAAGTACTTATAATAGGAGAAAAAGGGGGAATTGCAATGAAGGAAGCACAATCTTTCTCATTGGCAGCCTTTTTAGAAGGAAAGCGGCTGCTTCGCCAGGAAATTCCTTTTTCCGATGATGTGCTGAAGCAGCACGAATCAGCTTTACAGTACGAGGAAGGGATCGTTATAGGTTCAAATGGAAAGCGATGCAGGCGCTGCGGCAATGAAGAAGCGGATTTGTTTGCGGATTTTCCGTGTGCAAAGTGCGGGAAAAGCTGTATGTACTGCCGTAATTGCATTATGATGGGGCGGGTAAGCGAATGTGTTTCCCTTATAAGCTGGAGGGGGGAGGCAAAGCGGAAAGCGTATGGCGGAGAAATTTTATGTTGGTCCGGAACCCTTTCTGAGGGGCAGCAGGAAGCTTCCAACATGGTTGTCCAAACGGTGGAACAAAAGGACTCCTGCCTTGTGTGGGCGGTATGCGGCGCCGGCAAAACGGAAGTGCTGTTTGCCGGCATTCAAAAAGCGCTGCAGCAAGGAGAACGTGTTTGTATTGCGACGCCCCGAACAGACGTTGTGCTAGAGCTCCATCCCCGCCTTCAGCAAGTATTTCCCTCTATTCCAGCAGCGGCGCTCTATGGAGGCAGCAGCGACCGCTATAACCAAGCCCCTTTAGTTATTTCCACTACTCATCAGCTTCTCCGGTATTTCCGCGCTTTTGATACTATTATTATTGATGAAGCGGACGCGTTCCCGTATGCTGCGGACGAAGCGCTGCAATACGCAGTGCAGCAGGCCCGCAAGGAAGTGTCTTCCCTTATTTATTTAACAGCTACCCCAAATGGAAGGTGGCAAAGAGAAGCAAAGGCGGGAAAGCGAAAGGCGGTTGTCATTCCGGCACGCTACCATCGCCATCCTTTGCCCATTCCTTCATTCATATGGTGCGGCAATTGGCGGCGCCTGCTGAAAAAGCGGCTGCTTCCAAAGCCTGTAATGAGATGGATCCAAGCCCACTTAGGGAATCGGCCTATTTTTATATTTGTTCCTTACATTGCTGCCATTGAACCTGTTGTTTCTATTTTAAAAGAGTTGGATGGCCGTATTGAGGGCGTGCATGCGGAGGATCGGGACAGGAAGGAAAAGGTGGCGGCATTTCGTAAAGGGGATATTCCGCTGTTAGCCACGACGACCATTTTAGAGCGGGGCGTGACCGTGCCGAATTTGCAGGTTGGCGTGATCGGGGCGGAAGAAGCTATTTTTACTGAGAGTGCGCTCGTGCAGATTGCAGGGCGGGCCGGGAGAAATGCAGCCTTTCCAAATGGGGATGTCGTGTATTTTCATTACGGCAAAACAGAAGCGATGCTGGCGGCAAAACAGCATATTGAAAAGATGAATAGATGGGCGCGGCAAAAGGGTTGGATTGTATGAGCCGGTGCTTGCTTTGTTTGGAGAAGCTAGCTGTGCCGGAGACTTGGGCTTCCTTTTTCTTTCCGGCGAGGCGTCCCTTGGTTTGCGAACAGTGCGGGAAAAAATTTGAGAGGATTACAGGGAAGATATGCACTAGCTGCGGCCGCCCTTTAGCATATCTTGATGAGACGTACAAGCAAGGGGATATGTGCTTAGATTGTTTTCGCTGGCATAAGGAGGGAGACGTTTTAGAGAAAAATCGCTCCGTGTTTATATACAATCATTGGATGAAGGAAGTAATGGCTCGCTATAAATTCCGCGGCGACTGTGCAATTGTACATGCGTTTGCCAAGGAGTTCCGCGCGGCATTTCGATTATATTACGGTTCGAATTATGAAATAGTTCCTATTCCTTTGAGCGAAGAGCGTTTGATGGAGCGGGGGTTCAACCAAGCGCAGCTCCTTGCGTCCCTTCTTCCTTCTTCCGGGCCGCCCTGCTCCTTAGTGCGCGTGCATACGGAAAAACAGAGCCAAAAGACGAGGCAGGAACGCCTTGGGGGGATATCGCCATTTTCCTTCTCTTCGCCAGAACGGTTTGACGGGCGGCGCATTTTGCTGATTGATGATATTTATACGACCGGTACGACGCTGCGGCAAGCGGCGGCATTATTTCGGGAAAGGGGAGCAGCGGGCGTGTCTTCGTTGACATTGTGCCGCAGTTAACCATGTCGAATACGCTTGCAAAAAGACGATAAATCCTTTTTGACTTTTCCGCTTTTTATCCGTTATAGTCAAAGTGTGAGGGACGAACTTCACAAGTTTAAGATTGAAGGGAATGGAAAGCATGCAAGGAAAAGTAAAATGGTTTAACGCAGAAAAAGGTTTTGGATTTATCGAGCGCGAAGATGGAGATGACGTCTTTGTCCATTTTTCTGCAATCCAACAAGAAGGATACAAGTCTTTAGAAGAAGGGCAAGAAGTAGAATTTGAAATCGTTGAAGGAGCTCGCGGACCACAAGCTGCTAACGTTGTAAAGCTTTAATCCTTAAAATATAAAGCGCTTTCGCTTGATATATGCTAGGAAAAGGCAGGTACCTCCGTCTGGCCGGCGGGGGTGTTTTTACATTTTGGGCAGGAAGACCTTCGCTATAAGGAGTGCGGCAAGCAGCTGCCTCTGCACCAAATAGCCGGTTTCATTCTCTGTAGAAATTTGTAACAAACTATTCACACGTTTGTTTGTTTGGCGTAATGCTTACAGGGTAAACTAGAGGTGTAAAAGCTTTCAACTTCCCTTTCAACGAAATTTCGATAAAAAGTTACATTTTCACATTTTTTTCACAGTTCTTGAAAGGGATATTCGATATAAAAATCGAATATAGAATACATAGCTTGAAAGGAGGAGTTCATCTATGAAATTCAACATTCGCGGTGAAAATATTGAAGTAACTCCAGCATTGGGGGAATATGTGGAGAAGAAGTTAGGCAAGCTTGAACGCTACTTTGACAAGTTCCCTGAAACTAAAGTTAACCTAAAGGTGTACTCTGACAAGCACCGCATTGAGGTAACAATTCCGTTTTCCGACTTGTTGCTTCGCGCGGAAGAAACTCACGACGATATGTATGCTGCCATTGACCTTGTTACAGATAAATTGGAAAGACAAATCCGCAAGCATAAAACAAAGGTAAACCGCAAGTTCCGCGAAAAGGCGATTTTCGCAGTAAATGAAGCGCCTATGTTTGTAGAAGGGCAAGAAGATGATGAGTTGGAACTTGTTCGGACAAAGCGCTTTGATTTAAAACCGATGGATATCGAGGAAGCCATTTTACAGATGAATATGCTTGGGCACAACTTCTTCGTATTCACAAATTCTGATACTAATGAAACAAATGTAGTATATACTCGCAAAGATGGCAAATATGGCGTAATTGAAACAAAATAACCGCCAAGGAAAAAGCGCAGCTTCTAGAGCTGCGCTTTTTCTTATGGCTCTGTTAAAGGCCAATGTTGATTTTTATAACGTACGTCTGTACATCACGGCTATGCAGACATTGCAACCCGCACTCACTTCCTCGCCCTGGTTTTCCATTGGACGAGACAAAACTAGGCTCTGGCCATTATGATATACGGCCGGGACCACTCTCCCCTCTAAAAAGGATGTATATAGCAAAACTAACGTTTAACACAGACATCCATGCAAGAATATAACTTGCACCACGATAGATAAAAAATTTTTATTTTTTAGGGGAGGCCGACGTTGATTTTATATCACGTACGTCTGTACATCACGGCTATGCAGACATTGCAACCCGCACTTATCTTCTCCCTCTGGTTTTCCTTTGGACGAGGCAGAACTAGGCCCTGACCGTTACTACACACGGCTGGGAGCACTTCCCCCCTCTAAAAAAGAAGGATTTATATATCAACACCAACGTTTAACATAGCCATTCAGCTATATATAGCGGTGTGTAATGTTGTCATACATATAGTACAAGTGTTACAATTATTTTTAAGTTGTTTTCCTATTGATATTGTATCTTTTCTAAAGATTTCTTATATATCCACATAAAGAGGAGCGTATCCGATGATTGGTATTTTGAAAAAGGTGTTTGACACAAATCAGCGCCAAATTAATCGCATGCAAAAAATAGTGGATCAGGTTGAAGCGTTAGGTCCGCAAACCGCAAATCTAACAGATGAGCAATTAAAAGCAAAAACAGCGGAGTTCAAGCAACGTCTTGCTAAAGGAGAAACATTGGATGATTTGCTTCCGGAAGCATTCGCGGTCGTGCGCGAGGCAGCTACGCGCGTCCTTGGCATGCGCCCATACCCTGTTCAAATTATGGGCGGTATCTCCCTGCATGAGGGAAACATCTCTGAAATGAAAACAGGGGAAGGGAAAACGTTGACTTCCACGATGCCTGTGTATTTAAATGCTTTAACGGGAAAAGGCGTCCACGTTGTTACGGTGAATGAATATTTAGCGCAGCGTGACGCAAATGAAATGGGCAAGCTGCATGAATTTCTCGGCCTTACAGTAGGCTTGAATTTAAACAGCATGTCGCGCGAGGAAAAGCAAGCTGCTTATGCTGCTGACATTACATATAGTACAAATAATGAACTCGGCTTTGACTACTTGCGTGATAATATGGTGCTTTATAAGGAACAGCGCGTGCAGCGCCCGCTTTATTATGCGGTAATTGACGAAGTAGACTCTATTTTAATTGATGAAGCGCGTACGCCGTTGATTATTTCAGGACAGGCGCAAAAATCAACGCAGCTGTATTTATTTGCGAATGCGTTTGTCCGCACTTTGCGCCCTGAAGCGGATTTTTCGCATGATGAAAAAACGAAAAATGTAATGCTTACGGAAGAAGGCATTAATAAAGCTGAAAAGGCATTTCATGTTGAAAATCTATTTGACTTGAAGCATGTTACACTTCTTCATCATATTAACCAAGCGTTGCGCGCCCATGTTGTAATGCAGCGCGATATAGACTACGTTGTACAAGATGGCGAAATTGTAATTGTCGACCAGTTCACAGGCCGTTTAATGAAGGGGCGCCGTTACAGCGAAGGGCTGCATCAGGCAATCGAGGCGAAGGAAGGCGTCGAAATTCAAAATGAAAGCATGACGCTAGCGACTATTACGTTCCAAAATTACTTCCGTATGTACGAAAAGCTTTCCGGCATGACAGGAACAGCGAAGACAGAGGAAGAGGAATTCCGCAACATTTATAATATGAATGTTATTGTCATTCCAACAAACAGGCCGGTGGCGCGCGAAGACCGCCCAGACCTAATTTTTAAAACGATGGAAGGAAAATTCAACGCCGTTGTAAATGATATTGTTGAGCGCCATAAAAAGGGGCAGCCTGTTCTCGTCGGTACAGTGGCGATTGAAACGTCCGAGCTTATTTCGAAAATGTTGATGCGCAAAGGGATAAAGCACAATGTGCTAAACGCAAAAAACCATGCGCGCGAAGCTGAAATTATTTTAAATGCCGGACAAAAAGGAGTTGTTACGATTGCGACGAATATGGCTGGCCGTGGTACGGATATTAAGCTGGGCGAAGGAGTGAAGGAAGTCGGAGGTCTTGCGGTTATCGGTACGGAGCGCCATGAAAGCCGCCGTATTGATAATCAGCTGCGCGGCCGTTCCGGACGCCAAGGAGACCCGGGCGTAACGCAATTCTACCTTTCTATGGAAGATGAGTTAATGCGCCGCTTTGGTTCGGATAATATGAAAGCGATGATGGACCGCCTCGGCATGGACGATACGCAGCCGATTGAAAGCAAAATGGTATCGCGCGCGGTAGAGTCAGCGCAAAAGCGCGTAGAGGGCAATAACTTTGATGCGCGCAAGCAGCTTTTGCAGTATGATGATGTACTGCGCCAGCAGCGCGAGGTTATCTATAAGCAGCGCCAGGACGTGCTGGAGTCTGAAAATCTGCGCAGCATCATTGAAGGAATGATTCAATCCACTATTGAAAGAGCGGTGGCGTCCCATACAGCGGAGGAACTGGAGGAAGATTGGAATATTAAAGGCCTCCTCGATTTCTTAGAAGCTACGGTGCTTGAAGAGGGCGATATAACAGAAGAAGAACTGCGCCGCTTGGCTCCCGAGGAAATGGTTGAGATGATTTTCCAGAAGGTGAAGGAGCATTATGATGCGAAAGAGGCAGGGCTTCCTGAGGAGCAAATGCGCGAATTTGAAAAAGTCGTCGTCTTGCGTGTAGTAGATTCAAAATGGATGGAGCATATCGACGCGATGGACCATTTGCGCGAAGGCATTCATTTGCGCGCGTACGGACAAATCGATCCGCTGCGCGAATATCAAATGGAAGGCTTTGCGATGTTTGAAGCAATGGTTGCTTCCATCGAAGAAGAAGTGTCCCGTTACGTGATGAAGGCGCAAATCGAAAACAATCTGGAGCGCCAAGAAGTGGCGCAGGGCGAAGCCGTCCATCCAAAAGAAGGCGATGAAATTAAACGCAAACCAGTTGTAAACAAAGACCAAACAGGACGCAACGAAGCCTGCCCGTGCGGCAGCGGCAAAAAGTATAAAAACTGCTGCGGAATCGGAAAATAAAAAAGAAAAGCGGAATCGGCTCGTTCAGCTCCGGAAGGCAGAGGTTCTCCGCCCGCGGAAAGCATCCGTCTGCAGTGGGAAATCAACAATCAAGTTTAACAGAGCCATACAATAAAATATAGAAGCAAACTCTCTCTGAATAAACAGGGGGAGTTTGCCTTGTTTACTAACTTATAGAGGTGAAGAAAATGGAATTAGTAGAAATTCGTCAAGAGTTAGAGAAAATGGCTAAGCGATTAGCGGACTTTAGGGGGTCTCTTTGACCTCGCAGGCAAACAAGCGCGCATTGCGGAGCTTGAAGAAGTAATGATGGGACCGACATTTTGGGATGACCAGCGCGCTGCCCAAACTGTCATCAATGAGGCAAACGCATTAAAAGATATGGTTGGAAAATTCAACAATTTAAATGAAACATATGAAAACCTCGATCTCACATATGAGCTTGTGAAAGAAGAATATGACGAGGATTTAAAAAATGAGCTTGAAAAAGAAGTAAAAGGCTTATTGGAAGAAATGAATGAATTTGAGCTGGAACTATTATTGAGCGATCCGTACGACAAAAATAACGCGATTTTGGAATTGCACCCAGGCGCCGGCGGAACAGAATCCCAGGACTGGGGTTCCATGCTGCTTCGCATGTATACGCGCTGGGCGGAAAAAAGAGGCTTCAAGGTAGAAACAATGGATTACCTGCCGGGGGATGAAGCGGGCATTAAAAGTGTAACATTGCTCATTAAAGGCCATAACGCTTACGGCTATTTAAAAGCGGAAAAAGGAGTGCACCGTCTTGTGCGCATTTCTCCTTTTGATTCTTCAGGCCGCCGCCATACCTCCTTTGTATCTTGCGAAGTAATGCCGGAGTTTAACGATGAAATCGAAATAGAAATCCGTACAGAAGATCTGAAGGTGGACACGTATCGTTCCAGCGGCGCGGGAGGCCAGCACGTAAATACAACCGATTCTGCTGTCCGGATTACGCACCTTCCAACGAACACAGTTGTAACGTGCCAATCTGAACGTTCCCAAATTAAAAACCGCGAAAAGGCGATGAAAATGCTGCAGGCCAAGCTTTATCAAAAGAAATTGGAGGAGCAGCAGGCTGAATTGAACGAGCTTCGCGGCGAACAAAAGGAAATCGGCTGGGGAAGCCAAATCCGCTCCTATGTGTTCCATCCATACTCTCTTGTAAAGGACCATCGCACCAATACGGAGGTAGGAAATATTCAAGCGGTAATGGACGGAGATATAGACATTTTTATTGATGCGTATTTGCGTTCCCGCATTTCATAAGATAGGTATACAGCCCATAAAAAAAGCCAACATGATGTTGGCAAAAATGGGGAAGTGGAGGACAGTGCACGGTTGTGCACGGGGAAGCAGCGGCTGTTTTCTTTCTTGTCTTGAGGAAGAAATGGGGAGAGAAGCGGCTGGCTTCTCTTTTTTTGAAAAGAATAGCCCTTCATGAATATTCGGCTTTTCAGCCCAGCTTCTGTTAGGAGAGGATTGGTTTCCTGTGGGAACTAAGCGGCTGAAAGGCCTTTCTTATGAAGCTGCCTTTATCATAGCGCATGTATATAACTGCCGTAAAAAGCAGAAAAATGAAAAACATGCAGAATAATTTTCTATTGTGCAGCAATAGGTTTTTTCTTTCGGCAGAAAGTAAAACATAAAAATGCAGGGCTATAAAAGAGAAAGAAATTTGTGTTTTTGGAGGATTTTATGAAACGAAGATATACAGCTCAAAATGAGAACCCTGTGCTGCAGATTATTTTAGAATATTTGTACATTATCATTGGCTCTGCCATTGTAGCACTGGCATTTAACTTGTTTTTGCTTCCGAATAAAGTAGCTTCAGGAGGCGTAAGCGGGATTAGTACCATTTTGAAGGCGCTTTTCGGGTGGGAGCCGGCGTACGTGCAGTGGGCGTTTAATATTCCGTTGTTTATTTTGGGAATCGTTTTATTAGGAAGGCAATTCGGTGTTAAAACCTTGGTCGGCACTATATTTCTCCCATTTGTTGTATACTTGTCGAACGACCTTGCTCCGGCAACTGAAAACCCGCTATTGGGAGCGCTATTTGGCGGCATCGGGGTAGGGCTGGGTCTTGGCATTGTCTTTCGCGGGAAAGCTTCCACGGGCGGAACGGATTTAGCGGCGCAAATTATTCATAAATATACCGGCTTAAGCTTAGGTTTATGTGTGGCAGCGATTGATGGTTTAATTGTCATCACATCAGCGATTGTGTTCAGCCTTGAGAGCGGGAT
The DNA here is from genome assembly GCA_048976805.1 of Ectobacillus sp. Classification (GTDB taxonomy): domain Bacteria; phylum Bacillota; class Bacilli; order Bacillales; family Bacillaceae_G; genus Ectobacillus. The sequence goes on along the minus strand of JBHGUR010000110.1, from coordinate 25,118 downwards.
GTATGCTTTAATTGGCCTGTATGTCACAAGCAAAACGATTGATCTTGTGCAAGTGGGCATCGGCAGATCCAAGATGGCGATGATTATTACAAATCGGGAAGAGGAAGTTAGAAAGGGAATCTTGGAGCAAATTGACCGCGGCGTGACAAAGCTGCAGGGGACAGGCGGTTTTACGGAAGATGAACGCCCGGTTTTAATGTGTGTAGTCGATCAGGTAGAATTCACAAAATTGAAACAACTTGTAAAATCCCTTGATCCAGCGGCATTTGTTGTGGTGATGGATGCATCCGAGGTGTTGGGGGAAGGTTTTAAAAGAGCATAAATACATTATAATAAAGGTGAAAGTGTTTTTTTTACTTTTCAATTAGGGGGCGGAAACGAATGAAAAAGAAATTTTTAGTTGTGGCAGTTGGGGCTGCTTTGACTCTTAGCTTAGGAGCATGTGGAGGCGGAAAGGAAGAAAGCAAGTCTCCTACAACGGAGACAGCAAGCGGCGGCGCTGCTGAGGAAATTTATCAGAAAAGCTGCGCAAGCTGTCACGGCGGTGATTTAAAAGGCCAAGTAGGACCTGATTTAACAAAGGTAGGCGGCAAATATTCCAAGGAAGACATTGAGAATATCATTAAAAACGGCCGCGGCAGCATGCCTGCAGGCACAATTCAAGGCGACGATGTGACTACAGTTGCGCAGTGGCTTTCCGAAAAGAAATAGGCGTGTTTCGATGTTACATATTTTTCAGGAGGATGTTCAAAAAGGTGGAACATCCTCTTTTACATTCGTCAGAATTCGGCCAACTGCCTTAACCTGCGTATCTTTTCCATACCATATTTCGGGCATTTCCCTTATAATGATAACTGGTGCATTATCGCTTTGTTTTTGTTTGTAACATAAATTTAATATAAATATAGCCAAATATGAAAAACAATGATGTTACAATGTAGAGCGGTAGCAGTTTTTGCGTTTTTTGTAGAAATTTGCAACAAGGTCTTACCTTACTCACGACTATGTCGATAGGACAAATTTCAAAATTCGGGTGATACATTATGATAACAATGACTAATGTGTTTAAAACATATGATAATGGCGTACAAGCCATTAATGGGATTACAGTAAAAATTAAACAAGGCGAGTTTGTATACGTTGTTGGGCCGAGCGGTGCCGGAAAATCGACATTCATCAAAATGATGTACCGCGAGCAAAAGCCGACAACTGGTTCTATCAACGTAAACGGATTGTCACTTGAGTCGCTTCATGAGCGCGATGTGCCGTATTTCCGCCGCCAAATCGGCGTCATTTTCCAAAACTATCGTTTGCTGCCGAAGTTGACGGTGTATGAAAACGTGGCTTTTGCGCTTGAGGTTATTGAAGAAGATCGTGACGTTATTCAAAAGCGCGTGGAAGAAGTGTTGAAGCTTGTAAAGCTTGAGCATAAAGCGGATTCCTTGCCAAATCAGCTTTCCGGCGGCGAGCAGCAGCGTGTGGCGATTGCGCGTGCGATTGTAAATAAGCCAAAGGTTGTCATTGCGGATGAGCCTACAGGTAATCTGGATATGGATACAGCGTGGGAGATTATGGAGATTTTCAGTGAAATCAATAAGCAAGGAACAACGGTAATTATGGCTACGCATAATGCTGATATTGTAAATACGATTCGCCACCGCGTAATTGCGATTGAGGGCGGCAAAATTGTGAGAGATGAAATGGACGGAGGTTACGGATATGAAAGCTAAGACGTTTAGCCGCCATTTGCGCGAAGGTGTAAAAAGCCTCGGCCGTAACGGCTGGATGACCTTTGCTTCTGTTAGCGCGGTAACGATTACACTATTGCTTGTAGGCGTGTTTTTGGCGGTTATTATGAATATGAACCATTTCGCTTCCAAGGTGGAAAAGGATGTAGAGATTCGCGTGCATATTGACCCGGCGGCGACAAAGGAAAATCAACAGGCGCTGCGTTCCCGGATTGACGGAATCTCAGAAATTGATTCTATTAAATTCTCTTCTAAAGAAGAAGAATTGGAACGCGTTATTAAAAGCTTTGGGGACAGCGGGAAATCTTTTGAGCTGTTTGAGCAGGACAACCCGTTGAAGGACGTATTTATCGTAAAAACGAAAGAGCCGCGCGATACTGCAAAAGCGGCGAAGGAAATTGAAAAAATGCAGTTTGTAAGCAGTGTTCAGTACGGAAAAGGGCAAGTTGAGAAGCTGTTTAGCACAGTGAAAGTCGGACGCAATATCGGTATCGTCCTCATTGCCGGTTTGCTTTTCACGGCGATGTTTTTAATTTCTAACACTATTAAAATTACAATCTACGCGAGACGTACGGAAATTGAGATTATGAAGCTTGTGGGCGCAACAAATTGGTTTATCCGTTGGCCGTTTTTGCTTGAAGGATTGTTCCTTGGCTTTTTAGGCTCTTTAATTCCGATTGCGCTTATTATGTCCGCATATAGCTCTGTTCATTCTATGCTAAAGCAAAAGCTAGCGGGAACGATTTTTGAGCTTCTTCCATATAACCCGTTCGTATTCCAACTAGCCGGTCTGCTTGTATTAATTGGCTGCTTGATTGGAATGTGGGGAAGCGTTATGTCTATCCGCAAGTTTTTGCGGGTATAATAGGCGCGGCTGTTTGTACGTTTTTTAGCGCCTGAGCGAGCCGGCTCCGCTTTTCGGATAAAAAAGTTGCAAACATATTTCGTACAAGCTTATCATATAGTAGAAATAGGAAAGGCATCACACAATGGGTGTGATGCTTTCTTCATACAAGTACATATGTGCAATCGGAAAGGAGAATTCCGCATTGAAACGTAAAGTTGCGATTATTTGGGTTATTGCGGCGTTTTTGCTGGGGGCAGGCGGTATGTTTGCGGGCATGCAATATGTAAATGGCCAGTCTTACGCAGGGGATGTCCTGCAAAGCAAGTCAGATGCGCCGACGAAGGAAGAGGATTTGCAAAAAATTCAGCAGGCTTATGATTTAATTGACTCCAAGTATGTAGAGGACGTAAATGAAACAAAGCTTGTTGAAGGGGCCATTCAAGGAATGCTTAGTACGCTAAAGGACCCGTATTCCACATACATGGATAAGGAAACGGCGGTACAGTTTCAGCAGTCGCTCGATTCATCTTTAGAAGGAATTGGCGCCGAAGTAAATAAGATTGATGAGAAACTAATCATAGTTTCGCCAATTAAAGATTCACCGGCGGAAAAGGCGGGCATTAAGCCGAATGACGAAATTTTATCGGTTGATGGCCAAAGTGTCAAAGGGCTGACGAGAGAGGAAGCGGTTTTAAAAATCCGCGGAAAGAAAGGAACAAAGGTTACGCTTGAAATTAAGCGTCCGGGCGTTGATAACCCGCTCACCTTTAAAATTACGCGCGATAAAATTCCGTTGCTTACTGTATCCGGCTCGGTCAAACAGGAAAATGGAAAAGATATCGGATATTTGCAAATTACGTCCTTTTCCGAAAATACAGCAAAGGAATTTAAGGATGAGCTAACAAAGCTTGAGAAGAAAAAAATCGACGGCCTTGTTATCGACGTGCGCGGCAATCCGGGCGGCTACTTAACGAGCGTGGAAGATATTTTGAAGGTGCTTGTCACGGACAAAAAGCCGATGCTGCAAGTGGAAGATCGTGCAGGCAAGCGCCAAAAATACTATACATCTTTAAAAGAGCGAAAACCGTATCCAATTGCGGTGTTAATTGATGAAGGAAGTGCGTCCGCTTCGGAAATTTTGGCGGGAGCACTCAAGGAAGCAGAAAATTACCCGCTTGTAGGCGTGAAAACATTTGGAAAAGGAACGGTGCAGCAAGCCGTTCCGCTGCCGGACGGAAGCAATATTAAACTAACGATGTTTAAATGGCTGACACCGGAAGGCAATTGGATTCACAAAAAAGGCATTGAGCCGACCGTTGCGATTAAACAGCCGGATTATTATTACGCAACGCCGATTCAACTGGATAAAACATTGTCTTATAACATGAATAACGAGCAAATCAAAAATGCGCAACAGCTGCTAAAGGATCTTGGCTATGAACCAGGGCGCGAGGACGGCTACTTCAGCAAGGAGACGGAAACTGCTGTAAAGGCGTTCCAGCAGGCGAATAAGCTAGAGACAACAGGAAAAATCGATAAGAAAACAGCGGAAACGATTCAAAGCAAAATTATCGAGAAAATCCGCTCCGGCGAAAACGACCTTCAATTGGAGGCAGCATTAAAGCTTATCGCAAAATAAGACAGGAATTTTATAAAGTTTGTCGAAAATATACAGGCAAGTTATTGCTTGTATATTTTTTTGAACAAAAACAGAAGGAGAATGTGATAAGATAAAATGAGAAATACTTTGAGGTAGGTGGTGACGTAGTGGAAACTTGGCTATCAGAATTCGGTACAGCTATCGGACGTTTCTTTCTGCATCCTGTATTGTATATATTTGTGATTAGTAGTTTGCTAGTAGGCTCATTGCGCGTTGCAAGAGAGAGAAAAGATTTTTCCTTTAAGGTGTATGACGTATGGTATGAGCTTCGGACTTCGCTGTTTGCGGGTTTTGGCTTTGGGCTGCTTCTATCTATCATTACGGTTGGAGCTGGCCTCGTTGTATCGCAGGCAAGCATTATGCTAATCGCGCTTTGGACTGTATTTTTTGCGCTGCTAACGCAATACCGCTATTTGTCGGCTGCTTACAGCATCGGTACAGTAATCTTCTTGCTTTTGTTTTTGCCAAAACTGCAAATTGGTATTGCTTCTATCGATGCGGCGCTTGCGGACGGAAAAGAGACAAGCTTGCCGGCTTTGGCATTGCTGCTGGGATTATTGCTTCTAATAGAAGGCCTCCTTATCACAAAGCGCGCCGTCCATGCGTCCACGCCGAGGCTGCAAAAAGGGAAGCGCGGCTTTAATATCGGCCTTCACGTATGCAAACGGCTTTGGATTGTGCCGGTATTTATACTCGTTCCGGGCGACGGCATCCAAGAGCTGTTTTCCTGGTGGCCGGTCGTCTCCGTCGATTCTAAAACATTTTCGTTATTTCTCATTCCGTTTGGCCTTGGCTTTGCCAAAAAGATGAAAGGATCCTTGCCGAGCCAGGCAATTTCTTACACGGGCCGGCGGGTAATTGGCCTTAGCTTGTTAGTGCTTGTTTTGGCTCTCATTAGCCTATGGCTGCCGGGCATTGCGCTTGCGGCAGCGGGTGTTGCGATGCTAGGGCGGTTTACGATTACAGTTCGCGAACAAATTGAAGACGAGCAGCTGCCGCCGTATTTTTCTATCCGCAAAAAAGGCTTAATGATTTTAGATGTTTTGCCGAATACGCCGGCGGAGCAAATCGGCCTTAAGCCGGGCGAAGTGATTACGAAGGTGAACGGCGTTGAGCCAAAATCGATGCGCGATTTTTATGAAGCATTGCAACGCAATGCGGCGGGCGCCTTCTGCAAGCTGGAAGTAGTTGATACAAACGGGGAACCACGCCTGTTGCAGCGGGCGCTGTTTGCCGGGGACCATCATGAACTTGGCATTTTGTTTGTACACCGCAATTACGAATGGGATACGGAAGCTGTGTGAATATGCGTTTTTCGTAAAAAGCAAGAATGGAAAGTGAATAAAACGATAAAGAGAGGCTACATACAAATTTTTTGTATTAGCCTCTTTTTTTAGGCTGTGTGAAACGTTAGTGTTGCTACATAAATCCTTTTTTACACTTTTGGCTACCCTAAAAAATAATCTGTGTGAAACGTTAGTGTTGATATAACCCCTTCTTTTAGAGGGGGAGAGTGCTCCCGGCCGTATATAGTAACGGTCAGGGCCTAGTTTTGCCTCGTCCAAAGGAAAACCAGAGGGAGAAGAAAAGTGCGGGTTGCAATGTCTGCATAGCCGTGATGTACAGACGTACGTTATATAAAAATCAACAATCAAGTTTAACAGAGCCTTATTTATAGTCCTGTTAAAGACTGTTGTTGATGTTTGTGCCAAAAAAGCGTTCATGCGTATCACGGCCAAATATAGAGGCAGCCTGCACTCGCTTCCTCTCTCTGGTTTCTCGTTGCATATGGGGAAATAGGGTTTTGGCCGCTTCTGCGCATCGCCAGTTCCTCTAGCCCCCCTATAAAAAGTCAATTTTTTTATTCACTTTCATATAGATAAAACATTAGGCTGCAAATGCTCTGCAGGCCTGGGCACAGTGCAGGCAAATTTTCGCGCAATGCTGGGACATGGCGTCTGGAAACTTAGCGCATTCATGCCCGCAATGTTCACAAATATAAGCGCAAACATTTGCCAGAACCTTTGAATGGCAGCTGTTTCGCGCAAGATACTTGGCCATAAGCGTACATATATCAGCGCAGTCTCTTAATAATTGAATCTGGGAATCTCTTCTGTCATCATGGTGTAAACATAATAAATGAGTAACCATATGCTCGCATGTTGCTTCACAGTGCTGAATTGTGTGCAATAGCGAAGCGCCTTCAGCCATATGGCCTCCTACATCCCCTTTATAATGATGCGGATAGTTAGTTGGATACATCTTTACATCCCCCCCTTATATTGTACCTTTTCATTTATATGACAGAAACGGAATTGACTTGCATGCATAATTTTTGCATAGTTAGATGAGAAAATGGTTGAGGGGTTAATCAATACAAAATAGGAAGGGATGATCTTTTTGGACAGCAAGAGAAATGAAGCGATAAAGAGAAGATATAATCGGGTATCAAGAATCTATGACACCATGGATAGAATGATTAAGGAAGAATGGAGGAACGGGCTGTTGGCGCAAACTTCAGGCAAGGTGCTAGAGGCGGGAGTTGGGACGGGCGCCAATCTGGCGTATTACCCAAAAGATATCACATCTCTTACAGGCGTGGACTTTAGCAGGGAAATGCTTAAGTATGCAAGAAGAAAAGCGAAAGAAATGCATGTTCAGTACCCGGTTGAGTTGCTTGAAGCTGATATTCAGGAGCTTCCTTTTGCCGATCATTCTTTTGACTCCATCGTCTCAACCTGCGTTTTTTGTTCTGTGCCCGACCCGGTAAAAGGGCTGCAGGAATTAAGAAGAGTGTGCAAGCCTGATGGGCGTATTTTCATGCTTGAACATATGAGAAGTGAAAATAAATGGGCGGGTCTTGTGATGGATTTGCTTAATCCATTAACAGTCAGGCTTTGGGGGGCCAACATTAATCGCGAAACGATAAAAAATATTGAGGCAGCCGGTTTAGCAGTCGAGTTTGATGAACAGCTAATGGGGGCGATTATGAGGCGGCTTATTTTAGCTCCAAATAAGGGGAAGAATAGAGTGTAAAAAAAGCTGCTAAACAGCAGCTTTTTTGTGTATGCGCTACAGGTGAATAAAATTTGTTCAATCTACCTTAAATTGCCCCATCATTCCTGCATCCTCGTGTTCGAGAATATGGCAGTGATACATGAAAATCCCTTTCTTATTAAAGGCAGCAATTGCCCTGACTTTAACAAGGGGGGAATAGGCAGCGGTTTCTCATCCGCCGATAAAGATTGGTTATTTGCATTTTCGGCGGAGCGGTTCATACCGCCTCCGGGCATGCTTCCCATCATTCCCCGGTCGGTAATGTTTCCGTTCATGCCCATATTCCTCATGAAAAGCCAGCCGGTCATGATAACCAGCAAAACAGAAGCAATGATGATAAGTCCTGTTTTCCTCATTGTTTCAACCTCGCATTTCTATGGGATATGTTTATTTTCCCTGATAGGCAATGAAGTGATTCGTGATTACCATTACTAGTATATGTATTTTAAAGGATAGCTCGAGAAGGCAGGGAAAGCAACTGAAAAGGGACATAAGAGTGAAATATGCATTTTTTGTGGAGTTTACCTATGTATAGCTGAATAAAAAACACTTTTTTCAATTTGGCTTATATACTTCTCCATAGTTTCTCAACTTTTTTAAGTTATAATTTAATAAGAAAGTCTTACTATATATATCCAATTTATGATTTGGACATATACATCGCGGCTAAGTAGAACAAACAGCAACTTGTACTTGCTTCCTCTCTCTGGTTTTTCGTCGCATGGGGCGGGAATAGGTTTTGACCGCTTCTATGCATAGCCAGATGCTCTCTCCCCTTTCAAAAGAAAGATTTTATGTTCTTTTTTTAACTTGTATTTCTATAGTTCCTATCTTCTGAATGTGTTGCTATATATATCAAATTTATGATTTGGACGTATACATCGCGGCTATGGAGAACTAACAACAACTTACGCTTACTTCCTCCCTCTGGTTTACCCCGGCATAGGGCAGGAATAGGTTTTGACTGTTTCTATGCATAGCTGGATGCTCTCTCCCTCTTTCAAAAGAATGGTTTTATGTCACTTTTTAGTTTGCATTTATATAATTTTTCAAGGAAGCTCAGCCCAATTCTTGAGATATATAAGGAGTAGTCGGTAAAGTGAAGATTAGATTAAATAGCATCTCATTTAAGCTGGGCATTTTGTTCAGCGGCATATTTATTGTTTTGCTTCTTATGCTAGGCTTTATATTATACGGAGTATTTACAAATTTGTTTGTGGATTATATTACACAGGACTTGCTGATTAGAGGAAGGAATCATGCTGAGATTCTGGAGGGCCAATTTGACCAAGCTACTATAGAGCATGTAATAGGAATGGAAAAAGGCGTTACGACAGATGTAGTCATCACTGATGCCAGCCAAAATATTCTTGCGTCTTCTGTAACGCCTAATCAAGATATGAAGGCGCATTTTCTTGCCAGCGGAAAGCGGCAGGCGGGAGGGATATTAGAAAGCGATTGGAAGCAGCATCAATATATCATTGCCGTATCGCCAATCAAACCGAACAAAGGGTTTGTGTATATGTACTACCCAGCCCGCATTCTCAGGGAAGCAGTCTTTGTAATGAATACTTTAATGATTGTAGCCAGCCTTGGCATCATTTTATTGGCTTTCGGATTGATTGGGCTGCTGTCCCGGAAGCTTGCGCAGCCTCTTATAACGATGAAAGAAGCTACCAATAAAATGGCGCTGGGGAAGTACCGGCAAAAGATACCGGCAAGCGGCAATGATGAACTTTCCCAGCTTGGAAGCTCGATACAGCAGTTGGGGGAACAGCTTCAATATTATGAAGACAGCAGAAATGAATTCTTGGCAGCTGTATCGCATGAGTTGCGCACGCCGCTAACTTATATTAAAGGATACAGCGACATTTTAACAAAAGGAATTGTAAAAAGCAGCGAAGAGCAAGCGGAGTATTTGCAGATTATCAATAAAGAAGCTAAGCGCATTTCGTTTCTTGTAAATGATTTGTTCGAGATGAGCAAGCTTCAGGTAGGCAAATTTGAATTGCATAAAGAGAGAGTCCCTATCAATTCCATTATTGAAAAAGTGATTGCTAATCTTAAGCCCGCAGCAGAGAAGAAGGGGCTGCGATTACATGCCGATTGTGAACCGGAAATCCCTAACGTTTATATTGATGTCCAAAGGATGGAGCAAGTGCTTTATAACCTGATTGAAAATGCGATTAAGTACACGAATCACGGGGAGGTTACGATTCGTTCCTACTGCCAAAAAGAGCTTATAGCAATAGAAATAGCAGATACCGGTATAGGGATTCCCGAAGCCGATTTGCCTAAAATATGGGACCGCTTTTATCGTGTTGACCAGTCGCGGACTAGAAAAACAGGGGGAACCGGTTTAGGGTTATACGTAGCCAAAAACATTATCGAAGCGCATGGAGGGCGAATGACAGCCAAAAGCAGCGAAAATCAAGGATCTACATTTACGATTTTTCTAAATAATGAGCGTTATTTCAAGTGATTGAAAATGAGGTGGGGCTATGAAAAAAATATTGCTTGTCGATGATGAATTTGAAATGAGGCAGCTGCTGCGGCTATATTTGCAACAAGAAAGCTATTTGGTGGAAGAAGCGGAAAACGGGCAAGAGGCCTATGAAAAAGTGGCAAAAAACGACTATGACCTTATGATTCTTGACGTCATGATGCCTTTAATGGATGGCTGGCAAACACTTGAGCAAGTGAGAAATATATCTGATATACCTATTATTATGCTGACTGCAAAAGGGGCTGTTGAAGATAAGGTTGCCGGTTTGTCTTCGGGAGCCGATGACTATCTTGTAAAGCCATTTGAAGAAGCGGAATTGATGGCAAGAGTAAAAGCGCTATTGCGCAGAACGCAACATCATGATACACATGATGAAGTGTTGAAATATAAAGGGATTATCTTGAATCTATCCGCGCGCACTGCAGCATATGAAGGAAGGGAAATGCACCTGACGCAGACAGAATTTGATCTTCTTGAAGTTCTTATTGAACATAAGGGAAAGGTTTTATCGAGGGAACAGCTTGTAGAGCTAATTTGGGGCGTCGAGTTTATGGGGGAAGATCGGACAGTTGACTCTCACATCAAGAACCTCCGGGAAAAATTAAAAGCGGCAGGAGTTGACAAATCTCTCGTAAAAACAGTCTGGGGAATCGGATACAAAGTAGAATAAAGGTGAGATTATGAAAAAATTATTGCCGATCATAGCACTGGCTTTCCTTATTATATTAGGTATTTCATTTCTGATATTCGTGTTAAGAATGATTTGGTTTCCGCCGAGCTCCATGGGAATGATGATGGGGAAAAAAATGATGTTTTACCATATGTTTTTCTGGCTTAGCCAAATGTTTTGGATTTTCCTGATTGTTGCGGGAATCATTATTTTCATTTGGCTTATAAAAAATAAGAAATAAAATATATCTGCCTAAAGGCTGATAGAGGGGAGAATCTCTATCAGTTTTTTTGTTTTTCTTGCGGCTCTCCATACTTTCTCCATGATTACTGTTTATATTTAAAGTATAGAAGGAAGCAGTCCTTTAAGCGAAAGGAGGCAAGAGCCATGATGATGGGACCGGGATATGGACTATTTGGGATGGGAGGCGGATTGTTGATGATGCTGCTGTGGCTGTTGATTATCGGTTTAGTAGTTTACATGGCGGCGAAGAGCGCTAATACTCGTGCTGGAGGCCATGCCGCTGCTGGTCCTGCAGCGATTGATATTGCCAAGTCCAGACTTGCAAGCGGCGAAATTACAGTAGAAGAGTTTGAACAAATCAAAAAAACTTTATTATAAAGGGAGAGAAATCAAATGAAGAAAACATTTGTTATGGGATTGTTGGCAGCGGGTTTAATTGTAACCGGAGGAACTGGCATATACGTTGCTTTCGCTGAAGAAGGTCCTGTAAACTCGGCGAATTTTATGAAACAGCAAGGAATTGATGTCAATCAAATGAATGAGATGATGCAATCTGGCAATATGGAGGACATGCAAAAATTCATGGAGGAGCAAAATGTGAATTTTGGCCAAATGAAGCCGTACATGAAGCAAATGCATCCAGAATTAAGCGACCAGCAATTGGAGGAACATTATAAGAGTATGCATGGTACAGGTGGTGCGACCAACAGCAAAAATTTTAAAGGAATGATGGAGGATTTTTAAGAACAGACAATAAGCCCAAGGGTTTCCCTAGGGCTTATTGTCTGTTCTAGGGTATGACATGAAATGTCGTATTTTGACGAAAAACGAAATTTAGCATTGCATAATTAGGGCATAATGAAAATCATAGAAGTATTTCATTCATAGGAGCTCGCGCGCATATGCTGAATGTAGTTTATTTTATTATTCTCAGTATTTTGGGAACACTGCTGTTTGGATATACGATGTGGCGGACACAGCTGCCCCGCGGCAGGGTGCTCACGATTTTTTTTGTCATTTCCGGAATATCGTATATCTTGGAATATGTAATATTTGTTTTATTTCATTCTTACGATTACTATCCTAAAGTCCTTAAAGAGCAATGGTTCGATTCACTGCTTGGCGCTATCGTTTCACAGGCGATGGTAGTTCCTGTTATAGGAATGTGCATCGTTGCGTTTCATCTAAGGTTTTATTGGATACTGATGTTTGCCGCCTTGTTAATGGGAATTGAGGAATACTTTTTGCACTTGGGCATATATGAGCAGCATTGGTGGAAAACGGGGTATACTGGAATATTGGTTATAATAGGGTTTAGCATAGGAAAGTGGTGGAATCATAAGCTTACACAAGTAAAGCCGTGGGTCGAGTGGTTTAACATCTATTTCGCAATAGGCTTAATCACCCAGACAACAGCGTACTTTATTGTAGTCTTAATGCACAGCCATCTGTACAGTCCGGGCTGGTTTGCGAATTCCATCAGGGATTCAGTAGCAATGGATGCTTTGTTTTGGTTTATTCACTCCATTTTAGGTACATTCTTAATACAGTTTTGGTTTAAATGGTATTCAATGTTGCTATTATACATAGTTGATTTTTGGGTTTTTACGTTCTTTGAACAAAGCGGAGTGCTGCGTTTTGGCATGCATTGGAATGCGGCATTGCTTGCGCTTGTGCCGGCAGTTTTAGCTATACTTTCGCAGCGTCTTTATGTACGTTTATCTAAAGGATTTTCTGCGCAGTAATTAAAATTACATATAAAAAATGAGCACGGACAATTTTGGCCGTGCTCATTTTTTATATCATAGGGTGTATATTTGAATGTTTTCAAATGTAGTGGTTTTTTTAAAAAAAATCTATAAATTAAAAAGGAATAGAGCATACATACCATCAGCTTTTCATAAGCTGCTTCGCTGAAAAGCTGATCCTGCCCATACGGAAGAGCTGTTAAGAAGCCTCAGTATTTTAATGGCGAGTATACATAAAACGTGCCACAAAACCGATTCGGTATTATATAAGGGGCACCCGCTTCGTTCCTTTGATGTATCGATGTCCCTGTTGAAAAAATAATGAAGTCATATACGTCCATTTGTCTATACCATAGCTAGTCCAATTGAATAGCTTATAAATAGGTTGATTTGGAAAACAAAATATATTGTTTTCTGAACTTTACCAAAGAGGAACGCGGAGGAAGTAGCCAAGCACCTTACGGGTTCCCTGAATCTATTCAATTAGGAAATTCCAAAATTATTACATTAGGAGTGATGAACATTATGCCATGTAATGGAACTCTATGTGGTAGCGACGTTGACTGCTGTGTTAGCCAGAGTTACGGGTTCACCTTTGAAGACCTTACAATAACAAGCACTCTAACTTATGTAAGGTATGAAATTTGTTCCTGCGCTACTCCAGACATTAGTCACATTAACTTGGAAGTATGCGGGCCGGGGCTTGTTCCGGAGGTGAATACGACTCTTACTAGAGAGGCAAACCCTACAATTGTCCAGCAAAACACGGATTCTGTGGGGGTATTTCCTTCAGGCGAAGGAGGAGACCCGGTTAGCTTTACAAGTGTAAAAATCGATTTTCAAGATGTTTTTGATGCTAATGAATGTGTGCCGCTGACAGTCGTTTACAACGGTGTTTTTAGCGAGGATCAATTGAGCGAGGGGTTCGTTGCGGTAAAAGCGGGAAATAATGATCCTGTAGAAAGCGGAGAGCCTTGCCTGCCGTTGTTGTTGTGCGGAGCTGTGCCTATAACTTGCCCGGATGAGTGTCCGGATTGCACAGAAAGAGAGATACCTTTTACTTGCGAATTGGCGCTTCCAGATCTCGTTTGTTCGCTGACTCCGATTACAGTTGTTTTTGAAGGTTTTTGTCCGTCCCTTAGCTGTACAGTAGAACAGTGCCAGGCGCCGGTAGAACTGCCAGTCTGTCCTGGAGAGACACTTGTATGCTGTATTACTTTAGATAACATAACGGTTACTGGAACGATTGATCTTATTTTCGATGTACTCGCTGAGCTTCAAGTTGAGTGCCCGCAGACAATGACTCTTACGAAAGACTTTCTGTGCTTTGAAACAATAAATATCTCCCAAGTTTGTTTTGAATGTGAAAACAACGGTGAATGTCCAGAAGATTTTTGCGACTTGTTTGATGTTACGTTCACAAGCAGCATAAATGGAACTTTAGTGTTGATTACGGGCACGGTTACATTTAACTGCCCATAAGCATCTCGCATTTTATCCTCCCTTGCTTAGGGAGGATTTTTTGCGTCTAAGAAATCTGCTTAAATCAAGAATTATTAACATGAGTTCGCAATTAATTCAGCCGAACTTGCAATTAATTCAGCCAATCAGAGCAATAATCAATCCACAAGTATATCGGGCTGACATAATATAAATTGGGAAAAATCTCCTAAGACATGTGTCCATTGCACTATTGCGCCTTTTTTCATTATATATAGAGAGTTTGTTTCTAGCATAAGAAAGGAGTAATTGTATGGCAGAACAGCCAAAAGCACAGCTTGCCCAACGCAAGCGGGGATGCGGATGCGGCGCGAAGCGGGCTGCCAATAGGCCGATTGCCCGCCGCAGAGCTGTACCGGCACAGCAGCCAAGGGCAGATTCTAATAATGGAAATGTACAAAATTCTCCGATAGCCAATGATAGAAAGGAGGAAACCCAAATGGAAGAAATTACACCAGCATCCAAGCATAGAAAAAGAGAAGTCGCAAAGGAAGAAATTACGCCGGCATCCAAGCGTAGAAAGGAAGCGATGCCAGCAGCAGAAATCAAACCGGCAGCCGAGCATAAAGAGAAAGAAGCTGTAAAGGAAGAAATTACACCAGCTAGAAACTTAAACGCTCCTGTTAGACGCATGCCTGGAAGAAGAACTTTATAGTATCGGCATTATCAGCAGGATACAAGAAGTTAGAGATAAATAAAGGAGAGGGGCCATTGTTGAAAGCGCAGAAAGTAAAGGTAAATTGGGAAGGCTCTTATTTTGTTAACCATAGCCTTGCCTTGGTCAACAGAGAAATTTGCAAGCGGCTCATTGCGGAAAACCGATATGACATCGGGACGATTCCTTACGAGGAGGATCCAAAGTTTGTTGTTGATGATACGCTAATGGGAATTAAGGAAAATCAAGCTTCCCCGGACAGCCAGGCACATATAACGATCAGACATCAATGGCCGCCCAATTTCAATAAACCGAATAGCGATAAGTGGGTTTTGTTTCAGCCGTGGGAATTTGGCGCCATTCCAAGAAAATGGTACATTCCGATGAAATATTGGATTGATGAAATTTGGGTATACAGCAATTACAACAAGGAATGCTACATCAGATCTGGTATTCCGGAGAACAAGGTGAAAGTGATTCCTCTCGGTGTTGATGAAACGGTATTTCATAATCAGGTAAAACCGCTGGAGCTTAAAACAGAAAAGTCATTTCATTTTTTATTTGTCGGCGGGACGATTCCCCGCAAAGGGATTGATATGCTATTGCAGGCATATGTTGATGAGTTCTCCGCAAATGATGACGTTTGTTTAGTGATTAAAGATTTTGGAACGAACTCCTTTTACCGGGGCTCGACTGCCGGACAAATGATTGAAAAGATCCAGAAGAGACCTAATAGCCCGAAAATTTTATATTTGAATGAAGATTTATCTTCTGAAGATTTGGCTGGCTTATATAAAGCATGCGACTGTCTCGTGCATCCTTACCGGGGCGAGGGGTTCGGTTTGCCGATCATTGAATCGATGGCATGCGGTACGCCCGTTATCGTTCCGGCTTTAGGCCCGGTTGCAGATTTTTGCGATGAAGATACGGCTTTTTTTATTCCGAGTGAGGAAGAGCGCTGGTCCGCAAAAAAAATAGGGGAAATGGAAACTGTCGATTACCCGTGGTGGTTAAAAGTTGATAAAAATGAATTGCAAAAAAAGATGAGATTCGCCTATGAAAATCAAAATCTCGTTAAGCAAAAAGGGCAGCAGGCGAGCCGGAACATTCTCTCTGCATTTACTTGGAAGCAGACTGCCGGCATTGTGTCCCGGCGCTTGGAGGAAATGGCAAGCGAAGCGAAGGCTTCCCCTATAGACCATCAGGAGATTATCCGCGCGGAACTCAAAATAGCAGGGCAGCTATTCCACCAGCAAGCCGTTCAAAAGTCATTCGATATTCTTCATAGCTTATTGGATGTGTATCCAAACTCCCTTCCTGTCCGATATCATACTGCCTTGTTTTATTTCCGCACCAAAAACTTCAGCCATTCCCTTAACCATTTGCTTCATATTACTGGCATCATGCAGGAACAGCCGGAAGCGTTTCAATCGGAAATCTGGAATTATATCGGGATATGCTATATGAACATGAGGCAAGCCAAACAGGCACTTGCAGCTTTTCAAAAAGGAATGAAGGCAACTCCTGCGAATATCGAGATGGCGATTGCGTGTTACCAGCAAATGATACAGGATTTTCATCAATATAAAGGCTCCCTAAAAATGATTGATTTATACGATGGCCTCGGAACTCTCTATTTTCAAATGGGAAATGATTTTCGGGCTGAAGAAATGTACAGCAAAGCTCTGGCATTAGATAGCAATCGCCTAGACATACAAGAAAAGCTGAAGTCGGTAAAAAACCGTATTTTGCTGATGAGAGAAACATATATCAATCCTTCGCCCGATAAGGGAGTAAAGGATGTTCAGGAGCTATATCATCGTGTAGCGCATTATTTTGAAGGAGACGAAGAGCTTATACACCAGCTTTACCAAAAGTGGGTTTCCTACTTTCTTCCCGGCGAAAGAGTATTGGATATCGGCTGCGGAAATGGGCTGTTTATCGAATTGCTAAATGAAAAGGGTGTAGAAGCAGAAGGGCTCGATTTTGACAAAGAAAAGGTGGAGCAAGGAAGGGAAAAGGGATTGAGCATCTATGAACAACGCGCGGAAGCTTTCTTGGCCGAGAAGGAAGCAGTGTATGACGGCATCTTTTTGGGCCATATTATCGAGCATATTCCGCCGCGGGAGTTGCTAAACCTCCTTATCCAGTGTACAAAAGCGTTGAAAACGAATGGCAAGATCATTATTTTGACACCCAATATCGCCCATCCTCCTGTCCTTGAAAATTTTTGGCTCGATTTGACGCATGTTCGCCCTTATCCGAAGGCGTTAGTCGAAGCGATGTTACAGTCGCTTGGCTTCGCTGTAAAAGAATCCGGCTATCGGAATCACGATTACGATCTATTCGTTATCGCGCAGAAAAATGTTTACGACCTATTATGGCAATCGGTTGTATTCAACTCGACCGGCTATGCTGAGGAACAAAGGTTTTTTTTGGATTCCCTTAAACCTTTCCCGGTTAAGGTGAGCATTAAACCGGTGGATATTCAGCAAAAAGGCAAATTAACAGATACGGCAATGATGGATTACTTAACAAATCTCCAACATAACAAGCTTGCATCTCCGTTAATCCACTATCAAGCTGCCCCTGCTTACCAATTTCATGCGCCGCGTGCCCCTATTTCAATCGGCCGTACGATGTTTGAAACGGACCGCCTTCCGCCGGGGTGGATTGAAAAAATAAATGAGCTGACGGAAATCTGGGTTCCATCTGCTTTTAATAAGGAAACATTTGCAGCAGCGGGGGTTGAGGAGGAGCGAATTTTTGTCATGCCGGCTGGGCTTGATGGGAAAAAATACGACCCAAAGCGGGTAACGCCTTATCAATTGAAGGATGTAAAATCATTCAAGTTTTTATCAGTATTTGATTGGAATAAACGCAAAGGCTGGGATGTGCTCGTCAGGGCTTTTATGCAAGAATTCGACCCGAAAGAGGACGTTTGTTTAATTTTGAAGGTGAGCAAGTGGCTGGAGCAGAACACCCATCCCCGGGAAGAAATTATGAAGCTGGCAAGGAGCCTTGGCTTAATAAGCATCCCTCATATCCACATTATCGAAACAACGTTTACTGAAGAAGAGATGATTCAATTATATAAGGCGGCAGATGCATTTGTGCTGCCATCGCGCGGGGAAGGATGGGGGCGCCCTTATATGGAAGCGATGGCGATGGCTCTCCCGACCATTGGTACCCGCTGGGGCGGACAGACCGCTTTTATGAACGACACGAACAGCTATCTGATCGATGTAGAAGGACTGCTTCCAATTGATAGAAGCATCCCTTACTTCGGGCAGCTGCACGGCCATAAGTGGGCTGAACCGAGCGAGGAGCATGTAAGGCTGCTGATGCGGGAGGTCTATGAAAATACCGCCAAGGCGAAGCAAATTGGGAACAAGGCCAGACAAGATATTTTGGCCCATTTTTCTAAGGAAAAAGTGGCTGAGCTTATGTACAAGCGTATTGATGAATTGGTAAAGCGCCATTACGGCTGATAGGAGGATGATTATGAAAACCGCCTTAATTACGGGGATTACCGGGCAGGATGGGGCTTATCTGGCGAAGCTATTATTGGAAAAAGGCTATAAGGTTTATGGGCTTATTGCCCGCCGGAGCTCGAATACCTGCTGGAGATTGGCTTTTTTGGGAATCGAAAAGGAAGTGGAGCTGGTGGAAGGCGATATAACTGACCTTTCCTCGCTTATTCGGGCATTGGATCAAGCAAAACCTGCAGAAGTCTATAATTTGGCTGCGCAAAGCTTTGTCGGCACATCATGGGAGCAGCCAATCCTCACAGCCAATGTGACAGGAGTAGGCGTTCTCAATATGCTAGAAGCGATTAGGTTAACAGACCCTTCTATAAAATTTTATCAAGCTTCCACAAGTGAAATGTTTGGGATGGTTCAAGAACCGATGCAATCGGAAAAAACGATGTTTTATCCGCGAAGCCCTTATGGCGCGGCTAAATTGTTTGGGCATTGGATGACCGTTAATTACCGCGAGAGCTTTCAAATGTTTGCTTGCAGCGGCATTTTGTTTAACCATGAATCGCCGCTTCGCGGTTTAGAGTTTGTAACAAGAAAAATTACTGATGCTGTTGCGAGGATTAAGCTCAATAAACAAAAGGGGCTTAGGCTTGGGAATCTCGAGGCGAAACGCGACTGGGGGTTTGCCGGGGATTATGTAGAAGCGATGTGGCTTATGCTGCAGCAGAATGAACCGGATGATTACGTGGTTGCCACCGGCCAAACGAACACGGTACGGCGCTTCTGCCAGCTTGCGTTTGATTATGCTGGATTAAATTATGAGGATTATGTAGTGTGCGACCCGGAATTTTATCGGCCTGCAGAGGTAGATGTGCTGCTGGGCAACCCCGCGAAGGCAAAGGAAAAATTGGGGTGGGAGGTTAAAACTGATTTGAAAGAATTGGTGTCTATGATGGTCGACGCCGATTTGGCAAGGGTAAAGCATGAGTAAGGCCATGAAGATTTTCGTAACAGGAGCTAACGGTTTTGTAGGAAAACATTTGGTTGCGGAATTATCACAAAGAGGGCATGAAGTGTTTGCAGGAATTCGCCCGGGGGCATGGACTGTACCCAGCCCTGTAAAAGCGTGCCATTATGACATTTTGAATAGGAAAGCCTTATATGAATTGCTGAAGAAGATAAAGCCGGATGGGATTATCCACTTGGCCTCCCAAAGCAAGGTAGCTGAATCGTGGAAGGATCCGGCAGCAACATTTTCTGTCAATGCCATCGGCACCATTCATCTTATTCAAGCAGCCGCCCAAAGCGTGCCGCAAGCCAAAATTATTACGGCAGGTTCCAGTGAAGAGTATGGATTGGCGGGAAAATCGGTGCAGCCATTAACGGAAGAGGATGCTTGTTATCCGCAAAATCCTTATGCAGCCAGCAAGCTAGCCATGGGGCAAGTTGCCCTTCAATTGGCACGAAAGCACGATTTGAACTTGATTCATGTCCGTGCTTTCAATCATTTTGGGCCAGGGCAGCGGGAAGGATTTGTAATTAGCGATTTTGCCTCCCAAATTGCCCGCATTGAAAATAAGGGTGCTCCCGCTTTTATCCGAGTTGGGGATTTAAGGATAGCCCGGGATTTTACAGATGTCAGGGATGTCGTCAGGGCATATAGCCTGCTGCTGGAAAAAGAGGTGAATCCGGGGGTTTATAATATTTGCTCCGGTGCCGCCCGCACCTTGCATGATATTTTGGAAGATTTGCTGCGGATGGCAGACGTCCTGATTCAAATTCAAATAGATAAAGAGAGGTTCAGGCCGGCTGAAGTTCTGACATTTTTAGGTTCTCCCCGGAAAATAAACGAGGCTATTCAGTGGAAGCCGGAAATTCCGTTCCACAAAAGCTTGCTGGATACGCTGCAGTTTTGGCGAATGCAAATTAGACAAGGAAACTAAGCAAACCGCAGAGCAAAGGCAAGAAAAAGAGCCAAGAGTCCCCCTTTGGTTTTCCATCGCATGGGGCAGAAATAGGGTACTTCTATGCACGGCTAGATGCTCTCTCCCTCCTAAAAAGAAGGCTCTGTTAAACTTGATTGTTGATGTTCCACTACAGGCGGACGCTTTCCGCGGGCGAGGCCGAGCCGCTTCCCTCGCTACGCTCAGTCCAGGGTCTCGGCTATCCCGCTTTTCCCGCTGGAGTCGCCGCCTTTCGTTCCAAATCAACAAATGAATCCCAATCAACATTAGCCTTTAACAGAGCCAAAAACAAAAAAAGATTTTCTATGATTTTTAAAAGTATGAAATAGAAGGTTGGTAAACTATGAAGCTGATTTTACTATCCGGCGGATCAGGCAAACGGCTATGGCCGTTATCAAATGATTCGAGATCAAAACAATTTTTGAAAATGCTGCCAAACGAAAACGGTGCCAAAGAATCTATGATTCAAAGAATATGGCGGCAATTGCAAACGTCCGGCTTGGCGGCTTCTTCCTATATTACAACGGGCAAGTCCCAAGTAGATATTATTCAAAGCCAATTGGGCAATGAACTCCCGCTTCTTATCGAGCCAGAGCGGCGCGATACATTTCCAGCCATCGCATTAGCCGCAGCTTATTTGCACTCTGTTCGCGACGCCAGTTTGGATGAAGTGGTCTGTGTGCTGCCGGTTGATGCGTATGTGGAAGATTCATTCTTTCAGGCAATAAAGCAATTCGAGGCTGTGCTTGCAGATTCGAATGCTTCCCTTGCCTTAATGGGAGTGCGGCCCTCTTACCCGTCAGCGCAATACGGCTACATTGTTCCGGTTGAGAAACAGCGCGCTTCCTCTTATGTGACAGTCCGGCGCTTTGTCGAGAAGCCGAATGAGGAGACGGCCGCGGCATTAATGAAACAGAACGCACTCTGGAATTGCGGCGTGTTTGCCTTTAAGCTGGGATATTTGCTGCAGCTTTTGCATGATAAAGGCATACCCGCCCAATATGAAGCATTGCTGCAACAATATAGCCGCCTTCCCCGCAGGAGCTTTGATTATGAAGTTGTGGAACAGACAGAGCATATTGCGGCTATACCGTATGACGGCATCTGGCATGATTTAGGGACGTGGAATACGCTTACAGGCAAGTTTAATACCAACATTATCGGAAAAGGAACAATGAGCGATGATGCGATTAATACCCACCTCATTAATGAGCTGGAGCTTCCGGTGATTATTGCGGGTATATCCAATGGCATTGTCGTCGCGAGCCATGACGGCATTTTAGTGGCCGATAAATCGGCAAGCAGCCAGATAAAGGAGCTGACTGGGCATTTGGGGCAACGGCCGATGTATGAGGAAAAACGGTGGGGATGCTACAGTGTCTTGGACTATAGCAAGCTGGAAGATGGAAATGAAGTCTTAACGAAACGGCTTAAAATTCTCGCCGGCAAGAATTTAAGCTACCAAATGCACTTGAAACGAGAAGAAGTTTGGACGATTATTTCGGGAGAAGGAGAATTTATTATCGATGGAAAGTTTAAGCATGTAAAGCCTGGCGATGTCATTCACATCCCTGTCGGGGCGAAGCATGGGGCAAGGGCCATTTCCGATTTAGAATGTATCGAAGTGCAAATGGGAAGCGAGCTTGTCGAAGAAGATATTGTGCGCATCCATATGAAGTGGGAGGACATTGAGCATGATTTTAAGGACAGAGGGGAGAGGGAGATGTGAGTGAACAGCGAAAACAAACGATAAGCCTTTGTATGATTGTAAAAGATGAAGAGAAAACTTTGCCTGCCTGCTTGGATAGTGTGAAATCGTTTATTGATGAAATGATTATTGTTGATACAGGTTCAAAGGATCAAACTGTAAATATCGCCCGGCACTATGGGGCGAAGGTGTTCCATATCCCTTGGGAGCACGATTTTGCCAAGGCGCGCAATGTTTCGCTGGAGCATGCGACGGGGGATTGGATTTTGCATTTGGATGCGGATGAGCGCCTCGAGCCCGAAGACACGAAGTTGTTGTTATCTCTCCTTGCTTCAGATACAGCCGAAGCTTATTTTCTCCAGATTATCAATCATTTATATGAGTCTAGCGGGGACAAAATGGTATTTCCAAGCATCCGGCTTTGGAGAAACAGGCCGGAATACCGCTTTACAGGAGCGCTCCACGAACAAATTTCCTCATCTATTATGAAACGAAATCCAGCAAAGCCGATGCAACTTACACAGGTTCGGATCCATCATTATGGCTATTCCCAGCAAATTGTCCAGGAAAAAAATAAGACGGAGCGAAACTTAAAAATTGCCCTCGATGAAGTAAAGAGGCATCCCGGTGCTCCGTTTGCCCGTTATAATCTAGCGATGGA
Source organism: Ectobacillus sp. (assembly GCA_048976805.1). Classification (GTDB taxonomy): domain Bacteria; phylum Bacillota; class Bacilli; order Bacillales; family Bacillaceae_G; genus Ectobacillus. The sequence continues at coordinate 2,669 of JBHGUR010000110.1, read as the reverse complement.
ATATGCTAGGTTGAACAAAAACAGCGAAGCCATACAACAATTTCAGCAGGCGCTGGATCATTTAAAGCAGCCGAAGGAATTGTGGGTTCCGAATTTATATAAAAACTACGCGAACACATTGGTGAAAATGCGCAAGTTTCATGAAGCGATTCAGTTAGCTGACGAAGGGATTAGGCATTTTCCAGATTATATAGATCTAGTTTATTTAAAGGCGGGCTGCCACTTTAATTTGGGGCAGATACCTCAAGCTGTCGGCCTCTTCCATCAATGCCTCGTTATGCCAATCAATCCCCGTTACCCGAGCCAGGTAGGGCTCAATGGGTTTAAAACCCATAATTATTTAGGATATTGCTATAAGAAATTGAACCGGCCTGATGAGGCGATTTATCATTTTCGGCTTGCTTACTTGGGCAATACACAGCTCAAGGACTCCCTCAATCATCTATTTGGTTTAATTTACCGTAAAGAATCTATGGAACAAGCGGAAAAACAGCTTGTAGAATTGCTCCGCCCTGCAAAAGCGGGGGATTATATCGAGCTTGCGAAAATTTTGCTTACGTATTATCAATTTGCGCGGGCGCGCCATTATTTGCTGCAGGCAGAAGAGTTAGAACCGGCAAATCAGCAAGTATTTTTCCTGTTTGGTGTATCATCTATGCGGGAAGGAAATTATCCGCAAGCGGTGTATTGGTTCGAGAAAATTTCTTCAACTTTTTCGGAATATACGGCGTCGCGCCTGTACCTTTATTATTGCTACGTAACCTTGGAGGATGAAGATTCCGCCCGGAAGTTGCTGCCGGTTATTAGACAGAACGAAGCAATGGCGCGCACTCTCGTGAAGCTGTATTTAGAGGAAGCGTTCCATCTTTTGCAGGAAGGCTTGTACTATAACCAAGCTTCCAGCTTGATTCACAGCGCCCACATTTCACAAATTCGGGAGGCGATGTCCCGTGTCTAGCATATCGTTTAACATGATAGAAGACCTTATTGCACAAGGGAAGGAAACGAAAGCATTAAGCCTTATAGAAGAATTAGAGGCAAACGGCGAACTGGATAGCCAAATGAAGTATATGAAAGGCTTCGCTTTTTTTAAGATTGGGCTCTTTCCAAAAGCAAAGAGATTGCTATCTGAAATTCCGCTGTCATGCTCCTGTTATTCTGCCGCACTGAGCTGTTTATGCATGATCTCGTGGATAGAAGAAGGCTATGATGAAGCTGCTGCACTTCTAAAGCAGCTGAAAGCCGCCGCAGAACATGGCGGTGCGGCGCAAAAGGTTTGGCATACTTGCTCGTGGGTGCACCGGCAGCTTACGGAGGAAACTGCCGGTGCTATGAATGATATTGATGAAGAGTGGGTTTGCCAGCTTTTTGGCGAGCTGCTGAAGCGAAATAAACAAAAGCAGGCAGATCAGCTTGTGCCGTTTTTAAGAGAGGTAAAGGATGTGAAACTGCAAAAGCAATTGCTTGCATATTGCAGGCAGTACAGCTATACATCGCTCTTGAACCAACAGCAAGAAAACCCCCTGTTGCTTGCTGAAGAGCTAATAACACAGCAAAGCATTCCGCAAGCAAGGCGGCTTTATAAACACCTTCTAAAACATCATCCCCACCCCGATCTTATACGATTGAAACTGGTTGCGGCGCTTCTTCATGAAGTGGAGCTGTTGGAAAAACTGCCGGCACATCCAAAGATGCGGCAAGCAATTCAAGCTATTTCTGCGCTCAAGGCAAAGCTGGAAGCTTCCCAAGAGCTTATTCAGCGCGGCTAATAGTGATATCATACAGGGCGGGCTATATAGGCGCCTTATTATTTCGGCATTTTCATGTGTTATCCCGAACAAAACGGCAGCAGCGCCCGTTTCCTTCTTTTATTTTTCCAGCGCATGCGGCAGAAATGGGGGCGCTTCTATACACAGCCTCTAGCCTGCCCATAAAAAGATTTCATTTATTCGAATTACTATCGTACGCAAATGCTTGTTTATGGATTCGAAATGAATATAAGCGATAGCATATTTTTGAATATCTTGTACACTTGTCTATGCAATCATCTTTATATACGCATTATATATACAGTCAGCAGTTTTGCATATATTCACCAGGCAGAACTACAAGGAGAAAGTTGCAATTAGAAACCTTCGCATTTCCGCTATCAGCCAGATTTCAGATGAGTTTGAAGAAAGTTGCCGCAAATTCCTTCAAGTTTATGCTCCTGCAATAATAGTAACTTGCAGATGCCCGCTTCGTAACACTCCACATCTTTCTTCAATTGTCCGTATATGTTTCATACTGCCGAATTACTCAACATATGTGCTAGCGTTCCTTATTGATAACCGCCAGCGATTTTTATGCAATGCTGCTGCCCTATCAGATTAAAATCTTATAATACAAGGAGTGAATGAATTCATGCCATTTTCGATAGGAGATGTTTTTGTTAGCGTTGCTGACGGAAAGGTGCAATGGAGGGATTCTGCGGGTGCCTTTATCGCTACATTAGACACCGGACTCGGCGGATTTACAACCGGGATGGCTTTTGATAGCAGCGGCAACCTGTATGTAACCAATTTTAGCGCTGACACTGTTTCTAAGTTTGACAATGATGGGAACTTCATTGGCACTTTTGGAACTGGTTATAGCGGGGCGCCGGAGTCAATTGTTTTCGATAGTGCCGG
>JBHGUR010000109.1:0-19248 GCA_048976805.1 Ectobacillus sp. | reverse complement strand
GCCTCGTCCAAAGGAAAACCAGAGGGAGAAGATAAGTGCGGGTTGCAATGTCTGCATAGCCGTGATGTACAGACGTACGTGATATCAAAATCAACATCGGCCTACCCTAAAAAATAAAAATTTTTTATCTATCGTGGTGCGAGTTATATTCTTGCATGGATGTCTCTGTTAAACTCGATTGTTGATGTTCCACTACAGGCGGACGCTTTTTGCGGGCGGGGCCGAGCCGCTTTTCCCGCTGGAGCCGCCGCCTTTCGTTCCAAATTAACATTAGCCTTTAACAGAGCCAAGAAATTAAAAAAATGCTATTGTCTATAACGTGACTTTATGTTACGTTTGTGTCACAAATATTACGAAAGTGAAACAGTTATGAATGTGTATGTAATATATAGCAGACAAATAAATTGGCGAATTTTCTTTATGGAATGAGTGCGCTACAATAGATGGGAAAACTGTTTAGGAGGAAAACGCAATGGCAATTGTTGATGTAAGCATTATTCCAATCGGTACAGGAACAACGAGCGTAAGCGAATATGTGGCGCAAATACATAAAGTATTGGAGCAAAACGCGGATCGCGTGAAATACAGGCTGACACCGATGAATACAATTATTGAGGGCGAACTGCCGGTGTTATTGGAGCTAATCCAACAAATGCATGAAGTGCCGTTTGCAAAAGGAGCGGCGCGCGTCGCGACGACAATCCGCATCGATGACCGCCGCGATAAAGAAAGCACAATGGAGGCAAAGCTGAAGTCTGTACAATCGAAGCTTGACTAATCGTCCATCATTTGTATGGAATGAATTTGTTTTTTACAGTGAGCATAAGAATTGAACGGGAGGAGGGGAGCAAGTGGACCAAAAATTTCAAGAGCAATTCGATGGCCTTTTGGAGAAGTATACGGAACTATTGCTTGGCGAAAGCGATGAACAGTTAAAAGAAAAAGTACAGATGTGGGCGCTCTACTCCTATATTGCAAAGTCAATGCCAGCGCTTGTGAAGCATTGGAACGACACATACCCGGATGCAAAACAAAGCATGATGAACCTTATTGCGGAAATTAAGCAGATGAATGAGCAGCATCGTGCGAAACGTTAAAAATCAGGCCGCTTCTCAAAAGGAGAGCGGCTCTTTTTTCAGTTGTGTCAAATGGTTTTAAAAAGTGATATAATTTAGTATAGAGGCCCTTTAGAATGCTAGATTCAGAGGGAATTTATACCGTGCTCCTTCTGGGGAGTCAATGGGGCCGTAAGCGAGGTAATAGAGATAATATTTGTGTAGGGGTGGAGTGTATGGAACAGCTTATGCGTAACTCATTTTTATTTTTATCAAAAAATAAAGCGCTTACAAAGTTAGCGAAGCGATATGGCTTGCGTTTTGGGGCTTCCCGCTTTGTGGCAGGGGAAACGATAGATTTGGCTGTACAGGTAATTAAAGATTTAAATAAGAAGAACTTGGCCGTTACTATCGATTATTTAGGGGAATTTGTTGATAACGAGAAGGAAGCAGTTGAAATGGCCAATCATTCGATAGAAGCAATCCGGGCGATTGGTCGTGAGCAGTTAAATGCGCAGTTATCGTTAAAGATGACTTCAATGGGGCTGGATATATCGGAAAACCTTGTTATGAATAATATGCGCCGTATTCTGCAGGCTGCCAAGGAAAACGGCGTGTTCGTCACAATCGATATGGAGGATTATTCGCGCTGCCAAAAAACGTTGGACATTTTTAAGTTATTAAAAGAGGAGTATGATAATGTTGGTACGGTCATTCAAGCTTATTTATACCGCGCTGAAAAGGACATTGATGATTTAAACCGCTACAGACCGAATCTCCGCCTTGTAAAAGGAGCATATAAAGAATCACCAGAGGTGGCATTTCCGAATAAGCAAGATGTGGATGAGAATTTTAAAAAAATCATTAAAACACATTTGTTAAACGGCAACTATACGGCAATTGCCACGCACGATGAAGCGATTATTTCATATACGAAGGAGCTTGTAAAAGAATATCATATTCCGCATGACCGCTTTGAATTTCAAATGCTATATGGAATCCGTCCGGAACGGCAGCTTGAGCTTGCCAAGGAAGGCTATAAAATGCGGGTGTATGTGCCATATGGGAATGATTGGTATGGCTACTTCATGCGCCGTTTGGCGGAGCGCCCGGCCAACGTCGCCTTTGTATTAAAGGGGATTTTTAAAAGATAAGGCAGGTTGGCCGGATTACTGCCCAAATTGGCCGGATTATAGGGAAAAACCGCCGGATTATTGCTAGAATCGGCCGGATTATCCTTAAAAGCCGCCGGATTCCATTGAAGTTGAGGAGGGGGTTCATCTTGACCCCCCTCCTTTTTCCGTATCGGTGTTAGCGTACCCGAAATATAAGGAAAATATAGCGGCGCAGTTATTTGAGGAAATAATGGGCTATATGGGCGGCATCTTTATATAGATGCTTTTTGTCTGATTTTAAAACGACACTGATGATTCTGCGGCCGTCTTTTTCGTCCACTGTTACGAGTGTGTGGCCGGCGGAACTTGTATGGCCGCTTTTGCTTGCAATTGCATACGGGTCATTGTACAGTTCTTTTCGTCCCGCATTTGTAATTTCTTTATGCTGGTGCGAGGTGCGGACGGCGGTAGTAATAGTATTCATGCAGTCCAGCACTTGCGGATGTTTAATGGCTTCCTTTGTAATTAGCGCCAGGTCATAGGCGGAAGCTTTATGTCCGAATGCGTCCGCGCCGCTGGCGTTGCGAAACGATGTATGCTTTGCCCCGAGCTCTTGCGCGCGCTTGTTCATGAGCTTCGTGAATTTTTCCTTCGAGCCAGCAATATGTTCAGCAATTGATTCGGCAACAACGTCGGCGCTAATGGTAAGCAGCAGCTTCAATGCTTCATCGCGCGCTAATGTCTCGCCTGCTTTTAGCATAATTTTGCTTGTATGGTCTTCCGTATTGAGCGCGTGCCGGGTAATGGCAATTTTCTCATCCGGTTTTACTTTTTCAAGAAGCAAAAGGGCAGTCATCATTTTTGTCAGGCTTGCGGGAGGAGCGGGGGAATATTCCTCTTTTCCATATAATACTTCTCCCGTCTTGGCATCAATTGTAACGCCATATTTCCCGTATATATCGGGCTGGGAAGTTTGCGCGCTTGTTTCCTCGGGCTTTTGGTCCAACGCGAAAAAAAGCGCGGCAAGGACAAGGGCGATACTAATTATAAGCGTTTGTTTCTTATTCATGATACAACCTCTTTTATGTACAGATTGGAAAGGGCGAAGCGGCCCTGCAAATAGCAGTGGCTGCATTTCATTATGGCATGCTCCGCCCCTTATTTGTAGTAGGGAAAGCTTATTTTTCACCCATGTTTTGTTTTTTGTACTGCTGATTATTGCCTTGACGGCCTTTTTCCGTCGGGCCGTTGCCTGGGCCGGCATTTCCCGTTACGCTTGCGGCGCTCACGCCGCCTTTAGAAGGGTTTCCTTTTAATCTTCCCATCGTTTTCACCTCCACTGTAGTAGCATTTCCGCAATGAAAAAAAAATAATTTTGTCGATTAATTTTTATTATTAAATTTATTGCGAAAATTTAATCAATATCATATATTTGTTAATAGAGGACTCATTCATGCCTTACAATAGTTTTGCCATAAAATTGAATGAGGATTCATTCAAGAATTTAAGGAGGAGAATGGAATGTTTCAAATTAGAAAGGCAGCCGTTCTCGGATCCGGGGTTATGGGCTCGGGGATTGCGGCGCATCTGGCCAATATCGGAATTCCAACATTGCTTTTAGACATTGTTCCGAAAACGCTTACACCAGAAGAGGAAGCAAAAGGGCTTACGCTGGAGGACAAAGAGGTTCGCAACCGCTTTAGCACGGCTGCAATTCAAAAGCTGTTTAAACAAAAGCCGGCTCCTCTTACTTCGAAAGAAAATGCTGCACTGATTGAAGCGGGCAATATGGAAGATGATATGGACCGGCTTAAGGATGTTGACTGGATTATCGAAGTAGTTGTGGAAAACCTCGATATAAAGAAGCAAGTATTTGCACGCATTGATGCGGTCCGCAAGCAGGGGGCAATCGTTAGCTCGAATACGTCTGGCATTTCAGTGGAAAAAATGGCGGAGGGACGTTCAGAGGATTTTCGCAAGCACTTTTTAGGCACCCATTTTTTCAATCCGCCTCGCTATTTGAAGCTTTTAGAAATCATTCCAACGCAGGACACAGATCTGCAGGTGCTCGAGTTTATGAAAACCTTTGGAGAAGATGTGCTTGGAAAAGGCGTTGTAATCGCAAAGGATACACCAAACTTTATCGGCAACCGCATCGGTACATACGGCTTGCTTGTGACATTGCAGGAGATGCTTAAAAACGGCTATACCGTTGGAGAAGTTGACTCTGTCACAGGACCGCTAATCGGGCGCCCAAAAAGCGCAACATTCCGTACTTTGGATGTAGTCGGACTAGATACATTTGTTCACGTTGCCAACAACGTATATGAAAACGTGCAGGAAGAAGAACGTGAAATCTTCAATGTACCGGCCTTTTTGCACGTCATGCTGGAAAGAAAATGGCTCGGAAGCAAGAGCGGCCAAGGCTTTTTCTTAAAGCAAGGCAAAGACATCTTAGAACTTAACCCCGAAACATTACAATATGAACCCCGTAAAAAGTTAAAAGCGCCTTCCATAGAATTAAGCAAACAAGAAAAAGGATTATCCAATAAGTTAAAAACGCTCGTATACGCGAAAGACCGCGCCGGTGCGCTGCTTTGGAACATTTTGGCGCCAACGCTGCTATATTCGGCCAAACTTCATAAAGAAATAGCCGACAATATTGTCGCCATTGACAATGCGATGAAATGGGGCTTTGGCTGGGAGTACGGCCCGTTTGAAACATGGGATGCAATCAGTGTGCGCAAAGCGGCGGAGAAAATGGAAGAAAGCGGGTTAACCGTTCCGGCATGGGTACAAGAGATGCTAGAAAAGGGCTTTGAAGCCTTCTATAAACGTGAAAACGGTGAAGTGTATTATTATGACAGCGGTGAATATAAGCTTTTGGAGCGAAACAAAAAAGCAATCAGCTTAAAGCAGCTTAAAGAGAAGAATGGCGTTATTAAGAAAAACAGCGGCGCCAGCTTAATCGATTTAGGGGACGGCGTGCTTTGTTTAGAATTCCATTCCCCGAATAACGCAATCGGAATGGATATTATCCAGATGATCAATTACGCGGTCGATGAAGTAGAGCGCAATTATAAAGGGCTTGTTATCGGCAACCAGTCCAAAAACTTCTGCGTTGGCGCAAATCTTGCCATGATTTTAATGGAAGCGCAGGATGATAACTATTTTGAAATTGACTGGGTTGTACGGCAATTTCAGAACGCGATGATGAAAATCAAATACAGCTCTAAGCCGGTTGTTGCTGCGCCGTATGGGATGACGCTTGGCGGCGGAGCGGAGATTTGCCTGCCGGCGGCCAGCATCCAAGCAGCAAGCGAAACGTATATGGGGCTAGTAGAGGTCGGCGTTGGCTTAATTCCAGGCGGCGGCGGAAATAAAGAATTGTATATGAAGTACCTAAGCAAAATGCCAAAAGGTGTGGAGTATGACTTGCAAAAGGTAGCGAATAAGGTGTTTGAAACAATCGCGATGGCGAAGGTTTCCACTTCCGCACAGGAAGCGTTTGCAAACAACTTCTTGGGAGATAAAGACGGCATTAGCGTTAACGGCGACCACCTGTTATATGATGCAAAGCAAAAGGCGCTTGCGTTATACGAGGCAGGCTATAAAGCGCCAGTTCGCAAAAAGATACCGGTTGTCGGCGAAACAGGATATGCAACATTGGTGCTGGGCGCGCAAGCAATGCATTTATCAGGCTATATTTCCGAGCATGATTTAGCGATTGCGAAAAAGCTCGCTTATGTAATCGCCGGCGGTAAAGTGCCGTACGGAACGGAAGTTGATGAGCAGTATTTATTGGATTTGGAACGCGAGGCGTTTTTAAGTTTGGTCAGCGAAAGAAAGTCCCAGGAAAGAATGCAGCATATGCTTGTAAAAGGAAAACCATTACGTAATTAAGGAGGAAGGCCCATGAGAGAGGCAGTAATTGTTGCAGGAGCGAGAACGCCGGTCGGAAAAGCGAAGCGGGGCTCACTCGCTACCGTTCGTCCTGACGATTTAGGCGCGCTAGTTGTAAAAGAAACGTTAAAGCGCGCAAATAACTATGAAGGCAATATTGACGATTTGATTTTTGGCTGCGCGATGCCCGAAGCGGAGCAAGGCTTGAATATGGCGCGCAATATCGGGGCGCTCGCCGGGCTTCCGCATACGGTTCCGGCGATTACGATTAACCGCTATTGTTCTTCGGGGCTGCAAAGCATCGCATACGGGGCAGAGCGCATTATGCTTGGCCACGCTGAAGCCGTTATTGCCGGCGGGGCGGAATCGATGAGCCTTGTCCCGATGATGGGGCATGTTGTACGCCCGAATAGCCGTCTTGTGGAAACAGCGCCAGAGTATTACATGGGCATGGGGCACACGGCAGAGCAGGTTGCCATGCAGTATGGCATCAGCCGCGAAGAACAGGATGCATTCGCTGTGCGCAGCCACCAGCGTGCTGCCAAAGCGCTGCGTGAAGGCAAGTTCGCTGCTGAAACAGTTCCGGTTGAAGTAACGCTTCGTTCTGTCGGAGATGATAACAAGCTTCATGAAAAAACATTTGAATTCCAGCAGGATGAAGGAGTCCGCGAAGAAACAACGGCGGAAGTGCTCGGAAAGCTGCGCCCGGCCTTTAATATCCGCGGTACAGTAACGGCCGGAAACTCTTCGCAAATGAGCGACGGCGCCGCTGCGGTGCTGTTGATGGACCATGAGAAAGCAAAAAGCGACGGTTTGCAGCCGCTCGCCAAATTCCGTTCGTTTGCAGTTGCCGGGGTCCCGCCGGAAGTAATGGGCATCGGCCCAGTGGCGGCGATTCCGAAAGCGCTGAAGCTTGCCGGGCTTGAATTATCGGACATCGGTTTATTCGAGCTGAACGAAGCATTTGCTTCCCAGTCCATTCAAGTTATTCGCCAGCTTGGCTTGGACGAAGAAAAAGTAAACGTAAACGGCGGCGCTATTGCGCTTGGGCACCCGCTAGGATGTACGGGAACGAAGCTGACATTGTCGTTAATCCATGAAATGAAGCGCCGCGGCGAGCAGTTCGGTATCGTAACAATGTGCATCGGCGGCGGCATGGGTGCGGCAGGCGTATTTGAGCTTGTGTAGTGTGATGAATAATAAGGGAGGAATAAAGCATGAAAAAAACAATTGGTGAAACTGTAAAAGGCGGCAGCTTTTTAATTGACGAGATTACAATTGATCAAGTATTTACGCCGGAAGATTATACAGATGAGCACAAGTTGATTGCCAAAACAACAGAGGATTTTATCGTCAATGAAGTATTGCCAGAGCTGGAGTATTTGGAAAACCATGAATTTGAGCGTTCTGTAAGACTATTAAAAGAAGCGGGCGAGCTTGGCCTTCTCGGTGCGGACGTTCCGGAAGAGTACGGCGGCATCGGCTTGGATAAAATCAGCTCTGCGTTGATTGCGGAGAAATTTTCGCGTGCCGGCGGCTTTGCAATTTCCCACGGCGCCCATGTCGGCATCGGTTCTCTTCCTATCGTATTGTTCGGCAATGAGGAGCAAAAGCAAAAGTATTTGCCGGATTTAGCAGCAGGCGCGAAATTAGCGGCATATGCCTTGACTGAGCCTGGCTCCGGTTCGGACGCGTTAGGAGCAAAAACAACTGCGCGCTTGAACGCAGAAGGCACACATTATGTATTAAACGGTGAAAAGCAGTGGATCACGAACTCTGCCTTTGCCGATGTATTCATTGTATATGCAAAGGTTGACGGCGAACATTTTACAGCCTTTATTGTCGAGCGCGATTTTCCAGGCGTTTCAACAAGCCCGGAAGAAAAGAAAATGGGGATTAAATGTTCTTCCACTCGTACATTGATTTTGCAGGACGCGCTTGTGCCAAAAGAAAACGTGCTCGGTGAAATCGGAAAAGGCCATGTTATCGCGTTTAACATCTTGAATATTGGCCGCTATAAATTGGGGGTAGGCACGGTAGGGTCGGCGAAACGCGCCCTTGAAATTTCCATCCAGTACGCCAATCAGCGCCAACAATTCAAGCAGCCAATCTCCCGCTTCCCGTTAATCCAAGAAAAGCTGGCAAACATGGCGGCGAAAATTTATGCAGCGGAAAGCTCTATATACCGCACAGTCGGTTTGTTTGAGGCACGCGCAAGCGCATTGACAGAAGAAGAGGTAAAAGACGGCAAAGCGGTTGCGGCTTCTGTTGCTGAATATGCGATTGAATGCTCTTTAAATAAGGTATTCGGCTCTGAAGTGCTTGATTATGTAGTAGATGAAGGCGTGCAAATTCACGGCGGCTACGGTTTTATGGCAGAATACGAGATTGAAAGAATGTACCGCGATTCCCGCATTAACCGCATTTTTGAAGGGACAAATGAAATCAACCGCTTGATTGTGCCAGGCACATTCCTGCGTAAAGCGCTAAAAGGCGAACTGCCGTTATTGCAAAAAGCGCAGCAGCTGCAGGAAGAATTGATGATGCTCATGCCGGAAGAAGTGGGCGATGAGCCGCTGGCGCAAGAAAAATATTTAGTGCGCAACGCAAAGAAAATCGGCTTATTGATTGCCGGGTTGGCCGTCCAAAAATACGGCAAGGCATTGGATAAAGAACAGGAAATTCTCGTGAATATCGCAGACATTGTCAGCAACGTATATGCGATGGAATCCGTATTGCTCCGCACGGAAAAAGCAATTAAACATACAGGACTGGAAAAGAACAAGCAAAAGCTTCTGTACACAGAAGTGTTCTGCCAAGAAGCATTTAATGAAATCGAAGCCCACGCAAAAGAGACGTTGATTGCGGTAGAAAGCGGAGATGCGCTCCGGATGATGTTATCTGCGCTTCGCAAGTTCACACGCTATACGCCGGTTAACGTGATTGCGAAGAAGCGCGAGATTGCAGCGAAGCTGATTGCGGAAGAAAAATATGCCCTGTAACAGGACGGGTGTTTGTACAGATATAAAGGATAAGAAACGTTTGCAATAGCAAAAAGCCTTGCATGGTGCGCATGCAAGGCTTTTTATTATTTGAACATATATATCGCGGCTAAGTAGAACAAACAGCACCTTGTGTTTGCTTCCTCTCTGGTTTTGTGTCGCATGGGGCAGGAATAGGTTTTGAGCGCTTCTATGCATAGCTGGATGCTCTCTCCCCTTTCAAAAGAAAGGTGTTATGTTTTTTAACTTGTATTTACAGATACACCGCCAGTTTCGCTATCCCTCTATGAAAAATGCGCTTTTTTGCCTATTTTCATCATCGCAGTTAGCTATTCATCAATTTGTATGTCGTCCGCGCGATCGATTCTAAAAGGTAGATTACAGGTATTTGTGTTGTAATATTGGCAAGCCCTTTATACTCCTCTGTTACATAATAGGGTATATTAATGTCTGAAATCTTGGCAATCGTACAGTTCTTATTATTTGTTATGCTGATGATTTTGCTTCCCTCTCTCTTGAGCGTATTTACTTGATCAATAATATTAGGGGTTTCCCCAGAAACAGATAAGACTATCGTAACGCTGTTGTGGAGGTAGTGTGCATTAATGGGGAAAAAAGGATCATTAATGTGCAGGGAAAATTTATCTAAGCTTGAAAGATATCTTGCCCCATATTCTGCTAGTATCCCAGAGCTTCCTGCCCCGATAAATACTACATTTTCTGCTTCTGCAATGAGCTTTGCACTGTCCTCTATATAAGATTCGAAACTGCCTCTTGCTATCCGTTCCACAAATTTGGAAAGGGCATACTGAACACTTTTAAAATTTTCATTTGCGCTTTTTTCCAAATGCATTTTCAGTTTTACTTTAAATTCGGAAAATCCTTCACAATTTAACTTTCTGCAAAAACGCAAAATAGTAGACGTAGAAACATGAGTTTGATTAGCTAAATCACGTATGCGCATGTATACGACTTTTTCCCCATTTTTACAAATGTAGTCGTATAGTGAATACTCTAATTCATTAAATGATGAAATCGCTTCATTTGTAAACATTCATGTTCCCCCCGAGTGATAGATTGTTCTTGCTGCTTCTGGCGCAGCATTGTTGATTTTAAGAAGTTGAAACTAGGGCATATCCATCATAATATTTAATGGCATCTGCTTTTTGAAAGCGGAAACATTTCCTTTCGAATTTTAGTATATAACATTTGGATGAAACAAGTTGTTTCTAATTTGTAACAAGTTACAGAGCGTGTCATAAAAAACTATATGGGCTTATCGTATTTACTCCAAGGTTGAAAACGCATACAATCTAAACCAAGAGGAGTGATTAATTTGATACACACAAAGCTGGCAAGTTTTCCAAAAGATTTTTTATGGGGCTCTGCTTCCGCAGCCTATCAAGTAGAAGGAGCTTGGAATGAAGATGGAAAAGGTCCTTCTATATGGGATACTTATACAAAAATCCCAGGTACAACGTATGAAAATACGAATGGCGACGTTGCCGTGGATCATTACGGCAAATACAAGGAAGATGTAGCGTTAATGGCTGAAATGGGCCTAAAGGCGTATCGTTTCTCTATCGCTTGGAGCCGCATTTACCCTGAAGGAAGGGGGGAGGCAAATGAAAAGGGACTTCAATTTTATGACAATTTAATAAACGAACTATTAAGATATAACATTGAACCTGTTATTACCATTTACCATTGGGATGTGCCGCAAGCTTTAATGGACTTATATGGGGCTTGGGAGTCACGTGAAATTATCGAAGATTTTAACCAATATTGCATTACGCTTTATAAGCGTTACGGAGACCGCGTGAAGTATTGGGTAACATTAAATGAGCAAAATGTATTTATTGGGTTAGGATATCGAAACGGCATTCATCCTCCTGGAGTAAAAGATTTAAAGAGAATGTATGAAGCCAACCATATTGCAAATCTAGCAAATGCAAAAGCGATTCAATCATTTAGAAGATATGTGCCAAATGGCAAGATTGGGCCAAGTTTTGCCTACGGGCCGACTTATGCAGCTACAAGCCATCCGAATGATGTGCTCGCGTACGAAAACGCAGAAGAGCTGAATAATTATTGGTGGCTGGATGTGTATTGCTGGGGCAAATATCCGAAAGTTGCGTGGAGATATCTAGAAGAGCAAGGGTTAACACCAACTGTACAGGAAGATGACTGGATATTGCTTGCTCATGGAAAACCGGATTTTATCGGAGTTAACTACTACCGGACAGGAACTGTCGAGATGAATCCGCTAGACGGTGTTGGAGAAGGAAGGATGAATACAAGCGGCAAAAAAGGAACGACAGAAGAAAGTGGCATTCCGGGCTTGTATAAAACGAAACGCAACCCGCATCTTGAAGCAACAAATTGGGATTGGGAAATTGATCCGACAGGTTTGCGGATCGGCCTCCGGCGTTTAACAAGCCGCTACGGCCTGCCGGTGCTGATTACAGAAAATGGCTTGGGTGAATTTGATAAATTAGAGGAAAACAATATGGTAAATGATGATTATCGCATTGACTATATCCGCACCCATATCGAGGCGTGCCAGAATGCGATAAGCGATGGAGTCGAGCTGTTAGGATACTGCACATGGTCATTTACTGATTTGCTAAGCTGGCTCAATGGCTACCAAAAACGCTATGGCTTTGTATATATAAACCGCGATGAGCATAGCGAAAAAGATTTACGAAGAATCAAGAAGAAAAGTTTTTATTGGTATAAAAAAGTAATTGCGACAAATGGCCAAGATATAGCGAATGACATAGCCGTTGCCGCGAAAACAGAGTGATCATTTTATTTTAAACTACATGAGGGGGAGTTAATGATGAAAAAGATCTTGTTAGTATGTGCAGCTGGGATGTCTACTAGTTTACTTGTAAATAAGATGAAGGATGCAGCGCAGGCGAAGGGAACAGAGGTTGAGATTTTTGCGTTGCCGGTATCCGAATGCGACAGTGTAGCAAAGGAAATCGATGTTGTGCTGCTAGGCCCACAAGTTCGATATCAAAAGCCGCAAGTAGATGCTGTGATTGGCGGCAGAGTGCCGGTTGAAATTATTGATATGAGAGATTATGGAACAATGAATGGACAAGCTGTACTAGAAAAAGCGTTAAGCCTGATTTCCTAACTGCGGTAGTAGCGGGAGAGAGGCGCTAGCTTCTCTCCCGTAACAATATTTGTATCCAATTATTAAAGGAGGCTAACACACATGAGCTTTATGCAGAGGTTTGAAAGTGTTGTTGAAAAAGCGTTAGTGCCGGTTGCTACCAAGCTAAACTCGCAGCGCCATATTGTCGCAATTCGTGATGCATTCATTTTGTCATTTCCGCTGACAATGGCCGGTTCCTTAATCGTTTTACTAAACTTTGCGGTGCTGGCGCCAGATGGCTTTATTGCAAAAATCTTATTCTTGCACAAGCTGTTTCCGAATTTAGCAGATTACCAGCAAATCTTTACGCCAGTATTGCGCGGGTCAACCGATATCTTGGCGATGTTCATTGTATTTCTCGTCGCGCGCAATATAGCAATTGCGTTGAAGGCAGATGAACTGCTGTGCGGTTTGACCGCCTTATCAACCTTCTTTATTATTTATCCTCCATACAAAGTAGTAGATGGAGCAAACTTCATTTCAACTGGTTATCTAGGAGCACAAGGGTTATTCGTTGCAATTATTGTAGGTCTTCTTGTAGGGGAAGTATTTAGTAAGTTATCAAAATCCGAGAAATTGCAAATTAATATGCCGCCAGCAGTACCGCCGGCAGTAGCACGTACATTTAAGGTATTATTCCCAATTATCATCATTACAGTTGGGTTTGCTCTTGCAAACGCTATCATTACAGCTCTATATCCAAAAGGCTTGCATCAGCTCATTTACACAGTACTACAAACACCGCTTAAAAATTTAGGCACAAACGCTGCATCTGTTGTTATTCTATCAATAGTTTCAAACGTATTATGGGTATTTGGTATTCACGGCCCGAACACAACTGCAGCTATCCGTGAAGCTATGTTTGCCGAGCCTAACCTTGCAAACTTGGCGTTTGTCGGGCAGCATGGATCTGCATGGGGAGCGCCTTATCCGGTAACTTGGGCAATCAATGACGCGTTTGCCAACTACGGCGGCTCTGGCATGACATTAGGATTGTTGATTGCGATTTTCATCGCATCGCGCCGCAAGGACTATCGCGACATTGGCAAGCTTTCCATTGCGCCGGGTCTCTTTAACATTAACGAACCGATTATTTTCGGTATACCGATTGTATTAAATCCAATCTTTATTGTTCCGTTCATCTTAGTGCCGGCAGTGAACATCGTAATTGGCTATACTGCCATCGCATCCGGCTTAATTCCGCCGATTGCGTATCAAGTTCCATGGACAACTCCAGGTCCGCTAATCGCATTCTTTGGAACAGGAGGCAACTGGCTTGCCTTAGCGCTTGGCTTTGCCTGCTTAGCGGTATCAACCTTGATTTACTTGCCGTTTGTAATCGCGGCTAATAAAGCGGGTGAGGCTGCCCAAGGCGATAGCGGTGCGCAAAAGTCAGCATAAGGCGGTGCTAGTAATGCATCACTACATTGTACAGTTTCATTGCGGCCAAATTTCATTCATTCGCAAGTTTTTTCAAGATTATACAGATGAAAAGGTTACAACGAAGCTACAATCAGTTGGGAGGATTCAAGCTACCTTTGAGGTAGCTTCCTCCTTATCTGCAAAAGAAACGGAGAGGTACCTAAAGGACATCTTTCAAAAATCAAAGTATGGTCCAGCACTCTATTATATTGCGCACGTAATTGAGAAAGTATAGGAGTTCTGTGTTATGAAACAATACATTTCGTTTGATATTGGCGGTACAGATGTAAAGTACGGTTTGCTTGATGAAAAGGGCAACATTCTTGAAACAGGAAAATTCCCGTCCAATCGTACCTGCGGCCAAGCCATTTTAGATCATGTACTAAAAACAGCAGGGGAATATAAACAGCTTTCAGGAATTGCATTGAGTGTACCGGGGTTTGTGGATTGCTATAGCGGCTATATCGAAGTTGGCGGCGCTATTGCGGATTTTAACAATTTTAATATTAAGGAATATTTAGAGGAACGGCTGCGGCTGCCGGTTAGCGTTGAAAATGATGTGAATTGCGCAGCTTTAGCCGAGAAATGGAAGGGAAACGCCCAGGGTGAAAGCGACTTTTTATGCATGGCAATCGGCACGGGCATCGGAGGAGCTTGTTTTTTAGATAACAAGCTGTACCGCGGCTCCTCATTTATGGCTGGAGAATTCGGCTTTATGATTACACAAGGCCTACAAAATAATATTGCAGAAAATTGCACGTTAAGCCACACAGGGTCAGTTTTAGGGTTGCGGTCGAGATATGCAAAATATAAAGGATTGCCTCTTGATGAGGTAACGGGAGTCGATGTATTTCATGCGTATGAACAAGGAGATCCCCATGCAAGGCATGAGGTAAACCAGTTTTTTGATAGCTTATCGATTGGAATTTATAACTTGTTCTTTATGTTCAATCCGAAAAAGATTTTGCTCGGCGGTGCAATTAGCCAAAGGGATGACTTGATACCTGAATTGCAGTGGCGCCTAAAGCGGTTAGAGACATTTGGGAAGAATATTCCCTTGGAGCCGTGTTATTTCCAAAATAATGCGGGTATGATTGGCGCCTTATACCACCATCTTCAAATGTATCCGATAGCGAAAGAAGGATAGGGAGGATTTTAAATGGAAGGAATGGAATTGGTAGCTTTTAATATTATCAGCAATGTTGGTACAGCCAAGAGCCTAGTTATGGAGGCGCTTTATGCAGCAAGAGAAGGGCGCTTTGAAGAGGCAGAGGAAAAATTGAAAGAGTCCCGCCAATTTTTGTCAGAGGGGCATAAAGCGCATGCGGGGCTTATTCAACAGGAGGCATCTGGCCAAAAATTAGAATTTTCCCTTATTATTATGCACGCTGAAGATCAAATGATGAGCGTGGAAACAATCAGCGATTTAGTTGCTGAAATGATTAGAATGTACAAAGAAATAAAGCAAATATCCATGGGTACTGTTATAACAAAATAATAGCAAGGATAGAAGCAATCTATGACAAAATTAATTGTAAATGCAGATGATTTTGGTTATTCAAAGGGCGTTAATCTTGGAATTGTGGAGGCTTTTCAAAACGGCATTGTGACTTCAGCAACTTTGATGGCAAATATGCCCGGCGCTGCCCACGCCGCAGCTTTAGCGAAAGAAAACCCTAATCTTGGCGTGGGAATCCACCTTGTTTTGACATGCGGCAAACCTGTATCCAAAGCGGTTCCGTCACTTATTGATGCAAATGGGAGATTTCGTTCTCTGCGGGAAATTGAGAGGCTTGCCAGACCGGATGAGATTGAAAGAGAGTTTCGCAGCCAAATAGAGAAGTTTCTTTCATTTGGCTTGCGGCCTACTCATATTGATAGCCATCACCATGCCCATGGGCTTGAGAATGTACTTCCTATTGTTGCGAACCTGGCGAAGGAATATAGCCTCCCGGTTCGGTTAGTGCCGGGGAATGCAGAGCAGTTGAAAAATATGGGCGTGAAAACTGTTGCTTTTTTCGATGACAGATTTTATGGCGAGCAGTTAACAGCAGAGTACCTTATAAATATGCTGGAGCAAGCTTCATTTTATGAAACAGCGGAAATCATGTGCCACCCGGCATTTATTGATGAAGCGCTGCTTTCTGGAAGTTCGTATGCCCTCTTGCGCGCAAAGGAGCTATCCATTTTGACGAGCGGGGAAATCCGCAAAGCGGTAGAAGCGAGAAACATTCAGTTAATCAGCTACAAGGGCATGTAAGAAGAAATCATACAATAAAGGGGAAGATAGCTATGGAACACAATATTGCAAAAGAGGGAATTAAAATTGTAACAATCGGGGGAGGATCCAGCTATACTCCTGAACTTATTGAAGGTTTTATCAAAAGATATGACGAACTTCCCGTACGCGAGCTATGGCTTGTTGATATTCCGGCAGGAGAGGAAAAGCTGAATATTGTAGGGGCATTGGCAAAACGGATGGTTAAAAAAGCGGGGATTCCGATGGAAATTCACCTTACCTTAGACCGCCGCGCCGCCCTTAAAGATGCGGACTTTGTTACAACGCAATTTCGGGTAGGCCTTCTTGATGCGCGCGCGAAGGACGAGAAAATTCCGCTGAAATATAATGTAATTGGACAAGAAACAAACGGGCCGGGCGGATTGTTTAAAGGATTGCGCACTATTCCTGTTATTTTGGATATTTGCAGAGATATGGAGGAATTATGCCCGGACGCTTGGCTCATTAACTTTACAAATCCGGCCGGCATGGTAACGGAGGCTGTGCTCCGCTATAGCAACATTAAAAAGGTTGTCGGCCTTTGCAACGTTCCAATCGGGATGAAAATGGGCACGGCTGAGATGTTGAACGTATCTCCAGAGAGAGTCCATGTTGATTTTGCCGGCCTCAATCATATGGTGTTTGGATTGAATGTGTATGTAGACGGCGTTAGCGTCATGGACCGAGTAATCGAAGCAATGGCAAATCCGGAGAATGCGCTAACGATGAAGAATATTGCCGCGCTTGGCTGGGAGCCTGACTTCATTCGCGGCTTAAAAGTGATTCCTTGCGGCTACCACCGCTATTATTATAAAACAAAGGAAATGCTGGAAGAGGAATTAGAAGCAGCCAGAACAGTAGGAACGCGCGCCGAGGTCGTAAAACAGGTAGAGAAAGAGCTATTTGAGTTATATAAAGATCCGAATTTGGCAATCAAGCCTCCGCAATTAGAAAAGCGGGGCGGCGCCTATTACAGCGATGCAGCCTGTAACTTGATTAACTCTATCTACAACGACAAACGCGATATCCAGCCAGTAAATACGCGAAACAATGGAGCAATTGCAAGCATTCCTGATGACTCTGCAGTAGAAGTGAATTGTGTTATTACAAAAGACGGCCCTAAGCCGATAGCGGTAGGGGATCTCCCTGTTGCGGTCCGCGGCCTTGTACAGCAAATTAAGTCATTTGAGCGCGTTGCGGCAGAAGCGGCTGTTACAGGCGACTACAATACAGCACTTGTAGCGATGACAATCAATCCGCTTGTTCCATCTGATACAATTGCTAAACAAATCTTGGATGAAATGCTAGAAGCGCATAAAGAGTATCTTCCGCAATTCTTTCAACTAGCAGAAGCGTAAGAGGGAAAAGCCCTGCAATTGCAGGGCTTTTTATAATAATTTATCCCATATTAATCATATCTAAGCGCACCTTATCTATCGGAGGCCGCTCATCTGCCATATGCATATCGACCTCATTTTCCTGCGGATCCTCTATTTGCGCGATTCGTTCTCTTTCTTTTATTTCCTCTTCCGCTGTACGTCGTTTTTGCCTATCCATTTCCTTCACCCTTTTTTAAAAGATAGGCTCTGTTAAACTTGATTGTTGATTTTCCACTACAGGCGGACGCTTTCCGCGGACGGGGCAGAGCCGCTTTTCCCGCTGGAGTCGTCGCCTTTCGTTCCAAATCAACAAATAAATCAAAATCAACATTAGCTTTTAACAGAGCCAAAAGATAAGAAAGTATAACTTTTTGGAGCTAGAACAGTGTCTAGCTCCAGCGCCCAGCGACTAGTGTACTTCGCCCATCTCCCTATGATAAGCCAACATCGACGCTCGTGCTCTTCGTGTTTCCTTTATCTCAGTCGATGTGCTCCAGCCCAGGCGTCGCTAAGCAGGGCGCTTGCGCTTTTTTTATTAATAGCTGAATGATGGCTCATTTGCCAGCGTTCATTATTATTGTCCGCGAAAAGCATATATCCCATACCTTTTTCGAAATAGCAGGAAAATAATATGTTTGCACTTGCAGGCGGATTTATGTATAGCAAAATAGAAAAATTTGCAGGATAAGTAAAGTGAATGAAGAAAGTATATATAGCCCGCGGTCAAGCTGCTATATATGAAAAATAGCAGTATTTATGGTAAAATAAGGGCTAAACGAGAAGTAGGTGAAATGATGGCAGTAACATTTTATTCGTACCCAAAATGCGGAACGTGCCAAAAGGCAAAAAAGTGGTTTGAGTCCCATAACGTTTCGTATAATATGATTCATATTGTTGAAAATCCGCCGTCCAAGGAAGAACTTAAGCAGCTTCAAGAAAAAAGCGGATTGGAGCTGAAAAAGTTTTTCAATACGAGCGGCATGAAGTATCGCGAGCTTGGCTTAAAGGATAAACTGAAAGAGATGGGCGATGAAGAAATGCTTACGCTGCTTGCGTCTGACGGCATGCTCATTAAGCGTCCAATCGCAACAGACGGCAATAAGGTGACAGTAGGCTTTAATGAAGAGCAATTTGAAAGAATGTGGCTGCAGTAAACATAGGAAAAGTACCAATTAGGTATTTACATAACTACTACATATGGAGGGAACTTGCATGAGCATTCCTAAAGGGTTACGTTATTCTGAAGAACATGAATGGTTGAAGGTGGATGGCAATAAGGTTGTTATCGGCATTACAGATTTCGCGCAGCATGAGCTTGGCGATATCGTGTTTGTCGAGCTTCCGGAGGTAGGAGCAGAGGTGCAAGCGGATGAGCCGTTTGGCAGCGTTGAGTCCGTTAAAACAGTTTCTGAATTATACGCTCCTGTAAGCGGCAAGGTTGTAGAAGTGAACACCGAGTTAAGCGACAGCCCGGAGCTGGTAAACGAGTCTCCATACGATAAGGCGTGGATGATTGTTGTAGAACCTGCGGATATGAACCAAATTGACAATTTGATGTCTGCGGAGCAATATGAAGAAATGATTAACCAAGACTAATTGAAGCGAGACGGCTTTTGCCGTCTCGTTTTCTTTCCTGCCGGGAATCAAATCTTCTCTAATCGGGTTTCTTGCCGTATGTTGAAATAGACTTTTTAACAGATTTTCCGGAAAGAAGTCCCCTACCTCAAGGAGTGAGAAGGGCGTAGCCCAACGAGTAGGTGGGGGATGAATTTCCGGTAGGCATAAGCCTACTTTTTGTATGGCAGATTTATCTTTTTTGCTGAAAATAGAACTTGTGTTTGGTATACTAAGTGTATGACTCCATCAAAAAACAAAGGAGGTGAAACCATGGCAAACCAAAAAGATGGAACATATATCAAGGGAACCAA
>JBHGUR010000108.1:0-3656 GCA_048976805.1 Ectobacillus sp. | reverse complement strand
AGTGCGGGTTGCAATGTCTGCATAGCCGTGATGTACAGACGTACGTGATATCAAAATCAACATCGGCCTACCCTAAAAAATAAACATTTTTTATCTATCGTGGTGCGAGTTATATTCTTGCATGGATGTCTCTGTTAAAGGCTCATGTTGATTTGGAACGAAAAGCGACTCCAGCGGGAAAAGCGGCTCGGCCCCGCCCGCGGAAAGCGTCCGCCTGTAGTGGAAAATCAACAATCAAGTTTAACAGAACCAAAATAGAAGGCAGATGCGATACGGCTATAAAAGCGGGAGGAAATGGGCCAGCATTTTCCTCCTCATTTTGTGTATCAAAAGGGAGAATTTGCATACAATATATTGTTTTGTTTTTTCAGGAATCGTTTATACTTATGTATAGATACAAACTGAAAAAACGACATAAACTCTTTCTGTTTAGAGGAGCGTATAAGCTCTCCTCCCGTACAACAAGAAGCTAAAGAGAGGGAGCGCGTGAACGTTGCTGCTTGTTCTGCATTAAGAAATTGGCGGCGCAGCGGCCGATTTTAGAAATGAAGGATAAAAGCAATCACGCCCAAGCCTCCTCCTATACATGCTCGCCGATTGACGGGCTTTCTTCATGTATAGCGGCAATTCATATGCCGGAATAACCAATTGAACGTATATAGGCAGAGAAGAGAGGATTTATCGTTAAGCAAAGAGAAAGTGGAGGATTTATGGGGAAAAAACAAAGAATTGAAGAAGAGAAGGGACAAGTTCTTGCCTTTCATCAATCAGCCAAGTTTTTCTATGAACGGGGAATGAAGGCTTACAAACGCCATAATTTGCAAGAGGCGATGAAATATTTAAGGAGAGCGGCGCGTGAGGAGCAGGAGCCGTTCATTTTATGCCAGCTTGCGTCTGTTCTTTCGGAGGCCGGCCAATATCATGAATCCAATCAGGTTTTAACAAAGGTGTTGCACATGGACGATTCCATAATAGAATGCCATTATTTTATGGCAAATAATTATGCGTTCCTCGGGCTGTTCCAGCAGGCCAAAAAATCTGCACAGCGCTATTTAGAAGCGGCTCCGGGCGGGGAATTTTTAGACGAGGTGCTCGATTTGCTGGATTTGATTGCAATGGAAGAGGAAGATGCGGAGGAGCTTGAGGACGAAGATGAGCTCATTATGATGCAGGATCAAGCAAATTTATATATTCGAAGCGGGAAGCTTGAAGAGGCGGTTGCGACGCTGGAAACGGTCATTGCGGAATATCCGGAATTTTGGTCTGCTTATAATAATCTCGCTATTGCTTGTTTTCAGCTAGGGGATGTGAAGCGGGCGCTTTCCATTACCGAAGAGGTATTGGAGAAAAATCCCGGCAATTTACACGCTTTATGCAACAGCCTCATTTTCCTGTACTCAATTGGCGGCGGGCAGCAGGCGGAGCGCTTGGCGGACCAGCTAGAGTACGTATATCCAATATTGGTAGAGCATCGCTTTAAGCTGGGTACGACATTTGCGACAATCGGCCGTTTTGAGCCTGCTTATAGATGGCTGAAGGGATTAAAGCGCCAAGGATATGAAGGGGACGTCAGCTTTTATTATTGGTATGCATACTCTGCGTATATGACAGGCGATAAACAAACAGCGGAAAAGATGTGGAAGCACGTTGTTGAGGCATATCCGGAGAAAGAGGGCAAGGAGCCGTGGGATTTCACCGGGTTTACCGGCCCAAATCAAGAAGTGTTAATGGAACAATTGCGGCATTCATTTGAAAATGCGGACAGTGCGGAAGAACGAATGTTGGCGCTTTATTTAATGAATGAGCTGGAAATAGAGGAAAAGGCACAGGTTTTTTCTGAGATTGCCCGCTCTTCATCGCACCATGAAATGGTTTCAAATTGGGCGCTGTACTTTTCTTTTGTAAACAGCGATAAAGCGCTGCCGCACGATTTGAAGATATTTGAAAAGTGCGCGCAAATTGCGGATGTATTATATGGCCATACTAAAAAGGACGATGCTTTAATTGAAGAATGCCTACAGCTATGGTTCCGCACGTTTGTGCAGTTTTACCATACAGGCGTGTCATTTTCCAATGTGTTCGGATGGTCGGCCGCAGTGGAGTACTTAGTGCGGATACAGGAAAAGCAAAGCATGACGCAGGCAGAAATCGGAAGCGTATATAATGTGTCTGTATCTACTGTCCGCAAGTATATTCAGGCTGTAAAACGGGGATGGGCCTAGAGGCTTGGGACATTGTTCTTTTAAAGCAAATTATTAGGAAAAAGTACATTCTGAAAGTATAATAAACTTGTGTACGAAGGGGCGTATCCCAATATAAGGAGTGAGGAACGTGACTGAAGAAAAAATTTACGATGTCATTATTATCGGCGCGGGTCCAGCAGGTATGACAGCAGCATTATATACATCGCGTGCAAACTTAAGCACATTAATGATTGAGCGCGGCATTCCGGGCGGACAGATGGCCAATACAGAAGAAGTGGAAAACTATCCAGGCTATGACCATATTTTAGGGCCGGAATTATCGACAAAAATGTTTGAACATGCGAAAAAGTTCGGAGCTGAGTACGGCTACGGCGATGTAAAGGAAATTATTGATGGCAAGGAATATAAGACTGTTATCGCCGGCCAAAAGGAATATAAAGGCCGCGCAGTCATTATCGCAAGCGGTGCGGAATATAAAAAAATCGGCGTTCCGGGCGAAAAGGAGCTTAGCGGCCGCGGCGTGTCCTATTGCGCTGTATGTGACGGCGCTTTCTTTAAAGGAAAAGAACTTGTGGTAGTTGGCGGCGGCGATTCCGCGGTTGAAGAAGGGGTGTACTTAACGCGTTTTGCGTCCAAAGTAACGATTGTACACCGCCGCGATAAACTGCGCGCGCAAAAAATCTTACAAGACCGCGCGTTCCAAAATGAAAAGATTTCGTTTATTTGGAACCATACAGTGAAGGAAATCAAGGAAGAAGGCGGCAAAGTTGGCAGCGTTATTTTAACTGATGTGAATACGGGCGAAGAGCAGGAGTTTAAAACAGACGGCGTCTTCATTTATATCGGTATGCTTCCGCTGTCTAAGCCGTTTGAGAGTTTAGGCATTACAAACGAAAATGGATATATTGAAACGAATGACCGTATGGAAACGAAAGTAGCAGGCATTTTTGCAGCCGGAGATGTTCGGGAAAAAGCGCTTCGCCAAATTGTAACGGCAACAGGCGACGGCAGCATTGCGGCGCAAGCGGCGCAGCACTATGTGGAAGAGCTGATGGAAGAACTGAAGGTAGCGAAACAGTAACAAGAAGTAACTGCTCTTTAATTTTGCTGTAACAGCCATGCAATATAGATGGGGTATAGTAAAGATACAAGTTGACCCCCTTATTATATAAGGTCCTATTGGCAGAGTATGAGCGATGAGCTTATGCTCTTTTTTTGTGTGTAGGCTACCCTAAAAAATAATCTGTGATAAACGTTAGTGTTGATGTAACCCCTTCTTTTTAGAGGGGGAGAGTGCTCCCGGCCGTATATCGTAACGGTCAGGGCCTAGTTCTGCCTCGTCCAAAGGAAAACCAGAGGGAGAAGATAAGTGCGGGTTGCAATGTCTGCATAGCCGTGATGTACAGACGTACGTGATATCAAAATCAACATCGGCCTACCCTAAAAAATAAA
>JBHGUR010000107.1:0-31186 GCA_048976805.1 Ectobacillus sp. | reverse complement strand
AGTCGTTGATTTTCTTTACGTAATTTGATTACTTCATTTTCTTCTGGTGTACGATTGTCCTTTTCTTTAAAAGAACCGGAAGTTTGGTTTTGTTTAACCCATTTGTCTAAAGCGGACGGAGTTAAATCATATTCACTAATGATATCTTTTCTAGGCTTACCGCTTTCATATAACTTGACCATTTGAGCTTTAAATTCAGGGGTATATGTTCGTCTTTCTTTTTTCATTTTATACGTCACTCTCCTTAACTGAATAAGACGATAGTAGAAAAGCTAAATAGTAGAAACATGCCGAAACTTGACACGGGGCCCCTACGGACATGACTTTCCTGCCGAGAAGCCAGATGTTACAAACCTCGGCATCGTCAGCCAAGGCTATCATGCCCGCCACCCCGTATAAAGTTTCTGGGGTTGATCACTTATGATTGTTAGGCATTATGCCCAAATTCAGCTCTTAGTCTACTTACACCTTAATTTTCCTGTCCAGTTAAGTGTAGCCTATTCATTCTATCGGTTTCAGTAGCGGTAGGAACACCGCGAATGTAAGGCTCTGGACATGAACTCTTACGTTTGTGAGCGAAGGAGCAATAAAAGAAGAAGACGATCTTTCGGTCTTTGGAAGCCCCCACTTCAAGCGGCGTCAGTCGCTAAGTGGTGGGTAGTTCACTGGCTATCTTTATCCGAGAAAGAATATCCGGTATTGAAATATTAACGACTACGCTGTTCGCTGGATTACTCCAGGTTCTAGCAGATAAATTTTTGGATATCAAATATGATTTGTATGGATATTTTGATAAAGGGCTTGAATGGAAAACGTTAATTTATGTAATCGGTATTTACCCTGCGGTGAATATTATATTTTTGAATTATTTTCCGCGTATGAAGGATGTTAAGGATAAAATCCTTTATATTTTATGCTGGTGGATTTTGGGGGTTGTATTTGAAATTTTATTTATGTGGACAGGGACGTTTTATTACAATAGCTGGAAGTTATGGTACTCGGTTATAATATATCTGGTTTTATATTTGATTTTAGTGTTATTTCACAAATATACTTGTTATCTTCTTAAACAGTTTCAGCAGCATAGCAGTTAAAAAATTGATAAAAGCATGCAGCAGGCCGAAGGGGCATCAGGCGCAATCCTGGACTCTTTGGCCTTTTTTCTTTCTTGCAAGGCCATATATAATTTTATCGGTTTTAGTTGTTTGTGAAATATTCGGAATTTATTTATAAATTTCTCTTGAAAGAGTATGAAACCTTGTGGCTGTTGACCATAATGTAACTAGCATAAGCTGGGAGGTGTTATATTTTGAAAGAAGAACTGGCGATTTTTTATCGAATCTTTACGATAACCAAGGAAGCGATTGAGAAATTTATGAGCATGCTGGACCCGGTTATTCAACATGCCGAAGATGACCATGAACGTCTTTATTACCATCATATATATGAAGAAGAGGAGCAGCGCCTTTCGCGTTTGGAAGAGCTAATCCCCCTTATTTCTAAATTCCAAAGCATTGAGGAGGAAGCGGCTTTTTCGCCAACTAACAATGAATTTAACCGGCTTTTACAGGAATTGAATCTGGAAAAGTTTGGTTTGCATAATTTTGTCGAGCACCTTGATTTAGCGCTTTTTCGATTTACAGATGAAGAGCGAAGCTCGTTATTAAAGGAAATGAGGGCGGTTTCTTATGGCGATTATCAACAGGTTAAGGAACTGCTGCGAGAGATAAATGAGCGGTTCGACCATGGTTATGTCGATCCTCATGCGCATCATGATAAAGACCATGATCATCTAGCGCCGCCTCCTATAGCAGAGGCGGAAAAAGGCACTATAAATACAAAGCGTTTTACAGTTGGAAGCTTACGATAATTCATAGAGTGGAGGGAGAAAATTGGGCAATTCTAATGTATTTTCAGATTTACCGTTAACAGAGCAGGAGTACCATCAGTTGCAGCAGGTTGTCATTGAAGCCGCGAGGAAGCAGCTTGTTGGGCGCCGGTTTATTGAATTGTACGGCCCGCTTGGAAGAGGGGTACAAAGCATTTTTAATGATATTTTTGTGGAAAATCACGAAGCAAAGCTTGATTTTCAAGGTTCGTTTGATACGATCATTGAATCTAGCAAACGGGTAAACTATACGATTCCGATGCTTTATAAGGACTTTATGTTATATTGGCGCGATTTAGAGCAAGCAAAGGTGTTGGATATTCCGATTGATTTTTCAACTGCGGCAAATGCTTCGCGCGACGTAGCGATACTGGAGGACCAGCTGATTTTTCACGGCTCGAAGGAGTTTGACATTCCAGGGCTTATGAATGTAAAAGGAAGGCTCACGCATTTAATTCGAAACTGGCATGAGTCAGGGAGCGCCTTTCAAGATGTTGTCGATGCAAGAAATAAGTTGCTCGATATGAATCATAATGGGCCGTTCGCGCTCGTATTATCACCGGAATTATACGCGCTTTTGCACCGGGTACACAAGGATACAAATGTGTTGGAAATTGAGCATGTCCGTGAACTGGTAACGGATGGGGTGTTTCAATCGCCAGTGTTAAAAGGGAAAACCGGAGTACTGGTGAATACGGGAAGAAACAATTTGGATTTGGCTGTTTCGGAGGATTTTGAAATAGCATATCTAGGGGATGAAGGGATGAATCATCCGTTTCGCGTATACGAAACGGTCGTGCTGCGGATTAAGCGCCCGTCTGCAATTTGTACGCTTGATAGTCCTGAAAAGTAAGGGGGGAGTTGATTGGGGAACCGGCTGTTTACTGTTGGCCCGCTTGTTCCAAATCAAATAGTACATGCCAAAGCGCAAGCACCAACGGAAGGAATAGAGGTAAAAGCAGCAACTCATACGGCAAAAAAGGACAACTTGCAAAAAATT
Organism: Ectobacillus sp.; assembly: GCA_048976805.1. Lineage (GTDB taxonomy): Bacteria > Bacillota > Bacilli > Bacillales > Bacillaceae_G > Ectobacillus. The sequence continues at coordinate 28,298 of JBHGUR010000107.1, read as the reverse complement.
GTTGTTTCACAGGACGGGAAGCGTTATGAAATCCAGCCCGCTAAAGGACAATTGCTGCTAGACGCTGCGCTGCAGCAAGGACAAGCCTTAAATTATAAATGCCGAAAAGGCACTTGTGGAGCTTGTAAAGTGAAAGTCGATGAAGGGGCAATGAAGCTGCTTCCGCCAAATGAACAGGAACAAACAAAATTGAAGGATTCTTTAAGGGAAGGTTATCGATTAGCCTGCCAATCTGTAATGGTATAAACAAAAGGCTGCATATTCTTGCGGCACAAAAAAACGAGGCGCTTGCCTCGTTTTTTTACGCAAATTTTCTATCATGTAAGTGAACCAGATTATCATCAATTTGAAAAGGCAACGAAATTTTTCGTTTTTCCAGCTCTGTGACGCTTATATCGCGCACGAGCTTTAGCGCTTCTTTCTTAAAGGTTGACGTCACAAACCCCTCATTGATTTCACATAGCCTTTGCAAATGGTGAAGTGTATCGGACAGCAGCATTTGCTTTGCCTTTTCATTGTTTAATTGGCAAATCAATTTATATTGCAGCCCCTTCATGACTGCGATTTGGTCCACATGTATACAAACATTCATTCCATCTTCATCTATAAAACAGAGAGAAACATATTGGCCTTTTGACTTATCAATATTTGTGAATACCGGATTGTTGTAGGATTCCCCGCATGCCAGCCGCAAAACCGCCGCTTCTGCCACGCCGCCAATCTTGCGGTGATTTGAAATTACGGTATCAATATCCTTCAATCCATGCAACATGTTAGTCATGCAGCTCTCCCCCAGAAGTATTTTATTTCACATTCTTTTAAGGTCATTATAGAAAAAATGATAATCATTGTCAATTAGAAGGTGGAATTGCATTTCCATTTTTATTAAGAGTGTTAAGAATATGTGAACGTTCCCATGTTTATACACGATGTAAATATAATTTACAGTATAATAATAGTGTTTACTTCATCAAACAAATAAAGGTATGGGGCGGCAATGATGCAAAACCCATGCATATAGGGTCCATGGGAGAAGAAAGGGGTAAGAAACGGGAGGTTTTTGAATGATTCGAAAAGCATTTCAAGCATTTAAGACACAATTGTACTATGTATTTGGGGTTGTTCTTATATGCTGGCTATGTACACCGTTCGCTGAGCACTTTCTTGGATTTGGAGTCGGGCTGTTGGTAAGCATGTATTGTGCATGGATTTTAGGCCGTCGGATTGAAAAAATAGGGAAAAATGTAGTTTTGAATAGACGGCTGCCTTCTCTAGGAATGGTGAATCGGTTCGCAGCTGCTGTCTTAGGCTCTATTTTGTTATATGAGATTGAACATCATATGGCGATGGGGGCTTTTGTGACAGGAATTTTAGGGGGATATTTTCTTCTTGTCGTCAATCTTGGTTATTACAGTGCGTATTATAAGGGTGAGCAGGAGGCTAATCAAAAAGCATTTAAATAGACCAGTATTTTATAGAGGTTTACCGGTCAGTATTATGATATAATAATAGTCCAAGTATAATGTCTTATAATAAGGCTCTGTTAAAGGCTAATGTTGATTTTGGTTTATTTGTTGATTTGGAACAGAAGGCGGCGACTCCAGCGGGAAAAGTGGCTCAGCCCTGCACGCGGAAAGCGTCCGCCTGCAGTGGAAAATCAACAATCAAGTTTAACAGGGACATCCATGCTATTGTGAATAGCACCACGATGGATAAAAGTTACATTTTATGGTATAATTAAGGGTTGCCAAAAACGAGTAACTTTTAGGGTAGCCTATAATAAAGGAAGAAAGCGAATGTAAAAATAAATCGTTCTCTAGTCAAATATATTGCCTATAATAAGGAGAAACGATTCGATTGGATATAAGTGACAGGATTAGGTTGATTATCAGCTTTACCTTCATTTTATTATTGAAGCTATTATTTTTGGCGGTCGTGACATTAGAGGTAAAGAATCCGCCAAGATTGCAGATAGTAAAAATGGCAATGGCACAAAATACAGCAATGTCCGTTCGCGGCATGAGTAGATAAACCTGAGGTTAAGCTGTAACCTCAGGTTTTGTCATATAGACGATGATATTAAGATATAATAGGATGCACAACGAGTTCTTATTTGTTTTATAATAGAAGTAATATAAACTATTTAATGTGTTTAGGGTTTAGAATTTTTAAGGGGGTGATGAGATGGCAAATACAACTTGTTTGCCGGAAACTGCAGCGTCTCATGCAAAGCCTGATATGGAAAAGGCGGTACTTTGCATGAGGTAGAACTTTCGCATCGCCTAAATAAGCTTTTCATCCATATCCGGCTTTGCGCCTTATTTTTATAAAAAGAATAAGGAGCTGGCAGGTATGAAATATGTAAAAGCAAATACGATTTTACCGGCAGAGTTAATAGCTGAAATTCAAAAATATGTCCAAGGGGAAACGATTTATATTCCGAAGCCAAAAGCAGCACATGAAAAATGGGGTGCGCGTTCCGGCGGAAGAAAGCAGCTGGATGAAAGAAATGCTTCCATTAAAAGCGCTTTTCGAAGCGGCAAATCTATTGGAGAATTGGCAGAGGAGCATTTCCTCTCCATTGAGACGATTAAAAAAATTGTTTATTCCAAATGAAACTAGGATTACGGCGCTTATTGGCGCCTTTTTGTATGCCGAATTTATTTTTTAATCATTTTTGGCATTTTATAAATAGGGATGTTGTTTTAAACTAGGAAGGGAGCAAAATACGGCAGCTTTACGAGGAGCGATGAAAATGGAACCGTTTATAAAGAGCTACCAATTTAATTTTATTAGGGTGCAAACGAGAAACTTAGTTTCTGGGTATTCTACCGTAAATGATACGGATGTTCTGGATGCTTTAAAATATAGCTCGCAAGATAAGGTGTTAAGCATATTTCCTAATATAACCGAAGAACAAAGAGCGCTTTTAAATGAAATACTTGCAGTGGAAGAGGAAATGCAGGCGGATATGTTTTTGGCTAAATTAAAACCGTATGTGATTCCGTTTAAAGAAGTAACAGACAAGACATTAAAGAAGCTATTCCCTAAAGTGAAGAAGCTAAAGGCCCCGAATTTTGATGATATTGATTTTAAGGAGCTATCATACTTCGGCTGGAATGACAAAGGCTCGGATAAGAAGTTTATGATTGCCGATTTCGATGGCAAGCTAATCGGCATACAAGGGACATTTACGCCAAGCAATAAGAAGGGAATTTGCGCCCTCTGCAACCGCCATGAAGAGGTTGGCATGTTTCTTGCGGAGGTAAAGGGATCGGAGCAAGGTACATTTATTAAAAGAGGCAACTATATTTGCCAAGACAGCCAAAAGTGTAACCACAATTTAACTACTTTGGATAAACTGCATGGTTTTATCGCGCTTTTAAGGAAATGAATATGCGCCATTACACAAAAAGAAGGTGTTCCAAGAGTCGGTACATAACAGTGCTCTTTTAGAACACCTTTTTCTGCTTTTTAGAATCCGGCGGTTTTTGGGAATAATCCGGCCGATTCCAGTGATAATCCGGCCAATGTCAGCAATAATCCGGCCAACTGTCCATAGGGCAGGAAAATCTTTATTACAATCATCATGTCATTTTAACATTATTTTGAAAAAAGCTTTTCGCTTCTATGGTAAAATATGCGTATTGAGTGTTTTGGCTTATTGAGACAAGCTCTAGAAGGCACGCAGAAAACCACGCTCAAAGTTAGTATAACAGCATGAATTCATTATAGGAGGAAAAGGTATGCAGGATTTTGTTTTTCACAACAGCACGAAGCTTATATTCGGCAAGGATACAGAGCAATTAGTTGGGCAGGAGTCTGTCATTTATGGGAAAAAGCTTCTTTTGCATTACGGTGGAGGAAGCATTAAGCAAAGCGGGCTATACGACAGTGTAGTTGCTTCTTTGCGCGAACAAGGAATTGAAATTTTTGAACTTGGCGGCGTAAAGCCGAATCCGCGCGTGAGCCTTGTGCGGGAAGGGGTTGCGCTTTGCAAGGAACATGATATCGATTTCATTTTAGCTGTTGGCGGTGGAAGCGTTATCGATTCAGCGAAGGCAATTGCAGCGGGCGCTAAATATGACGGCGATGTATGGGACTTCTTTGAAGGAACAAGCCAGGTAGAAGATTGCCTGCCAATCGGCGTTGTGTTGACAATCCCTGCGGCCGGCAGCGAATCAAGCACCGGGACTGTTATTACGAATGAAGACGGCTGGTATAAGAGAGCGACAGGACATATTACGATGAGACCGAAGTTTGCAATCTTGAATCCGGTTCTTACATACACATTGCCTGCTTACCAAACAGCATGCGGCATTACAGATATGATGGCGCATATTTTAGAAAGATATTTTACAAATGAAAAGAATGTTGAGTTAACAGACCGCTTATGCGAAGGGGCTTTACGGACAATTATCAATAATGCTCCTATCGTCCTAGAAGAACCAACGAATTATAACGCGAGAGCGGAGATTATGTGGTCAGGTACAATCGCGCACAATGACTTATTAGGAACAGGAAGAATCGGAGATTGGGGAAGCCACGATATCGAGCATGAGATAAGCGGCATTTATGACATTGCCCACGGGGCTGGCTTGGCAATTGTATTCCCAGCGTGGATGAAATATGTGTATAAGCATGACGTAAACCGCTTTGCCCAATTTGCAAATCGAGTATGGGATGTAGAAATCGATTTACATAATCTAGAAAAGACAGCTCTAGCAGGCATTAAGAAAATGGAACAATTCTTTAGCTCTATCGGAATGCCTGTAACGTTAAGCGAAGCGGGCATTAGTGATGAGCATTTTGAAGAAATGGCGACAAAGGCAACCGAAAAAGGCCCGTTAGGCAATTTCGTGAAGCTATATGCGGATGATATCGTTCAAATCTTTAACTTAGCAAAGTAAAGAATGTTCAGTTATGAATAAACCAGGCAAGATAAACGAAATGTAAGAGCACAGGGGGTATATCTCCTGTGTTTTTTAATACTTTGGCTGTGTGAAACGTTAGTGTTGGTATATAGGTCTTTTTTTAGAAGGGGGGAGCATATAGTAACGGTCAGGGCCTAGTTTTGCCTCGTCCAAAGGAAAACCAGAGAGAAAATGAGTGCAGGTTGCTATTGATTCTGCATAGTCGTGATGTACAGACGTACGTTATAAAAATCAACATTGGCCTTTAACAGACATCCATGCAAAAAAATTGGCGCATATATGGATGAAAAAGTTATCTACAGATTTTTCAGGGTAGAGCTTAACATTTTGAAAGGGGCGCATTTAATTGAAGAATAAAACATCCCGGCTTATCCAAAAATCAGAAAAAGAAGAGATAGATGCACTGGAGGAGCAAATGATGTCAGAGCAAACCCTGCTTCATGTTAACTTCGCCACCACCGACAATATGTATTTGGCGGAACGAGAACCGCGGGTTGAGGAATAAGCGGGGTAAAAACGCTTGGAATTTTCAGGAATACCTGTTATAATTTTTTATACATAAAACTAAGGAGGCATCCAATTTAGACGCTATGTACATCCCAAACTTTTCTCGTTAACTTCTTGAATACGAAAAAAGCGGCTCTGCCTGTGACCAGAGCAACGGGATACGTATGTCTACAATTGGAAAGCATATCTTGAATGTAATCATGTGGAATTTTGCTGGTTGTGCAGCTTTTTTCTGCATGTTATCTTTCCTATACCCTACGATTCCAAACACAGGCAGTCCGCCTGTGTTTTTTGGCGTTTTATAGACTACATGGAATGGTGAGGGAGCTATATGCTATTGATACAAGCAGAGAATATAAGTGTAGAAATACGGGAACAGAAGATTTTTGAAAACGCGTCCATCGAGGTGCATCATGGAGAACGGATTGCATTAGTCGGGCAGAACGGCGTCGGCAAAACGACATTGATGAAAGTGCTGCTTGGGCAGCAGCCTGTTTCTAAAGGCATTGTGAGAAATCATATAAAAAAAGAAGAAATCGGGTTTATGGATCAGGCATCTATCGCTGATGATGAGATTACAGTGCGGGAGTTTGTTGAGCGGGAAAGCCCGGAGCTGCAAGTGTTAAAGAATAAGCTGCGGCAAGCTGAGCGGCTGATGGAGCCTGGCTGTGCAGATGAGGAAATTATTTTGCAGTATACTCGCGATTTGGAGCGGTACATGGAACGGGATGGCTATGGGTGGGAAGCGGCTATAGAAAGGCAGCTCCAGCAAGTCGGCCTTCCGCGTGAAACATGGGTGATTCCGTTTCGAAACTTAAGCGGCGGGCAAAAAACGAGGGCGAAGCTGGCACGGGCGCTGTTTTATAAGCCGAAGCTCCTCATTCTTGATGAGCCTACGAACCATATGGATATAGAGACGATGGATTGGTTGGCGGATTGGCTTTCACGCTTTAAAGGCGCTGTTTTGTTCATTTCGCATGACCGTGCTTTTATCGATAAAGTTGCCACAATTACAGTAGAAATGAGAAAAGACGGAACGAAAAAATATGATGGCAATTATTCTGCCTATCGCGCGCAAAAAGAGCATGAACGGACAACGCAGGAAGCGGCGTACCGCAAACAGGAGCAGGAGCGGAAAAAGCTGCAGGAGGCGATTGCGGTTTATAAACAGTGGCACCAAAAGGCGCAAGGAGCGGCGAGTGAGCGCGATCCGGTTGCAAAGAAAGGCGCTGCAAAGCATGTCAAGCGTATTAAATCGAAGGAAAAAGCGCTGGAGCGGATCGAGAAAAACAAGGTGAAAAAGCCGGAAGAAGGGGCAAAGCTTCAAGTGAATTTTTTTGGGGAAGCTTTTTGGACAAAAACGATGGTATCTTTGTCCAATGTGCATTTTTTCTATGAAAATGGCAACCCGTTATTTCAGGATGTATCTTTCCAAATTGAACGCGGCGACCGTCTTGCGGTTTTCGGAAAGAACGGGGCAGGCAAGACAACGCTGCTTAAGCTCATTACCGGGCACTTGCAGCCATGCGCGGGAAACATTGTACGTCATCCCTATATGAGGGTTGGCTATTTCATGCAGGAAGTGGAAGGTTTGAAGAGCGACGAAACGATTTTGGAGCAAATATTGTCCATCCCTGGCATGCAGGAAGCTGACGCCCGGACGATTTTAGCGTGTTTTTTGTTTCGGGGCGACAAGGTATTTAAAAAAATCCGCGATTTAAGCATGGGAGAGAAGTGCCGCGTTGCGTTCGTAAAGTTATATTTTTCAAATGCGAACTTGCTTGTGCTGGATGAACCGACGAACTATCTCGATATTGATACACGTGAAACAATTGAAGAAGCGTTAGCCCTGTATCCAGGTGCGATTGTTCTCGTCTCGCACGATCCGTATTTGCTGCGAAAGGTCGCCAATAAGGTGGTTTCACTGCAAGATGGTGCATTTTCCTACTATCACGGTACGTATGCAGAATGGGAGGGGCATGAACAGCTTTCCTGCGATATGCAGGCTATCAGGAACGAATATAGCGTTCTGGCCCTGCAGTTTGCGAATTTATTGGCAGAGGAAATGCCGGAGGATGAACAGGAAAAGGCGGCATATTTCGGAAAACTATCTGAACTAAAGGCCCAGATGGAGAAAATAGGGTATAACTCCTGTGCCGAGTAATTATTAACACGAATTTACAATTAATTCGACCGAACTTGCGATTAATTCGACCCAATTTACAATTAATTCGACCAGACTGGCAATTCATTCAACTAATCCGAACCAGCAACAAAGTCTCCGTATGGAAACCTAAAAAGACTTGTTGCTGCTTAGCAAAGGATTTTGCCTGCTTTTGTAGAATGTATGCACATGCACATTGTATTTTGGCATATGGTCTTTATTTTTCTCATACGAATACGATATACTGTGAAAACTTGATAAAGCAGGTGAAAATGGAGTGGAGCGAAGGGACGCGATTGGTCAAAAATTAGATGAACTGTTTCAACTCGATGCCTTTCCAGCAGACCCGGCATTCAGCCGGTTTATTCCGATGGTGTACAACCCGATTTCGTTTGATTGGAAATCGGCTTTTACGGAAGAATTCGTAAAGAAATTTAACGGGTTTATGCTAAAGGGGAGCGAAACAGTTCATAACGTATTTTTGGCAGTTTTTCCGACAGAGGAGGTGCTGCAGCGATTTATAGATGAAGCGAGTGAAGGAGACTTGCTGTTTATGCACCATCCTCTTGTTATGGAATACGGGGACCCGCGGGGAGAATGGGGAAGAGGAGTACTTCCGATTCCGGTACCTTACATTGAAGAGCTGAAAAAGAGAAAGCTTTCTGTTTATACGTGCCATATTCCGATGGATTACCATGAGGAATACGGGACAAACATAGCAATTGTAAAAGGGCTGAACGGACGCATTACAGAGCGTTTTGTTACCGATGAATATGGAAGCGCTGGAGTCATTTGTGAGATTGATAGAACGCCGCTGCCCGATTTGATTGAACAGTTGAAAGCATTATTTGATATCCCTTATGTTGATGTAGAAGGGAAGGATATAGAATATGCGGAGCGGCTTGCAGTTGTCGCGGGGTGCGGTGATAAAGTGGCGCTGTTAGAGGAAGCAGAGCGGCTTGGGGCGCAGGTATATATAAGCGGGCAAATCCATTCCCATATTGATAATGAATATGGAAGATACCGTTATGATTTAATTCAAGATTATATAGAGATGACCGGGATGAAGCTGATTGGCGTGTCGCACGCTGCTTCGGAATATTTAGTGAAGCGCACGCTTATGTCTGACTGGTTTCGACAGCATTTTAATGTAAATGTTGTGCTATTGCCCCAGAAGAAATGGTGGCTGTAATAAATAGGCTGTGTAAACGTTAATGTTGATATATAACCCCTTTTTTAGAGGGGGAGAGTGCTCCCAGCCGTGCGCAGTAACGGTCAGGGCCTAGTTTTGGCCTCGTCCAAAGGAAAACCAGAGGGAGAAGATAAGTGCAGGTTGCTGTTGGTTCTGCATAGCCGTAATGCACAGACGTACGTTATATAAAAATCAACATTGCTCTTTAACAGAGCCAATAAATAAAAAAGAGCAGAAAAGAAAACGGAACTTAAGCTTGTCCACGCTCGGCTCCGTTTTCTTTTTGTTTTCACTTTAGGAAATCGGCAGCGAAGAAGATGACGCGACGCAGCGGCCAATTTTAGGAATAAAGTGTAAGTGCAACTACGCCTCTGTCTTCGCCTTTGTAGGCTCGCCAATCGGCGAGTTTTCTTTATCCGGCAGGCAGGAAAAAACAATAGCAATGCCAAACATACATAGAACCGCAAGAAACATTGCGAGCATTGGAAAAAAAGGGAATAGCAGCAATGCGCCCATAACGATTAGCATCAAAAATACATAACTGAAGACATACGAAAACAATCCTTCCATAAACCCCTCCTGCTTTCTTCCAATCTGATACTATGTTATGCTTGTCCGTACTAAGATAGAAGTATATTTTATCAAGGGAGATGTCGTGATGATTACCATGAAAACAGAGAGAGAAATCGCTTTAATGCATGAGGCGGGCAAGCTGTTGGCTGCTTGCCATAAGCAAATCGCGAAGCTGATTGAGCCGGGTATTACTACATTGGAAATAGACCATTTTGTAGAAACATTTTTGGCAAGGCACGGGGCCAAGCCGGAGCAAAAAGGGTATAAAGGCTATCAATATGCGACATGCGCATCTATTAATGACGAGATTTGCCACGGTTTTCCGCGGAAGGCGCCTTTGCGAAATGGGGATATTGTGACAATTGATATGGTTGTAAATATAAACGGAGCGCTTGCGGATTCCGCGTGGAGCTATGGGGTGGGGAAGCTGTCCGAGGAAGCAGGCAATTTATTGCAGGTTACGAAGGAGGCTTTATATAAAGGGGTTAAACAGGCTGTGGCCGGAAATCGTATTGGAGATATCGGGCATGCAATCCAGTCTTATGCTGAAGAAAAAGGATATTCTGTAGTGAGGGATTTTACCGGTCATGGCATCGGGCCGTCTATTCATGAAGACCCGCATATTCCGCACTTTGGCTTGCCGGGGAGAGGAGTGCGCTTGAAGCCGGGAATGGTCATTACAATTGAACCGATGATTAACATTGGCGCGTGGCAATCAAAAATGGATGATAACGGCTGGACAGCGCGGACAATTGACGGGACATTGTCCGCCCAATATGAGCATACCATAGCGATTACCCATAATGGGCCATTGGTTTTAACGGCGCAGGATGAATAGAAAAACCCTCCTGCACACACAGGGGGCTATCGTTGTTTTAACTGCTTTAGGACGTATGTTTCAATCGCTTCGGCTACGCCGTCTTCCTCGTTCGTTAACGTTACGGCATCGCACATTTCTTTGACTTCGTCTTCGGCGTTGCCCATAGCGATTGAAAAGCCGGCCGCTTGCAGCATCGGTACATCGTTAAAATTATCGCCGATAGCAATTGTGTCCTTAAGAGGCACATTAAAGTAACGGGCCATTGCTTTTAAGCCATTTCCTTTATGGCCGTTTTCATGCATAATTTCCAAATTTGTCGGAGTGGAGGCGGTCAGCATAATGCCGGCTTCATGCCGCAAATCGCGCATAAGCTGTTCGCGCTTGTTTCCATCAAGCGTTGAGATAAAGAATTTTGCAATTTCAATCTCTTCAGCCAGTATTTCTTCCACGTCATCGAAAAAGGTAATGATATCCGATTGCAGCTGCTGTTCCGTGATACGCTCCAGCTCTTCCAGCTCAAGAGAGTGTGTTCGGGAGGAAGCGGTATAGAATGCCTTTAGGATGTTTTCCTTCCAATTGCGCGGCACATAGATGCCTTTATTGGTATAAATACAAGTTAAAAAAGAACATAAAACCTTTCTTTTGAAAGGGGAGGGAGCATCCGGCGATGTGCAGAAGCGCTCAAAGCCTTATTTCTGCCCCGTGCAGCGGAAAACGAGCGTAAATAGCTATGATGTATATGCTCAAACCATAAGTTGCCAATATATAGTTTTCAAATGGGGCTATTGAGGATGGCGAAGGAACTCAATAGCTCTATTTTTCATATAATTAGGTAGATGACCAGGAAAATCAGCAGATATTCGTTCGGCCGGCAAACAGCCGCTGTCCATTTTTAGAAAAAGTGCTACAATAGAAAAATGAGAAAAAATAAATAAGGTGGTTGCGATGAAAACAAAATTAGGTTTATTATACGGAGGAAAATCGGCAGAGCACCAAGTTTCTTTGCAAACGGCTCTCGCTGTTATTAAAGCGTTAGATCGTGAAAAATTCGATGTATATCCTATTTATATTACAGAGCAAGGACAATGGATTAAAGGGGAACGCTTAGAAGGGGAAATTCATGATGTGAAGGCGCTGCAAATGGCTGCGCAAGAGAATGCTATCTCCCCGCTCGCACTAAGCCGCGAAATGGTTCCGGCCAATGTTCGCGCCGAGGAAACAGTCGATGTCGTATTCCCGCTGTTGCATGGGCCGAACGGAGAAGACGGAACGGTACAAGGCATGTTAGAATTAATGAATATTCCGTATGTTGGTAACGGTGTATTGGCCTCTGCTGCCGGGATGGATAAGGTTGTAATGAAAAATATTTTTGCGCAGGCGGGACTTCCGCAAGCAAATTATGTATGGTTTATTCGCCGCGAATGGGAAGCGAATCGTACAGCCGCGTATGAAAGGGTAGAAGAAGCGTTGGGCTATCCGTGCTTTGTGAAACCAGCAAACTTAGGTTCAAGCGTCGGCATTAGCAAATGCAAAAACCGGGAAGAGCTTGAAGCGGCATTTATAGAAGCGTTTCAATTTGACCGCAAAATCATCATTGAACAAAATATTGTTGGCCGCGAAATTGAAATTGGCGTGCTCGGAAATGACGAGCCGAAGTGCTCTGTTGTCGGCGAAATTGTGCCGAAGAAAGAATTTTATGATTATAAGGCAAAATACTTAGATGGCGATACAGCGCTAATTATTCCGGCTGAAGTGACGGAGCAGGAGTATGAAATGATTCAAGAATATGCGATTCGCGCATTTAAAGCGTTGGACGGAGCGGGTCTCACGCGCGCGGACTTTTTCTTGACGAAGGACGGCCAAGTATATATCAATGAAGTAAATACTATGCCCGGCTTTACGCCGTTTAGCATGTTCCCGCTGTTATGGCAGCATTCCGGCGTTTCATATCCGGAGTTAATCGAGACGCTTGTGCAGTTGGCAATCGAGCGCCACGAAGAGAAGCAGCAAATTAAGTACACAATTTAACAACAGGGGAAGCACTATTCGGATGAATAGTGTTTCTTCCGTGTAAGGGGGATTCTTATGATCCAAAGATCTTTATTGCAAGTGCAGCAAATGGTAAATGGGACAGGTTTAGCTCCGCAATGGGAAAATGTCCGCATTAAGGGTGTATCGATCGATTCCCGAAATATTGTTCCCGGCAATTTATATATCCCGATTCAAGGAGAGCGCTTTGATGGGCATTCCTTTACGGAGGGCGCTCTTGAGAAGGGAGCGGCAGCAACTCTTTGGAAGCAAGGTGTGCCAAATCCGCCAAGCGGCGTGCCGGTTATTTTTGTAGAAGACACGCTGCAGGCGCTGCAGCAGTTAGCTAAAAGCTATCGCGATGAATTGAAGGTAAAGGTAATCGGTGTGACGGGAAGCAACGGAAAAACATCCGCCAAGGACATTGTCACAAGTTTATTAGCGACAAAGTACAAGGTGCAAAAAACAGAAGGAAACTTTAACAATCACCTCGGTTTGCCCTTGACAATTTTGCGTTTAGAAGAAGATACAGAGATGGCAGTGCTGGAGATGGGGATGTCCAATTTTGGAGAGATTGCCTTTCTTTCTAAGTTGGCCCGCCCCGATGCGGCGATTATTACAAATATCGGTGAGTCCCATTTAATGGAGTTAGGCTCCCGTGACGGAATCGCGCAGGCGAAATTGGAAATTGTAATCGGCCTTCAGGAAAATGGCTTGCTTGCTTATAATGGCGATGAACCGCTGCTGGCAAATCGGGTTGCAAAGATGAACCTAGCGGCAAAGGCAGTGACATTTGGAGAGGCTGCTTCTAATGATTACTATCCTGAACATATTGAAATGAAGGAAAATGGAACAGAGTTTACAGTAAATCGAGCCCCTTCCCTTTCGTTCTTTTTGCCCGTGTTAGGGAAGCATAATGTGTATAATTCTTTAGCGTGTATGGCTGTAGCAGAATTTTTTGGTGTAACATGGGAAAAAATGAAGGAAGGCCTTGCAAATTTGGAAATGACGCGCATGCGCATGGAAATGGTGAAGGTTTCTAATGGACTGACCATTATTAATGATGCATACAATGCGAGTCCGACTTCGATGAGAGCGGCATTAGATTTAATGAACGACTTAAAAGGCTACGATAAGAAGATTGTTGTGCTTGGCGATATGCTGGAGCTCGGGGACCAAGAAGCGGAATTTCATTACGAAGTTGGCCGATATATTGCTTCAAATGCAATCGATTATGTTTTCACATATGGCGCATTAGGCGAGCATATCGCACGTGGAGCAAGGGAACATTTCGGAGCAGATCGTGTAAAAGCGTATGTGGATAAAGAGGCTCTTTCCAGGGATTTAAAAGAGGTTGCACGTCCGAAAGATGTCGTGCTGGTGAAAGCATCACGCGGCATGAAGCTAGAAGAGGTCATTTCTCTTATCAAATAGGCTCTGTTAAAGGCTAATGTTGATTTGGGTTCTGGAGCGAAAGGCGGCGACTCCAGCAGGAAAAGCGGCTCGGCCCCGCCCGCGGAAAGCGTCCGCCTGTAGTGGAAAATCAACAATCAAGTTTAACAGAGCCATCAAATAAAGCGAGGGTCTTTATTTCTGCGGCGGCGGGTGCTGCGTGAGCGGACCGCCTTTGGCAGAATACATATTTAAAAGAATACATTTAGAGCTAAGCAGCTTTACAGCAGAAATATTTTTCCAATAAATGACAAAATATTTTTTGTCTAGTTGTATACTTTAAAAAAAAAGAATATGCCCAATGGTTTATAAGCGCCAGCAGGAAGGCACGGAACGAAGATGGCTAATGAAAATAACCGAAAAGCTGGAGTGGAGAAAAAAGGCTATATGCAGAATCGGAAGAAATATGGCGTTTGCTTTTTCCGCGTACAAAACTTATAATGGTTAGAGTACAATAGAACGTATTTCCAATATTTTTCTGTTGTTTTATAATTAGCCCGTTATACAAACGAGAGAGTTTGACTTTGCGAAGGCAAGGGCATTTTCCGTAGGCGCGGAGAATGCCTTTTTTAAGTGTATAATTGAGAAGATATAGAAAAGGAGAAGTAACATTGACAACATTTAGAGAGTTAGGATTAAGCGAACAACTGCTCGATTCCGTAGAGAAGATGGGATTTGAGGAAGCAACACCTATTCAGGCACAAACAATTCCGGTTGCATTGCAAGGAGCGGATATTATCGGCCAAGCGCAAACTGGTACAGGAAAGACCGCGGCGTTCGGCTTGCCGTTAATTGAGAAAGTAAATACAAAAAATGATACGATTCAAGGGATTGTTATTGCTCCAACACGCGAACTTGCGATTCAGGTTTCCGAGGAGCTTTACAAAATCGGCTACCATAAGCGGGTTCGTATCTTGCCTATTTACGGCGGCCAAGATATTAACCGCCAAATCCGTGCTTTAAAAAAGGGCCCTCATTTAATCGTAGGAACTCCAGGCCGTATTCTGGACCACATTAACCGCAAAACGATCCGCCTGCAAAATGTAGAAACAGTTGTATTAGATGAAGCGGATGAAATGCTGAACATGGGCTTTATTGAGGATATTGAAAACATTTTATCGGAGGTGCCTGAAGAGCACCAAACACTTCTGTTCTCTGCGACGATGCCTGAGCCGATTCGCCGCATTGCGGAGCGCTTTATGAAAGACCCTAAGCATATTAAGGTAAAAGCGAAAGAAGTAACAATGCCGAATATTCAACAATTCTATTTGGAAGTACAGGAGAAGAAAAAGTTTGATACGCTAACGCGCTTATTGGATATTCAATCTCCTGAGCTTGCGATTGTGTTCGGCCGCACGAAGCGCCGCGTTGATGAATTATCCGAAGCATTAAATTTGCGCGGCTATGCGGCAGAGGGCATTCATGGCGATTTATCGCAAGCGAAACGCCTGTCTGTATTAAAGAAGTTTAAGGAAGGCTCTATTGAAGTTCTTGTTGCAACTGATGTAGCAGCACGCGGTTTGGATATTTCCGGCGTAACGCACGTATATAACTTCGATATTCCGCAAGACCCGGAATCTTATGTTCACCGTATCGGCCGTACAGGCCGCGCCGGCAAAACAGGCATCGCAATGCTGTTTGTAACGCCGCGCGAATTCGGGCAGCTTAAAAATATTGAACGTACAACAAACCGCAAAATTGACCGCATGAAACCGCCGACGCTTGATGAAGCGCTAGAGGGACAACAGCGTTTAATAGCGGAAAAATTGGCAAGCACGATTGAAAATGAAAACTTGTCTTATTATAAGCGCATGGCAGAGGAATTATTGGAAGAACACGATTCTGTCACTGTTGTAGCGGCTGCGCTAAAACTTATGACAAAAGAGCCGGATACAACACCTGTTAAATTAACTGATGAGCCTCCAGTTGTCGCAAAAGATAGAGGGCGCGGAAGAGACCGCGGCAGAGATCGCGATCGTGACCGTAACAGAAATCGCAAAGGCGGCCCCCGCAAAGAGCAGGGCGGCGACAGAAAACGCACTCGCAAACCAGCTGCTAAAATGTAACAGCAAAAAAAGCAACTATTCCATTAGAAATAGTTGCTTTTTTTTACGGAAAACCATATTATTTCTATAGGAATTATTTAATTGTTGTTTAGGGTGAAAAATATTAAAGCAGAGGTGAAAAGGTTGTTAGCGAAAATCACACTTGGATTGCTTTGCGGTATTTTGCTTGGCTTCGTCCTGCAGCGCGGAAGATTTTGCGTTGTCGGCGCATACCGAGATATGATATTAGTGAGAGATAACAAGATGTTTATTGCAACTCTCATTGTGATAGCAGTACAAAGCATTGGAGTTTATAGCTTGCTAGAATTTGGAGTGATTAAAACAGAAGCTGGACTGTTTCCGTGGTTAGCTACTATTATCGGCGGTTTTATTTTCGGAATCGGGATTGTGCTGGCTGGCGGCTGCGCGACGGGAACTTGGTATCGTGCGGGCGAAGGCCTGATCGGCAGCTGGATTGCACTATTTGCTTATATGCTGTCCAGCGCGGCGACTAAATTTGGAGTTCTTGTTCCTGTTCAAAACAGCTTGAATTCTTACACGTTTAAAGATGCTCATATTTACCAAACGCTTGGGGTTTCCCCTTGGGTTCTCGTTATAGGCTTTGCGTTAATTGTCGCATTTCTTGTAGGAAGAGAAATGAAAAAACCGAAGATTGTGATTCCGACAATGAAGCCAAAGAAAACAGGAATCGCTCACATTTTATTTGAAAAGCGCTGGAATCCGTTCGTAACAGCGGTAGTGGTTGGGCTTATCGCCTTTATTGCTTGGCCATTAAGTGCAGCGACAGGCCGCTACCATGGACTTGGCATTACAACGCCAAGTGCGAAGTTGCTGCAGTTTTCCGTAACTGGCGATGTGCAGTTGCTTGATTGGGCTACATTTATGGTAATCGGAATTTTGATAGGGTCATATATCGCAGCAAGAGGAAGCGGCGAATTCCGTTGGCGCTTGCCTGATATTAAAACGATCCGCAACAGCGCGATTGGCGGCTTGCTAATGGGCTTCGGCGCTTCCATCGCAGGAGGCTGCACAATCGGAAATGGTCTTGTAAACACAGCTATTTTCACATGGCAAGGCTGGGTTGCGATGATTATTATGATGTTGGGAACATGGACTGCGACGTATTTATTTCTTATGCAAAAACCAAAAAAGGCAGCCGGAACTTCTGTCGGAAGCAAAGCGGCAAATGCCTAAGGTGAGGAGATTATACACATGGCAAAACGTTTAGAAACAACTGGAATGGTTTGTCCGTTTCCATTAATAGAAGCGAAAAAGGCAATTGAGGAAATTGCGGTTGGCGAAGATTTAATTATCGATTTCGATTGCACGCAAGCAACAGAAAGCATTCCGCGCTGGGCAGCTACAGAAGGGCACAAGGTTGTGAACTTCGAGCAAGTTGGCGATGCGCAGTGGACAATTTCAATTCGCAGAAAACATTAAAAAAGCAAAGGGTGTTTCAAAAGGCGGTGCATAGGGCTGCTCTTCTGGGATGCCCTTTTCTATTTGAGAGGAATCCGGCCATTGCCAAGTTGCTGCAGCAAGCGCTTTTTAGCTGATCTTTGGGGATACTAGGCTTATTACCAATGAAAAGAGGAGGAAAATATGCTTGTACGACTTGGTTATGTGGCGATGAGCGTCCATTTGCAAAATGCGTCGCCCTCCCAAACGATGACGTTTGCCCAATTTCAGCGCGTTAAGGACCGGGAAGCGGCTATTCGTAAACTGGAGCGCATTGCGAATTCAAATCTGGAAAATTGTTTGCGGCTGCTAAAGCATAATCGCAGTCATGATATTTCGTTTTTTCGATTTAGTTCCCGGCTTATTCCGCTTGCCAACCATGAAGCCTTGCCGGATTGGGACTATATTTCCCCGCTTCATAAAAAGCTAGAGGAGCTAGCGGACTATATTGCCGCAAACAACATGCGCGTTGATTTTCACCCCGACCATTTTGTTGTATTAAATTCTTCTGATTCCGATATTTTAAAGCAGTCCCTTGTAACATTGCGCATGCATCGCCAGCTGCTAAAAGGGATGCGCATACCTTCTGTCCACCGCTGCGTCCTTCACGTTGGCGGAGGCTATCATGATAAAGAAAAAGCGCTTGAGCAGTTTATCCATAATTGGGCGTATATCCCGACCAATATCCAAGAGATGATTATGCTGGAAAATGATGATACAATATTTACTCTTCATGACGCCTTATATCTTGGGGAAAAGCTAGAAATCCCCGTTGTTTTTGACCTCCACCATCATCTAACAAATGATGGTGGCATGGATTGGTGGGAGCAGTGGGGGCGTGTAATAGGAACATGGCAGCATTCCCCGCTCCCGATTAAAATGCATATATCGAGCCCGCGTGATGAAAAAGATCCGCGCGCCCATGCCGACTTTATTGACGCCCATATGTTCTTTTCTAAAGGAAATACAAGGGAGTGTGCCGCAAATTGACTGTATGATTGAGGCGAAGCAAAAGGATGCGGCATTATTCTGCCTTATGCGTGAAATACAAAAGTTTGAAAATATTGAAGTTATCGATGGAGCCAGCTTTTACGTCAGATGAGGCCGGCTTCTTTATTCTTTGGCTCTGTTAAACTTGATTGCTGATTTTCCACTACAGGCGGACGCTTTCCGCGGGCGGGGCCGAGCCGCTTTTCCCGCTGGAGTCGCCTCCTTTCGTTTCAAATCAACATTAGCCTTTAACAGAGCCTATTCTTTATATAAAAGTGGGGCTAAAATGCCTCCCGCAAGCAGTCCGCCCAAATGCGAAATCACATTCGAATGTTGGTCGAGAAAAGTGCCTGAAACCATAAGCAATAATGAAATGAAAAGAAAGAGCTGTTTTTGTTTAGCATCAGCTTGCTGCTTTACATAAAAAATATAAAGCTGGGCGCCAAGCAGGCCGAATAGCGCTCCCGATGCGCCGGTATGCACGAAGTGGGCAGGCAGCAAAAGATATGTGGCGATATTGCCGGCAATCCCTGTTAACAGAAAAAGAAACAGAAATTTCCTTTTGCCGAGAAGTTCTTCTATGTAAAGCCCTAATAGAAACAAGGTAAAACTATTTGCTAGCAGGTGCTCGAACTCATAGTGAATAAATAAGGATGTTGCAATCCGCCACCATTCTCCCCGGGCAAGGCACTCATTGCAGCCCACCCCCCATGATAAGAAGGGGTGAATCAGCCAAAGGAGAACAAAGGAGGCTAAAAGGAAGTTTGCGGCAGCTGGAGAACGGACGGAAACAGCATGCGATTTAAAAATCATGGCATCACTCCTTTTGCAAAGCAAAGTTTGTCTGTTACTCTTACGATATGAATGTACATATAAAAATAGAAGGTTGGAGGAGTGCCACTGTGATTATTGGAGCAGGTATTGATATTATCGAACTGGAGCGGATTGAAAGGCTCATGAACGCCCAGCCGAAATTTATAGAGCGTATTTTAACGGAAAAAGAGCGGGAAGCGGCAGCGCGTTTAAAAGGGCGGAGGCAAGCGGAGTTCATTGCCGGACGCTTTGCTGCCAAGGAAGCATATTCTAAAGCGCTGGGAACGGGAATCGGAAAAGAAACAAGCTTTCTTGATATTGAAATTTTAAATGACGAAAGAGGGAAGCCGGTTATTTATTCGCCATCTTCTTATCGTCTTCATGTATCGATTAGCCACAGCAAGCAGTTTGCAGTTGCGCAAGTAATTGTTGAAAGCCCGTCAAGCTAGTCTGCATATTCCAAAGTTTTGTCTCATATATTTGAGTAGCGGTACGGGGGGCATGCCTTCCGCTTATTTATGAGACAAAGGGGTTGAAGAGATGAAAAGACGGCTGTTTGCAGTGCTGCTCGGGCTGTTTACAATTTTTGCTTTAGCGGGATGTATACAGAAAAGCAAAGAGGACGTCGTTGCTGATTTAAATGCCAAGGTGGAAAAGATGACCGGATACCAAGCTGCCGCCAAGCTATCGATTAAAACCGGAACTGAGCCGCAGGTGTATGATGTGGACATTTGGCATAATAAGCCGAACTACTATCGTGTTAACTTAAAGAATGCCAAGAAGGACCAAAGCCAAATTATTTTGCGTAATGATGAAGGGGTTTTCGTTTTAACGCCGGCTCTAAACAAAAGCTTCCGCTTCCAAAGCAATTGGCCGCAAAACAGCAGCCAAGCATATTTGTATGAATCGCTCGTACGGGACATTTTAAAGGACAAAACAGCAGTATTTAAGAATACGGATAAGCACTATGTGTTTGAAACAAAAACAAATTACCAAAATCAAAACATGGTCCCAAAACAGGAAATTACCTTTAGCAAAAAAGATTTATCCCCTGTATCTGTAAAATTAATGGATAATGACCAAAATGTGATTGTCCAGGTTAACTTCTCTAAGGTTAAATTTGATACAAAATTCGATAAGGGCGCATTTGAAGTGAAGCGCAATATGTCTAGCGCCCAAATGGAAATTCCGGCAGCGGCAAAAGAGGATAAACCGTTTTCTGTACTATACCCGAATGATACACCGCAAGGCATGACCTTAAAAGAAGAAAAAGAATTGCAGGCAAAGAACGGAAAGCGGGTTATTCTAACATATGGCGGAGATAAGAAGACATTTACATTAATCCAGGAGAAAGCGAAGGTAGCCCAGACAAGCACAACAATCGGAGTAAGCGGAGAGCCTGTAGATCTTGGCTTTACTGTAGGAGCGCTTGCGAAGGACTCCGTCACTTGGTCCCACAATGGTGTGGATTATACGCTGGCCGCAAAGGGCTTAACGCAAGAGGAGCTGTTGATGGTGGCTCGTTCTGTATATGAAAAGGCTTCTAAGTAACAAAAAAGCGCAGCAGGGGATTCCTGCCGCGCTTTTTTACACTTTGGTGTTGCTATATAAATCCTTTTTTAGAGGGGAGGAGTGCTCCCAGCCGTATATAGTAACGGTCAGGGCCTAGTTTTGTCTCGTCTAAAGGAAAACCGGAGAGAGGAAGAGAGTGGGGGAATGCCGCCAGGTTCTGCATAGCTGTGATGTGCAGGCCTACTTATAAATCATGTGATTTTGACGTAAAAATCAACATTGGCCTTTAACAGAGCCTTAGGAATAAAGTGTAAGGGAAGTTAGTCTGTGGTAGGGTTTTCTTATAGTTATAGGATCTTAATCCAGATGAGTGTCTATCTCTGGGCGCCATCGCCTAATTGCCTCAGAAGGAAAAAAGCGCCTTCTGTCAGCGCTTCTCATACGCTTGTCGCCAATAGGCGGGGGCCCTGCGCTTTTCTTAATCTAGAACGCGTTTTTGCAATATCATTGACAATTGCGGTTCGCGGGTCAATAATCAAGGATAGAGTTTAGGAACAAAAAAGTGTGAATATATTAGAATAAGCAGTGCATATCGTATAAGGGAAGTGTTCTTTGAATGAAAGAGTCATTATTTTACCGGGATACATGGGTAGAAGTAGACTTGGATGCTATTTATCAAAACGTAGAGAACGCTAAGTCTCACATTCCAAAAGACGCAGAAGTGATTGCCGTGGTAAAAGCAAACGCGTATGGCCATGGGGGCGCTCCAGTGGCAAGGACAGCGCTAGAGGCGGGAGCGAGCCGCCTGGCGGTCGCTTTTTTGGATGAGGCGCTCGCGCTGCGTGAGGCGGGGATTACGGCTCCTATTTTAGTGCTTGGGGCAAGCCGCCCTCAAGATGCAAATGTTGCTGCCGAGCACGATATTACGTTAACAGTATTTCAGGGCGAATGGTTAGAGCAGGCGAAGCAAGTGTGGAATTCTTCCCGGCCTTTGCGTTTTCATTTTAAATTTGACAGCGGAATGGGCAGGGTTGGAATCCGCATGAAGGAAGAATTGAAAGCATGTGCCGCTCTTTTGCAGGATGCTCCGTTTTTTATTCTGGAAGGAGCATTCACTCATTTTGCGACAGCGGATGAATTGGACAAAGCATACTTTGAACAGCAGTATAGCAAGTTTTTAGAACAGCTGGAATGGCTGAGGGAATTGAACATTTATCCCGATCTCATTCACTGTGCCAATAGCGCAGCCAGCCTTCGCTTTAAAGATCGCGTATTTAACGCGGTGCGGATTGGCATTGCCATGTATGGCCTTACACCGTCTCCTGAAATAAATCATCTTCTTCCTTATCGGCTTCATGAGGCTTTTTCTCTCCATAGTAAAATTATCCATGTGAAGCAAATTGAAGAAGGGGAAAGCATTAGCTACGGGGCTACCTATAAAGCGCAGGAAAAGGAATGGATTGCTACAGTGCCGATTGGGTACGCTGATGGTTGGATTCGAAAGCTGCAAGGGTTTGAAGTGCTTGCCGAGGGAAGGCGTGTTCCAATTGTTGGGCGCATTTGCATGGATCAGCTCATGGTTCGCCTTCCATATAGAATGCCTATAGGCACAAAAGTCACACTAATTGGCAGACAGGGAAGCGAAAAGGTTAGTGTCGATGATGTGGCAGCGTACTTGCAAACAATTAACTATGAAATCACTTGTATGGTAAACTTCCGCGTACCCCGTGTATTCTTAAAGGGCGGTAAAGCGGTTGAAATCGTGAATTTATTAAATGTAAGATAAGGGAAAATACCTACTATAGATCTGGTTTGTTATTTGAATATATAAATTTCAGCTAAGAGAAACAAAAGGTAATTCAAAGTTGCTTTCCCTTTTCGTTTTCTTTACATGTACATGAGCAAATGCGTTGCCGTGTAAAAAGAAAGGTTTTTATTTTATATACTATCGAATTTCCTGCCTTCCATTTATGTGAAATAAAATATAAAAAGATTGAATGTTTTATTTTTCTGTTGGAAAACATAAACAAGGAGTTAGGAAGTCTTTGCAACATAGTCCATACAATGGTATTATGAAAATAGGTGTAAATATATAATCGTGTGTGTAGTTGATGGTGGAGGTGTATCTTTGTGTCCGAATCAAGTATAACGACAGAAATTGTTATTCGTTTGCCGAAACAATTGGTGACAGAATTAGATGGAATCGGAAAACAAGAGAATTGCAATCGAAATGAACTCATTTGTGAAGCAACAAAAATGTTTTTGCGCCAACATAAAACGAAGAAGCGCTATCAACATGAGTCCATGAGACGTGGATATATAGAAATGGGAGAAATTAACCTTAGCATTGCCTCTGAATCGTTTCTGGCGGAGTATGAAGCAGCTCATACGGTAGAACGCTTAGTTAGCGGGGGGTAATCCTTTGATTGTAAAGCGCGGCGATGTATATTTCGCAGACCTTTCCCCAGTTGTTGGTTCTGAGCAAGGCGGGGTTCGTCCTGTTCTTGTTATCCAAAACGACATCGGAAACCGGTTTAGTCCTACTGTCATTGTAGCAGCCATTACTGCACAAATTCAAAAAGCCAAGTTGCCCACACACGTGGAAATCAATGCGAAAAAGTACGGATTTGAGCGGGATTCTGTTATCTTGCTGGAACAAATTCGCACAATTGATAAGCAGCGCCTAACGGACAAAATCACTCATTTAGACGACGGAATGATGGGTCGGGTAGACGAAGCTCTGCAGATTAGTTTGGGACTTATAGACTTTTGAATCTTCGTTGAAGTTGCTCTATTTAGGGCAGCTTTTTTTATTAGGCTGCGCTAAAGGACAATGATGATTTTGGCGCGAATGAGCCAAAATTGCATTATAGCAAGCAGGGACGTTAAGTTAAGGAGGATGTATATGCAAGCGCAAGCAGAAGAGAAGCGGGGAAGTTTAGTAGCAGAGATAACGAAAGATTTAGGTTTATCTAAAAAGCAGGTACAGAATGTAATCCAACTGACAGAGGAAGGAAATACGGTGCCGTTTATTGCACGTTACCGCAAAGAAATGACCGGTTCCCTTGATGAGGTGCAAATTCGCGCCATTTTGGAAAAATGGCAGTATGCATTAAACCTTGAGGGGCGAAAGGAAGAGGTTCTTCGCCTGATTGAGGAAAAAGGAAAGCTGACAGAAGACTTGCGCTCTAAAATCGCGGGTGCTTCTAAGCTGCAGGAAGTAGAAGACTTGTATCGGCCTTATAAGGAAAAACGGAGAACGAAAGCGACGGTGGCTAAGGAAAAGGGATTGGAGCCTCTGGCACAATGGCTCTCGGCTTTTCCGAAAGCTGCGGATGTAATGGCGAAAGCGAAGTTATTTATCAATCCCGAAAACGGGGTAATGTCAGAAGAGGAGGCGCTGCAGGGGGCGAAGGATATCCTTGCCGAGCAGATTTCCGATGAGGCTTCTTACCGCAAGTGGATTCGCGATATTACATTCCGAAAAGGCATATTATCAGCTGCGGTGAAAGAGGAAGAGAAAGACGAAAAGCGCGTATATGAAATGTATTATGAGTACCAGGAGCCGGTTCAAAAGGCGGTGCCCCACCGCATTTTGGCGATGAACCGGGGAGAGAAGGAAGATATATTGAGAGTTTCAATCGCTCCGCCGATTGAAGAAATTTTACATTACTTAAGTAAACGTATTATTAAATTTTCTGCGTCTGCAACAGCGCCCTATGTATCGGCTGCGATTGAGGATGGATATAAGAGGCTTATCCAGCCTTCAATTGAACGTGAAATTCGCAAAGAATTAACAGAAAAGGCGGAGGAGCAAGCGATCCATATTTTCTCGGAAAACTTGCGGAACCTATTGCTGCAACCGCCGATGAAAGGGAAAGCCGTTCTTGGGGTAGACCCTGCTTATCGGACGGGCTGCAAGCTAGCGGCAGTCGATGAAACGGGCAAGGTTCTCCATATTGATGTTATTTATCCGCATCCGCCCAAAGCTAAGCCGGAGGAGGCAAAGCAAAAATTCATCTCTATTTTAAAGGACTACAATATAGAGGTAGTGGCTATCGGAAATGGAACAGCCTCCCGGGAAACAGAACAATTCGTAGCGGATATTTTAAAAGTAATAGAAGGAGATATTTCTTACATTATCGTAAATGAAGCAGGCGCCAGTGTGTACTCTGCTTCTGAACTTGCACGTGAAGAATTCCCAGATTTGCAAGTGGAAGAAAGAAGCGCAGTTTCTATTGCGCGCCGTCTGCAAGACCCGTTAGCTGAACTAGTGAAGATTGACCCGAAGTCTGTAGGAGTTGGGCAATACCAGCATGACGTATCGCAAAAACGTTTAAATGAGTCGTTAACATTTGTCGTAGAGACGGCGGTTAACCAAGTCGGCGTGAATGTAAATACAGCGTCTGTTTCCCTTTTGCAATATGTATCAGGCTTATCAAAAACAGTGGCGAAAAACATTGTGAAGCAACGGGAAGAGGGGGGGCGTTTTGTAAGCCGCGCCCAATTAAAAAGCATTCCCCGTCTAGGGGCAAAGACGTATGAACAGTGTATCGGATTTTTACGTGTGCTAGAAGGAACGAATCCTTTGGACCGGACAGGCATCCATCCGGAGCGCTACAAGGATGTAGAGAACATGTTAAGGCAGCTCGGCTTTTCTGCAGATAGCATAGGGACGGATGAATTAAAACGCAAATTGGAAGCGGTTGATGTAGCTCTTTTATCCGAAGAAACAAAGATTGGCGAACCGACCTTGCGCGACATTATAGATGCTTTAATTCGGCCGGAGCGCGATTTGCGGGATGAACTCCCTAAGCCTCTTTTGAAAAAGGATGTATTGAAGATGGAAGATTTAAAAAGGGGAATGGAACTTGAAGGAACCGTAAGGAATGTGGTGGATTTTGGGGCGTTTGTTGACATTGGTGTAAAGCAGGATGGACTTGTTCATATTTCGAAGCTGAGCAGCGGTTTTGTGAGGCACCCGCTGGACGTTGTTTCCGTTGGGCAAATTGTGAAGGTGTGGGTAGATAGTGTAGATGTGAAGAAGGGGCGCATTTCATTATCTATGCTTCCGGTAGAAGGTTAACGATGGAAAAGGGAGTGGATGCCAGCAGACACTCCCTTTTATTAAAGGCTAATGTTGATTTGGAACGAAAGGCGGCGACTTCAGCGGGAAAAGCAGCCCCGCCTGTAGTGGAAAAACAACAATCAAGTTTAACAGAGCCTTATTAAAAATAGAAAAAACGATATTGTTATGCCTATAACTGCTTTTTATAAAAAAACCAACACTCATTTAACAGTTTAATTTGATATCGGTTTTTTTCATAATATGCACGGCGTATTTGCTTTTGTAGCCATGTCGGCATGAAAAATCCCTCCTTATTAGGTGATAGGATGGGTATATGTACAGTGTATGCAGCAGGTAGAACTGAAGTGTGCATTTTTTTTATGCGGGAGGAATTATGGTGAATGGAACGGAATTACAAAGGCTTGTGGAACAAGTCTCGCTCGAGAGTTTTAAGAAACCGTTTCGGCATAAGGCGCTGTTCAATAGACGCCTTCGGACAACGGGCGGGCGCTACTTGCTTAAAAACCACAATATTGAATTGAATGAGCATTATTACGAAACATTTGGCAAAGAGGCATTGATAGATATTATTAAGCATGAGCTCTGCCATTACCATCTTCACTTAGAGGGAAAGGGATATAAGCACAGAGATAAAGATTTTCGCACATTATTAAAACAAGTAAATGCGCCGCGGTTTTGCAAGGCAATTCCGGGAGCAAGAAAGAAAAAAAGCCAAGTACAATACATTTATAAATGCACAGGCTGCTTTTATGAATATACAAGAAAGCGCAAGATGGATGTAAATTGTTATGTTTGTGGCAGATGCCGCGGGGAGTTAATGGAAGTTAAAAAACGTCTTGACACTTAACCGACATTCCAGTATATTATAAACGTGTCACGTTGATGGCACCGAAAATAATGAGAAGCAGTTGACTTGTTATGTAAGCTTTTGTAAAATATAATAAGTCTTACGTTATTCTAAGGTAGCACAGCGGTAGAGCAACGAGTATAGTTTCTATGAATAGGCTGCAAGTTGTACTTACCAAGCCGTTGCTTGAATAACTATTCTGAGGCAAGGGCGCAATGCTTCCTTGAATATGCTTCTATTATTAATATGTCTATAACATGCTTGTTTAGGTAATAACTATTGATATTCTGCAGTAGCTCAGTGGTAGAGCAATCGGCTGTTAACCGATCGGTCGTAGGTTCGAGTCCTACCTGCGGAGCCATATAGAGAAGTACCCAAGTGGCTCAAGGGGCTCCCCTGCTAAGGGAGTAGGTCGCATATCGCGGCGCGAGGGTTCGAATCCCTTCTTCTCTGCCATGGCCCGTTGGTCAAGTGGTTAAGACACCGCCCTTTCACGGCGGTAACACGGGTTCGAATCCCGTACGGGTCATTTTTATATGGAGGATTAGCTCAGCTGGGAGAGCACCTGCCTTACAAGCAGGGGGTCGGCGGTTCGAGCCCGTCATCCTCCACCATATTTTGGTTCCGTGGTGTAGTGGTTAACATGCCTGCCTGTCACGCAGGAGATCGCGGGTTCGATCCCCGTCGGGACCGCCACTTTAAACTGCTAAATATCAGCAGTTGTTTTTTGTGGGTTTATATGATATATTGGATTTTGTCGCTTGTGAAGAGTGATGAAATGATATACGAAGATGTTGTCGATGATTTTTCTTTACTACTATGAAGAAAATCAGAGAAGTAAAGCTGAAGTGAACGAAAATCATCTTGTGGCGTGTATTTAAATAGTAAATTCAAGGGTGTATTTCAAGAAGTTTCTTCATTGGGCTATAGCCAAGCGGTAAGGCAACGGACTTTGACTCCGTCATTCGTTGGTTCGAATCCAGCTAGCCCAGCCATATATGAGCCATTAGCTCAGTCGGTAGAGCATCTGACTTTTAATCAGAGGGTCGAAGGTTCGAGTCCTTCATGGCTCACATTTTGCGGGTGTGGCGGAATTGGCAGACGCACCAGACTTAGGATCTGGCGCCTTTGGCGTGGGGGTTCGAGTCCCTTCACCCGCACCAGTATTATTTGCGGAAGTAGTTCAGTGGTAGAATACAACCTTGCCAAGGTTGGGGTCGCGGGTTCGAATCCCGTCTTCCGCTCCATGCCGGGGTGGCGGAACTGGCAGACGCACAGGACTTAAAATCCTGCGGTAGGTGACTACCGTACCGGTTCGATTCCGGTCCTCGGCATATATGCGCCCGTAGCTCAATTGGATAGAGCGTTTGACTACGGATCAAAAGGTTAGGGGTTCGAGTCCTCTCGGGCGCGCTTTTACGGGAAGTGGCTCAGCTTGGTAGAGCACCTGGTTTGGGACCAGGGGGTCGCAGGTTCGAATCCTGTCTTCCCGATATGTGGGGCCTTAGCTCAGCTGGGAGAGCGCCTGCTTTGCACGCAGGAGGTCAGCGGTTCGAACCCGCTAGGCTCCACCAAAGTTCTTTGAAAATTAAACAAAACACAAAACGTCAATTTTTATTTATGAGCAAGACAAACACTTTTATGGAGAGTTTGATCCTGGCTCAGGATGAACGCTGGCGGCGTGCCTAATACATGCAAGTCGAGCGGACCTCTTAGAGGTCAGCGGCGGACGGGTGAGTAACACGTGGGTAACCTGCCTGTAAGACTGGGATAACTTCGGGAAACCGAAGCTAATACCGGATAGGTTTTCAGGTCGCATGGCCTGAAATGGAAAGGCGGCTTTTGCTGTCACT
>JBHGUR010000106.1:0-20378 GCA_048976805.1 Ectobacillus sp. | reverse complement strand
AAAAAAGAACATAAAACCTTTCTTTTGAAAGGGGGAGAGAGCATCCGGCTATGCATAGAAGCGGTCAAAACCTATTCCTGCCCCATACGACGGAAAACCAGAGAGAGGAAGCAAGTACAAGGTGCTATTTGTTCTACTTAGCCGCAATGTATATGTCTAAATCATAAATTGGATATATATAGGTGCACCTAGAGAGAGGGATTTATTAATAAGGCTCTGTTAAGCTTGATTGTTGATGTCCGCCTGTAGTGGAACATCAACAATCAAGTTTAACAGAGCTAAAAAAAGGGGCTGACCGCAAAACGCGTTAGCGTTTTGGGTCAGCCCCTTTCATGTTTAACATATTATTTTTGATTTTTTGGAAAAACAATTTCAATATATGTTCCCTCTCCAAGCTTGCTTTGCACCTTAACCTTTCCTTTATGCTTTTCAATAATCCATTTTGCGATGGAAAGGCCTAGGCCAGCCCCTTCTGAAACCGTACGCGCCTTGTCGCTTTGGTAAAAGCGGTCAAAGATGCGCGGGATGTCTTCCTCAGCTATCCCAATGCCATTATCGCGGATTGAAAGAATAATCGAAGAGGCCGCTTGCTTACACGCAAGCCCAATCCTTCCTCCCTCTTTCGTATATTTCATCGCATTATCCAGTAAAATTACAACCAATTGGTGAATTCTCTCCTTATCCCCCATAAACGCTACAGAAGACGGGGCATCAAGTATAAGTGTTTTCTCTTGATATGCTGCAATTTCCGTGTAATTCTCCGTAATTTCCCGAAGCAAATCATCCAATTGAAATACTTCTTTTTTTACCTCAATCTGATCGGAATCTGATCTTGCCAGCGTAAGCAAGTTGGTGACGAGCTTGGAAAGGCGGCGACATTCTTTTGATATCGCGGAAATGTCCGTAACTTTTTCCTCGATGGTAGCTGACGGGGAACGAAACAAAACATCCGTTTTAGACTGAATAACAGCAAGCGGCGTCCGCAGCTCATGAGAGGCGTCCGATACAAACTGCTGCTGCTTTTGCCATGCATATTGAATCGGGACAAGCGCGCGCCCAGCCAAAAAATATCCAGCAGCAACCGCGCAAATGATGCCGATTCCACAACCCACTACAATAAAGATAAACAACCTGTCCAATAATTCCTGTTCGGAGTTCACGTTGCGAAGAATTTGGACTGTAACCGTTCCAATATTGCTTTCCGCTTGTATAGCAATAGCCCGAAAAGAAAAACTCCCCACCTTTATATCGTGAAGTTCATTCAGTTTTTTCGAGCGGATAGAAACCTCATTTTGAATAAAACGATTTGCCCCCGGACTCCAGTCAATCAGCTCATTCTGTCCATTCCATACTAACATCAAAATCCTCGGATCCGGTGCCGTATGGAACCATTCTTGTTCCCTGCTTCCCGAATCCCTAAAGTCCTTATCCTTAAATTTTCTCTCTTCCGGCTCGCGCTTGTCTCCATTTAAACGTTTTACAGTTTCGATAATTGCTTTATCCGCATCTTTATATAACCGGGCATGAGTATAAGAATATAGCATGCTCCCCAATGTACTGATTAATATAATGAAGACCAAGGAATTTAAAACAGTAAGATGAATATGCGTCCGTTTAAACATCCTCTTTCTCCTATTGCTCTTTTAGCATATAGCCTACGCCGCGGACAGTTTTAATATCATGGTGATAGCCGAATGGCTCCAATTTTTTGCGAAGGTGATGTATAAACACTTCAACAATCGCAGCTGTCGTATCGGAGTCAAATCCCCATACGCGATCATAAATTTGCTCGCGCGTCAAAATCACTCCCTTGTTTTGGATAAGATATTCTAATAATTCGTACTGCTTTGCCGTCAGTTTGACCGGCGTATTTTCAACCATAATATCTTTTTCTTTTCCGGCTAGTTCGATTCTCTTGTACTTAATGGTCTGTTCTGTCGTTAAGCTGCCGCTTCTCCTTAATAAAGCGCGCAGCCGTGCTTTTAATTCCGGCGCCTGAAATGGCTTTACAAGATAATCATCGCCGCCAAAATCAAGGCCTTTTACACGGTCCTCTAAGGAGTCTCTCGCAGTCAAAAACAAGACAGGCGTCTGAATGTTCTCTTTGCGGATTTGCTTTAGAATTTCAAAACCGTCCATTCCCGGCAGCATTACATCCAATACGATGGCATCATAAATATTTTGCAGTGCCAAAAACACTCCTTCTTCCCCGTCCGATGCGCTGTCCGTTTCAAATTCATCAGATAAAATCTGCACAATGGATTGCAGCAACAAAACATTATCTTCAACGACTAATAAACGCATAAAAATTTCCTCCTCAACCTGCATTATAAAGAAAACTTTCCGATTGGCAAATCTGCAAAAATAAAGATAGAGCCGTAATGAATGAAGCAGCAATCACCGCTTCTGTCTATATATTCTTGCATGTTTTTTATAATGTGGCGAAATACGTTCATTATATAAATTATTCCTTAAGTTTTCCTTAATGGGCTTTGCATTTTGATAAACACTTGCCCATATTACGGCTGATAGTATCGTGCATGGCTTTTTCGGTTAATCATAAAGCTGCTGTATATAAAAGGCATTGGCCGGTAGCGGCCAATGCCTTTTGGCGTTTTTCTTTTTTTCCTGGACAACAAGCTGGAGATGAAAGCCCCCTGCTGGCGAAGTTTTCTCCTTATAAGAATACTAGCCTAATAAATTAGCATCTTTAAAAATCTGTTCCAACTCTAGCAAAGCCGTCTTTTCATCGGGCCCTTCCACTGAAATTTTCACATTGGCTCCCTTTGGAATTCCTAGCACCATTAGGCCTATGATAGACTTTAAGCTCGTTTGTTTTCCCCGATACTCCAATGTAATTTCGGAACTAAACTTGCTTGCCTCACTTACTAATATCGTTGCCGGACGCGTATGAATCCCTGTTTCATCAATAACGGTAAATACTTTTTCAACCATAACCCACGTTCCCTTCGTTTCATTAAGCGCTAAAAGTGATTGACAAAAACAGGTTTATCAATCGTGGGAAGATTAGCCCGCCCACTTTATTATAAAAAAAATGCTGTTGCCTGATAACTTCATGTTATAAAAGGTTGCTAAATTGTCATAGTTTTAGGGCTATTCATCATATTTTTATCTCCCCGGCGGCGGGCATTTCATTTTAGCAAGTCCTTTGCAGCTATTTGCTAATGCATAATTATGTAATCTTTCTTAAAATAAATTAAATAAAAACGTTTACATTGTAAGCGCTTTCTGTTATGATGAATTTAGGTTGGATAGCACGGGTGGCTATCGCGGTATTTGGCGTAGGCGGGGCCGATACTACAAAAAATAGAAACATTGTCCTTTTTACTATATATCCAATTTATGATTTGGACATATACATCGCGGCTAAGTAGAACAAACAGCAACTTGTACTTGCTTTCTTTCTCTGTTTTTCCGTCGCATGGGGCAAGAATAGGTTTTGACCGCTTCTATGCATAGCCGGATTCTCTCTCCCCTTTCAAAAGAAAGGTTTTATGTTCTTTTTTAACTTGTATTTATATACTATGAAACTTTGCATATACGATATAGTCTATAAAAAGAGCGAAATTCTATTCCTATTCAGAATTTCGCTCTTTTTGTGCTGCCAAAGCATCTGCTATGCAATTCCGCAAGCATATGTACTTAATTACAATTTTATACATTATGTCGTTCGGTTCGTTTATCGGCTATTCTGCAGCCTTCCCGCTCCTTTTAAAAGGGGAATTTCCGGAAATAAATGCTGTTCAGCTCGTATTTATGGGGCCGTTGCTTGGAGCGTTGGGAAGGCCGGTCGGCGGATATTTGGCCGATAAGTTCGGAGGAGCGAAGGTTTCCCTCATTGATGTCGGCATTATGGTGCTCGGTGTATTAGGTGTCATTTTTTTCATTAATGAAGGTTCAAGAAGCTTTCTCGGATTTTTCATCTCATTTCTAGTGCTGTTCGCAGCCGGCGGCATCGCAAACGGATCCATCTTCACGATGTTTCCCATTATTTTCGGCCCGGTTGAATCGCCGGCAGCAATCGGGTTTGCCTCGGCTATCGGAGCGTTCGGCGGCTTTTTCATCCCGAAGGTATTCGGCTGGTCTATCGCCAATACAGGGGGGGTAAGCTTCGCTTTATATTTGTTCATCTTCTACTATCTGATTTGTGCCGGCATCATTTGGTATTACTATGTGAGAGAAAACGCAGAAGTGCATGTAGATGCGCTCAGGACGCAATAGTATGGGTACAAAAATACGAAAAACACCGGAGGTTTGTTAAAAAGGGGGGCTCACTGCGTATAGCAACGAGGCCTCCTTATTTGTTTTTCTTCCCAAACTTCTTCTAAATTAGCAAGCAGCGTCTTCTCGTCTATATATTAAAAACAATTGGTTAAGTAGTTAATCCCCTAGCATCTTTTTCAGCAGTTTGGCTCTCTTTTGCTAATTTGCGTACCCCAAACAAAACGGCAGCTCCCCAGCCTAGTAAAAGAAGGCCATATACAAGAGGATAATATGCTGGGTTTGCTATCCATGTGTTTAAAATAGTACGGACATTAACTAAAATAATGAACCCTCCGACTAAAATGCCCATTAATTGAGCAGGAATGATGCGGACGAGCCAAGCAGCGATTGGCGCAGCCACAACCCCGCCTATCATGAGCGCCCCGACCCAAAGCCAATTAACGGTCTCCCATCCTAAGGAAATGATAAAGCCGAGTGTTGCGGAAACCGCAATGGCAAACTCGCTCGTATCTACTGTCCCAACTACCTTGCGCGCCGTCATTCCTTTTTTGGATAAAAGAACAGGTGTGGCGATCGGTCCCCAGCCTCCGCCCCCTGTCGCGTCCGCAAACCCCGCGATCAACCCTAGCGGTATAGACTGCTTTGCCGATAACGGCTTCGATTTCGTTTCTTCCCCCGTCTGAAACTTGAACAGAAACCGGAAGAGAACATAAGCGCCAAGCACCAATAGAAAGATAGAAACATACGGCTTGACAACATTCCCCGGCAAATTGCTTAAAAAACAAGCCCCTGTAAAAGCGCCAATTGATCCTGGAATAATAAGGCGGTATACGAGCTTCCGGTCAACATTCCCAAATTTGATATGTGATACTCCAGAAGCGGCTGTAGTCACTAC
The DNA here is from genome assembly GCA_048976805.1 of Ectobacillus sp. Classification (GTDB taxonomy): domain Bacteria; phylum Bacillota; class Bacilli; order Bacillales; family Bacillaceae_G; genus Ectobacillus. The sequence continues at coordinate 15,238 of JBHGUR010000106.1, read as the reverse complement.
TTCAGAAAGATGGACAGAGGCAGAAGCAACTGCCGGCGTGATACCAAACGCCAACAAAAGAGAAGATGATGTGACGCCGTATGCCATTCCTAACGCACCATCAATTAATTGTGCGATGAAACCTACAATTGCTAAAACAATCAGTTTTTTCATATTTATCCCCCTTTAAAAATATCCTAAAAAAAGAGAAGGCTCCCGCTCTTAACATCTAAGAACAGAAGCCTTCAGTTTATCTGATCAGCCATTTTGTTATTGCTTATAAATATCGAAAGTCACAACAAAACTAAAAATTCATTTTTTTCTGTTATCGTTAATAATAAACTCAGTTTTCCTACCTGTCAACTATGTATTTAGTTTTTATTAAAAGGGAGCTGACCCAAAACCCTAACGCGTTTTGGGTCAGCTCCTTCTTCAAATCTCTATTTCTCATTGTCGCTTGGGAATACAATCCCAATTTGTTTTCGCGCTTCATCGATAATTTCCATCGTAATCAATGAATTCTCATATGAATTGATATAAGATTCCGTCTGCCCATTCTGAATTAATTCAATAAATTCCTTCGCTTCGTAAAACATCGCTTTATCTGATTGCGGCTGTGTAACATCCTCTGTCCGCCCATCCCGATAACGGATTTCCACTTTTTCTGGAGTATGAATTTTATCGATTATGATATTTCCTTCTTCTCCCTGTATTTCAGAAGGAAGCGCGGAATCCGTAATTTTGGAATACATCACAACAGCATCCATACCTCCATACTTCAAAAGTATACTTCCTTCGCCATCCACTCCCGAATCAAGCATAAATCCTGTTGCCTGTATGCTTATCGGCTTTCCGAATAAAACAACGAGCGGATAAATGCAATAAATACCGATATCCATTAAAGATCCATTTGAAAACTCCGGCTTAAAGGCATTTAAAACATTGCCTTCTTTATAGGCATCATAACGGGAGGAATATTGGCAATAACTTGCGAAATACCTGCGAATAGCCCCGATTTTATGCAAGTTTTCTTGTACTATTTTAAAGTTAGGCAGCAATGTTGTCTTCATTGCCTCCATTAATGCTACGCCATTGTTTTTGGCTGCCTGAATCATTTCCCGGACTTCCGAAGCATTGGAAGCAATCGGCTTTTCGCATAATACATGCTTTCCATGGTCCATAAAGGCAATTGCCTGCTTGGCATGAAAGGAATTAGGACTGGCAATGTAAACCGCATCGATTTCTTCGCTTTTTGCCATGCTTTCCAAATCGGTGAAAATGGTTTGCACGCCGTACTTTTTGGCAAATTCCTTTGCCCGTTCGCTTGTGCGGGAATATACAGCCGCCAGTGCAAAATCCTCAAGTTCGCTTGCTGCCTCTATAAAAGCATCTGTAATCCAATTCGTTCCAACTACTCCAAATCGTATCATACTATAATCTCCTTATTGTACAAGGTATAGAAAAGGCCTTTCTCCATTCGCAAGACGAACGAAAAACCTGAACATAAGCACATTCAGGTTTTTTCCATTAAAGCATGGGAGATTTTATCATCTCCCGTACATCTGGTGCTCGCTTTGCCCTGCTCTTTTCTTAATTTGATACATCCTTTGATCAGCGACACATATTAACTCATCTATTGTTATTCCTTCTTTCGGATATAAAGCAAAGCCGATAGAAACTCCCACATTGCTTAAATTGTAATTTGGATAATTTTCAAGCTCTTCATGAATCGCGCTTTGGATGCGGGAAATCAACGCCTCGATTTGATCACAATTATCAGTAAGCAAAATAAGCAAAAACTCATCGCCGCCCCAGCGCGATATTACAGCCTTTTTGTCTGTACATCTTTTTAGGGCTTGCGAAAGAAACCAAAGCGCGCGGTCTCCGCTATAGTGTCCAAACGTATCGTTAATATACTTAAAATTATTAACATCTAAAATGAGTATAGTAAACGGTTTATCCTTATTTTTTAATTTAGAAATAAAATTATAAGCAAAACGCCGATTGTATACGCCCGTAAGGACATCTCTTTCTGCGTAAAATTTCGCTCTATCATATTGCCGCCCGAACCACCAGGCAAGCAACACCATAGTCGGCAGCCCTATTAATTCTATTATTTCAACATGGCCGAATATTGTGTAATAATAAGCAATATAAGAAATATTAATACTAAATACCAATGTAGATGTTATCAACTGGCCTTTGTAACCCAATCCCAACCACCCTTTTAGATGCTATTGCATTCAGTATACACTATTCTGCATCCGAGCGGTAAGATATATCATGATGCTATCTAAGCAATCAAACACAGAATGAATGAAAGAGCCCGTCTGTTCAACATTATATTCCTATTTTTTCCTGAAGCATCTCCTCAATTGCATAAGCAACGCCATGATCATTATTTGTTTTCGTCACATAACGGCACAGCTTTTTAATTTCTTCTTCGGCATTTCCCATCGCAACGCCGCGGCCTGCCATTTGCAGCATAGAAGCATCATTGAAATTATCACCAAGCGCCATCACGTCTTCCATTTTAATGCCCCTTTGCTCTGCGAAAGCCTTTAAAGCAAGCCCTTTTTGCGCATCCTTATGGTTAAATTCAAGATTGTCGCGCGCCGAAGAAGTGATGGCAAGCTCCGGTTCACCCTTTAATTGCCCGCGGATATAGTTCAGCTGCTCTTCATCAAAAGAAAACGCGAGCACTTTATATATTTTTAAACCTTCCATAGAAAGCAATTCCTCATAGCTCTCAATAAAAGAAAAATTTTCAAGAACTAAGCGCTCTTCGGCATATTTACGGGCCTCAGCCTCTTCAAAATGCGGATTGGCCGTTGCAATAATATCCACCATTACTTGAATAGAACGCTCTCTATCAACCGCATACGTTCCTTGATTTGTAAACACCTCAAAATACAGATCCTCCCGCTGGCAAATCCGTTGAATTTTTTTATATGTTTCATTATTTAACGGTATGCTTTTTACTATTGCTCCTTCCTCAGAGCGGATTTCAGCGCCATTCAAACAAATAACCGGACACTGCAAACCGGCTGCTTGCAGGCGGTCTAGCGCCGATTCATAAGCGCGCCCTGTCGCGACGACTACTTCTATCCCGTGCTCCTTCGCCTTTTGAATCGCACGGACATTTTCCTCGCTAATTTCATTATGCTTGTTTAATAATGTACCATCCATATCTGTTGCAATTAGTTTCATTGTTGTTATTCCTCCGTATTTTTTTGGCAAACTGAAAATCACTTTTTTATTGTACCCGTTCTTTGCAATTCCTTCAAAAATTTAGCAATTAGGGGGAAACTGTGTTAAACGTTAGTGTTGATATATCAATCTTCAATTAAGAATTGCCCAAAATGAAGAACTTTTAAGGGAAACATATACAAAAGAACGTTTTTCCTTCATTTATTATAGAGGTGCAAAAAACCAATTCATCCCCCTTTAATCGCGTCCTTGCACAATCAAGAAAGAATGAATTGGCTAAATGGCTTTTTATAAATTGGCTATGTTAAAGCTGGTTGTTGATTTTTGTTCCAACAGTGCGCCCATGTGCATCAAAGTTAGGCAGAACAAACAGCCGCCTGCTCTCGCTTTTTGCTTCTGGTTTTTCTTTGGACGAAGCAAAGTTAGGCCCTAAGCGTTACTACACACGGCTGGGAGCACTCTCCCCCTATCAACACTAACATGTAACACAGCCTATAAATTAATGGCTCCATATATTAATGTAGCCAACACAACTAAAGCCGGATGCACCTTCACTTTTTCTAAAAGCAAATAGCTCCCTGCTACAAGAAACAGAGTTTGCCCAATGCCGATTTGAAAATACGATTCATTAAAGGATTGAAACGCCATTATTCCCAGCAGCACAGCAATTGTTGGCTTTACATAAAGCGTCATCCGCTTCACCTGGGGAGAGTTGCGAAATTTATACAAAATCCCCATAAGCATTAGCATCAATAGAAGGGAAGGGGCTACGGTTGCAAATACAGCTAGAAAGGAACCGAAAATTCCGCCTTGCTGGTATCCGATATAGCCGGCCATTTTCGTCGCAATCGGGCCCGGCAGCGCATTTCCCATCGCCAGCACTTCATTGAATTCCTGGTTGGTCAGCCAATGGTATCGATTTACAACCTCCTGCTGAATTAAAGGAATCGTCGCAGGGCCGCCGCCGTAGCCAAGTATATTCGATATAAAAAATGCTACAAATATATCTACATACAATTTCATGCCGACATCTCCTTTTCTTTCCCCTTCTTATTCGCTTTCCCTTTCGGCTTAACGAGAGCAAACAAGAGGAGCGCTCCTATCACAAAGCCTGGATGAACATGAAATTGTTGGATTAAAATTAACCCGCCTACGATATGCAGCGATGTGAACTTCCATTTTAACCCTTGCAAAGAGCTTTTAAAAAACTGCCACGTTAACGTAGCAAGCATGACTCCGACTACAGGGACGATTGCTTTCGTCATGCCCTGCACCCATTGCTTATCTTTAAAAGAAACTAACGTGGTTAAAAGAATAATCATGAAAATGATAGTGGGAAGGACTGTGGCAATAATCGCATTAATCATCCCTAACAGCCCGCCTACCCGATAACCGATATAACCCGCCATTTTCGTATTGATTGGCCCAGGCAACGTATTCCCAATTGCAAGAACGTCTCCAAATTCTTCATCGCTCATCCACTTAAAGCGGTCCACCACTTCTTTATGAACAAGCGGAATGATTGAAGGACCGCCGCCATAGCCTAAAATGCCGCTCCGAAAAAACGCGAGAAAAATATGCCATTGTTTCATAAAATCCATCCTTTACGATCCTTTTTACCAAGCGGCTATCGCACCATCCGTCCTTGACTCTGTACCGCCGATTAAAACCCCAGTCTCAGGATCGCGCCATATAATTTGGCCTCTTCCAAATTTTCCGGAATCAACTGCAATTTTTATATCATGGCCTTTTCGAACGAGCTCTTCTGCGATATGGGTCGGAAAATGCTTTTCTACTTCGACTGTTTTTCCTTCAAGCCACTGCCATCTCGGGGCATCAAGGGCAGCTTGCGGATTCAAGCCGAAGTCGATGGAATTCATAATGACCTGCACATGCCCTTGCGGCTGCATATATCCTCCCATAACGCCAAAAGGCCCGACCGCTTTATTATCTTTCGTCAAAAAGCCAGGAATAATCGTATGATACGATTTCTTTCCGCCTTCCAAGCAATTTGGATGGCTTCGGTCCAAGCTGAAATCATGGCCTCTATTTTGCAGTGCAATGCCTGTTCCCGAAACGACAATACCAGATCCAAATCCCATATAGTTGCTTTGAATAAATGATACCATATTTCCTTCGCCATCGGCGGCAGCCAAATAAACGGTCCCGCCTCTTGGCGGCCGTCCCGGCTCCGGCGTGCCCGCATATGCCCCCACTTCTTCCCTGCGCAGCGCCCCAAACGCATCGCTAAGCAATTCCTCTGCGCTTACTGACATATGCTTCGGATCTGTCACGTACTGCTTCCCGCTTGCAAACGCGAGCTTCATCGCTTCAATTTGCTTATGGTACGTATCCGTCGCATCTTTTGCAGGAAACTCAAAGCCTTTTAAAATATTCAATGCCATCAGCGCCACAATTCCTTGGCCGTTCGGCGGAATTTCCCACACATCAAAGCCGCGGTAATTGACGCGAATCGGCTGAACCCACTCCGGTTTAAAGGCTGCCAAGTCTTCCTTTCTTAAATAACCTCCATTTTCTAAGGACGCTGCTGCGATTTTATCCGTCAATCTTCCTTTATAAAAGCTTTCGCCATTTGTTTTTGCGATTTCTTCGAGCGTATCGGCATGGTCAAGCGAAGACCAAATTTCTCCGATTTCCGGAGCCCGCCCTTTTGGCGCAAACGTCTCAAACCATGCCTCAAATTCAGGGCCTTTTAACTCTTGTTTAAATATTTCATATGCTCTCTTCCAAAATCTCCCCAATGTCGGCGAGACTGGGTAGCCATTTGCTGCATATTCAATCGCAGGCGCCAATACTTCCGATAAAGGCAAGCGCCCGAAGCGTTTTGATAGCTCTGCCCATGCTGCCGGTGCTCCCGGCACTGTCACAGGCAGCCAGCCGAATTTCGGCATTTTTTCATATCCAGCCTCTTTTACCGCCTCAATTGAAATCGCCTTTGGCGCAGGGCCGCTCGCATTCAAGCCATGCAGCTGCCCCTTTGTCCACACAAGCGCAAACGCGTCTCCGCCAATTCCGTTTGACGTCGGTTCCACAACCGTTAAACAAGCAGCTGTAGCAATCGCCGCGTCAATTGCGTTTCCGCCTTTTTTTAAAATATCAAGGCCAGCTTGGGCGGCTAACGGCTGTGAAGTCGCAACCATTCCATTGCGGGCATAAGTAACGTTTCGTTGCGATGCATAAGGTGCGTATAAAGAATCAAATTGCAATGCCATATTTCCCTCTCCCTTCTCACTTATAAAACAAAAGGCTACCCTAAAAGCACTCTCCACCTCCAAAAAGAAGGGGGATTTATCAATACTAACGTTTCACACAGCCAAAACAAAAAGGAATAACAGGACGCGGCGTTCCTGTTACTTCCTTAGCGCTCATGGCATGCTACAAAATGTCCTGGCTCTATCTCGCGCCAAGCCGGGCGCTCCTGCTGGCATCTTGCTGTCGCAAGCGGGCAGCGTGTATGAAACGGGCAGCCGGACGGAGGATTTGTTGCACTTGGAATATCGCCGGATAGCCGCATGCGCTCTTTCTTCTTTCCAACCGTTGGACGCGGAATCGCTGATAAAAGCGCTTCTGTATATGGATGAAGCGGCTTTTTGTACAATTCCTGCACGGGAGCCAGTTCCACCGCATGCCCTAAATACATTACCATCACCCGGTCGCATAAATGGCGGACGACTCCTAAATCGTGCGAAACGAATAAATAGGTCAAATCATGCTTTTCCTGCAAGTCTTGAAGCAATTTAATAACCTGCGCTTGAATCGAAACATCCAATGCGGAAACCGGTTCGTCACAAACGATAAAGGACGGCTTGATTGCCAATGCGCGGGCAATTCCGATCCTTTGGCGCTGCCCGCCGCTAAATTCATGCGGAAATCGGTAGTAGTGCTCCTCTTTTAAGCCCACCTCTTCCAAAAGCCGGATAACTTCTTCATAACGCTCTTGCGGCGATAAATCCGTGTGGATGATTAACGGCTCTTCAATCGCTTCTCCAATTCGCTGCTTCGGATTCAAGGAAGCGTACGGGTCTTGGAAAATCATTTGCATTTCTTTTTTATAATCCTTGAATTCGCGGGAGGATAGGTTATTTAGCTTCTTCCCCCGAAACTCCAACTCGCCGTCTGAGAGGTGTTCAAGGCCTAAAATCGTTCTCCCGAAGGTTGATTTTCCGCAGCCCGATTCGCCTACAACCCCAAGCGTTTCGCCTTCAAATATATCAACCGTAATGCCGTCTACCGCCTTTACATTTCCTTGTACTCTTTTTAGAAGCCCTCCCTTTATCGGGTAGTACTTTCTAACGTTAGTTAAACGATACAGCACTTGAGAAGATGGACTCATGTTCTTCCTCCTGTAGCCAACATCTCGCTAGGTGAGATGGAGATTTCTCGTACATAGGCGGCGCCTGCGACTTACACGTTTCCTTTACGTAAGCGCAGCGTGATTGGAATCTGCATCCAACGATTTTTTCATGCAAATTCGGCAAGGATCCAGGAATCGGATTCAACTTAAACTCTGGTTCATCCACGTTTGGAACTGAGGAAAGCAATCCTCTCGTATATGGATGCTGAGGGTTGTTGAAGATCTCCTCAACATTTCCTTGCTCCACAATTTCACCGGCATACATAACGATGACGCGGTCCGCCATTTCCGCCACAACCCCCATATCATGGGTAATCATAATAATGCTCATTTCCATTTCCTTCTTTAAATCATTTAACAAATCGAGAATTTGCGCTTGTATCGTTACATCCAAAGCCGTTGTCGGTTCATCGGCAATCAACAAGCTGGGATTGCAGGCAAGGGCCATCGCAATCATAACCCTTTGCCGCATTCCGCCGCTTAATTCATGCGGGTATTGCTTCATTCTCTTTTCCGGAGCTGGAATGCCGACCTTTTCCAATAGCTCAATTCCCTTTTTATGCGCCTCTTTTTTCGATAGCCCCTGATGGATGATAAAGGGTTCTCTCATTTGAAATCCGATGGTAAATACAGGGTTTAAAGAGGTCATCGGCTCTTGGAAAATCATCGAAATTTCATTTCCACGAATTTTTCTTAATTCTTCCGATTTCACTTTTAATAAATCCTGGCCCTGGAACAAAATCGAGCCTTCGGGAATGCTGGCGTTCTTCGCCAGCAAACCCATAATCGAAAGCGCGGTAATGCTCTTCCCGCAGCCCGATTCCCCTACAATACATAGTGTTTCGCCTTTATTAAGGGAAAAAGAAACATTGCGTACAGCCGTTACTGTTCCGTTTTGTGTTTTAAAATCAGTCACAAGATTCCGAACATCTAGTATCGCCATTCCTTCCCCCTACTTTCTATATGCTTTATATAACGACCATTGTCCTGTCGCATCCAACTCAATGCCTTCTAAAGACTTATCATGCGTAACATTTACGACAGAGTGGTAAATCGGCACAACCGGCAATTCCTTTGCCACAAATTCATTCGCTTCTTTTAGCTTTTGCTTGCGCTGCTCTGGGTCGATCGTTGTGCGCGATTCGTTAATAAGCTGGTCTAGCTCAGAATTTTTATATTGGCCAAGGTTAGAAGAACCAACGCTGTCAGAATGGAGTCTCGGATAGAATAATTCGCTGCCATCTCCCGTTACATTGGACCAGCCTGAGAATGCAACATCAAACTCGCCCTTTTTCGATACATCCAAGTACGCGCCCCATTCAATTGACTCAAGCTTCACGTTAAATCCTGCCTCTGTCAGCTGCGCTTGCACCGCTTCTGCCAACTTCATGTATACAGGCGTATTTGGCGTTAAAATTTTAAATGGTTTGTCTCCAAAGTTTCCTTCTTTCACAAGCTGTTTCGCTTTGCCCAAATTGTAATGAATCCCTTTATCTTCAATAGATTTGTCATAGCCAAACAGTTCTGGCCCCATAAACCCTTTTGATTCATAGCCTAAGCCGTTCAGCTTTTTAATATAGCCTTTATAATCGATCGCATAAGCGACAGCTTCGCGGAATTTTATATCATTCATTGGCGCTTTGTTCGCGTTAAATACAACATAATAAAGAGGTGTGCCTTTCTTTTTCAATGTTTCTACTGAATTGATTTTTTGCAAGCGCGGCAACAAGTCTGCAGGCGTTCCATCGATGAACTGCACTTGTCCTGTTTGCAGCATTGAGATTGCCGTATTAACATCCGGCACTACTTTAAACGTAACCTTGTCCAGCTTAGCTGGATTTCTCCAATAATCTTTATTTTTCTCTAAAACAACGTCATCCCCATTTTCTTTCTTAAGGAACTTAAACGGGCCTGTGCCTACTGGGTTTGTCATTAAATCTTGTTTTTGGTCGGCTGCCGGGCTTACGATGGAAGCATTTGTATGCGCCAATGCCGCAAGCATCGCTCCGTATGGCTGTTCTGTCTTTAATACAACTGTATACTCGTCTTTTACTTCAATGGAGGATACCGGCTTCAACAAAGATGCGCGCGGCGCTGCTGTTTTTGGATCTTTCAATTTATCAAACGTATATTTTACAGCTTCCGCGTTAAATGACGTTCCATCATGGAACTTGACGTTCTTTTTCAGTTTAATAACCCAAGTGTTATCATCCGGGTTTTCAAAAGATTCCGCCAATAAAGGCTGGATTTCTCCTGTTTTTGAATCACGGGTAAACAATGTCTCATATACATGTTCAATGATATTGGATGAAACAGAATCATTCGTTAAAATCGGCGACATACCTACCGGCTTTGAAGTTGTCGCGTATGTAACTTCCTGCTTTTTGTTTTCCGCACCTTTCGAGCCTGAGGTAGGAGAACTGCCGCAGCCTGAGAGAATAATAGAAAGGGAAAATGTCAGTATTAAAGCAAATAACGATAATCTTTTTTTCACAAAATATGCCCCCTTTATTTATCTAAATTCATATTTGGGTCCAATGCATCCCGCAAAGCATCGCCAACCACGTTAAACGCGAATACAACAAGCATAATCGCAATCCCCGGCACGATAATTAAATGCGGCGAAGTCCACATAAACTCGCGTCCGGCCGCAATCATTGCGCCCCACTCCGGTGTAGGGGGCTGTGCGCCTAAGCCAAGGAAGCTTAATGATGATGTAGACAAAATAGCTGTAGCCATTCTCATCGTCGCAAAAACGATAATAGAATCCATACAGTTTGGAAGAACATGCTTAAATAAAATTCTCGCATCGCTCGCTCCAATCGATTTCATCGCCAGGATGTACTCCCGCTTTTTAATGGACAGCACATTCCCGCGCACAATCCGCGCGCATGACGGAATGGACCAAATGCTGATGGCGATGACGACATTTACCAAGCTCGTTCCTAAAATCGCAATGATTAGCATCGCCAACAAGATTCCAGGAAAAGCGAATAATAAGTCAACAATACGCATAATAATGCCATCAAGCCTGCGATAATACCCTGATAGCAAGCCGAGCGTAACTCCGCCCAAGAGCCCCAAGGAAACGGCTCCAAGCCCTACCAAAAGCGAAATACGCGATCCATATACAATCCTGCTCCAAATATCTCGACCAAAGTTATCGGTACCCAATATATGGCCTGGTGACCCGATGGGCAACTCGGACAGAGCTAAATTTTGCTTAATCGGGCTATGTTGAACGAGAAGCGGTGCAAAAATAGCCATTAAAACTTGAATTACAATAATCGCCAATCCGATTAATGCTACTTTGTTCTTCGCGAACCTTCTCCATACAGCCGTATTGAGTTTCTTCTTCGCAGCTGTTGTCTGTTTTGCTTGGATTACTTGCGCCTCCATTGCTCCACCTCACTCCCCTATCAATCGTAGCTAATTCTTGGGTCGATAAAGATATAAATAATATCGACAATTAAATTGATTAAGACGAACATCGCCGCAATTAAAAGCACCGCACCTTGCACGACCGGAAAATCACGCGCCGCAATCGCTTCTACAACGAGGCGTCCTACTCCGTTAATGGCAAAAACCTGCTCCGTAATAATCGCTCCGCCCAGCAGCAAGCCAAAGTTCATCCCGATTACCGTAATAACCGGAATCATCGCATTTCTTAAACAGTGCAGCAAAATGACTGTCCGCTCTTTAACGCCTTTAGCTCTCGCCGTTCTTACGTAATCTGCGCGAATGACTTCAAGCATGGAAGAACGGCTCATCCGCGCAATCATCGCAGCCGAACCAGTTCCTAACGTAATAGCCGGCAGCGCGACTTGCTTTAACCCTTCCAATGTCCAAATCGGGGCTGTTAATCCGCCGACAGGGAACCATTGAAGATTCACTGCAAAAATAAGAATTAAAATTGCGCCAAGCCAGAAGTTCGGAATCGAAATCCCTAATAATGCCGTTACTGTCGCTGCCCCATCAACCCATGTGTTATGCTTAAGAGCCGAAATAATTCCCGCCGCAATGCCGATGATAATTGCAACAATAATGCTGGCAACCGCAAGATTTATTGTGTTGGGCAGCCTCGAAAACAAAGCTTCGCTAACCGGTTGCTTCGTTTGGAAAGAGTATCCTAAATCTCCTTGGACAACTCCGCTTATGTAATGGACATATTGTTCCAAAATCGGCCTGTCAAGTCCCAAGTCCTTTTGGATGTTTAAGACTTCCTCTTTCGTTGCCGTCGGTCCGGCAACCATGCTCGCCGGGTCACCGGGAGCAATATGCATACTCATGAAAACAATGAAAGAAATGCCCAGAAGCAGCAATAACAGCTGAGCAATCCGCCTTACAATTAAAGAACCCAAGCAGCTCCCTCCTTAAAGTATCGTTTAGTCAAAATAGGAAAAACCTAACAAAGATAGAAATATTCCAATTTGTTCAGTGCGTTTGTAATTATTTCTAAGGAATTTAACTAACATCTGCACTGTTGAATTAAAAATTATTATATCTGTTTTTCCTCGAAAGTCAATTATATTTTCAGACTTTTTCTAATTGTCGATTTTTCTGAATAAAAATAAAAAAAGCGCAGGGCGCCCTCCTATCGGCGACAAGCGTAAGAGAAACGCTGACAGAAGGCGCTTTTTGCCTTCTGAGGCGATTCGCTTACGGCCCTCGAGCCGATGGCGCCCAGAGCTAGATGCTCATCTGGATTGAGGTCCTATACTTAACTATAAGAAAACCCTGCCACAGACTAAAACACTGTAATAGGGTCAACAAAGTTATACTTTCTTATCTTTTGGCTCTGTTAAAGGCTAATGTTGATTTGGATTCATTTGTTGATTGGGAACGGAAGGCGGCGACTCCAGCGGGAAAAGCGGCTCGGCCCCGCCCGCGGAAAGCGTCCGCCTGTAGTGGAAAATCAACAATCAAGTTTAACAGATCCTATCTTTTAAAGAAGCCTCGCCGATTGGCGAGCCTGCAAAAGCAAAGGCGAAGGCAGAAGCGCAGCTGCCCTTACACTTTATTCCTAAAATTGGCCGCTGCATCGAATAATCTTCTTCGCTGCCAATGTATACTTTCCTAAAGTGCAAAAAAGGAAACCGCTGCTTTTGCTACGGTTTCCTTCTACAGCTTCAAGCCTGTCCGGCTCTTGAAGCGCCTTAATAAAATATGGCTTTCCACACGGGAAATTCCCTCTATGCCATACAATTCATTGTTAATAAAAGATTCAAGCGAGGAGAAATCCTCAACTAAAACATGCATATGCAATGTACTTGGCCCCGTCATTTGATAACAACTTGCAACATTCGGGTTATTGGCCAATTTTTCCGCCACTTTAACCAAGTAGGCAGGCTCACAGTCTACCTCAAAGAAGGCGGAAACATTTTTTCCCACAGCTTCCGAGTTAATAACCACGCTGAACTTTTCAATGATTCCCCGTTCCATCATTTGCTGAACGCGGTCTCTTACAGAGTTCCGGGACATATTCAGCTCTTTTCCGATATCTGCGTAAGACATGCGCCCGTTCTGCATTAATAATTCTAATATTCTGCGGTCCGTTTCGCTAATTTTCACTACCTCACCCCGCCTTCCGAAGCAAATTTCCCCCTTACCTTCTATCCCCATCTTGCTGCCATTTTACTGTGACACTAGTAATCTATGTATATCATAATTTTTATTCTTGGTAAACTCAGTTACAGAAAGTATATTTGTGGAAATTTAGAACTTTATATAAGATTTCAGACCTTTACGGTTACATTTCGAGAGGAAAGGGTCTATTTTTATGGGTGGGGCAAGAAAAATGTTAACCGCTTCTATGCATAGCCAGATGCTCTCTCCCCTTTCAAAATAAAAGTTTTATGTTCTTTTTTAACTTGTTGTATAGAAACATCAGCATCCCCTCTCTTTTCATTCGGCTCTCTTAAAGGCTAATGTTGATTTGGATTCATTTGTTGATTGGGAACCAAAGGCGTTGAGTACACGTTCCTCGTATTCAACGCCTTTCTTTATCATGAACTACTCGTTTACGCTCCTTGCGGAAGGTTTTTCTTTCCTAGAATAATAAAAGGTTCTATAATTGAAATGGCTTAGCAAAATGGCTGATACAGCTGAAACGATTAAAAGGGTAAAAACGATAAAGATTTGATACTTGACCGCCTTCAAAGGATCGACCCCGGCTAAAATCATTCCTGTCATCGTCCCCGGCATTTGAACAAGCCCCATTGTCTTTAACGATTCGACAGTCGGCACCATCGCAATTTTCACCGCGCTTTTTCTCATTTCCGTTTCTTCCGTCTGCATTCCTTTCGCCATAGCTTCCAAAATAACAGCGCATGTTACCATAGCCGCTCCCGAAAACATCCCCCCTAGCGGGATAAGGTGCTGGGCATCAAAAGGGACAATTGAAAATAGTAAGCATAAGATGAGCGGAATGCTGACAGAAAGAGCAATCGATAAGAACACGATTAAAAACGTTTTTTGAAAATGCTGTCCTTTTTGGGAAATGTTCAACGAAGCAATAATCGCCATTAAGAAAATATAGCCGATAATAGCGAAGGGATTATTGAACGAAAAAATATACGAAATAAGAAATCCAAGTATAAGCAGCTGAATAAATGCACGGATGGAGGATAACAGAATATCTTTTCCCAATCCCAGCTTTTGGCGGCAAGATATGAAGACGGGCAACAACACAAAACAAAGAACAACGAATAAAGCCAAATTGCTTATATCCTTCACAAAAACTCCCCCCTCTTTTTCTCTGCCCTAAACAGATAAAACCAACTGCTTTTAACTGCTCCTAATAACCCTACATTCATTTTACATTCATTACCATAAACATAACACTTATGTTTCCTATATCTCGCTTTCTACATAGCTTTCATAAAAATTACATAAAAACGACTGGCTAAACCAGTCGTTTTTGGTCAATACTTTACTTTTGGCCGCCTGTATAAATCAAAATCGCATCTCTTAAAAAGACGGCTGTGCCAGGCTGTTCTTTATCGTAGTAGGCCCTGAACCGTTCATCATCCACATACATTTGCGCCAATCCGGCATGGGCCTCTTTGCTGTATTCATGCCAGAAATAAGTGAGCCATCGTTTATGCAGTTCCGCTGCCTTTTGGGCTAAATCACTAGCCGGGTCGCCGGTCGCAAAAGCTTGCGCCAGCGTTTCTTTTACTTGCTCCTCTAAGCTTTTGGCTTCTTCATATTGCTGCTGCGTCATATTCTTTAGCTTTTCATTTGATTTGTTGACCGCATCATCGTCATACTTTTCCCGAATTTCTTCTCCATACTTTTTCTCATTATCCTCAATCATTTTTTGTTTGAATCCTTCAAACTTTTCTTGGTCCGCCATAGTTATTCTCCCTTCTATTGAACTAATTGTTTTAGCGACATTGGCAATCAGCAAATCCAGCTGCTTCCTTTTTTCAAGAAGCTTTTCCCGATGTTCCCGCAATGCTTGTTCTCTAGTGAACTACCCACCACTTAGCGACTGACCCCGCTTGAAGTGGGGGCTTCCAAAGACCGAAAGATCGTCTTCTTCTTTTATTGCTCCTTCGCTCACAAACGTAAGAGTTCATGTCCAGAGCCTTACATTCGCGGTGTTCCTACCGCTACTGAAACCGATAGAGATTACACAGCTAAAGAGTGCTGAGGTAATGCTGCAAACCC
>JBHGUR010000105.1:0-22886 GCA_048976805.1 Ectobacillus sp. | reverse complement strand
GCCATCTGTTTAAGTATTGCAGAAACAGCAAAAGCGAATGGAATAGATTTCTATCAGTACCTCGTGAAGGTACTGACGGATCTACCAAATCTAGACATCCATCGTAATCCAGGGATATTAAATCAATACATGCCTTGGTCCCAAAATATCCAAACAGCATGTGGAAAATAAAATAGCCGTATATTTCATGAAAAAATGACTGGTATACGGCTATTTGTGGTGCGTACCGTAAAGGTGCGCTTATTTTTTATAATTCGGGCTTACAATACAAGAATAAAACCGCTGGAATATTCTCATTTGTAAAGGCGTAAAGACCCTTATCTTAAATAGATAGGAGCTTTACGCCTATTGGAGGAGACGGTGATGATTGGATGTGCGGCCAGCTTTAGGAATGGAGAATCAGGAAACTGTGTAGCTTGGGGCGAGAAAGTCTAGTTCATCTTATTCCGATGGCAAAAGAAGCTAGAGCCGTCTCGAATAAAGAAATTGCGCATTTGCGCAGCAAGATTAACAACCGTAGCGGCCAAACTCCCCAGCAAGGCGCTGCCCATAACGTCGGCTGGATAATGGTGCCCCATCCAAATGCGCGAGAATCCTGATAAGAAAGCGAGCAGCCACAGCATTCGGCCCAATAAACGCTTATAAAAAAGCACAGAGGTTGCTGCTGCAAATGCTAGAGCAGTGTGTTTGCTTGGGAAGGAAGAACTCTTTCTAGGCGGATGCGGAGGCAGTACACGTACATAATGCTCCAAAAATGGACGGGGTTTAAAGTAGAATAGTTTTATTAAGCTGTTGATGAGTAATGTTACTATAGTTGATAATGCTGTATATAATGTGATTTTTTTATAGGCGTTGTTGCGAAACCACATGAAAGCTAATACAAGGATATAGAAATAACGCGCTTTTTGGGAAATTGCAATCATGATTGTATCTAACAGCCGGAAGCGGCCAGCTAGTTGGTTGATGATCTTAAATATGATGTAATCCATCAGAATGCCTCCTTTTAGTTTTGCTTTCAGTATGATGGATAGTATTTCCATATGAACAAGAAATATGAATTATTTGTATTTAACAGTATGTACAAATAGCTGGACTACCATAGTAGCCCATGCAAGAATAAGTTATAGGGTGGAATAAAGTTCCAATCTCGTTTTTCATTTGTAAAGGTTTTGTTAAGTTAAATACGTGCTGCTTGTAATATATAATTATATAATTATATACTTATAACTGAAAAGAAGAGACTTGCGGATGTTGGATATATTCAACTTTTTTTGCTAAATATATAAGTATATAACTATATGATGAATTTTGTGTAGGGGGGATAGCGATGCAGGAAACTATCGTTGATATCGAGCGGATTTCACATGTGCTTAAGCTGTTAGGGGATAAAACAAGGCTCACAATGGTCGCAATTATTAAGCAGCGCGAAAGCTGCGTATGTGAACTTGTCGAAGCGTTTCAGATGAGTCAGCCGTCTATTAGCCAGCATTTGCGAAAGCTGAAGGATGCCGGACTTGTCAAAGAAGAACGGCGGGGCCAATGGATTTATTATTCCCTCAATCCACAAAATGATTTATATCCGCTGGTGGAAGATATTTTGGCACATGTGCCGGATCAAACGAGCAACATCCGCAAAATAGAGGAAAGCAATCCAACGCTTCGCTGCGGTTGCTGATAAGAGAAGAGAGGAAGTGCAAACATGGGCGACACGGGGAAAAAGCGTCTCTCCTTCTTGGATCGATATTTAACGATTTGGATTTTTGCCGCGATGGCTATCGGTATCCTCATCGGTTATGTATCGCCAGAGTTTGTAGACAGATTAAACAGCCTGCAGGTCGAGACAACATCGATTCCGCTTGCAACCGGCCTGACTCTTATGATGTATCCGCCGCTCGCGAAAGTGCGTTATGAAGAAATGGGCCGCGTTTTTAAAGATATAAAGGTGCTTATACTATCGCTTGTGCAAAACTGGATTATCGGGCCGACGCTAATGTTTTTCTTAGCGATTATCTTTTTGCCAGATAAACCGGAATATATGGTCGGCCTCATTTTAATCGGGCTAGCGCGCTGCATTGCGATGGTCATCGTGTGGAACGATTTGGCAAAAGGTGATACCGAATATGCGGCGGGGCTTGTCGCATTTAATTCCGTCTTTCAAATGCTGTTTTTTTCCGTCTACGCGTACGTATTCGTGACAATCGTACCAGGCTGGTTCGGCATTGGGGGAGCGATTGTCGATATTACAATGACCGAGGTTGCAAAATCAGTCTTCGTTTACTTGGGAATTCCGTTTTTGGCTGGGATGCTGACCCGGTTTACACTTGTGAAGGCAAAGGGAAGACAATGGTATGAAAAAACATTTATTCCGAAGATTAGCCCACTTACTTTAATCGCGCTATTATTTACAATCGTGGTGATGTTTTCCTTAAAAGGAGAAGCAATCGTCACATTGCCGCTCGATGTTGCGCGTATCGCCATTCCGCTGCTGATTTATTTTGTGGTCATGTTTTTTGTTTCCTTTTACTTGGGCAAAAAGCTTGGCACAAGCTACCCGGTTACAACAACGCTTGCGTTTACAGCGGGCAGCAACAATTTTGAATTGGCAATCGCTGTAGCTGTCGGTGTGTTCGGCATTCATTCCGGCGCTGCGTTTGCGGCTGTTATCGGTCCGCTTGTCGAAGTGCCGGTTATGATTGCACTCGTCAACGCGGCGTTTTGGTTTAAGCGTAAATATTTTAGTGAGCAAGCAGTATAATTTTCATAGAAAAGGCGGAACTCAACATGGAAAACAAAAAAACAATCTATTTCTTATGCACAGGCAACTCTTGCCGCAGCCAAATGGCAGAAGGATGGGCCAAAAAATATTTAGTCGATAAATGGAATGTGTACTCTGCCGGCATTGAAGCGCACGGCGTGAATCCAAATGCGATTAAAGCAATGAAAGAGGCGGGAATTGATATTACAAACCAAACTTCTGATGTCATCGACCGCGATATTCTCAATAATGCTGATCTTGTCGTAACGCTTTGCGGCCACGCAAATGACGTTTGCCCAACAACACCGCCGCACGTCAAGCGCGTGCACTGGGGCTTTGATGACCCGGCAGGCAAGGAGTGGAGCGAATTCCAGCGCGTTCGTGACGAAATCGGGGCGCGAATCAAGAAGTTTGCCGAAACAGGCGAATAAAAGGGCAATTTCCATTGCTCCGGCGGCTGTAGCCGGAGATGAAGGATACGTTGGGAAGGCTGTATAAATAGCAACGAGGCTGACCCAAAACGCTAACGCGTTTTGCGGTCAGCCCCGTTTTTTTAGCTCTGTTAAACTTGATTGTTGATTTTCCACTACAGGCGGACGCTTTCCGCGGGCTGAGCCGCTTCCCTCGCTACGTTCAGTCCAGGGTCACGGCTGTCTCGCTTTTCCCGCTGGAGTCGCTGCCTTTCGTTCCAAATCAACAAATCAATCAAAATCAACATTAGCTTTTAACAGAGCTTTTTTTTTAGGCAAAAAATAAAAGACTTGCTCGATTTTTGTTAGAATGGAGTCACCACAACAACATTCAACACAAAAACAAGGAGCGATTCTTCTGCCACGAGTGTGGGGGCTGCCCGTTCCGCAGTGACTGCACGACTTCCCGGTATGGCCGCACAACACAATGGAGTCCGGTGTATGACGAGCAAAAGAAGAAAGCGCGGGAACGTCTGGAAAGTGAAAGAGGACAGGCCCTGTACCGGCCACGCAAAATTGATATTGAAAGTGTGTTTGGGTAAATCAAACAGAATCGCGGATTTCGCCGCTTCGTACTGCGAGGTCTCCCGAAAATTTCTGTCGAGTGGGGCTTATTTGTGTTGCCCGCAATCTCCTGAAAAAAGCTGTGAAGGGCCGGCAAAGGCCCACCGTGGCGTGAGGAAAGGAGGACATGAGGGCTCCCTACAACCTCGATATTACATAATATGTAAAAACAAAAAGAGAGCTGACCAAAAGTCCGCTTTTAGCGGACTTTTGGGTCAGCTCCTTTTTAATTGATTTCCCTCCTGGCAGTCATAATTTGCACAAAGTCTTGTATAAAGGCTTCTTCATTTAAATCTAACGCAATACGTACACCTGAAGATTTAGCGCCGGGACGAAAATCAGCAACAGTTTCCCCTTTAGACTCATGGGACGTATCCACATGCACTTCGCGATATGTGTATTTAAGAAATGAAGGGTTAACCAATGCACTCATCGCAACTACATCATGTAAGGGCGTTCCTTGAATCGACGGATTTAACTTTTTATAGGCGGCATAATAGTACTCATAAATCGGTTTAATCAATGCTTTAAACGGGATAGTTGTATGACTCGCGATATAATCGACTACGTTTGGGTGCAAGATGGCTTTATGGGTTACATTTAAGGGAATCATCGTTAAATTTTTAGCTTGGCGAACGACAATTTTAGCTGCGATTGGATCGCCATACATATTTGCTTCCGCGACAGGAGTGACATTGCCTGGCTGCAAGAAGACTCCGCCCATGATATAAATCTCTTTTACATAAGTCATCATATTTTTCCAAAGATTAAAAGCAATCGCAAGGGAAGTAGAGCGCCCTACATCGACAATGGTGAGTTCTCCGGCGTACTTCGAGATAATGGAAGGGATAATGCCGAAGTTGTAAATAGGAATAGCTGCCGCACTTTTGGGAGGGCGGATGGGGCCTAAGCCTTCAGGGCCGTGGATTTCGGGGTAATATACGACGAGTTCATCTGTAAATGGCATAGTAGCACCGCTTATAATAGGAATATCTTCTCTACCGTTTAGTTGCACAAGATATGCGGCGTTACGTGTTGTTTGCTCTTGTGTAACATTGCCGTAGCTTGTTACAATTCCAACAATTTCAATGTGGGGATTGAGCAGGCCGTAAATAATAGCTAACGAATCATCTATACCCGGGTCTCCAAAGAATAATACTTTTTTCAAGAGAAATCCCCTCCATATAACGGAAGAATATAGAAATATATATGAGGGAGGTCAAGCCATATATGTAATGTATTTGTTAGGAGATTTTAGGAGGGAATATAGTCATAAACAATTCATTTGGTTAATTAGCATGTGGAATGTAAACAATAAAGAAAAGCAGGAGAGAGATGGGGACTATGGGAGCGGCTAGTACGAAAATCTGCCTAATCATTTTAATAGCGTAATTTATAATAAGAAGGATGTATTACAGCATGAATCAAATTCCTCCGTTTCGAAGGCAAAGAGCGCATCTTTCCCAATTAACCACGACACAGCTTCATCTTAGAAATCCTTGGATTGTCGCCTTTTTTTCCTTTTCATATCCAGGATTTGGGCATTTGCTGTTGCACCGTTATTTGGGAGCGCTTATTCTTATTGTGTGGGAAGTGTTTATTAACCATAAGGCGAGGGTTAATCTTGGCATATTTTATTCTTTATTGGGCAATTTTGAAAAGGTGAAGGAAGTCATAGATGAAAGATGGTTAATTTTATATGTTGGTATTTATATGTTCGGAATATGGGATAGTTATCGGACAGCAGTAGATTTTAATAAACTTTATTTACTTGCGGACAGGGAGGATGCGCCTATTCCTGTTTTAAAAATGGGGGCTTGGGCCATCAATTATTTGGATAAACGGAAGCCATGGGTCGCTGTATCATGGTCAGCGTTAGCTCCTGGCATTGGCCATCTTTACGTTCATAAAATTACTATCGGATTCTTTCTATTTGCTTATACGGTTATGCTTATGTGCTTCTCCCATATTCCTGAAGCGATACATTTCACTCTGATTGGGAAATTTGCAAGAGCTACAAGCGTGTTGGACATACAGTGGATGCTGTATATTCCTTCTATATACATATTTGTTATTTACGATGCGTATACTGCTGCGGTTGAATATAATAAGCTTTTCGAAAAGGAATTATCAATGTATTTGCGCCGGCAGTACCAACATCCTGATTTTGAACCGCCTATTTAGCAGGGAGAGATAAGGGATTATGCTGATTATCGCTACATTTGAGCATTCCATCTTTATTGAACTGGCTCTTACTGAACTAGAACAAAAGGGAATTACAAAGGAAAAGATATTGGCCGTTCCTTTGGATAAAAGAAGTGAACCGAGGCAGCTATTTGATACAATTCATCGGGCGGATGGCTTTAGCATGCTTGATGGGGCTGCCGTGTTTGGAACGTGCTTTATGCTTTTAGGCACCATTTATGGCTATGTGCTGGCATGGGGTCCGATTATTTGGGGCATTATTGGGGCGGTTACAGGATTGCTTTTAGGCTTTCTTATTAAGTATATTATGATGAAAAAGACCAGGTCCGGAAGCAGAAAGATAACGTCAGAAATCGTATTGCTGCTTCGCTGTGAAGATTATCAGTTGGAAATGGTTCAAACTATTTTATGGAATCATATGGCGTTAGGGGTTTCCGCGCTAAAAAGATAACAGGGTGCTCTAAAAGGGGGATATAATGTACCCCTTTTTGAACACCTATTTTTATTTCGTCACAATTTGGCCAGCTTATGAGGCAGACCTTTGTTCGGTTACAATCTGCCTTTTTTTGCGCCCGTGAGAAACATAATACAGAAGCGCGCCAAGCAGAATATAAGCTAGGCGGGGGATTACGGCCTTATTAGTTTTCTTGCCGGCTCTATAGCATACAATGGAGTTAACGGCTGCGAACAAAGGCTGTATGGGACGAGTGGGAAGGAACGCGCATTTTGAAATAAGAAAATAAATAGCATCCGATAATCACGATACCGCTTCCGACTGCTTGTGCCCATGTCATACGTTCGCCTAATAGCAAAAATGCTAAAATAGCGGTGAAAATCGGGTTGAAGTTTAGGAAAAGACCCGATGTGGCGGCACCGAGCTGTTTGACGCCGATATTCCAAAACAGCATACAAACTACAGTCGAAACGATGCCTGTATATAACAAAGCTCCTATGAACGCCGCGTTAATATCGGAAATAGTAAAATCGGAGAGGTTGAATGGAAGTAAAACAACGAGCCCGAATATGCCGGAATATAATGTGGACATGAGCGGCGATGTTTTTGTCATTGCCCATTTGCTGCAAACAGAATAGAGCCCCCATATACACACGGCAATCATCATCCATATATCTCCTTTATTAAAGCGAAAAGAAAGCAAGAGATCAAAATTTCCTTTTGAGAGAACGATAATCACGCCAAAAAGAGAGAGGATCATCGCAAACATTTGCAATATATTCATTTTCTCTTTTAAAAGCAGTGCGGAAAAAACAGCGATAGTAATGGCGTTCAAAGTTGAAATCAAGCCAGCGTTAGTTGCGGATGTTTCAGATAATGCCCAAAATTGAAAGAAGTTAAATAAAGCAACCCCGGTGACGCCCATTAAAAATAGAGGAAGAAGCGCATCCCGCGGCGGCAATATCTTTTTTTCTTTCCGCCATACAAACGGTATAAGGCAGACGATTGCGATGATCCAGCGCAAGCTCGTCAAAGTGAGCGGAGAAGCGTGGCCGATGAGCGCTTTTCCGATTACGAAATTTCCACCCCATAATAAACTTGTTGTAAGCAGCAACAAAACATAAAGAATCGGCATGGCAGTTTGCTCCTTTTCATCTTTCGCCATCAGAAAATCTATAGCATTTGTACATGATTGTAACATTTCTGCCTTATACGAAGTAGATTATTTTGTATAATAGAAGGAATTTAAAATAATATAAAGTGAAAATGGACATTTGAAGAATTTTATTCGGTTTTTGTGTTGGGGCAATCTTGTTTTCGGAAGAACAATAAGGGAGTGGGAGAATAGTGGAAGCGGTCGTACATAAAGTATTGGATCACGTTGATATTCAAATTTTAGATGTATTGCAAAAAGAGGCGCAAGTAAGCAATGCAGAGCTGGCAAGGCGTGTCAATTTGTCTCCGCCCGCCACGCACGCAAGGGTGAAGCGCCTAGAAAGCGAAGGTTTTATTGATCGGCAAGTCGCGATTTTAAATCAAGAAAAGCTTGGATTTGATTTATTATGCTTTATTTTCATCAATACGAATATTCACCAAGCGGAGCAGTTAGATGTGTTAGAGAAAACATTGGAAGCTATGCCTGAAGTACTTGAGTGCCACTGTCTAACAGGAGAGTACGATTATCTTTTAAAAGTCGCGAATAAAGACCGCAAAGGCCTGGAGAGCTTTATTCGGAAATTGAACAAACTTGGCGTTACACGGATTCAAACGAGCTTATCGTTAAGGGAAATTAAGCATTCCACGGTGCTGCCGATAGGAGAATGATTTTGTCGTATAAAGCTTGCATATTAACAGCAGCGCTATATTTGAACGCATAAAAAAGCTTGGGAAGATCCCCAAGCTTTTTACATTATTTGGTGCATGAAAAGCTAAATAAACAATGCCGCAAGCTCTTCATTCGAATGCCCGGGCTTCACTCACACTGTGTTCCTTTTTATCAATGTAACCGATACCTCTTCATGAAACGCCTCCCCATGGTGCAACGCTTGAAGAAACAGCTTTTTGCCCATCTCTGCTAGTGGAATTTGCATTGTTGTAATGTTCATCAACCTCGCAATCGGTTCGTTATTAAAGCCGATAAGCGCGAGTTCATCTGGAACCGCAATGCCTTCCCGTTGGCAGCATGTTACAATGCCGGCGGCTACTTGGTCGCTCGTTACAAGCAAGGCTGACGGACGGTTGTCCATCATTTTTATTTTCCGTACAACCCGTTCGCCGTCTTCAACATACAGGCAGCTATCGAAAATGTAGCCGGGGTGGAAGGACAAGCCGTGCGCTGCCAGAAAATCTTTGTAAGCTGCTTGCCGGCGCATGCTGTTTGTTCCGGATGTGCGGCCGATACAGTAACCAATTCTCGTATGTCCTTTTTCGTACAAATACCGTAGCGCAACCGAAAAGCTTTTATAGTGGTCGACAAATGTCGCTGATACATGCTTTCCATTAGGATGCTCGCACAGCACAATCGGGCCGTACGGGATATATTCCTCAATCATGTTCCAATCGCAAATTCTTGAACAGATGATTAGCGCATCAATTTGCTTTTGCTTTAACATATGGAGCGCTTCTAGCTCCCGGTCCTTTTCGTAATTTGTCTGAAAGAGCACAAGCTTGTAATTATGCCTTAACGCTTCGCTCGCAATTCCTTCTAGCAGCAGGCTAAAGTAGGAGTGGTTGGAAAAAGGGATCACAACCCCGATTAAAAATGTTTTCCCTTTGCTAAGATGAACGGCGTTGACGTTTTTTTCGTAATTGCTCGCTTCAACGGCGCGCCAAACCGCCGCGCGTTTTTCTTCGCTAACGTACGGATGATTGTTTAATACACGGGAAACGGTCGTAACGGAAACGCCGGCCATTTTTGCGATATCTTTAATGTTTGTCATTCTTTCACCAACTTTATTAAATTTACCGCTTATACTGAAAATGGGTATACTATGAGCGTTCTTGTGCACTCGCAGCCTTTTATTTTCAGCTATAGCCAGTATAACATAGTACGCTTTCGTTCTGGTGAGCGCCAATCCCGGTTTACGAAACTTTTTCTTGTTCTGAAACGCGTTTCATCATGTAAAGTGTGGATAAATAACGTAAAGAAGGGGTTTTATCATGACAACAAAAAGTATTATTTTTTTTGATATAGATGGTACGCTGCTAGACCATGACAAGGAGCTTCCAAAGACAGCAAAGGAAGCGATTGCTGCGCTGCAGGAGCAGGGCCATGAAGTAGCGATTGCGACAGGGCGCGCGCCTTTTATGTTTGAGGAGCTGCGAAAAGAGCTGAATATCGACACGTTCGTCAGCTATAACGGTCAATATGTCGTACTGCAGGGAGAAGTCATCTACAAAAATCCGCTGCATAAGGAAGCATTGCAGGCTTTGACGGATACAGCCCTTTCCCGCAATCATCCGATCGTATATATGGACCATGAAGATATGAAGGCGAACGTTCCCGAGCATGAGTATATTGTGGAAAGCATTCATACATTAAAAATCGGGATGTTTCCAACGCATGATCCTCATTATTTTAAAGAACGGGAAATTTATCAATCGTTGCTGTTTTGCCAAGTGAACGAGGAAAGGCTGTATGAAGAAGAGTTCAGCCATTTTGACTTCATCCGCTGGCACCCCGTTTCTGTAGATGTGCTCCCGGCAGGCGGTTCGAAAGCAAGGGGAATCGAGAAAATCGCAAAGCAGCTCGGAATTGCGCCCGAGCATCGATTTGCGTTTGGCGACGGCTTAAATGACCTTGAAATGCTGCGCTCTGTGCAAAACAGCGTTGCGATGGGGAACGCCCATCCACTGGCAAAACAGGCAGCAGCCTATGTAACGAAAGCCGTCGATGAGGACGGCGTTTTGCACGGCTTAAGGATGGTCGGTTTGCTGGACTGAGCCTAATATTTGTCGGCCTGAAGCCGCTTCATAATACGGGAGAATGGGCACTTTGCCGGAACCGTTTCATCATCGCGCAAAAAGTATTGCTGCCATTCGTAGTTTTCTTTTTGACCATACCATTGGAGCGAAGGGTGGACAGGAGCTGTATCATAAGCGGCGAGGCGCTTGCGGATCAGTTCTCTAAGCCTTTCGCTTTGTTTTGGCGATTTCATGATGTTTTGCAATACCCAACGCGGCGTTATCGCGAGCATCATGCATGGGAAATATCTGCTTTGTCTTTTCGCGTGGGCCGGAGTGGCGCAGTATACGAAATACGATTCGCCGTGAAAGCAAAACTCCCATGTATGCTCCAGCGGATCCGTTGGAATCTGTTCGGGCCATTCTTTCTCATCCCATGTACTCGTTTGGTTAAGAAGCGACCAATATAGCTGTTCATAATCTGCAACGGCGTTTTTTTCAATCATGTCCGTCGGCGTTTCTGCAAATACAATGAGCGAGGCGTAATTTCCGGTACCCTTGGTGCATTCGCTATACCTTTTTAATAATTCGGCCAATTCCTTGCCTGCGGACGGTTTGCGTGGGTCACTGATAAAGCCGTAGCAAAAATGCCCGGATATAAAGCCGAACTGTGCAGGAATGCATGGAAACGGCCGCTTTTTATCTGTCATTTTTTCTGTAAAAGCAACAAAAGCGCTTTGTTGCCAACTTGGAAGACGGGATTTATTCTTTTGCAGCGTGTCTTGATCGTAAAGTGAAACCACGTAGTTTTCCCCCTTTTGCAATTACAGTATAGCGTATTAGAATTGTGGGGGATGGGTGACTGTCTATTGCTATTCAACGGGAAAAACCACTATTCTTTCTAAAAGTGCAAAGAAAGAATAGTGGTTTTTGCATGTTACTTTTTTAATGGGCCATATTGTTACCCGGCATTTGCGGCTGGCCTTGCGCAGGGCCGAAAGAGTTTAGAAGCTGCTGCATATCTTGCTGCGCAAGCTGAGGGACTTGGTAATAATGGTGTTTGTTTTGGTATAAGGAAATTTCATAAGCCATTTCGATGCAGTTTGGAACTGAATCGGCCAGTACGCGGCGCACAACAGGATTTGTTACTTCCAGGGCTGCCATCGTTTTAATGCCTGCTCCTGCTTTTACAGCTCCTAGCATCATGCTGGAAATACATTCGTCAGTTAGTTCTGTTGGCGATTGCGCCGGTTTTTTCGGCTGGCCTCCTGGTTTTAAACCGTATACGAAATCGTTGTTTTGTTTCATCATATACGTTTGTGTTGGTTTGGAAGGATCTTGTCCTGTTTTAAAGCATTCTACCGTGATGTTGTACTCCTCTTGCATAAATTGATATTGGCGATCGAGAATATCGCGCAATTCCGGATCTTGTACATGCTGGCGCAGCATCATATATTGATCCATTGTATTGATTGCTGTGGAAAGAACTTCATGGACGTCGAATACTTCGTGGCCGCCGTGGTTCATGTGCTGTGGAACGCTGCCGGTATGCATATTTTGGTGCATTTGATTTTGCAACATTTGAAAATCCTCCTTAACGAGATAAGTCATATCGACAGTTATTATGGATTAAGGAGAAGAAGTTATGCGTACTTTTTACAGCTATGTACATTACAACTTTGTCTGTTTCAATATATATATAATAATTGCTCTTACTACCCATGACAGTAGCAAGAGAAGGAAAATAAGAATTTCTACAGGTTCCACTAGTTGAAAATTGCTGAATAAACTATCTACAGTTCTCTGTATGCTCAGCCCCATGACTAAATCTACCCCAAATATAAAAAGAACCATGATTCCTAACATCAATAGTGAAACCGCAACCACCTTCATAACATACATGCCCTTTCGCTAATTTCTTATATATAAATAGAATATATATTTTTGTTTTTTTTATACCGATACAGCAATGCATAAAATTTTACATGGGCAGAAAATATATGGATAACGATTAATAACAGATAAGGCGGGAAAGCTTTGTGGGGTTTAAAAAACAAGGGAATCAAAAGCAACTTGGCCAACAAGCACAAACAACTGCAAGCATTAAGCTTTTGGATGATGCCCTTTCTTCCAATCTTCGTTTGATACAAGAACAAATGGGGAATAGTTCAGACATTACAATACGTGAATTAGAAATGGGCGTAGATTGTCTATTTCAAGTTGCTGTCGTTTATATTGAGGGAATTACAGACGCAAAATCTATTTATGATTTGCTTTTGCAGCCCATTTTGCATGCGGGCGATTCCGATTATGTATGTTCTGCCCAGTCCATTATCCAAATTTTAAAAGAGAAAGTGATTCCTTTAGGGAAAGTAGATGTTATATACAATCAAAATGATCTGTTTTCGGCGCTCGTTTCAGGAAACACCATTATACTTATTGATGGCCGAAACGAAGCGTTAAGCGTTGATACAAAGGGCGGTGAGTACCGGGCAATCGAAGAATCGAGAAACGAACCGACATACCGGGGAACGAGGGAAAGTTTTACAGAATTGCTCCAAACAAATATTGCGCTGCTGAGAAGGCGGCTTAAAGATAAAAATGTATGGGTAGAGTCGATGCAGATTGGTGAGGTTAGCAAAACAAATGTAGCGATTATGTATATACATGGAATTGCAAATGAAAAAATTATTGCTGAAGTAAGAAGGCGGTTGAATAAGATTCAAATTGATGCAATTCTTGAATCCGGGTATATTGAACAGTTGATAGAGGATCAAACATTTACCCCGTTTCCGACTATTTATAATACTGAAAAGCCGGATGTAGTAACCGCCAATTTATTAGAAGGCAAAATAGCTATTTTGGTCGATGGCACCCCGTTTGTTTTAACCGTGCCGGCATTATTTATTGAGTATTTCCAGGCTGCAGATGATTATTATTCTCGCTTTGATATTAGCACGTTCATTCGCTTTTTGCGGATTTTTACCTTTTTCATTTCTTTAATCGCACCTTCTGCCTATATTGCAGTAACGACGTTTCATCAAGAAATGCTTCCGACCGGCCTTGTTTTTGCGTTGGCATCGCAAAGGGAAGGTATTCCTTTTCCGGCGTTTGTTGAGGCGCTATTGATGGAAGTTTCTTTTGAAATATTGCGCGAGGCCGGTGTTCGGCTGCCGCGCGCTATCGGCAGTGCGGTATCGATTGTCGGAGCTCTCGTAATTGGACAGGCGGCTGTTCAAGCAGGGATTGTTTCCCCGATGATGGTTATTGTTGTTTCGGTAACCGCCGTTGCTAGCTTTTCAACGCCTGCTTATAACATCGCTATCTCAATTCGGTTAATTCGTTTCTTTTTAATGATTGCGGCAGCAGTGTTAGGTTTTTATGGAGTTATTATGGGGTTTATTATCTTGATGGCGCATCTATGTGGTCTTCGCTCTTTTGGGATTCCATTTATGATGCCATTAGCGCCATTTGTTCTGAGAAATAGCGGAGATACGATTGTACGAATTCCGTTGTGGATGCAAAAGTATAGACCTAGATTGATTAGCCAAAACAATACTGTTCGTCAAGGAGAAAATCAAAAGCCAGAGTCTTCTACACAGCAGGAAGGAGGAGAAAACAATGGTAAACAGGAGATATAAATATATATTTATACTGTTTCTATTGTGCAGCATCACCATGCTTTCTGGGTGTTGGAATAGAAGAGAATTGAATGAACTTGCTTTTGTTACAGCCATTGGCATTGATAAAACAAAAAAAAATACATATCGTATGTCGTTCCAAGTAGTGAGCGCAGAAATGATAGCTGGGGAAAAAGCGGTAGCGCAAGGGGAAAAACCGGTATTTAGAGTGTATGATGCGACCGGTTCTACTTTATTTGAAGCTCTTCGGAAAGCTTCAAAAGAAGCGCCGCGCCGTCTGTTTTTTGGGCATACAAATTTAATTGTATTAGGAGAAAAACTAGCGCGTGACGGAATACAGGAAGTATTTGATCTCATTGAAAGAGACCCCGAGTTTCGTACGGAGTCAAGTGTAGTCATTGCAAAAGATGTAAGCGCTAATGATTTTCTTAAAGTGATTACTTCATTCGAAAAAGTTCCTGCAACAAAAGTGATTCGAACATTACGAATAACGGAAAAGGTATGGGGAGAAAATATGATAGTAACTGTAGCTGATATTATTAAAGGGCTCGTTTCTCCTGGAAAAGAACCGGTGATTAGCGCTTTTAATAGTATCGGACATATCAAAGAAGGGCAGCGGATAGAAACTACCCATGTAACTGAACCGAAAGTAAAGCTTCAAGCGGGCGGTTTAGGGATTGTAAAGCGCGGAAAATTAATCGGCTGGTTACAGAAAGATGAATCACGCGGTTTAGCATGGATTCAAAATAAGATGAAAAGCACAATTATCCAAGTGAATTGGAAAGGAAAAAAAGATGCCGTGGCGATTGAATTAATTCGCCAACATACAACAGTAGATGCAAGCGTAAACGGGAAAAACATTAAAATACATATTCACGTTAAAGCGGAAGGAGATATCGCTGAAACGAAAGCCCCTATTCAGATTATGAATGTGGAGCATATTTTCGCGCTGCAAACATTATGGAGAAAGGAAATTGAGAAAGAAATTATGACGGCTGTTACAAGGGCGCAAAAAGAAAAAACAGACATTTTTGGTTTTGGTGAAGTTGTTCATCGTACGTCTCCGAAAACTTGGAAAACGCTAGAAAAACGATGGCATGATGTAACGTTCCCAAAGCTGGATGTGGACGTGAATGTACAAGCATTTGTTCGTCGTTCAGGAATAAGAAGTGATCCATATTTCTTAAACGTTAAAAAAGAATAGGCGGGATGAGAGTGTGAGCAAAATAAAAATTAACACATATGAACTGTTTGTCTTAATTGTGTTATTTGAACTTGGCAGTGCAATTGTCGTTCCTCTTGGCGGAGAAGCAAAACAAGATGTATGGCTATCTATTTTGCTTGGAATGCTTGGCGGTTTTGTGCTGTTTTTTGTTTATTTTCGCCTGTTTCAATATTATCCTGATAAACCTTTCATAGGTTATATCCCCGAAATTGTCGGGGCGTTTTTCGGACGCTTGATAGGTATGATTTATATTATTTATTTTTTATACATTTCTGCGCGTGTATTGCGTGATTTTGGCGCTTTTTTGGTCAATTCCGCTTATCGGGAGACTCCTTTGTTTACAATTATGCTCGTTATGATGGTTACAATTATGTATACGATTCGAAACGGGTTTGAAGTATTGGCAAGGGTAGGAGAATTGCTTTTCATATTTACCTATTTTTTGTTTATAATCGGGGCTGTTTTCCTTCTTGCCTCAGGAGCTATTGATTTGAATAACTTGAAACCTGTATTGGTAGAGAATGTAAGTAAAGTTGTTCAAGTTGCCGCTACAGAAACGTTGTATGTGCCGTTTGGAGAAATGGTTGTATTTACGATGATTTTACCCTATGTAGATAATGGAAAGAAGGTAAAGATGGGAGTGGTTTTGGCCATAGCATTAAGCGGATTATCTATTGCTTTTGCCGCGGCGATTAACGTTGCTACTCTTGGCACGGATATAACGATCCGTTCAACTTTCCCGCTTTTGTCGACTATTCAACATATACAAGTTGCCAACTTTTTGGAACGGCTCGATGTCCTTTTTATGATTACATTAATTGTTGGTATGTTTTTTAAGATTTCTATTTTCTTTTACGGCGGATTAGTAGGAGTTGCTTCTTTGTTTCGAATAGAGGAGACTAAACAATTGGTATATCCATTAGGATTAATTGTCCTAATGGTGGCGATGGGGATTGCTGGGAATTTTATTGAGCATATTAAGGAAGGATTAGATTTTGTCCCGATGTATCTTCATTTGCCGCTTCAGGTTATAGTTCCGTTTATATTATTTGTTTTTGCGTTTTTTCAACAAAAAAGGCGCAGTAAAACGGGCTAGGGGAAGTAGCAAAAGCAGAGAAAAATAAGTAGGTAGGCGGGGAAACTCGCCTATTTCTTTGTTTTGTATAAAAACAGGCGGTGGGCATGACAGAAAAATATTAATCATATTTTGAATATTACAACTTTTACGAATGTTTAAAATAAAAATAAAAGTTTTACAATAATTTACATTACTTTCATTAACATTATCTTTTTAGTTACATATAATCATAGTTGTAGTTTTATTATAAAACTTTTTTAAAAGGAGCTAATAAAATATGGATCGTCGTTTATTCTTAACTTATGTAGGAAGTAGCACTGCAGCGTTAGTTGCAGCATCGTCAGGGGTTGGGGCATTGACAGCAAACGCAAACGCTATGTCGGCAAATTCCTTATTGAATGGTCAACTTTCAGGAAGAGGCAAGCCGCTTACAGTTCCTTTCAAACCGGTTAGCCGTACATGGGAAAATGAATTGGTGCTGCCTAGGGGATACAAATATAATATTATCGCTTCTTATGGAGATGTCATTAACTCAAAAGGCGAAAAATTTGGGGATGCAGCTGATCTTACAATGTACTTTCCTATTGATAGTTTACAAGGCGGAAACAATTCAGAAGAAGGTTTGATCTGGGTCAACCATGAGTTTCCTGAGCCGGGAAACTACATGAAGATATTAGGAATTAACGAAGCTACTTTTAAAAAAGAAAATCTTTCTAACTACCCTGAGCTACTAAAAATGGAAAAAGAAGCAGTCGGCGGTTCTGTTATTCATGTGAAGAGAGAAAATGGCGAGTGGAAGCTAGTGCAGGACGATACATACAATCGGCGCGTCGATGGGACAACCCCTATCGAATTAACTGGTCCTGCCCGTGGAAGCAAAGCCGTGAATGGGGCTACAAGAGTTGAAGGCTCACTTGGAAACTGCAGCGGAGGAAAAACCCTATGGAATACAGCTTTGTCCTGTGAAGAAAATACAACCTACGGCAGTTCATATGGCTGGCCTAATTTTGATGATACCCATTACGGCTGGGTTGTAGAAGTGGACCCATTCGATCCGAAAAAACCTGTAAGAAAGCATACAGCGCTTGGACGTTTCGCACACGAAAATACAGCAATGGGCTTAACGAAAGATGGCAGGGTTGTAGTTTACATGGGTGATGATAAAGGCGACGAGTGCTTTTATAAATTCATTAGCAATAAGAAATTCAATTCAAATAACCGAGAAGCAAACTTTGATATTTTAGAAAGCGGAACATTATACGTAGCGAATCTTGGCAAGCAAAAATGGGTTGCGCTTGATTATGCAACCAATCCGGCTTTGCAAAGCAAGTTCGCCGACCAAGCTGACGTTTTAACGAATGCGCGTGCAGCAGCCCGCGTTGTAGGAGGAACGCT
This sequence comes from Ectobacillus sp., assembly GCA_048976805.1. GTDB lineage: Bacteria > Bacillota > Bacilli > Bacillales > Bacillaceae_G > Ectobacillus. Next base: position 5,196 of record JBHGUR010000105.1, on the reverse strand, counting down.
GCTAGACCGTCCGGAAGATGTGGAAATTCACCCGCATGATGGAACAGTCTTTTTAGCGTTAACCAATAACTCTGGCCATGGAAATTTTCACGGCCAAATTGTGCGATTTATCCCCGCAAATGGTGACCATGGCAGTGATTCATTTACGTTTGAAGTATTTATTGCTGGCGGACAACAAAGCGGTATTACTTGTCCTGATAATCTTCACTTTGACAGCAAAGGGAACCTTTGGGTGGTAGAAGATTTCGGCGCGACAGAAGATAATGTGTATGCCGCTTATAAAAACTGCGGTGTGTTCGTGATTCCAACAGATGGCAGAAGCTATGGCATCCCATATCAATTTGCATCAGGCCCAAAGGGCTGCGAATTAACTGGTCCATGGCTAACGCCTAACGAACGTACTTTGTTCTTGGATGTACAGCATCCTGATACATGGAATCCATACCCTGGACATAGCTTTGGGCGTTCCTGTCTAGTCGCTGTACAAGGTGGAATTTTTGTTAAATAATAAATATTCTAACACCAAAGCGGAGTAATCGCCTATATGATATAAGCCTTAGTCTATAGCCATTGCAGTTAACAAATAAGCCATAGAAAAGGTGTAAACGAGATAGCCTGTTTACACCTTAGCTTCTTTAGCGTGAAAGGAGCATTTCTCTGATGATTTTTGTTTGTCCACAACACGTGAAGGAAGGTCTAAAGATGATTTATCTTCCCCATGTCCATTCAATCTCGGATAAAGCTAAAGCAAGCCAAAATGCCAGATGTGATTTTTGTTTCCAGCAAGCCAATTATAAATTGTTTGATTGTTTTTCTAACCGGAAACAAGTTTTAAAAAAAATTATATGAATTAGGAGGTTAATCTAAATGTTTCAGAATATAGGGATTCCTGGTTTGATTTTAATACTTGTAATTGCTTTGATTATTTTCGGTCCTTCCAAGCTGCCGGAAATCGGGCGGGCTTTTGGACGCACGTTAACTGAATTTAAAGGTGCAGCCAAGGGGCTAGTATCCGATGAAGATAAAGAAGAAGAGAAGAAGCCAGAATTAACGGCTATTGAAAAAAAGCAGGGGAAATCGGTAGTTTCATAATGAATAGGTAGACGGGGAAACTCGTCTATTTTTTGGTCTTATATAAAAACAGGAGGCATCCGGAATGGAAAACAAAGATATACATCTGATTGAACATTTAGAAGAACTTCGTCAAAGAATTATTAAAACGTTAGTTGCATTTATTGTTTTTCTTATTATTACTTTTATTTTTGTACAGGATATTTATGATTGGCTAGTCAGGGATCTTGACGGAAAGTTAGCCCTCTTAGGTCCGAGCGATATTTTATGGGTGTATATGATTATATCGGGTATATTTGCCCTGGCTGTGACGATTCCTGTAGCAGCCTATCAAACATGGCGGTTTGTAGCGCCGGCGCTGACAGAAGAAGAACGCAAAGTGACCTTAAGCTTTATCCCGGGTTTATTTATTTTATTTGTGGTAGGGATCTCCTTTGGATATTTTGTGCTATTTCCGATTGTGTTAGGGTTTTTAACAAAACTGTCTGCAGGGCAATTTGAAACGATGTTCACGGTAGATAAATATTTCCGATTCATGATTCACTTGAGCTTGCCGTTTGGTTTTTTATTTGAGATGCCTTTAGTAGTGATGTTTTTAACGAGGCTGGGTATTCTTAATCCGATGAGGTTGGCTAAGGCTAGGAAACTTTCCTATTTTTCCCTTACTGTTGTATCTATCTTAATTACGCCGCCTGATTTTATATCGGATATTTTAGTTATTGTTCCTTTGCTTCTTCTTTACGAGCTAAGCGTTACTATTTCCAAGCTTGTTTATAAGAAAAGGCTTGTAAGTGAAATCCCAGTGTGATAAACAGAAGTAATCCCCCTGCCATTTATGTATTATGAACGTTCTGCTGCGGGAAACTAATGCTGTAGCTTTATAATAAAGGCTCTGTTAAACTTGATTGTTGATGTTCCACTACAGGTGAACGCTTTCAGCGGGCGGGGCCAAGCCGCTTCCCTCGCTGCGCTCAGTCCAGGGCCTTGGCTATCCCGCTTTTCCTGCTGGAGTCGCCGCCTTTCATTCCAGATCAACAAGTAAATCCAAATCAACATTAGCCTTTAACAGGGCCATGATAAAAGATATGTTAAGGAGGAAACTTACATGGCAAAGCAACATCAACCAGGAACAGCGAACAAAAATCAAAACATTCAGCAGTTGGGAAAGCAAGGCGCCCATAACGATGTAGAATTCAGCGCTGAACAGGCCGTGAACGCAAAAAGCAAAAGCCAAAAGAAAAGCCAAAAGAAAAGCGGAAAATAAGAAAACAGGCCCTAGGGAAATTCCTCAAGGGCCTGTTTGGTATGCAAGATTTTGAAATTGTTCCTTATGAAACATTTTCTTGTTCCTTTTGGTATTCTTTCTCCCAAAAATCTGCATTTTTAATGCCGAGTGCATTCGGGTCAAACACAGGGTCAATGCCTTGCTTTTTCTGCTGCTCATAATCTTTTAATGCTTTAAGGGCAGGTTTTGCAAGAATAACAATAGCGATTACATTTAACCATACCATAATGCCCAGGCCGGCATCCCCTAAAGCCCAAGCGAGTTCAGCTGTCCGCACAGAACCATAGAAGGTTGCGCCAAGTATTACAAGCTTTAATACAAACACCGCCCATTTGCTATTGCTGCCGCGGACTAAGTAAGCAACATTTGTCTCTGCAATATAATAGTATGCCATAATAGTAGTAAACGCAAAGAAAAATAAGGAAATGGCAACAAACCCTGCTCCAAAACCTGGAAGTACTGTTTCAACTGCAGCTTGTGTATATCCTGGCCCTGCTTCTACTCCTTTTAAGTTTTGCACGATAAATGTGCCGTCTGGTTTCACTGTGTTGTACATGCCTGTAAATAAAATCATAAACGCAGTTGCGGAGCAGACAAATAATGTGTCAATGTAGACGGAAAATGCTTGCACTAATCCTTGCTTAGCAGGATGCGATACTTCTGCTGCCGCGGCTGGATGAGCCCCCGTTCCTTGGCCTGCTTCGTTTGAGTAAATGCCGCGCTTTACTCCCCAAGAAACCGCCATTCCGATTAAACCGCCGAATGCCGAATCCAAGGCAAAGGCGCTTTTAAAAATAAGGGAAAGTACATCGGGCAATTTTGTAATGTTCATGAAGACGATGACAACAGATACGAGAATGTACCCTAGGGCCATAAATGGTACGACAACTTGGGCGACATGGGCAATTCGCTTCACGCCGCCGAAGATAATCAAGCCTAGTAAACTAACAATAACGCCTCCCGTAACGATCGGCTGAATGCCAAAGGCGTTTTTCACGCCTAGCGCGATGGAGTTGGACTGAACGCCAGGCATGAGGACGCTCATTGCCAGCAGAGCCGCCATCGCAAACAAGACAGCAAACCATTTCATGCCGGTGCCTTTTTCAATATAATAAGAAGGACCGCCGCGATATTGTCCGTCTTGCTTCACTTTATAAATTTGCGCCAATGTCGATTCGATGAAGGCACTTGAAGCGCCGATGAACGCTACCGCCCACATCCAAAAAACAGCACCGGGACCGCCAAAAGCGATGGCGGTTGCTACACCGGCAATATTGCCGGTGCCTACGCGGCCGGATAAAGCAATCGCTAAAGCTTGGAAGGAAGATACTCCCGATTCGGAGCTTTTTCCTTGAAACATGAGCTTCACCATATCTTTCATAAGCCTAACTTGCAGAAAGCGGGTGGAAATAGAAAAAATAAGACCGACTCCTAAAATCGTATAAATGACCCACGTACTCCATAAAATTTCATTTAAACCTGTAACAAACTTCTCCAAATTCAATGCCCTCCTTTACGTTGTTTAAATGGCCCTACTGCATGTGATATTTCAAATAATTATACAAATCTGAAAAACCGAAAATTCAAACTTTATATAATTCTAAAATCGTAAGCATGTGGGGGTTAGTCTAAAATAATATTTTGCAGCAGCAACGAGGAAATAAAAAAGAGACTGGATTTTCTCCAATCTCATGAGGCGCATAGAATAACATACAAAAAACGATGTATAGGTTACTCTCCTGTCCTTTTGCCTGAGATTGTGAATCCTTCGGCGCTACATGATTTGTAGTCTCTCCAGAAGCTGCTCCTGCTATAGTGTTATCCATAGCGATCATTGCTTGTTAGTTTTGAAAATAGTAAGACAACTTTACCATTTTTGACGGAAATGGTCAAGAGAATAAAACATAAAAACTCTCTTTAGATTCTGTCCTAAAGGGAGTTTTTATCATTTCTATAGTTTTCGTTAGGGCTTGACAACATTTATATGCTTTCGAATGCACTTATCCCGCTATAAAATGCCGGTTTTTTAAATGCTAATAGCGATTTTATCGACAACGGAGGCATTTGCGCCGAATTTGCACATCCCATCGCAATGGCATCGGATGTCTGAAAAAAGAATATACGAAATACTGCACATTCGATCATGTTGAAAAGAGGGCCTTAACAGCTGAGCTTTTATTTCTTTTTCTCTTTTGTCTGGAGCCACTAGATATAATTTGCAATCTCCATCCATTGATAGAGCCAAATCATACAGCCTTAAAATTCCTGAATAAATGGAGGTGCTTTTTTCTACTTCAAATGCTGAAATAATACGATCATTGTCATCGAGCCAGAGAACATCGATTAAAGAAATTGTATCCTTTACTAGCGACGGGATGTTGTGTAAATCAAGATAAGGCAGCGACAGCTCCCCAAGTTTTCGGCTATTCCATTCCCTCTTATGGTCATTTCTGGCAATCCAAACACGATATCCTAATGAATTGCCTAGTTTAGCAAGATGATATTGCATTTCTGTATGGTCATTATTTTCGATTACATCGTTGATTACTTCTGTATGTCTTTTTTTATTCGTTTTATCCCGTTTTGCCAATTGTTGAAGGACTAACTCATGATTTTCTTTTAAAACCAATCTCGCTATTCCAATTTCAAAGAGCAAGCCGCCAACAGCGCCTAAATCCTTTGAGAGCAACGAGTTGTATTTTTTATCAAGATTTACCGAAAGAACACCCCTACTTCCATTTCGTGAAGGGCGTAGCCCAGAAATAAGTGGGGGATGAATTTCGGTTTTTGCGTAGCAAAACACTTGTTTGCATGGTAAAATATACATGTACAAGTTGTTC
>JBHGUR010000104.1:0-5432 GCA_048976805.1 Ectobacillus sp. | reverse complement strand
ATCGCTGGGTAGCTATGTGCGGTCGGGATAAGTGCTGAAAGCATCTAAGCATGAAGCCCCCCTCAAGATGAGATTTCCCATAGCGTCAAGCTAGTAAGATCCCTGAAAGATGATCAGGTTGATAGGTCCGGGGTGGAAGCGTGGCGACACGTGGAGCTGACGGATACTAATCGATCGAGGGCTTAACCAAAACAAAAAGCAGAAACGGCTCTAGCTGTTGAAGCTGGATTACACGATGTTATCTAGTTTTGAAGGAATATCCTTCATATGTCTAGTGATGATGGCAAAGAGGCCACACCCGTTCCCATACCGAACACGGAAGTTAAGCTCTTTAGCGCCAATGGTAGTTGGGGCCTTGCCCCTGCGAGAGTAGGACGTCGCTAGGCTGGATTTTAAAATATATTTATAGCGTCGCGGGGTGGAGCAACGAACGAATAGGCTTCTTTGAATCCACATCAGTTGTCCCGACGCATTTAGCATCATTGATTCGCTGGCAGAGGAAGGGACAGTCAAGCGATAAGCATAAGCAGGGTATAATTTGAATATTTTTACAACGTCGCGGGGTGGAGCAGTCTGGTAGCTCGTCGGGCTCATAACCCGAAGGTCGCAGGTTCAAATCCTGTCCCCGCAACCAATGGTTCCGTGGTGTAGTGGTTAACATGCCTGCCTGTCACGCAGGAGATCGCGGGTTCGATCCCCGTCGGGACCGCCATTTTTTAAAATAAAACACGGGCTACGTGTTTTTTTATTTATACATACAGTAATCCATCCTTAGGAAAGTCTCCTAAGGATTTTTTAATGCCTTGATTTTTTCCAAACCATATAAAAAGCAAGTATAATAGGAAAAGGCGAAGCTTGTATAACGTTCAAACAGTTAGAGAAAGGATATACTATATAAATACAAATTAAAAGAGGGAAAATTCCCCCTTAATTAAAGGCTAATGTTGATTTTGATCGATTTGTGGATTTGGAACGAAAGGCGGCGACTCCAGCGGGAAAAGCGGCTCGGCCCCGCCCGCGGAAAGCGTCCGCCTGCAGTGGAAAATCAACAATCAAGTTTAACAGAGCCTAGTTAAAAGGAAAGCATGTGGATGTAAGCGGAGAAAACTTTTTACTCTACAAAAGCAGAAAAGCGAATATATAGAACAAGGTTGGTGAAATGAATTGGGCATTTATGAAATAATAACATCCTCGCCTGATGAGACAATGCAGTTGTCCCAAAGATTAGGGGCAATGCTGCAGGAGCAGGATGTATTAATTTTAGAAGGAGATCTGGGCGCGGGAAAAACAACGTTTACAAAAGGCCTTGCCAAAGGACTTGAAATAAAGCGTGTTGTAAATAGCCCTACATTTAATATTATTAAAGAATATAAAGGGCGCTTGCCTTTATACCATATGGATGTTTATCGTTTAGAGGAAAGTGAGGAAGACCTCGGATTTGATGAATATTTTTATGGAACAGGCGTAACAGTGATAGAATGGGCTCATTTAATTGAATCTTATCTGCCTGAAGCTTTGCTGAAAATTAGTCTGTTTCATGCGGGGGACAATCGGCGGAGGATTACGTTTGAGCCTAAAGGAGAACGGTATATTAGATTATGTGAGGAGCTTTTAAATTATGAAGGTACTAGCAATTGATACTTCAAACTACGTAATGGGAGTTGCTCTCCTTGATGGGGCTACAATTGTAGGGGAAATCATTACGAACCTAAAAAAGAACCACTCTGTCCGCCTTATGCCGGCCATTGAGCAGCTATTAAAAGAGTGCGATGTAAAACCGGCAGAGCTTGAAAAGATTGCAGTAGCCGCAGGCCCAGGCTCTTATACGGGAGTGCGGATTGGGGTAACAGTAGCAAAAACGTTGGCATGGTCATTGAATATTCCGCTTGTAGGCGTGTCCAGTTTAGAAGTTCTAGCGGCAAACGGCGCTTATTTTAATGGATATATTTGTCCTTTATTTGATGCAAGACGGCAGCAAATTTATACAGGTTTGTATACATATAATGAACGCATACAGAAAGTAGAAGAAGAACGGATTATCCTTATTCAAGAATGGCTGCAGATGCTCAAGAAGCTGGAGAAGCCGATTTTATTTATCGGCAATGATATAGCACTTCACGAGGATACGATTAAGCGGGAACTGGGCGAACAGGCAGTTTTCGCTCCTGTTTCTACGCATAATCCAAGGCCTTCAGAATTAGCTTTATTAGGAACAGAAAAAGAGGCAAGCGCTGTGCATGAATTTGTTCCGAATTATATTCGTTTGGCAGAAGCAGAAGCGAATTGGCTGGCAAACCAAAATAAATAGGGGTTTCAATGTATGAACATGTTAGTTACATTTCGGCAGATGAATATGGAAGATATTGAGCAGGTTGTCGCCATTGAACAGGTTTCATTTGCTATTCCATGGACAGCTGAGGCATTTGAACGCGAGTTAACGATAAATGAATACGCCTATTACACTGTTATGGAAGAGGATGGGGCAATCATTGGATACTGCGGCTTATGGCTTATTTTAGATGAAGCGCATATTACCAACATAGCGATCTTGCCTGAGTATAGGGGAAAAAAGCTAGGAGAGGCTTTGCTGCGGCATGTGATGGAAAACGCCAGAAAACGAGGGGCTAAAACGATGACTTTGGAAGTGCGGGTGTCTAATGAAGCGGCACAGAGCTTATATCGAAAGCTAGGGTTTTTAAACGGCGGTATTAGAAAACGATATTATACTGATAACTATGAGGATGCTCTTGTAATGTGGGTGAATTTATAATGGAAAAAAATTTAATTGTAATGGGAATTGAAACAAGCTGTGACGAAACAGCAGTCGCTATCGTGCGAAATGGCCGAGAAATATTATCGAATGTAGTGGCTTCGCAAATTGAAAGCCATAAACGGTTTGGCGGAGTTGTGCCGGAAATTGCTTCGCGCCACCATGTAGAGCAAATCACCATCGTGCTGGAAGAGGCAATGAAACAAGCAAATGTAGCGTTTGCAGATATTGATGCCATCGCTGTAACGGAAGGCCCGGGATTAGTGGGCGCTTTATTAATCGGGGTAAATGCCGCTAAAGCTATTGCTTTTGCCCATAATATTCCGCTCGTTGGCGTTCATCATATCGCAGGGCATATTTATGCGAACCGCCTTGTGGCAGAAATGCAGTTTCCTTTATTGTCTTTAGTTGTATCAGGAGGGCATACGGAACTTATATATATGAAGGAGCATGGGGCATTTGAAGTGATTGGCGAAACACGCGATGATGCCGCGGGGGAAGCGTACGATAAGGTAGCGAGAACATTGTCGCTTCCATACCCAGGGGGACCGCATATCGACCGTCTTGCCCATGAAGGAAAACCGACAATTGAATTGCCGCGGGCATGGCTGGAGCCGGACTCTTATGATTTTAGCTTCAGCGGTCTAAAGTCGGCTGTTATTAATACAGTGCACAACGCAAATCAGCGGGGAGAAAGCATTGCACCGCAGGATTTGGCAGCAAGCTTTCAGGATAGTGTGATTGATGTGTTGGTGACAAAAACAGTGAAAGCAGCGAGAGAGCATGAAGTAAAGCAGGTGCTATTAGCCGGGGGCGTCGCGGCAAATAAAGGATTGCGTGCTCGGCTGGAGAAGGAATTTGCCGAAATGGAGGGGATTGCACTTATTATTCCGCCCCTTTCGTTATGTACAGATAATGCCGCGATGATTGCTGCTGCGGGAACTATTGCATATGAGCAGGGCAAACGGGCAACACTAGCCTTAAATGCGAATCCTGGGCTTGATATAGAAGGGTAAGTTATACACAAAAATTGTTGCATCCTGTGTATAACTCGCAAAAATATTGTGGTTAACTTTATAATAATATGTGTATAGTTTTGTTGATAACTTATAAAATGTTTGTGGATATTGTGGAAAACATAGTGGGAAACATATTATATGGACGTTAGTATGTGGATAATATTGTGGGTAATGTGAAAAAAGCCAGTGCTAAAAGTGAAGTGACCCCTAAAAGTTAGACACGGTTATTTTGTTAGGCTGCTTGCTCAAAATGAGTTCGGTATTGTACCGGACTCATTTTGAGTTTTGCCTTCATCCGTTTCGTATTATAATATTCAATATATTTTTTGAGTTCTTGTTTAAAATGCTCTACACTTTCGAATTCCTTATAGTAAAGGAATTCTGATTTCATAATCCCAAAGAAATTCTCCATCACTGAATTATCGTAACAGTTTCCCTTACGAGACATACTTTGTTTAATTCCTCTTTCTTGAAGGGTATGACGATAGTGTTTCATCTGATAATGCCAACCTTGATCCGAATGCATCAATAGTTTATGCTCTTCTGGCAAGCGCTCTAGAGCTTTCTCTAACATCTCCGAAACGAGTGAATAGGTGGGTCTAGAGCCGATTGTATACGTAATAATTTCTCCGTTAAATAAATCTAATACAGGAGATAAATAAAGCTTCTCACCAAATAATTTAAACTCCGTAATATCCGTTACCCATTTCTGATTTGGGGCATCCGCAGTAAATTGACGATCTAAATGATTTGGTGCAATTTTCCCTACAGTTCCTTTGTACGATTTATATTTTTTCATTCGAACCAAACATTTTAAACCAAGTTCTTTCATGATGCGTTGAACCTTTTTGTGGTTTACCTTTTGCCCACGATTCGCTAGTTCATCACGTATTCGGCGGTAACCATAACGACCTTCATGTTCCTCATAAATGGACTTGATTTCAGCTTTTAGGTCGCTATCTGGATCTGGTCGATTCATTCTCTTCACTAAATTATAATAGGTACTACGTGGAATACCAGCGAGTTTCACGAGTTCCTTCACCGGGTACTTATGCCTTAACTCATAGACTACTAGCGCTTTGTCTTGTTTGGTGATTTTTCCTTGTTTTGAACTAAGGCATTCAACTTTTTTAAATACTCATTTTCCATTTCTAGTTGTTTAATGCGCGCTTCAAGTGCTTCGACTGATCCTTCAGCTGGTGCTTGTTTTGGCTGTTTAACAGATTTCTTTTTCACGGATAGACGCCCCTTTTGTTTCGGTTCAAGGGCTTCTACACCGCCAACCTCCATCTTTTTCTGCCAATCATACACCATTGTATAACTAGAGATTTTAAAGAGAGCTGCGGTATCCATTAATGACGCACCAGATTGAACCATGTAATTTAGTACGTCTAGTTTAAACCTAACCGGATAGTTTGTATAGGTGTTTTTTAATCCTTCTTCTCCATGTAATTCATATAACTTCAACCAATATTGAAATTGTGCTTTGGGAATATCCATTTGTTTTGCGTATTCATTTTGAGAAATTACTTTCGGGTTATAGCCTTGAATAATATTTAATTTTATATCACTTGTATATTTAGTCATAAATAAAAACTGCACCTCCAATTGTTAGATGTGTCTAACAATTGGGGTGCAGTTCA
>JBHGUR010000103.1:0-25712 GCA_048976805.1 Ectobacillus sp. | reverse complement strand
TTTTTCATTTTCTCTATGTAATGTAACGGGGACAATCGTCAGTTTTTGTTGCGGCATAGAAAGCACCTCCTTTAATTGATACATTTATAGTACCGGAGGTGCAGCTCTTTTTATAGGCGTTGTTTGAATACGGGCTTACAAATAAAGTGCAAAAATTATCACATTGTCCCAGAAGGTACGCTGTATTAATTTGAACAAGACAACCCGAAACAATGTGATAATTTACAATATGGACTCTTCGCACAACTTTATTTCATCTCTTTCACTTTCAGTATAGCAATATGCGCAATTTTCAAAATACAAATACAAGGAAAAAGGGATGACCCCTCATTTTAGAATCATCCCCTCCCTTAAACTACTTCGATGGATTCACCAATATTTTAATTTGACTTTTATTCTTCGTTAACGCCTCAAACCCTTCAGGCACAATCTCGTCCAAGCCGATATATTTCGTAACCAAATCCAAGGCTTTAATTTGGTCGTTTGCAATCAATTGAATCACCTGCGGGAAAATATTGCGGTAGGCAATAATGCTTGTCATCTGCTTTTCTGTCAAAACAAGGCTGTTTAGCGGAATGCTCGCCGGTTTTTCCCAAATGCTGATATTGACAATATTTCCTTCCAACTTCGTTGCTTGGATGGCCGCATTGATTGTCGCTTCAATTCCGGCAACCTCAAATGATACATCAACTCCGCTTCCGCCTGTATGGGATTGTATCTCAGTGACAACATCTGTTTCCAGCGGATTGATTACGATATCCGCTCCCACTTTGCGGGCAAACTCTTGCCGTTCTGGCGACACCTCCACCGCAATAATTTGGCTTGCGCCCGCTGCCCGCGCCGCCTGAATGGTGAGTAAGCCTATCGGGCCGGTTCCAAACACCGCAGCCGTGTCCCCGATTCTTAATCCGCTTTGGCGGACGGCATGAACCGCAACCGCTGCCGGTTCGACAAGCGCCGCCTGTTCCCAAGACATTTGATCAGGAATTTTATGTACCATGTTTAAAGGAACAACGCTATATTCCGCAAAGCCACCGTATCCGCCGGACAAGCCGATAAATCCTAATTTTTCGCAAACATTGTAGTGTCCCTTCTTGCAAGATGCGCATTCGCCGCAGCGATAAATTGGCTCTACGCATACACGGTCTCCTACTTTTACGCTTGTCACCCCTTCACCGACTTCTACTACTTCACCTGCATATTCATGCCCCATTACAACCGGAGCTTTATCTTTTGAAATCGGATGCAACTCATTTACCGGGATGAAAATAGGCCCTACTAAATATTCATGCAAATCAGAGCCGCAAATGCCGGCGTATGCAACTTTAATCTTCACTTGGCCGTTTTCAACTTTCGGCTCTGGAATTTCCTCTACTCGAATATCCTTTGCGTTATACCATCTTGCTGCTTTCATATAAGTACAGCACCCCTTTTGTCTTTTTTAGAATCACTCAAATATTTCTACAAATTCCCGCAAGCTCCTATGGGAGTTTCATAAGAAGTTTGAACATTTCGCAAACGTTTTCAAAACTTAAGGCTTTGCTTGTTTCATTCTTTGGCTACCCTAAAAGTTACTAATTTTTAACAACCCTTAACCATACCATAAAATGTAATTTTTATCCATCGTGGTGCTATTCACAATAGTATGGATGTCTCTGTTAAAGCTTGTTGCTGATTTTTGTGCCAACAGTGCGCCCATGCGCATCAAGGTTAGGTAGAACAGACAGCCGCCTGCTCTCGCTTTTTGTTTCTGGTTTTACCTTGGACGAGGTAAAGAAAACTCGCCGACTGGCGAGCCTGCAAAGGCGAAGACAGAGGCGTAGTTGCACTTATACTTTATTCTTAAAATTGGCTACTACGTCGCATGATCTTCTTCGCTGCCAATTTATATGTTTTTAAAGTGCAAAGTTAAGCCCTGACCGTTACTACACACGGCTAGGAGCGCTCTCTCCTCTAAAAAAGGGTTTCTTTATCAACATTAATATTTAACACAGCTATTTCTTTAACAATCACCTACATTCAGCCGTATCAATACAAATAAGCAGCATCCCATACAGTGCTGTTGCGTAATGAAGCTTCTTAAGATAGTGTAAAAAAACAAAAGCATTCCGCTTATCGCAGAATGCCCTCTCCTTACTCTTTTCATTGCGATTCCCCCCAAAAGTTTTCACGCAGGCTTCGCATTAGGAAGAATAAAACCGCAGCACATCTTCTGATAGCTGAAAATCCTCTACCTGAAATACCCTTTTTTCATTCGCAACATCGGCCCTTGCCAACTCCACGACATACGGGGCAATGTTGACCGGATCGTCGCCCGTGGCAATCATATTCGTTCTCATTACCCCAGGGTTAAATGCATGCACGCGAATGCCATGCTTATGCTCTTCGTCTTGGACAGAATACGTTAACGTTTCCACAGCAGCTTTGCTGGCGGCATAAGCGCCAAACCCAGCAGCGCCTTCTTTAGAAAGTCCGGAAGTAATATTAATAATGCACCCCGAACGCTGCTTTCGCATAATCGGCAAGCATTCCCGCATCATTAAAAATACGCTGGTGGCGTTGTTGTGCATCTGGTATTCCCATGAATCCAATGAACTATTAACAACATAGTATTGCTGGAAAACAGCTGCATTATTAATTACAATATCAATTCTGCGGAATTTGGCAAAGGCCGCTTGTATCAACATTTCCACATCAGATTCAGACGACACATCTGCCCGAATTGGCAAAACGTCAACGTCGTACTGGCTCGTAATTAAGTTCTCCACCTGTTCAAGTTTATGATAGCTGCGTCCGCAAATGACAATATTTGCCCCTGCTTTTGCGAAAGCAAGTGCTGTTTCCTTCCCTAAACCGCTTCCCGCACCAGAGATAATTGCTACTATGCCCTTTAGATTTTTCATCTGCTCTCCCCTTTATTCAATTTAACACACAAATTCACATATGAATACTAATGTATTATATATCTTCCCAAGAGCCGATTTATTCCAAACATTCCAAAAAATACACAAAAAATAAATTTGTTATAACTTATCCCTTGATGTGGACTTTTTTGAATTTTCCGCAAAAATCAGCTTACATTGCGATACTCATGCTACAATTTAGCTCAAAGGCCAATTTACCTCTTAGAAGACATCCCTATATTTGGCATAAGTCTTACATATTTTTTGCTTGTAATGCACAGCACCAAAAAACAGCAAAACAATATTAGGAGGAAGATGAAATGACTAAAATGATTATTTCACCAAGCAAATACATACAAGGGCCCGATGAACTAACAAAAATTGCATATTATACAGTACAGCTCGGCAAACACGCCTTTATTATCGCAGATGCTTTTGTTGCAAACCTAACACAGGAAACCGTTTCCGCTAGCTATTTGCAACAAGGCACATCCTATACAATGGAGACATTTAACGGAGAGTGCTCCAAGCCAGAAATCAATAGATTAAAAGAGATGTGCGAATTGGCACAAGCTGATGTGGTAGTTGGAATCGGCGGCGGCAAAACGCTTGATACCGCAAAGGCCATTGCCCATTATAACCAAATTCCGGTCATTGTTGTGCCGACTATCGCTTCAACAGATGCGCCAACAAGCGCACTTTCCGTTATTTATAAGGAAAATGGGGAATTTGACGAATATCTGTTTCTGCCCCTTAATCCCACCTACGTGATTATGGATACGAAAATTATCGCAAGCGCCCCTGTCCGTCTGCTCGTTTCCGGCATGGGTGATGCACTTGCCACTTATTTTGAAGCACGGGCTTGTAAGCAGGCAAACAAATTAGCAATAGCAGGCGGTTCTGTGACAGAGGCTGCTATCACATTGGCAAAACTATGCTATGATACGCTGCTTGAAGAAGGGCTTAAAGCAAAGCTGGCTGCGGAAAATCAAGTCATTACCGATGCTGTCGAAAAAATTATTGAAGCGAACACATTCCTCAGCGGCATCGGCTTTGAGAGCGGGGGCTTGGCTGCAGCGCACGCGATCCATAACGGCTTCACAATATTGGAAGAAGCCCACCATATGTACCACGGCGAAAAAGTAGCGTTTGGCACGCTGGCACAGCTCGTTCTGGAAAATGCGCCTAACGAAGAAATTGAGAAGGTTATTGCTTTTTGCCTAAGCGTCGGCCTTCCGGTAACATTAGAAGATTTAGGCGTTAAAGAAATTGACGAAAACAAACTTCGCACAGTTGCAGAGCTTTCCTGCGCCGAGGGGGAAACCATTTACAATATGCCGTTTGCAATTACTCCAGAGCTTGTATATGCGGCAATTCTCACTGCAGATAAATTAGGCCATTATTATAAGAACCGATTTGGCTCTGCAAACGAAAAAGTATCCATACTTCCATACTAATGAACTAAGCACGGGAAACTGCCCGTGCTTTCTATATGCAAATATCCCCTAGGACAATCAATCCTTGTATAATAAGAAACAGCTGAAAATTGGTCATTGGATTGCGCAGCTCTTGGCCGATTGTCGCTTCTATCTTTTGCAGGCGGTACCTTAATCCACTGATGGAAAGCAGCAATTCCTGCGCGGTATGCTCCAAGTTGCCGCCATTTGCTAGATAAGTGTACAGCGTTTTTATGAGTTCCGTATCTTTTGAGCATTTTGAATGGTATAGGCTGCCGAGCGTTTTTTGGGCAAATTTCCGCAGCGCTTGCTCATTGCCATCGTTAATCAAAAGGCCGACAACCCCAAGCGAATCAAAGGTAATAACGGGTTGGCTAAGCGAAGCCATCCGCAGCGCAATCGTCGCTTCTTCATAATGCTCCGGGGCCGCGACAATGTTATCTCCCTTTACGCTAATCCCTATTTTAAAATGAAACTCCGCAAACTTTTTTCCTAACTGCCTATGCAATTGCTTTAAGGATTTTTCCACCTTATCAACTGCTTCCGGCTGCAATAACATAACAACGCCGCTTGTCTGCTGCCCAATTAAAGCTTCGTGCCTGTTTTCTTTGCAATAATGGTGAACTTCCGCTAAAATATCATCGTGGTAAAATAAACCATGTTCAGCTTCTTCATTCTTGCCTGTATACTGAACAATTACAATATAAAATTCCTTGCCAAGATCCATATTTACATAGCGGCCGCGCTTCACAATTTCTTGCTTTAGCGTAAATCTTCTCCTTAAAATCTCCTCAAGAAAATGGCCTTTCATGCGCTGCTCTGTTTCAAACCCGGTTTTTTCATTTAATAGATATAAAGAACATACTGTAGAAACGCGCTCTAAAATCATAGGATCAATCATCGCTGGTTTACTATGCTGAGGGTATAGGAATGCACAATATCCGAATCGTTTCTTGTGAAGAAAAATCGGTGTGATAAGCAGGAAAAAATGGTCTGTGAGCACTTTTACAGCGGAGAAAGATTGAAATGGTGAAACTGACTTGCTTTGTAAATACTGATGAAGCTCCTGCGCGGCACGATGAAACTCTTCCTCCTCTATGCCCATATAAGCAAACGGATGGCAATTTAAATCAATAATCATAATCGGGACGGCGGTAGTGCTGTACGCAACATCGGCAATCGCATGAAACCCGTTTCCAAGCAAAATTTCTTCTGTCAGCCTTTTATGGACTGTCCACGTCTTTGAGAGGTTATTTCGCTCCTCCAGCAATTTTTCATACGTTTGTTCTAATTCTTCAGCAATTTTCGGCTCTACAAAATAACGGAGCTCGCTTTCGATTTCTTCGCCCCAATCTTCCGCCGTTTTGCCAACCCATTGGCAATGTTCATGCCCCATCGCTGCGCACTTTATTTCTTTAAAAATAATCTTTTGCTTGCAAATGCCGGATAAATACCCGCTTGCGTAGCCGATAAGCGTGTGGCATACAGGGGAAGAAGCCGTCCCGAAATAACGGATATATTCTTCTGCTTCATATGAATCATGCCATGTTCCCTCCATATGGACGGATTGAATCGAATGGTCTTCTTTATACTCTACGTGAAGGGATGATGCTTTAGCGATTACGTGCCCTTTTTTTGCATGCAGCACCGGGCCAAAGCGCATAATCTCTTCCAAAGATTCAAATTCCAGCTCCATAATCTGCTTGGCATCCCGCGCTCCCAAATCCCAGCCGTATCGAATTAAAAAGCCTTTCACGCGGTCGGGCCCAATATTTTCAATCAACTCTTTTCGAAGCAAGCCAAAAGAAGAAGACGGAAAAAACACAAAGCGGTTATCATTCATAAAGATTTTTCCATCTTTTCTTGTAATATTGAATCTATCGTTCAGTACACGTTCCATCCCCAACACACCCCGGCTTCTTATTTTATTTCGATAACGAGGTTGCTTGATGGGTTCGTTTTGCAAGCAAGCACATAACCTTGCTGCCTTTCCTCCTCTGTTAATGCTCCCTTGGACACGGGCCCCATCGTATATTCCCCTTCGACAACCTTCACCTTGCACATGCCGCAGCCGCCTCTGCAGCAGCCGTATGGAATTTTAACAAACTGTGTTTTACACGCGTCTATTAAGCTAGTTTTATTATCACATGCAAATTCCCGATTATTCAACAAGATTGTAAACACTTTACAAAACCTCCCTTTATTCTACATAATTCGCCTTCAATAACCGTTCTAGTGATAATAAGCAGGACTGTACCGTTGTACAGTCCTGCTTTTGTTTATTGCAAGGCAATGCAAATATTTTTCGCCTCTGTGAAAAACTCTAAGCTATGGTGGCCGCCTTCCCGGCCGATGCCGCTTTTCTTAAATCCGCCAAACGGCGCCCGCAAATCGCGGACAAACCAGCAATTGACCCAAATTGTACCGGCCCGCACCTTATGCGACACGCGATGCGCCCTTTGCAAATTATCGGTCCAAATTACGCCGTTTAATCCATATTGCGTATCATTGGCGATTTCCAATGCTTCGTCTTCTGTATCAAACGGAATTAATGTTACAATCGGGCCGAATATTTCTTCTTGGCAAATGCGCGCCTTCGGGTTTTCCTGGATGTAAATTGTCGGTTCAAGGTAATATCCGTCCTGCAAATACTCCGGCAGCTCCGGCCGCTTGCCGCCGTAAATGAGCACCGAATTTTCCTGCTTAGCGATTTCCAAATAGCTTGTTACCTTTTTATAATGCTCTTCGCTCACTAACGGCCCCATCGATGTTGATGGGTCTTGCGGGTCGCCTACCTTCAGCTTTTGCGCAGCCGCCGTAAACCGCTTGACAAACTCATCAAAGATGGAGCGCTGTACTAAAATGCGCGAACCGGCAAGGCAAACCTGCCCCGAATTTAAAAATGCCGCTTGTATCGACGTTGGAATTGCTTTATCTAAATTCGCATCCTCAAATACAATATTTGCCGCTTTGCCGCCAAGCTCAAACGCAACTCTCTTTAACGAGTGGGAAGCTGTTTTCATAATTGCTTTGCCTGTTGTTGTTTCGCCGGTAAACGAAATCAGGTCGACCTCCGGGTGGCTTGTCATAAACTCTCCGGTAGAATTTGAGCCAAATCCTTGCACAACATTAATGACCCCTTTTGGAATGCCTGCCTCATTGGCGATTTCTCCAAGCATTGATACGGTAATTGGCGTCGTTTCCGCCGGTTTAATTACCGCCGTGTTGCCGGCTGCCAAACACGGGCCAAGCTTCCATGTCGTTAGCATAAACGGCAAATTCCAAGGCGTAATGAGCGCGGCAACCCCTACCGGCTCATACCGCGTATAATTTAAATATTCCTCTTCCATCGGATACGTCTCGGTGCCCTGCTTTTCAAAAAAGTCGGCGAAAAACTTCAGATTGTGCGCGGCTCTTGGAATTTCCTTCTCAAAAGCAACCGGAAACGGCTTGCCGACATCAAGCGCTTCAAGCTGCGCCAGTTCCTCGCGGCGCTCCATAATGATTTCCGCCATCTTCCGGATTTTATCGCAGCGCTCTTTAACCGTCATCGCGCGCCACGGGCCGTGTTCAAACGCCTCCCTTGCCGCCCGGCACGCTTTATCGACATCTTCCTCTGTCGCTTCTTGCACGATTGCAATGACTTCCTGCGTGGCCGGATTTTTCACCTCAAACGTTTTATTTTCACTGGATTCCACGTACTCTCCATCAATGAACAGTTTAATATTCCGGACTCCCGTTTTTACTTGCGCCATGCCCTCTCCCCCTTTACACTTTTGTTTCCTTGCGCTTTTTCACCGATTCCCCCGCAATTCCCCAATGCGCCGCCGGCATTTCATGAATCATGACCCGCACCGTTTCGATCGGAGCATCTAGCACCTTGGCGACAGTATGGGAGACTTCATAAATTAACGCTTCTTTTTTTTCATCAGAACGTCCTTCTAGCATATTGACTTGAATAAAAGGCATACCATTTCCTCCTCTACTCGGTAAAGCGCGCCGACACGCTGCCGAGCCCGTCAATGCTTACTGTAAACAAATCCTTATGTTGTGCTGTTACAGCGCCGCACAGCGCCCCGCTTAATACAACATCACCGGGTTTAATCGTTTGGCCGCGGGCCGTGAGCTTATTAATCATCCAGGCAATCGCCCGCGCCGGGTGGCCCATAACAGCTGCGCCCGCTCCCGTATCAACGATTTCCCCGTTCTTTTTAAATACCATTCCGCACAGCTTCAAATTCACTTTCGACGGAACTGTAAAGGTTTCGCCGATAATAAACCGCGAGGACGATGAATTGTCGGCAATGACATCTGTAAGGGTAAAGCGGAAATTTTCATACCGGCTGTCAATCATCTCTAAAGCAGGCGCGACGTAAGCGGTTGCCGCCAGCACCTCAGGGACGGAAACCGGCCCCTTTAGTTCCTTATGAAATATAAACGCAATTTCCGGTTCAATTTTTGGATGAATGAACCCGGAAAGCGAAATCGGGGCAGCATCTTCTACCTGCATATTTTCAAGGAGCACGCCGTATGTCGGCTCATGCACGCCCATCATTTCCTGCTTCGCTTTACTTGTAAGGCCAAGCTTATATCCTGTTATTGTTGTATTCTCTTCCTTGCACTTTATCTCGATTAACCGCTCTTGAATGGCATATGCCGTCTTTGCATCTAAATCTGGAAAGTCATCCGTAAATTTCGCAACAGCCCGGCCGTCCCGTTCCGCAGCATACAGCTTCATCGCGATGGAATCTATCGTCTCCCGGTCAAACACTAGCGCTCTCCTCCATCTTTCTGTTTTTGTTTCGGGCAATGTTTGCGGCAATTTCTACAATTAAATCCTCTTGTCCGCCGACCGCTTGCCGCTTGCCGAGTTCAATTAAAATATCGCGCTCGTCAACCTGGAACTTTTCGGCTGCTGCGGCCGTATGGAGCAGGAAGCTAGAATATACACCGGAATAGCCCATAATCAAGCTTGAGCCTGTGACTTCCTGCGGCCGCGGCATAAATTTCGCAACAACCTCATTTGCCACATCCATCGACTTAAACAAATCAACACCTGTTTGATAGCCTAGACGCTCTAATACCGCAACCATAACCTCCGTTTGCGTATTGCCGCTTCCTGCCCCTAAACAGCGCAGGCTGCCGTCCACGTAGGTTGCTCCCGCTTCAATCGCCGCAAGCGTGTTGGCCATCGCCAGCTGCAAATTGTTATGCCCGTGAAAACCGATATCGCAGGACAAACTTTGCCTCATCGCCGTAATTCGCTCTTTGACTTCGTGAGGAAGCAATGCACCGGCCGAATCGGTCGCATACACGATTTCCGCGCCGTAGCTCTCAAACAGCTTCGCCTGTTCCACAAGTTTTTCGACAGGGGCCATATGCGCCATCATCAAAAAGCCGACTGTTTTTAAGCCAAGCTTGCGCCCAAGCTCAATATGCTGCTTCGCAACATCCGCTTCCGTAATATGCGTTGCAACCCGCACCATTTTCGCCCCAAGCCTTGCCGCCTGCTCCAAATCTTCTTTAATCCCGATGCCTGGCAAAACAAGCACGGACACTTTGGCCTGCTTGCACTCTGACACCGCAGCTTCGATCAGCTCCATTTCATCAACAAGAGAAAGGCCGTACTGTAAAGATGACCCGCCTAGGCCGTCTCCGTGCGTTACTTCAAAATACTCTACGCCCGCTTCGTCAAGCCCGCTTGCGACATCGCGCACTTGCTGCTTTGTAAATTGGTGCTTCATCGAATGGCTTCCGTCCCGAAGCGTTACATCCACAATATGAATATGCTTTTTCATAAAATCCCTCCTTTACTGGCTTTGCAGCTGCTGCAGCTTTGTTTTCGCCAGTTCGTCTGCAACCTTTGCCGCTGCCGCTGTCATAATATCCAAATTTCCAGAATACGGCGGAAAATAATCGCCCGCTCCCTCGACTTCAAGAAATACGGAAACTTTGCGGCCGTCGATAATCGGTTCGCCTATCATTCGATAACCCGGTACATAAGCCTGTACAGCGCGTTCCATCTCTCGCAAAGATGCGATGATTTCCGCTTCCTTTCCTTCTTCCTCTACCAATACGTGAACGGTATTTCGCATCATAATCGGCGGCTCGGCCGGGTTTAAAATAATAATCGCTTTTCCTTTTTTCGCTCCGCCGATTTTTTCTACCCCTTTTGCGGTCGTGCGCGTAAACTCGTCAATATTGGCCCTCGTTCCCGGCCCGGCGCTTTTGCTTGAAACAGTTGCTACAATTTCTCCGTACTCAACTGGAACAACGCGGTTTACCGCATTGACCATCGGAATCGTCGCCTGGCCGCCGCACGTAATCAAATTAATATTGGGAGCGTCTAAGTTGTTATGTATGTTCACTGCAGGAACGACGAACGGGCCGATGGCCGCGGGCGTGAGGTCAATAAGCTGTTTGTTTAGATTTTGAAGAATTTTATTATGGCGAAGGTGCGCTTTTGCCGTTGTGGCATCGAATAATATATCAGCCAATTCCGGCCTGCCGGCAAACCCTTGAATGCCGTTGTCAATTACCGTATATCCCCGCTCCCTTGCGCGCCGCAAGCCGTCTGATTCCGGGTCAATCCCGATCATAACGCTCATTTCCAAATGCTCGCACCGCTCAATTTTATACATTAAATCTGTTCCAATATTGCCTGAACCGATAATACCCACTTTAATCTTTTTCATAGTTACTCCCCTTCCTTAAAAGAAACTGTTACAGAGCCGATACGGTCGAATTCTGCGGTAAACGTGTCGCCTGCTTCAACGGGGACAGCGGCTGTAAAAGCGCCCGATAAAATAATTTCACCGCTCTTTAGCGGAATGCCATATGAACCGAGCGCATTGGCAAGCCACGCTACCGCGCGCAGCGGATTTCCTAAAACAGCCGCGCCGGCAGCCGTTGCGACTTGCTGGCCATTTTTATAAACAACCATTCCGATGTGCGCCAAATCGATGTTTTCAATTGAAACAGGATTCCCCCCAAGCACAGCGCGGGCGCTGGAGCCGTTGTCCGCAACTGTATCTTCAAATTTGATCTTCCAATCTTCAATCCGGCTGTCGATAATCTCAAAGGCGGGGACGATATAATCAGTCGCCTGCAATACGTCCAGCGCAGATACACCGGGGCCTTTTAAATCCTGTTTTAAAACAAACCCGATCTCAGACTCTAATTTCGGCTGAATAAATTGGCGAACCGGAATTTCTTCGCCGTCTACATGCATCATCGTATTGAGAAGATGGCCAAAATCCGGTTGGTTCACGCAAAACATATTTTGCATCGCCTTGCTTGTTAAACCAATCTTTTTTCCAACAATTCTAGCTCCCGCTTTTACCTTTTCTTCGATCTGCAAAATTTGAATATGGTAGCCATCGTCTATATCTATGTTCGGGTTGTCTTCTGTCAGAGGCCGAATCGGCTGCAAGTTTTTCTCTGCCTCCAATAGCCTTTTGGCTAATTCGTTATGGTTGGAAAGATTCATCTCTCTTCCCCTTTCTGTATTGTGAACGATTTTTATTTCTATCGTATATGGAAAATTCATAGCTTTATAGTGACAGGAATCTACTAAAAATACAGGATTTTCCGTATATTTCTGCTGTTTTTAAATCTCGCTTTGCGCTGCTATAGCTGCAAGAGCGGCCACGCAGCACATTTGATCCTGCTCCTCGCTGCCGCCGCTTACACCGATGCCGCCCGCTATCATTCCGTTGCTTCGTATCGGATACCCGCCGCCGAAAATGACTAATCTATCTGTATGGATAATGCCTGCCAAAAGCGCCGGATGGCCTTTAATCACCCCGTACCATTCATGCGTCGGGATTCCAAAGGCGGCTGCTGTATACGCTTTATTTTTCGCAATATCCATGCTTAACAGGGGCGCACGGTCCATGCGCGAAAACGCAAGCAAATGGCCGCCGTCATCCACCACGGCAATGTTAACAGCAATTTGCAGCTCCTTCGCTTTTTCCTCTGCCGCTGCAATCATCTATTTTGCCAATTCATTGGAAATCGCCATCTTTTCAATAAACAACAAGGACTCCCTCCTTACATCGCCGCTTCTGCGTGAACATATGCCTGCCGCAAAAATTGAATAGCTACAGCGCTTCCTTCATGCAATTCATAGCATTTAGAAACAAAAAGAGACACAGCATGCTCCATAAACGGATGCACCGTACACCAAGCGCTATATTTTTTTCCTTCTATATAAATAGAAACCTCGTAAACGCCAGCGTGCGGGAGCGTATATCTTCCGTAAACCGCCGCGGATGCCTCGTTCGGAAAAAACCCTTCTCTTTCAATGATTTCGCCTTTCACTTCATAATAATGGCCGAGCAAATCGGGCATTTCCTCTACACATCCCGCCTTTAATGTATTTCGGATTCTAGTCGAGCTAATTTTTTCGCCGCACTCTGTAACAGGCAAAACGGTTGTTACGCCAAACCGCCCCCGCGCATGCTTTTTAAGCGTACTCATCGATCCTTTTCCTTTAGCGCCATACGTAAAATCAAATCCGGCTACAACGTGGGAAACGTTTAATCGCACTAAATAGTTTTCAACAAAGTCCTCTGGGGGAACAGCAGCAACTTGCAAGCTAAAATGGACGACATATAAAATATCCACCCCTAAATCTTGCAGTTTGCGCGCCTTATCCATGAGCGGCATCAAGTAATGGACCTTTTGCTTCCTAATAACCTCTTTCGGGTGAGGGTCAAATGTCATAACCGCGCACTTTTGCTGTTTTGTTTTCGCAATTTGTTTTGCTTTTTGAATCACCTCTTGATGGCCAAGATGAACGCCGTCAAAATAGCCTAGCGCCATAACGCACGGCTCGCCGCCCCACCCTTCATTTTGCTGGTAAAGATGAACAATTTTCATGGCGCTCGCCTATACATTGGCAGCTTCAAGCAAGTTTCTATATTTCCCTTTAAAGTACAATAGCGGCTCCTTCTCTTCACACTGCACAATCTCTTGGACTTCCCCAATAAACAATATATGGTCGCCTGCTTCGTATTCCGCTGCCACTTTGCAAACGATAGACGCCAAAGCATCTTTTAATACAGGCATTCCGGCAACATACTCAAATTCCACTTCCCGTTTTTCTTTTAATTGGCCCGCGAAAATCATCGACATCTCCTGCTGGCCATCCGCTAAAATATTGACCGCATATTTTTGGGAAGCCTTTATTTTGTTTAACATTTGCGCTTTTTCCGCAATTGAAATTAGCACGAGCTTCGGCTGCAGCGAAACGGACATAAACGCATTTGCCGTCATGCCGTGCATCTCGCCGTCCACCTCAGTTGTAATGACAGTAATTCCCGTCGCAAATTTTCCCATCGCATTTCGAAACTGGCGATCATCCATTTGTCTTCCTCCTTTTTCGTTGCGGAAAGGCTTGGCATTCGCCAAGCCCCTTCCTTCGTGAATACCGTTATGCTTTTACAATTGGTTGATGGGAATTAATCCACGTGTCATTAACCCATCCATTTAAGTCATAGTCGCTCATCGCTTGATCTACAAAAGCTTTATATTTCGCAGACTCGCCGGTCGCATCGGCAAGTTTTAAAACCTCAAGGCGAATATTTTCCTGATTTCCCGCGTAGTTGACTTCATATAATTCATGGCGCCCGCCAAATTCTGTGCCAACTGCGTCCCAAATCAGTTTCATTAATTTCACGCGTTCTTCTGCTGTTACACCGCCGGAGCCGCGGTAATAGACATCTAGATACTTGCGGATTTCATCATTTTGAAAATCCTTTGCGCTTGACGGAATTTGAATCAGGCCGCCGGCAACGACTTGCTCAAACATCAGCTTAATCTTCGGCCATACCATCGGCGCCAGCACCCGGTACGCTACGCTATATTTCGCGTTTGGCATAACAGTTCCATTCGGGCCCGGCTGCGGATCTTGCGCCATTGCCGTTGATAACCCCCAGAACATATTGCGCCAAGCGAGCAATTCCCCAATGTGCGCCTGCACGCCGCGGAACACATTGGAACCGGAAGCTTCTGTTGCTTTCATTAATAAACCGGCCATAAAATCAAGCTTAACCGCAAATCTCGTACAAGCTTGGAAAGTGAAACGATTTAAAAATCCGGTCCGCACGAAAAATCCGTTTGTTACTTCGACGTTCTTATAAGTAAGGACATCCTCCCAAGGGATAAAGACATTGTCGAGAACGATCACCGCATCGTTTTCATCAAAGCGGCTTGAAAGCGGATAGTCAAACGGAGTTCCCGTTTGTGCCGCCATCTGCTCATATGACGCACGGCTAATCATCTTTAGTCCTGGCGCATTCATTGGCACAAAGAAAATCAAGGCGTGGCTCTTATCCCCGTCGCCAAGATCCACCGGGCTGTAGTTTGATACAAAGTTGTAATGCGTAAGGGCAGCTGCAGTTCCAACCATTTTGGCACCGCTTACAACAATGCCGTCGTCCCGCTCTTCAACAGCGCGCACGAATACATCTTTGTTTTCATGGAGCGGCTTGGAACGGTCCAGCTGCGGGTTAATAATCGTATGGTTGCAAAATGGAATTTCCCGCGTCGCCTTTTCATACCATCTTTTTGCATTTTGTTCAAAGCCGACATAATAATCCGAAAAAGCATTCAATTGTGCGGTAAAGGACGCCTTATAATCAGGGGTTCTGCCCATAAACCCGTATGTCATGCGCGACCACTCGGCAATCGCATCCCTTGCCTCCAGCAAATCCTGCGCACAGCGCGGCTCTTTAAAGAACTTATGTGTTTTATAGCCTTGCTCCGTTGTCGTTGTTAAAATCGGGGCTTTTTCTGGGTCGTGCAAAGAATCGTATAAACGGGCAATCGAACGAACCGAGTTTTGGTATGCCGGATGCTTTGTTACATCGTCGATTTTTTCCCCGTTCCAATAGACTGTTCTGCCATCTCGCAAACTTTCAATATATTCTTTCCCATTCATCATTGTATCGTCCACCTCCATTGAATTATGTTAATGCCATCATAAAGGACTCAATCATTTCGCGGCGGTGATAGAAAATGCCCCTTGCAATTTGATCTTCCGTCCATGTAATTGTTTCAAAATCCGGATATGTGATATACCCCCCGGCAAACGCTTCATTGCGGTTTCCGGACGGATCAAAGAAATATGTTGTCAAGCCGCGTGTAATGCCGTGGCGTGTAGGTGTCAACTCAACCTGCACATTATTTTTGGATAAAATGTCCGCCGCCTTTAACACATCGTTCCATTCATCAACAAAGAAGGCCGCGTGATGAAGCTTTTTATCAGGCCCTTTTACAAATGCCAGTTCATGTGCTTTTCCGTTATTTGTAAACAAGAAGCTTCCGAGCATATCTTCCCCGTCGACAGATAAGATTTTTTCGCTCTGTCTAAAATCAAGCGCCTCTGTAAAAAATCTCGTAACCGTTTTCAAATCTTCCCCAGTCAACAAGACATGGTCCAAACGATGCGGCGCGATGCCAATTAACCCGTCCGGCCATGGGTCCGGATTAATATTCCCTATCTTTTTCCCCAATCTTTCAATCTCTTGGTACAGCTCTACGATATGCCCTGTCGGAAGCTCAAACTGGACAGCTTGCCCTTCTCCTAAACGTTCCCGATTGGAAATGCGGCGTGTTGTACACCCAAATTGCTCTACCCGCTTTTCGTATTTTGCAAGATCTTCTACCGTTTCCACTTTAAAAGCAAAATGCTCCAGCCCTGCACAATCGCTCTTTTTCAAGATCAGGCTATGGTGGTCATACTCATCCCACGCCTTTAAATAAACGCGGTCATAATCCCTTCCTGTAACCTCCAAACCAATGACATTTTTGTAGTAGTTTACTGCTTCATCTAAATCTAAAACGCGAAGCTCAGCCCTTCCAATGCGCATAATTCCCATATCTGTACCTCCATTCTTGCATTTTTTATGAGTAAGCCCATTATATAAATAACCATGTTATGAAACTACAACATGAAATGTTTGAATTTTTATAATTTTATACACAAAATTGTTAGTTTCTATTTCACTGCATTGCATTAACTTTATTAATATTGCAAGTTTAAGAAGGGATTTTTCTCCCTAAATGGAATATTAAGTAAAAGTGTATATCTATTAATTCTAAAAGTGAGGTACCAGGCATGAATATTCCGCAAATGAACGATCTTGAGATTCTAGATAGAATTACGGATGGTTTCTTTTCACTTGACAGTAATTGGAATTTCACCTACATTAACAAAGAAGCGGCGCGGCTCTTATTTCGAAACAAGGAAGAGTTGATGGGCAAGCATATATGGTCTGAATTTCCCGAAGCTGTTCATTTAATGTTTTATGAACAATACCATAAAGCGCTTTCTGAACAAGTCCCCGTTGCGTTCGATGCCTATTTTCCCCCGTTGGATGCATGGTTTGAGGTGAGAGCTTATCCTTCCTTTAACGGCCTTACCGTCTTTTTCCAGGATGTTACAGAGAAGAAAAAGGCGGTCTCGCAGCATGAACAGCACTACAAATCCCTATTTGAGCATAACCCTGATGCAGTATTTTCTTTTGATTTAAACGGAAATTATTTAAGTGTAAATTCGGCGATGCAGCGCCTGTTAGGATATAGCGAAGAGGAAATGCTGCAGCTATCGTTTATACCGATAGTAGATAAAGAGGACTTGGAAAAGACAATGGACCACTATAAAAAAGCCGCAAGCGGTACGACACAAAATTATGAAACGAAAATTTTACATAAAGACGGCCGCACTATCCATGTTAGCGTTACGAATATCCCCATTATCGTTGACGGCCAAATTGTCGGTGTGTACGGGATTGCGAAAGATATCACAAAGCAAAAGAAAACGGAAGAAATATTGGTGCGCTCCGAAAAGCTTTCAGCTGTCGGCCAGCTATCCGCTTCCATTGCGCATGAAATCCGAAATCCGCTCACATCTCTTAAAGGCTTTCTCCAACTGATAAAATCTTCGTTAACAGACATTAGTTCTGATTACTTCAATATCATGTCAGATGAAATAACGCGAATCGAAATGATTACGGGAGAATTGTTGCTATTAGCCAAGCCGCAGGCACACTATTTTAAATTTGAAAATATAAAAGAAACCATTGAGGAGGTCGCTTTGCTTCTCGGTTCCCAATCTTTAATGAACAAAGTGGAAATTGCCATTGACTGCAAGGAGCTGCCCCTTATTAATTGCGTTAAAAACCAGTTGAAGCAAGCTTTCATTAATATTATAAAAAATGCAATTGAGTCGATGCCCGGCGGGGGAAAAATAGAAATAACAGTTAGAAAACATAATGATGATAAAGTGTTTATCCGAATTTCCGACCAAGGATGCGGCATCCCGCAGGAATTGCTCACTAAGATTGGACTTCCTTTTTATACGACGAAAGAAAAGGGAACCGGCTTAGGAATGATGACAACCTTCAAAATCATTGAATCCCACGGCGGGACAATGGAAATTTCAAGCGAAGTAGGCAAAGGCACTACAGTTAGCATTTATCTTCCTATTAATTCATTAGATTAATATTTCTATCCGTAATAACTTTGGAAAGTATTCACTATTGAGAGGTTGCTTACAAAGGTGTATAGTAACTATTGCGAAGCAGATGAATTGCCTTTCTTTTACTCAAAAGAGAAATGGATATCGCAATTTATCTTTCAAACAATGATGTCCTGCTTTCATCATTGTTTGAAAGCTGCCTGCAATGTACGTATACTCTTCGTTGTCTTAAACCGATAATGAATCATACGGGAATTCAACAATTCTATGCCGACAATATGCCTGCTTTGTTCTGGACATTGGAAGCATAGATGCGAATGCCCACCTGCGAGCGCAGGTTTTAAGGCAATGGAGTTACGGCAAAGCGGGGCATACATACTGTATAAGCTGTAATCATAACAAAAACTCCTTTTCTCTCGAAAAAGAGTTTTTGGCAAATGCTTATTTATCGCTTATTAAAGCCTTTTTGTTCCACAAATTTCTTCATATACATCCGCACTGGCCGCGAAAGCATATGAGCCATTTGGACCGTCCACGTGTCGGAACGCTCGCCGCCTGTTCTCTTTATATAATATTCTTGAATCGTTTTATTGTACGTTTGCAACTGCTCCTGCGTTTGCATATCATTATCGTTATAAGCCTCTTGATGATACATGCTTTCAAATGGCAATCTTGGCTTCTTGCTTCCTTCTTGCAGCGGATAACCTACCGCCATTCCAAACAGCGGAATGACACGCTCTGGAATTTGCAAAAGCTCGCAAACTTCCGGCAAGTTATTGCGCAAGCCTCCGATGTAGCATATCCCAAGCCCCATCGACTCTGCCGCAACTGCGGCATTTTGCGCCGCCAGCGCCGCGTCAATAACGGCTACCATAAACTTTTCCGTGCTTTCTATGGTTTCTGTAATATCTGCTTTTTCCATCTCTGCGATTACTTCATGGCGATGCAAATCTGCGCAGAACACAAAAAAGTGGCCATTCGTCTCTACATATGACTGGTTTCCGGCCAACTCCGCCAATTTTTTCTTCTTATCCCGATCTGTTACGCCAATGATGGAATATGCTTGAATATAGCTGGAAGTAGATGCTGCTTGCGCACATTCGACAATCATGCGGATTTGCTCCGCAGTAAGCGCCCGGTCTTCATATTTGCGAATTGAGCGGTGCTGTAAAAGCGTTTCTATTACTGGATTCATTATGTATCCCCCCAAACCCTATTGTTCAATTCATCATTTTATATGCTCCACAGCAAAAATGATACTAATATGGTACGCTCCTGGCTATCATATACAATTAGTGTTCCTTGCCAAAATAGATTTATGTAAGAAAAGCTCCCAAATCCCGCCTTTTGCAGCCCAGAGTCTACTGTTTTGGGAAAACTTATATTTTCTTTTCTTTCAAAAAAGCCGTGCTACTTATTTCCCGCGCCGCCTTTAACTGGGCATGGCCGCTCACCGCTTGTATTCCCTGTCATATAATACGTTAACAAAGAGCGGAGAAAGAGCAAAATCAACGATATAAAAAGGCGCCTGCATCGGGCAGGCGCCTTTCGATATATTTGCGGCGAGAAACCGCACGCCACATTCGTGCGTTTTGTCTTCCGACATGTAACTCGACTTATGCAAATCAACTCATCGCTTGATTAATATAACATTAAATCGATACATATACAAGCTTTTTATTTTAGTATGATTCGGCAAACAGCTTAGAAAAAATAAAAAATTGGTCGTACAACCAATGCACCTTGAATACAATGTGTACGAGTAAACACGTCACAGAGATTGACAGACAAAATGGAGGTGTACCATATTGAGCGTATTTTTCAGCTATGTCCTCTTAGGATTATCGCTATCTGCGCCAATTGGCCCGATTAATGCAGCGCAGCTGGATAAAGGAATTAAAAATGGTTTTTTCCACGCTTGGCTTGTAGGGCTCGGTGCCATGCTGGCAGACATTTTATATATGATACTCGTCTATGGCGGAGTGGTTCATTTTTTAGAAACACCCTTTATAAAAACCTTTCTTTGGATATTTGGCTTTTTGATTTTAGTATATACAGGCTTTGAAAGTTTGCTGAGCGCAGGAAAAATCAACTCTCCCCAGGGGCAAAATGACGAATCCCTCACGAAATCTTTTGTTTCTGGTTTTCTTATGTCATTATCCAACCCGTTAACGATTCTGTTTTGGCTTGGCATATATGGCTCTGTTTTAGTTCATACAGCCCATTCTTACGGGGCAGAGCAGCTTTTTTTGTACAGCGGCGCGATCATCTTGGGCATTTTAATATGGGATTTTACGATGGCCGGCATCGCCAGCAGCTTTCGCAATTTCTTAACCCCCCGCATTCTCATGTTTATATCCGCCCTGTCCGGCCTATCGCTAATCGGTTTTGGCGGCTATTTCGGTTTTCAGGCATGCAAGGCGTTATTCGGATAAACTACATAACAAAGAACATGAAGTGCGATACAGCATCGTTTCATACTCCATGTTCTTATTGTTTCATTTTCAATATTCCCTATGGCCTAGGACGCCTTCCTTTGTTGTTTGGCCTCTGCCCATCTCGAACGCATTTTACAGGCAACGGCTGCGATAATACCAACAAAGCCAAGGCTTACGAAAAAGCCGGGGCGGCTGCTTTTTTCCAGCAGTGTTCCGCTCACCGCAAGCACTATAAATATCATGCCGATAATGCGTTTTACATTGTCTCCGCCTTCTATGCGTATCAGCCTGCGGGAAAACACCAAAATAAAAAACCAGTTATACAACAGCATCAATCCTGCGGCTGTTGTAATATATTCATAAATTTTGCCCGGCATAATCAGTGCCATAATAATCGATACCGCTACCCCTGAAGCTGTCAAAACCAACGCAGGAATCGATATCTTCTTCTCTCCTTTTTTAGCAAATACTCGAGGGGCATCACCATCTTCAGCCAATGCCATAAGTATGCTTATAACGGCAAACAGCGAGGCGGCCATCGTGGAAAAGCCGGCTATAATGAGGACTCCATTAAAAATATGCGGAATAAACGGAAGATGATAATCATTTAAAGCGATAACGAACGGGCTTTCTTTTGTGTTAAAAGCGCGCCACGAATCCATCGTGACGACAAGGCCGAGAGAAACAATGTAAATGAGACCCAGCAAAAGCAGCATAATCCGCCCTGATTTCGGCGCATCTTCCGGCTTGCGGAGCCTGAGCGCCATTAAACCCATAATCTCAATTCCGCCAAAGGCGTAAAATGCATAAATAAGGGAAGACCACAGCCCTATGATGCCTTTTGGAAGAACCTCCCCCATTGTATTTGGAAAATCCGGTTTGGGTGCATCTCCGTCAATTACGCCAAAAAGAGCCAACACAGCAATAATAATGAACATAAAGATAGCGGCAATTTTAGCGACTGCCAATACATTTTCAATGCGTTCAAACATTTTTGTTCCCACAAAAATAACGGCCAGTCCAAGAATTGCATAGCCGACGGAAAACATCCAAAGCGGAATGCTTGGAAACCAAAAGCGCGAAAAGATGGATAATGCGGTAAGCTGGCTGCCTACAATCAGCATTTCAGAACACCAATACACCCACCCGCTGCTAAATCCCGCCCAATGGCCGTAAGCTTTTTTCGCGTAAGAACGAAACGAGCCTTTTACCGGGTCTTCTACCGTCATCGTAGCCAGTACGTGAAATACAATATACGTTGTAAAGGCCGCGCAAATAAACGCTAGCAAAACCGAAGGCCCCGTTCTTTTAATTGCGATTCCGGATCCGAGAAAATAGCCTGTGCCAATAGTACACCCAACACCGAGCAGCGATAATTGCCACCATGCCAGCTTTTTTTCTTCAGACGTGCTGCATCTCATTTTTCTCCCCCTTTCTATTCTGTTCACTATGTTGTTATTATGTGGAACAATGAATTGCATTATGTAGAAAAGCCGCCTAGACTAGAAAGGTGCGGTTATTTCTATTTATAAGGCTCTGTTAAACTTGATTGTTGATTTTCCACTACAGGCGGACGCTTTCCGCGAGCGGGGCCGAGCTGCTTTTCCCACTGGAGTCGCTGCCTTTCGTTCCAAATTAACAAATGAATTCAAATCAACATTAGCCTTTAACAGAACCATTTATAAATAGGCTGTGTGAAATAGCAGCATTGATTTATCAATCAATAGCTAACATGGCCAATAAACAAAAGCATTATCGCACAGGACAATACTGTTGCTATTAATTATGTATGAATTATATTTTCCTTCTATTTCGCTTTTGGAAAGGCAAGTGCTGCCGTTGTTCCTTTCCCCAATTCGCTTTCAAAATGCAAATTGCCGCCAAATTCTTCTACAAGGCGAAAGGTGACCATCAATCCTAATCCGGTTCCTTTTTCTTTTGTTGAATAATATGGATTTCCCAGATTTTGCAATTGTTCCTCCGACATTCCCTCTCCTGTATCAATTACTTGTACGTAAACAAAGCCTTTGCTGCTAAACGCCCTAATAACAACAAAACCTTTGTTTTCGGTCGCTTCAATCGAATTCTTCACAAGGTTTAATATTATTTGTTTAAACTGCAACCGATCTCCGAGCATATACAAGTCCTCTTGAATGTCAGCATTTAAAATAACACCTTTTAAGTTTGCATACGACTGGATTAAATCCTTTAATATTTTCAATTCTTGGGAAATATTTATAATTTCTTTATTGATACATTTAGGCTTTGCGAAGTTAAGGTAATCAGTAATAATTGTTTCGGCCCTGTCCAATTCCCTGATTGCTGTTTCCATAAAATATCTGTGGTCGGCATCGACATGTTCTTGCGTTAATTGAATAAATCCCCGGACAACTGTCAACGGATTTCTCACTTCATGTGCGATTGAAGCTGCCAATTCGCTAACGATATTCAACTTTTCAGCCTTGGAGAATTGGTCCTGCATTTTCGCCTGCTCATAAATTCTTTCAAACAGCACAATGTTGCATGCCAGCGCAATTGTATAGCAGACTGCAGCGGAAACAAAAAACAACGGTCCTTCTTTAAAGAAAAAGGCAAGGTTATCCGTGCTTTTAAAATAAAACCAGATAAAAAACATGACAATTGTATAAACAACTAAAGATATCGCTATACCTGCCATGATTTTGCGAAAATAGTCTAATCCCAAAAATGTTTTTCTAATCAATAGAAGTAACACAAAAACAATTATCCCGCTATAAATAACTACATAAAAGGCCAGTCCTAAGCCCAAATAAGCCCGAAACGCAAGCAAAAAAGCTCCTGCAACGAGCCCCCCTTGATATCCGCCGTATAGTACGGCAACGATAAAGGGAATCCAGCGCAAATCCCAAAGAAAAGACTGTCCATAAACTACCGGAAATGCCATGCATGCAATAGAGGCCAAACCGCAAATGCCTCCAAGCAACAGACGGGATTTTAGCTGCCGCCTATTATATCTTTCCATCCGAAACAGCTGGAAGATAAAAGCCGGCATCATAATAATCAACGTATTTAATACGAGCTCCTTTAGCATTTCATCTCTCCTTTTCATTCGGAATTATGCTACTAATATAAATATACAAAATTTTCTATTATTATCATACTACTAAAACGAATATTGTGTATATAAAACTTGAGAAAATGCATTTGGAGGCCATGAAACGATAATTGTTCATCGCCTTTTCATTTTTGTTTGTGCCGCCTTCCGTCTCTTCCACATAGTCTATATGGTAATGAACTTTATTTCTTAAGGAGGGGCGATATACAATGAATCCATATGGCACTTTCCATCCATATGTGCAGCAGTATGATCCGTATGCACAGCCGCAATATGATTTATACGCACAGCCAGCGGATGCATACACGCAGCAATTTGATCAAAGACAACAGCCGCAGCTGCGCGCTTTGGAGCGCCGAGTAAACGAATTGGAGCGCCGCACTAATGAATTAAGCAGAACAGTCAATCAGCTCAATAGAGAAGTAAACCAGCTTCAACAAACAGTTGAACGCCACACTCGCCGCTTGAACCGTTTGAATCAGCGTCTGCGCAATGTCGAAAACAGATTGAACATCCCGTTTACTCCGTTTGAAGACGGTTTTTAAAATGTACCACAACAAAAACTATTACACGAAGAAAATCGAGGATACACGTTCTCGATTTTCTTTATGAAGCAGCCTCTTAACACCTTTTTTAAATTGACGAACACTTTTTCCTCTCCTATACTGAGTAAAGTTAATGATAAAAGATAAGGTGATATGTATGGAATTTGAGATTCAATTTTTATCCTTTTACGTTATACAGGTAGAAGGAAAAGGCGAACAAACCGACAAACGGTACAAGCATTTTCAAACATTGAATGAAGAAGAATATGAAAACAGCGCGCTGAAGGATTTTTTGGACGGCGAATTAGCAAAAATCGCAAAACGAAAGGTTGAACGCCACTCCAAAACAGAACAGGCCCCGACGAAAATCGGCTATTTTATTACAGAAGAAGGCTACGGCCTCGATTCCAACCCGAACTACAATCTCTTTCACCGCGCCCGCTTCGCCGAAACGAAAGAAGCATTCCAGCAAGCGAGCGAACAGTTCGCCGCCACCTACATTGATACGAGCGCCGTACGCGGCGGCGTGTTTTTAGTTGCATCCGCCAAGCTAAGAAAATATTTTGACGCGCCATTTTTGTTTATTATGAAATGCGACTTTGAGCCGAAAGTCGCTTCCATCTCTGACGAAGCCACGCTGCTGCGCAACGTTGAAATGGCCATTACAACGAAAAACATGAAATCGATCCAATACCCGTACATACCAGAAGAAGGCATGCTGGAAGAACGCGAGCTGAAAATCCATCAGTCCTCCCACGCCCGCTACTTTGAAGATTTCTTAAAATTCGTCCAGTATGAACAATCGATGCCGGAAATCGTCAAAAACCAGGTGATGACGATGGTATACGACCGGATTGAAGATGTCTTTGAGGAAGAAAGTGAAGAACGGCAGCAGTTTGAGGAGGCGATGGAAATCTGGTCAGCAAGCCCGAAGCGAGAGATGATGGAGCATTTCTCGACAGAAGAAGTGATGGAAGCCGCCGCGCAAATCGTCGAGCATGCCCCTGAGGTAGAATTGAAGCTAAAAGCGGACCACATTTCCGTAAAAGGCTTGCTTGCCGATTTTGGGGAGCAGATTCATATTGCGAAGGTGAATAATAGGTATGTATTGATGATTGAAGCCGATACGCTTACGTTTGAGAAAGGGTTCTCCCCTATTGAATTCTTGAAGCCGGATGAGTTGGAGAAGGCGATTGAGCGGATTGGACGGAAGCAAGTTATGAGGCAGGAAGATTTTTAATGTTTTTTCAACTTTAAAATGTGGCTTAAGAGGTTGAAAATACTGGGGTTACAGATTTTTTATGCCCACGAAAAACATAAAAAGACGGTCTTAGGACTTGTGTTTTGGATTCCATTTAATCAAAGGATTTCTTCTAATCACAACATTTTATTATCAAAAAATTGGAATGTCAACACTAAACTAGACAATTTTTTAAGGTCTTTGTTCTTGTATTCTACGGGGCTTAAATAATCAAGGGTGCTGTGAATTCTGATATGATTAAACCAATGTACATAATCATCTAATGCAACTTGTAGTTGTTCTAATGATTCAAAATAGGTCCCTTTAACAAATTCCGTCTTCATGATTTTAAAAGTGGCTTCTGCAACGGCATTGTCATATGGGCAGCCCTTCATGCTTAAAGACCTTTTTATGCCGAATGCTTCTAATGCATCATTGATCAGCTTGTTCTTAAATTCGTTCCCACGGTCAGTATGAAACATTTGAATATCTCGTAGATCAGCTTTGATCGTTGATAATGCTTGATACACCAGCTTCGCATCTTTGTTT
>JBHGUR010000102.1:0-20959 GCA_048976805.1 Ectobacillus sp. | reverse complement strand
TATGAACGGCAGCCGCGGTTCCCGGGGCGGATTTTAACGAAAGTGGAGCAGCAACAGTTCGGCAAATTGGCAGAAAAAAGGAAAATTGAATTCCTTGCCGGCAGATTTGCGGCGAAAGAAGCATATTCCAAAGCTTTTGGCACGGGAATCGGGGGTGCGTTATCTTTTCAGGAAATTGAAATCGCAAAAGATAAGAACGGCCGCCCGTATTTTTCAAAGCCGGCAGGGCCCCGCGCCCATTTATCAATCACGCACAGCCGTGAATATGCATTCGCCCAAGTGATGCTGGAAGACTGAAGCTATAACGTTTTTTCAATTCCCCATCATACAGGCCCGGGTTGTCTCATATATTCAAAGTAAGAGAGGAGAGACAAGGCACGGGCTTTTGATGAAGCCTTTCTCTTCATAAGATTTGAGACAATAAAGGGGTTGAAAGGATGAAGAGAAAGTACTGGGTTTTGTTTGCGGCTCTGTTTGTTATTTTTCTGCTTTCCGCCTGCGGAGCGAAAAAACCGCAGGATGTGGCCGGAAAATTAAATGAAAAAGTGGAGAAGATGGACGGCTACAAGCTGAATGCGAAAATGACGCTTGAAACGGGCAATGAACCGCGGACATACAATATTGAAGTTTGGCACAACCGGCCGGGATATTACCGTGTCAACCTGAAAAATGCGGGCGAGGGGCAAAGCCAGATGATTTTGCGCAATAAAGAAGGCGTGTTTGTGGTCACGCCCGCCCTCAACAAAAGCTACAAGTTTCAAAGCGACTGGCCGAACAACACAAGCCAGGCGTACCTTTATGAATCGCTTGTGAAAGACATATTGAAAGATAAAGAGGCAAAGATGACGGTGAAAAAGAACCGATATGTGTTTGAGACGAAGACACGCTATCAAAATCATAAGATGCTGCCGTACCAGCAAATTACTTTTGACAAAAGGACGCTTGCACCAGTCAGTGTGAAAGTGATGGACACGGACCGCAATACGCTTGTCAGTGTGCTTTTTACAAAAGTGGATTTTAATGCAAAATTCGACAGCAACGCGTTTGATACGAAAAAAAATATGACGGGGGCGAAACTCGAAGTGCCCGTGGACGGAAAAGTCGGCAGCAAAGAGTTTTCGGTGAAATATCCGACGGCAAAAATCGGGGGGACGACGCTGCTCGATGAACAGGAAGTTGCCGTTGCAAACGGTAAGCGCGTTATTTTGACCTATACGGGCGATAAAACGTATACGCTGATTGAGGAAAAGGCAGAGGTACTTCCAGCTGCTTCCACAGAACCGATTCCTGCAAACGGGGAAATGGCGGATCTCGGGTTTGCGTTCGGGATCAAGACAGGTGACTCCCTGTCCTGGACGGTGAACGGCGTCGAATACACGCTTGCCTCCAAATCGCTATCGGCTGCGGAAATGATGGAAGTCGCCCAGTCTGTCGGAGGAGAACCGGAAAAATAAAATGCGGATAACCCGTTCGTAAGCACAAAAAGCACAAGCCCGCAGCCATTCTCTGCGGGTTTTTTTCTTGAAGGGGTTTAGCACGTCTCTTCCGGCAACCCGCCCCAAACCGGATTGATAAGACTTCCTTTTAAAAACCATTGACAACGCGGTCTGCGCGTTCGATAATCATGATATGGAATGATAAAGGAAGTGTAATCATGGCTTTTTACCGGGATACATGGGTGGAAGTCGATTTGGATGCCATTTCGGAAAATGTCGGAAATATGCGCCGCCTTTTGCCGGAGCATACGCAAATCATTGCGGTTGTAAAAGCCAATGCTTACGGGCACGGCGCGGAATATGTGGCGAAAACCGCGCTTGCATCCGGGGCTTCAGCGCTGGCGGTTGCATTTTTGGACGAGGCGCTCGCGTTGCGAAAAAAAGGGATTACCGCTCCGATACTTGTTTTGGGGGCAGCCCGTCCGGAAGATGCCGGAATTGCGGCTGAAGAAAACATCTCCCTGACTGTTTTTCAAAGAGACTGGCTGGAGGAAGCAAGCCGGCATTTAACCGGGCGGAAACTGTCCGTCCATATCAAATGCGATACCGGAATGGGCCGGATTGGCGTAAGAACCGTGCAGGAATTAAAAGAAGTGGAAAAAATCGCAAACCAAACACCATGTTTCTCTTTTGAAGGGATCTTTACCCACTTTGCGACAGCGGATGAAATTGATACGGCTTTGTTTGAAAAGCAGTACAGCCGGTTTCAGGATATGGTTTTAAACCTCGAAACCCGCCCGCCGTATGTGCACTGCGCAAACAGCGCCGCCGCTTTGAGATTTGACCAGTCTCCGTTTAATGCTGTCCGTTTCGGCATTGCGATGTACGGGCTCTCCCCTTCGCCCGAAATCAAGCCGGTTTTGCCGTTTCCGTTAAAAGAGGCGTTCTCCCTCCATACAAAGGTCACGCATGTGAAACAAATCCATGCCGGGGATACGGTGAGTTACGGCGCAACCTATCAGGCTTCCGGCGATGAATGGATCGCCACGCTTCCGATCGGATATGCGGATGGCTGGATCCGCAGGCTCTCAGGCCAGGAAGTGATCATCGGCGGGGAAAGAGCGCCTATTGTCGGCAGGATTTGCATGGATCAGTGCATGGTAAGGATCCCCCGTCCGGTTGCTGTCGGGACAAAAGCAACGCTGATTGGAAAACAGGGGGATTTGTCCGTTCCTGTTGATGAAATTGCCAAAAAGCTCGATACCATCAACTATGAGGTGACCTGTTCCATTTCAAGCCGGGTCCCGCGCGTTTTCCGGAAAAACGGGAACGATGCCGCGGGCGTGTCGAATCCGGTCCTTGAAGGGTGAAAAATGTTTTGGCGAATTTTGAATAATGGCATGATTTTTTTGCCGATAATAGACAGGAATGGTGATTTGGCCTTTGCATATAGTGTATTTGATGGTATGATGAAAAGGGAATGGAAAGCAGAAACGGTGTCTAGTGCGTGGAGGTGTAGCAGGTGTCTGAACCTATTTCAACAGAAATTTTAGTCCGCTTGCCGCAGCAGCTGTTGACGGAATTGGACGGATTTGCTGAAACTGAAAATATGAATCGCAATGAGTTAATTTACCGTGCCACAAAAATGTATTTAAAAGAACGGAAAAAACGCCAAATCCGCGAAACGATGAGGCGTGGCTACATGGAAATGGCAAAAATTAATTTGGCGATTGCCTCCGAAGCGATCCAGGCTGAATACGAAGCAGAACATACAGTTGAAAGCCTAGTAAGCGGGGGGTAATCCTTTGATTGTTAAGCGTGGAGACGTGTACTTCGCCGATCTATCTCCGGTGGTCGGCTCCGAGCAGGGAGGCGTACGTCCTGTCCTCATTTTACAAAACGACATTGGAAACCGTTTTAGCCCCACTGTCATTGTTGCCGCTATAACAGCGCAAATCCAGAAAGCAAAATTGCCCACGCATGTGGAAATCGATGCAAAGCGTTACGGTTTGGAAAGGGATTCTGTGATATTGCTTGAACAAATACGCACAATCGATAAACAACGCTTAACGGATAAGATTACGCATCTTGATGAAGAAGTCATGGAGAAAATTGACGACGCCCTGCAAATCAGCCTGGGACTGGTCGAATTTTAGAAACGCTCTTTTTAAAGGGCGTTTTTTCATGCTACTGGCTCATTGCCGGCTAATAAGGAGCAGCTTATACTTTTTCGGATTTTTTCAAGCTTCAGGCCGGGTGTTGCAGTTTTTTCATCGAGAATTTTACCCTCTTGGAATTTCACGCCTTTCGTCCGGCCTGAAATTCAAACGTAAAAAATCACATATTTTTTCACGCGTCGGGACTGAAATAATGAAACCTGCTTTCAAAAAATACAGGAAAAGGGACTTAAATCTGTCTTATAGCGGGTATATGACAACGCTATAAGACGAACGAAAGAAATTTTCCGGAAAAATGCCTTTTGCCCGATTTCTGTGCCATTTACATAAAAAATATTTTCCGGTTGCTGGCAAAAACAGATATAATAACATATAAATCAAATGGATTTCCCTGTTTTTTTCAACAAACCGGTTCAGAAAATCCGCCGGGGCTAAAGGCAGCAGCTCATTTGTCTTTTTGCAAGCCTTCCGGAAAAGCCCGGCATGTCTGCCGCCGGCTGCCAAAGACGGGCGCTTCAAACTGTTCGGAGGAAAGAGGGTTGACCATGCAATCATATTTAGCGGAATTTATACCGGAACATAAAGATGAAATACTGGACAAATGGATGAAAAGCATGAAGGAAAAAGGTGGTGCCCCATTTCACTTCGATGAAGGTGTGGTGTTTGAAAAAACAAGCCGGGATTTTGTCGAAGTGATTCTTGCGCGGCTGACGAAAAGCAATCACGAATATGAGAAACAGCTCGGCGAGTTTTCCGAAAGAATCGTGACGCTGGGCTGGCCGCTCACTTTTGCAACGACCGGCATTCAAATTCTCGGGGATATTGTTTACAACCTGATGATGAACCACAACCCGGATGCGGTGTTTGAAAAGCACCGGGAATTCTGGGAAATCTTTCGGGAATGGACCAATGCCGTCCAAAATGAATTTGTCAATGCCTACACCACCATTTGGGAAAAGACCATTTCGCTTCAGCAAAATGCGTTAAAGGAATTGTCCGCCCCCTTGATTCCGGTGTTTGACAAAATTGCCGTCCTTCCATTAGTCGGCACCATTGACTCGGAAAAGGCAAGACAGATTATGGAAAACCTGCTGTACGGCATTGTGAAAAACAAGTCGGAGGTGGTGCTGATCGACATTACGGGCGTGCCGGTTGTCGATACGGTTGTTGCCCATCATCTCATTCAGGCGGCAAATGCTGTCCGGCTTGTCGGCTCCCGCTGCATGCTTGTTGGCATCCGCGCTGAAATTGCACATACGTTAACAAATTTGGGGATCAAATTAAACCATATTACAACAACGAGTACACTGCAAAGAGGAATTGAACAGGCTCTTGAAATGACAGGGAGGAAAATTGTGGAATGGGAGGGTTGATTGATGCGCATACCCATTTTAAAGCTGGGAAACTGCCTGCTGGTCTCGATCCAATGGGAGCTTGATGACCAGACAGCTTTGGAGTTTCAGGAAGATTTGCTTCAAAAAATATACGAAACGAATGCAAGCGGTGTTGTCATCGACATCACCTCTATTGATTTTATTGACTCATTCATCGCAAAAGTGCTGGGCGATGTGGTCAATATGTCCAAAATGCTGGGCGCAAAAGTGGTCATCACCGGAATCCAGCCTGCAGTCGCCATTACCCTGATCGAGTTGGGGATTACGATGGAGGGCGTCATGACGGCACTGGATTTGGAAAGCGGCCTTGAGAAATTAAAACAGGAATTGGGGGACTAGCTGTATGGATAACCATTCCTGTGTAAAAATTTTGAATGAGTGGGATATTGTGGCCGCCCGCCAGCTTGGGAGAAACATTGCAAGAGAGCTCCATTTCGGTGCTGTCGACCAGGCAAGAATCACAACGGCCATCAGCGAACTCGCCCGCAATATTTTTATATACGCAGGACAAGGGGAAATCCGGATTGAGAAAGTTCTGCAAAACGGGAAAAAGGGGCTGAAAGTGATCGCTACAGATAAAGGGCCGGGGATTGAAAACATCCGGAAAGTGATGGAAGACGGCTACTCCACATCCGGAGGGCTTGGGG
Source organism: Ectobacillus sp. (assembly GCA_048976805.1). Lineage (GTDB taxonomy): Bacteria > Bacillota > Bacilli > Bacillales > Bacillaceae_G > Ectobacillus. The sequence continues at coordinate 15,305 of JBHGUR010000102.1, read as the reverse complement.
CAGGCCTGCCGGGCGTAAGGCGCCTGATGGATGAATTTGATATCGTTTCGGCGCCGAATGAGGGAACAACCGTTACCGCAATCAAATGGATACGATGATAGGAGGGAAAAAGATGGATTTCCGCGATGCCATGGAGCAGGAGTATAAAGAAATTCTTAGCCATTTTCTACAGCATCCGGATGAACAGGCGCTGTACCAGTGCGAGAAGTTCAGCCGCAAACTGATTGAAAACCGGATCTCTCCTGAAGACATGATTATGTGCCATCGCTCTGTTTTGCAGCAAATCGAACCCGGGCTTTCCAAAACGGTGCAGCAGTCCTTTGATGTCCTGCTGGAAGTCATGCTTGCCTACGGGCTCGTTTACAGGGAACAGCAAAGCCTCCGGACAAAACAAAAAGAACTGAAGAGTGAAATCGAGATTGCTGCGGGCATGCAGCAAACCCTGCTTAAGGCGGATGTCCCGGAGCAGGACGGCATCGATATTGGCGTGATCAGCATGCCGGCCAAACAAATGAGCGGCGATTATTATCATTTTATTGAAGATGAGAACCGCCGCATCGGCATCGCGATCGCGGATGTGATCGGGAAAGGGATCCCGGCGGCGCTCTGCATGTCGATGATCAAATATGCGATAGACAGTTTGCTGGAATACAGCCACCAGCCCCATATTATTTTGGAAAATCTGAACCGCGTCGTTGAACAGAATGTCGACCCGAGTATGTTTATTACGATGTTTTACGGTATGTATGACCCGGTAGTACATAAGTTCTCCTACGCATCCGCCGGGCACGAGCCCGGTTTTTTCTATCATGCGGAAACGGATGAATTTGAGGATTTAATCGCAAAAGGGCTCCTTTTAGGCATAGAAAAAAAATCGAAGTACCATGAATATATAAAAGATGTGCAGCTTGGCGATATGATTGTGCTGTTGTCAGACGGCGTAACGGAATGCCGGACAAAGGAAGGATTTGTCAGCCGGGAAACGATTACCGGCTTGATCCGGAAAAATATCCGCAAGAGCGCACAGGAAATCGTGGAAAATGTGTACAGGGAGCTGGAAAGATGGCAGGAATTTGAACTGCGGGATGATTTTACCTTGCTGATTTTAAAAAGAACTGCCTTAAAAGGAGGTTTGTCATCAGCCCGGAAAGGGTAGAAGCACTTAGTGATGAATGTTAAAGAGGTGAAAGAATTGGACTTTGAAGTAGATGTAAAGGAAAAACAGAATGCCTTAAACGTAACCATTTCGGGGGAAATTGACGCATTTACAGCTCCAAAATTAAGAGAAGCATTTGAACCATATGAAGGAAAAGCAGGTTTGGAAGTTTTAATAGATTTAACCAATGTTTCTTACATGGACAGCACCGGGCTGGGCGTACTGGTCGGTTTGTTCAAAAGCTTGCGGGCAAACGGCGGGATGCTCACGTTGACGGGGCTTTCCGACCGTTTGAAACGGCTGTTTGATATTACAGGCCTTTCCGACATCATGAAGATTAATACCGAAATAGAAGGTGGAGTGTGAGACATGGAGGAGTTTGATCATATCAGTATGAAAATCCCTGCCAAAGCGGAATATGTCGGAGTCATCCGCCTCACCATTTCCGGTATTGCAAGCCGCATGGGGTTTGATTACGAACTCATCGAGGATTTGAAGATCGCCGCGAGCGAAGCCATTACCAATGCTGTCCAGCATGCCTATAAGGACAAGGAGGACGGGGAAGTCACCATCGATTTCAGCCTCTATCCGGACCGCCTTGAAGTAATGGTTTCCGATAAAGGAGACAGTTTTGATCTGGAAAAAGTAAGGGAACTCGCAGGGCCTTACACGGAAGATGTGCAGATCGAATTTATGAGAGAAGGAGGATTGGGCCTTTATCTCATTGAAAGTTTAATGGATGAAGTCCGCATACATTATGATGGCGGAATTACAGTCATGATGACCAAGTACCTTCAAGGGGAGCAGGTGGAGACCAATGTCAAAACTGCCTCAACCTGATCAGATTGATGTCAATCAATTGATACAATCTTATCAGCAAAACGGCGACAAAGAGGCGCAGGAAATACTTGTCGCGCACTATCAGAAACTTGTGGAGTCGCTTGCCCGCAAATATTCGAAAGGAAGGGCCTACCAGGAGGACATTTTCCAGGTGGGGATTATCGGCCTGCTCGGCGCCATTCAGCGCTTTGACCCGAATATTGGAAAAAGCTTTGAATCCTTTGCGATTCCGACCATCATCGGAGAAATTAAGCGGTTTTTGAGAGACAAAACATGGAGTGTCCACGTCCCCCGAAGGATTAAAGAACTCGGCCCGCGGATTAAATCCACTGTTGAAAAACTGACGAACGAACTGCAACGCTCGCCAAAAATCGCTGAAATTGCTGCACATCTTGAGATTTCGGAAGAAGAAGTGCTGGAAGCAATGGAAATGAGCAAAAGCTACCACGCACTTTCCGTTGACCATTCGATTGAGTCGGATTCAGACGGCAGTACCGTGACCCTGCTGGATATGGTCGGCAGTGAAGATGACGGATATGAAAAAGTCAACCAGCGGCTTGTGCTGGAAAAAGTGTTGCACGTACTGAGCGAGAGGGAACGCCAGGTCATCCACTACACGTATATTAAAAATTTAAGCCAGAAGGACACAGGCGAGAAATTGGGGATTTCGCAAATGCACGTCTCGCGCCTGCAACGCCGTGCGATCAAAAAACTGCGGGACGCCATAGAAGGTGAACTGCAACATGTGGAGAATTAGCCATTATGAATTATCTTAGTTCAAAGCAAGTGGAAGTATACGGATTTCAGACAACAAAGGCCGGCCGGGACTTGTGCGGAGACGCCTATTTTATGAAGGCGACGGATGACTATTTCCTCTGTGTGCTGGCAGACGGGCTGGGGAGCGGGGAATATGCCTATTACTCTTCCCAGGCTGTTGCAAAAGTTGTGAAAGAACAATCGGATGACGATGTTGACACGCTGATGGATGCGTGCAATCGCGCTTTGTACCGGAAACGGGGCGCAGCGGTTGCCATTTTCAAAGCCTGTTTTAAATCGCGCAAATTTGTTTACAGCTGTGTCGGCAACATCCGCTTTTTTATGGTGGCACCGGGCGGCAAACTGACTTACCCGATTCCGATTACCGGGTACTTGTCCGGCAGGCCGCAGCAATTCAAAACCGAGATTTTTGATTATGAACCGGGTTCCAGGTTTATCATCCATTCAGACGGCGTGAAAGAGCGGAATGTCCAATCCTATTTGAAGAAATGTGAATCCATCGAACGGATTGCCGACCAGTTAAAAGAACAACAGACCATGGATGACGATGCTACATTTATTATTGGGAGCTTGCAGTAAAGGCAAGCTTTTTTATTTTGCGGTTTTTTTCAACCCGGAAAGCATGGTAAAATAACAGAAGAGGCCTTCTCCTATTACAAATGTCACCACTGGTTACATTTTACTCTGGGGTGGTGAGGGCCTATCTGTATTTCAAAATTACGGTTGTGGGAAGAAACGATGATGGCATAAAGCAATTGTGTGTACAGCTGTTTCACTGGCTCAACTAAGACCTGTTTTCAGGAGCGAATCATTCGGAAATCTGGATAATCTGTATTATTATATAGCTTTATGTAGATTTTCGGAACCAGTAATCAGAAGTGTGGTGTTCAATTTGGAAGAAAAACAGGAAAGGCTGATCAGCCGGCTGGGAAAAGAATTACAGTTCCAGGAAAAGAGCATCCGGAATGTCATCGGTTTGCTGGAAGACGGCAATACCGTTCCTTTTATTGCCCGTTACCGGAAAGAAATGACCGGTGCGCTTGATGAAGTGCAGATCCGGGACATTATGGAGCGGTGGAACTATTTGCAAAATCTTGAGCAGCGGAAAGAGGAAGTCATCCGCCTGATCGATGAGCAGGGGAAATTAACAGAAGAGCTAAAAGGGAAAATTTTACAGGCGGAAAAGCTTCAGCTGGTGGAAGACCTTTACCGCCCGTATAAGCAAAAACGCCGGACAAGGGCCACGATTGCAAAGGAAAAAGGGCTGGAACCGCTGGCCAGCTGGATGCTTTCGTTTCCGGTTGAAGGCGATCTGGATGCTGAACTGGCATCGTATGTATCAGCGGAAAAGCAGGTGGCATCTGCCGAAGAAGCATTGCAGGGCGCAAAAGATATTATCGCCGAAATGGTTTCGGATGAGCCAAAATACCGCGGCTGGATCCGCGGCCAAACGTTTAAAACAGGTGTGATGGCAAGCACTGTCAAAGATGCGGAAAAAGATGAGAAAAAGGTTTACGAAATGTATTACGCCTACGAAGAACCGGTCCGCAAAATCGTTCCACACCGCGTGCTTGCCCTTAACCGCGGCGAAAAAGAAAACATTCTGCGCGTATCCGTTGAGGCGGACACCGAGCGGATTTTGGCGTATTTGAACCGGCAAGTGATCCGGAATGAAGCCTCCATTACAGCTCGAATCGTCAAGGAAGCGGTGGAAGACGGCTACAAACGGCTGATTGAGCCCGCCATTGAAAGGGAAATCCGCAACGAACTGTCCGAAAAAGCGGAAGACCGGGCGATCCATATTTTTGCCGAAAATTTAAGGAACCTGCTTCTCCAGCCGCCTTTAAAAGGAAAAACGGTGCTCGGGGTTGACCCTGCGTACCGGACCGGCTGCAAACTCGCAGTCGTGGATGAAACGGGCAAAGTGCTGAAAATCGGCGTGATTTACCCGCATCCGCCAAAACCGAAAACAGAAGAAGCCAAAGCGATTGTAAAAAGCATCATCCGGGATTTTAAGGTGGAGGTCATCGCGATCGGAAACGGCACAGCCTCACAGGAAACGGAGCAATGGATTGCCGGTATTTTAAAAGAAATAGAAGAAGATGTTTCCTATGTGATCGTCAATGAAGCGGGGGCAAGCGTCTACTCCGCATCCGACCTTGCACGCAAAGAATTTCCCGATTTGCATGTCGAAGAACGGAGCGCTGTCTCCATCGCCCGCAGGCTCCAGGATCCGCTGGCAGAGCTTGTGAAAATCGATCCGAAATCGGTCGGTGTCGGGCAGTACCAGCATGACGTTTCGCAAAAGAAACTGAATGAATCGCTCACTTTCGTCGTTGAAACGGCCGTCAACCAGGTCGGGGTCGATGTCAATACCGCATCCCCGTCTCTTTTGCAATATGTGTCCGGGCTCAGCAGCACTGTAGCGGGCAATATTGTAAAATTCCGCGACGAGAACGGCAAATTCAAAAACCGGGCCGAACTGAAAAAGATTCCCCGCCTCGGCGCAAAAACATACGAACAAAGTATTGGCTTTCTCCGCATACCGGACGGGGAAGAACCGCTTGACAAAACACCGATCCACCCGGAAAGTTATGATGCGGCAAGAGCTTTGCTGAATGAACTGGGCATGACGACAGCGGATATCGGGACAGAAAAGCTGATCCAATCGCTTGAAGCGCTGTCTGTCCCGGAAATGGCGAAGACACTCGGCATCGGCGAACTGACCTTGCAAGATATTTTTGAAGCCTTGAAAAAACCGGGCCGCGACCCGCGCGACGAACTGCCGAAACCGCTTTTGAAAAAGGATATTATGAAACTGGAAGATCTGAAACCGGGGATGGAGATGCAAGGAACCGTCCGGAATGTCGTCGATTTCGGGGCGTTTGTCGATGTCGGCGTGAAAGAAGACGGGCTTGTCCATATTTCGAAATTAAGTAAAGGTTTTGTTAAACATCCGCTTGATATCGTCTCGGTCGGCGATATTGTCACCGTGTGGGTGGAGAAAGTGGACGTCCAAAAAGGAAGATTATCGCTCACCATGCTTCCGAACGCTTAAAAGCGAAAAGAAGATGCGCCGGTCATGCGCGCATCTTCTTTTCATTGTAAAAAAACCAGCATTCATTTAGCAGTTTAATTTCACTGCGCCTTTTCTCGCAAAAAGCTCTCCGTATTTGGTTTTGAAACCATACCGGCACACAAACGCCCCCTTGTTCCTGAATGCTGAAACAAAACCAATCCCCCGCACTTTTACTAAAGTATATGCTATAATAACTTGTCATGTGAAAAGAAAAGCGCGGGTGCCCGCGGCATCTATTTTCATTATGAGTAAGGGGGCTTACGGCCATGGATAACAAGGAACTGCAAGGCCTTGTGGAAAAAATATCGATGGAGTATTTTCACAAACCTTTCCGGCATGCAGCCTCATTTAATCCCCGGCTGCGGACCACCGGGGGAAGATATTTGTTAAAAAGCCACAATATCGAAATCAATAAAAAATATTTAGAAGAACTCGGGGAAAAAGAACTGATCGGCATTATCAAACATGAACTTTGCCATTACCATCTTCATCTGGAAGGGAAAGGATACCGGCACCGGGATGCGGATTTCAAACAATTGTTAAAGGAAACGGACGCGCCCCGCTATTGTACCGTCCTGCCGAGTAAAGCAGCTTCCCGCCCGTCCCGCCGCCCGTCCCCGCGTTACGAATATGTCTGCAGGGAATGCGGCATCCTATACAGAAGGCAAAGAAAGGTCAACACCAACCGGTACGTTTGCGGAAGATGCGGCGGCAAACTGGTGCTGCACAAAATGTATGCTGAACCGGGCCGGAAATAATGGGCATGGAGCATCTTCGAAACAAGCTTTAAAAATAAATTTCAAAACAGGGTTGACACCTTCGTGTCCCGTCATTATAATGTTAAGAGTCGACAAGATGTTGCTTGTTATTCCGCAGTAGCTCAGTGGTAGAGCAATCGGCTGTTAACCGATCGGTCGTAGGTTCGAATCCTACCTGCGGAGCCATTTTGGGGAAGTACTCAAGTGGCTGAAGAGGCGCCCCTGCTAAGGGCGTAGGTCGCGTAAGCGGCGCGAGGGTTCAAATCCCTCCTTCTCCGCCATACATACAAAGCAGTAATCGCGGCCCGTTGGTCAAGCGGTTAAGACACCGCCCTTTCACGGCGGTAACACGGGTTCGAATCCCGTACGGGTCACCACTATATGGAGGATTAGCTCAGCTGGGAGAGCACCTGCCTTACAAGCAGGGGGTCGGCGGTTCGAGCCCGTCATCCTCCACCATATAGCGGAGGGGTAGCGAAGTGGCTAAACGCGGCGGACTGTAAATCCGCTCCCTCAGGGTTCGGCGGTTCGAATCCGTCCCCCTCCACCATTGTTGCTTATGATAAAATTTTAGGTAGTTATTATGTAATACAAAATAGTGCTAACATAAGGTAGGATTATTTACATTTATTTCTGCGCAGCTTTTCTAGGAAGAAAATGCTGAAATAAACGAAAATAATTCTGCAGTGAGAATTCTCGAAGTGAATTCGAAGAAGCACTTTCATGATGTTATATCAATGGGCTATAGCCAAGCGGTAAGGCAACGGACTTTGACTCCGTCATTCGTTGGTTCGAATCCAGCTAGCCCAGCCATACGAGCCATTAGCTCAGTCGGTAGAGCATCTGACTTTTAATCAGAGGGTCGAAGGTTCGAGTCCTTCATGGCTCACATTGCGGAAGTAGTTCAGTGGTAGAATACAACCTTGCCAAGGTTGGGGTCGCGGGTTCGAATCCCGTCTTCCGCTCCATATTTGGGGCCTTAGCTCAGCTGGGAGAGCGCCTGCTTTGCACGCAGGAGGTCAGCGGTTCGATCCCGCTAGGCTCCACCAACTACATACACTAAAACATTCGCTGTAAGTCCAGTTAAGGATTTACAGCTTTTTTGTTTTTGAAGCTGGTCAAAAAGGCTTTGCAAAATGTGCTTGCTGCTGCTGTAGCTTGGACAATTGGCAGCTGAACGCGGTGAAATAGAAGAGGAGGTTCTAAGAATAGCGCTATGTGCTATCTTTTGGAATCCTTTCTTATTTTTTGGCCCTGTTAAAGGCTAATGTTGATTTGGACGAAAGGAGGCGGCTCCTGCGGGAAAAGCGGCTCGGCCCTGCCCGCGGAAAGCGTCCGCCTGTAGTGGAAAAGCAACAATCAAGTTTAACAGCGCCTATTTTTTATAGCGATTTCCCCCCCTTGCATAGAGCGTATACATATACAAAAAAATGTTGAGTTGAGTCAGACAATATAAAAGATTTAAAATATTTCACAAGGGGGGATGGAGATGAAAAAGAATATTTCGATTATTGGGGTACCAATGGACTTAGGACAAACGCGCCGCGGCGTGGATATGGGGCCGAGCGCAATGCGATATGCCGGCATGGTAGAAAGGCTTGTCAATATCGGCCATGAGGTTGAAGATTTAGGAGACCTTTTTGTAGAGCGCTCGAAACAAATAAAGCAAGAAGACAATCCTAAGCTGAAGAATTTAGGGCAGGTTGTTGAAGTTTGCAGCGAATTGGCGCATACAGTAGATTCCGTATTGCAAAGAAACCGCTTTCCCCTTGTGTTAGGCGGCGACCATAGCATTGCTATTGGCACGCTGGCAGGAATTACAAAACATAAAAAGAATTTAGGGGTTATATGGTATGACGCGCATGGCGATTTAAACACAGAAGAAATTTCTCCTTCAGGCAACATTCATGGCATGTCCTTAGCTGCCAGCTTAGGGTATGGCCACCCGCTTCTTACAAATTTATATGGAGCTTATCCGAAAATAAAAAAAGAAAATATTGTAATTATCGGAGCCCGGGCTTTGGATGAAGGAGAGAAAGAATTTATTTATAGAGAAGGCATTAAAGTATTTACTATGCATGAAATTGACCGCATGGGCATGGCAGCGGTGATGGAAGAAACGATTCGATATTTATCACATACAGACGGAGTGCATTTATCTCTTGATTTGGATGGATTAGATCCCCACGATGCACCGGGGGTCGGTACGCCTGTAATTGGGGGGCTGACATATAGGGAAAGCCACCTTGCAATGGAGATGCTTGCGGAATCAGGAATTATTACCTCTGCGGAGTTTGTGGAAGTCAATCCGATTTTAGATGAAAAAAATAAAACTGCCATTACAGCGGTTGCGCTAATGGGTTCATTATTTGGGGAAAAGTTGAAATATGGTGAATCCTCACCGGAAAGGACAGTTCTTCTCTCTCCGCCGGTGATGTAGGAATAGCAATGAAATTATTAATACCAGCTAGCAAAGTGAAAAAGCAGTTACTCTGTAAAGCAGAGAACTGCTTTTTTAGTTTCACTGGCCAACTTGGAATTATTGTTTCTATCACATATGGTTATGGTATAATTAATAGGTTATTGTAAATACATACTGATGGAGGAAGGGTAAGAATGCCTTTTGGAGGAGATATGGGAGTTGTTTTAAAGTATCTCAGCAATATAGTAGATATAGCCCTTGTGTGGTTTGTTATATATAAATTAATTTTATTAATCCGCGGAACAAAGGCAGTGCAGCTTCTAAAAGGAATTACAGTTATTATTGTAGTTCGAATTTTGAGCTTTTGGTTTAAGCTGCATACGCTGCAATGGTTAATGGACCAAGCGCTGACGTGGGGGTTTTTGGCGATTATTATTATTTTTCAGCCGGAGCTTCGCCGGGCACTTGAGCAGCTTGGGCGGGGGAGCTTGCTTTCTAGGAGCGGAGCACAGGAAGATGACGGCCAAGAAACGGTTATCACCTCGGTGGTCAAAGCTACTGAATATATGGCAAAGCGGAGAATTGGTGCGCTTATTTCTATAGAGAGGGAAACGGGCATGAGCGATTACATTGAGACCGGGATTTTCATGGACGCTCACGTATCTTCAGAGCTGTTGATTAATATCTTCATTCCGAATACTCCGCTTCATGACGGGGCGGTTATCATGCATTCTGATAAAGTGAAAGCTGCCGCTTGCTATTTGCCGCTTTCAGAAAGCCCGTTTATTTCAAAGGAGCTCGGGACGAGACATAGAGCTGCCCTTGGAATCAGTGAGGTTACAGATAGCTTGACAGTTATTGTGTCAGAAGAAACGGGACAAATCTCCCTTACGAAAAATGGAGAGCTTCATCGCGACTTAAAGCCGGAACAGCTTCGGGAAATGCTTATGAAGGAAATGAACGGAAGTGATAAAACCTCTTCTTCATCTTTATGGAATTGGAGGAAAAAACGAGATGAATAAGTTAATGGATAACCATTGGTTTTTAAAGGGTATCGCGTTGCTATTGGCGCTTATGCTGTATATGTCCATTAACTTGGACAAACAGCCTGAAAGCAGCTTTACGTCCTCTAGCTTTCCTGTCGGCAATGTTACAGAAACCGTGTCGGATGTAGAGGTCGTCGCCTACTATGAGCAAGAAAAGTATAGTGTGGCAGGAATTCCGAAACACGTTACCCTTACCTTGGAAGGACCGAATAACTTAATTGCCACAACAAAATTAAAGCGGCAGTTTGAAGTATTTGTTGATTTAAAGGGATACGGAACAGGAACGTATGACGTTCGTCTGCAATATAAAGATATCCCTGAAAAATTAAAGGTGAAGATTTCCCCGGCGAAAATCAAAGTCAACATTGCCAAAAAGGTAACAAAATCATTTCCAGTAGAGCTTAGTTTTATAAACGGCAATCAGATTAAAGAAGGGTATAATGCCGAGAAGGCTTCTATAAAGCCGGCATTTGTTAATATTTACGGCACCGAGGAGCAATTGAGCCAAATAGGAGCTATAAAAGCTTATATAGATTTGAAGGGCGTATATCAAACAGTAACAAAAGAGGCGAGGGTGGCGGTATATGATAAAAATGGAGAGCCTTTAAATATTCAAACCATACCTCAGACCGTCACAGTAACAGTTCCTATTGTGAGCCCTGAAAAGAAGGTTCCGGTGAAGGTCACCCGAAAAGGCACCCTTCAACAGGGAGTAACGGTTACCGATATTAAGGTTGAACCAGAAGAGGTCGTCATTTACGGCGCCAAAGATGTGCTTGCTGATATTGAAGCGTTGGAGGGAGTTAGTGTAGATTTAGATAAAATAACAGAGGATACATCATTTGATGTGCTGCTTCCTTTGCCAAAGGGCGTTACAAAAGTATATCCTGAGAAAGTTAAGGTAATAGTTAAAGTACAAAAAGAAGAACGCAAATCCATTAGCGAAATTCCGATACAGCCTCAAGGTTTAAAGGATACGTTAAGTTTAGCGTTTCTTGATCCGAAATCGGGAAAGATTGACGTGGATATTATTGGGGAGGCAAGCGTTGTAAATAGCCTTGAGCCTTCTTCTATTTCGGCATCTATTAATGTTGGGAATTTGTCTCCGGGAACGCACAATGTCCCGGTTCAAATAAATGGTCCTGCTAATGTTACATTAGAATTAAAACAAAAAAATGTAACAGTGGAAATTACAAATAAAAGTTAAGCGATGGAATAAAGGAGAGATTATAAGATGGGAAAATACTTTGGTACTGATGGTGTACGCGGAGTCGCCAATAGCGAACTGACACCTGAACTGGCTTTTAAAATTGGACGTTTTGGGGGATATGTTCTCACTAAAAACACAGAGCGCCCAAAGGTATTAATTGGACGCGATACACGCGTATCAGGACATATGCTTGAAGGAGCGCTTGTCGCTGGGCTTTTATCCATTGGTGCGGAAGTTATGCGCCTTGGCGTTATCTCCACTCCGGGAGTAGCTTACTTGACTAAGGCGTTGGGCGCGCAAGCGGGCGTTATGATTTCCGCTTCTCATAATCCGGTGCAAGATAATGGGATTAAATTTTTTGGTCCGGATGGCTTTAAGCTGTCTGATGAACAAGAGCTTGAAATCGAAGAGCTGTTAGATAAAGAGAATGATGAATTGCCTCGTCCAATCGGCGCTGCGCTCGGGCAAGTAAATGATTATTTTGAAGGCGGGCAGAAATATTTGCAGTACTTAAAACAAACAGTAGAAGAAGATTTTTCAGGCCTGCACATAGCGCTAGATTGCGCGCATGGGGCTACGTCATCGTTAGCGCCCTATCTGTTTGCGGATTTAGAAGCTGATATTTCTACAATGGGAACATCTCCAAACGGTACAAATATTAACGACGGTGTCGGCTCTACCCATCCGGAAGCGTTAGCTGCGTTTGTAAAAGAAAAAGGCGCCCATGTTGGATTAGCCTTTGACGGCGATGGTGACCGCCTAATTGCAATTGATGAAAACGGCGAGATCGTAGATGGCGATCAAATTATGTATATTTGCGCGAAGTATATGAGTGAAACGGGAAGACTAAAGCATAATACAGTTGTTTCTACGGTCATGAGCAACTTAGGCTTCTACAAGGCGTTAGAAGCGCAAGGAATTAAGAGTGCGCAAACGGCAGTCGGCGACCGGTATGTAATGGAGGAAATGAGAAAGGGCGGGTATAATCTTGGCGGAGAACAGTCCGGCCATATTATCTTCTTGGACTATATTACTACTGGCGACGGTATGCTAAGCGCAATTCAGCTTGTAAATATTATGAAAGCAACAGGAAAACATCTTTCCCAACTTGCAAGCGAAATGAAAAAATTCCCGCAGCTTCTTGTGAATGTTCGCGTAACTGATAAACAACAAGCACTTGAAAATGAAAAAGTTCAAGCGGTTATTCGCGAGGTAGAAGAAGAAATGGCAGGAAACGGCCGGGTACTTGTTCGGCCGTCCGGAACAGAGCCTCTAATTCGTATCATGGCAGAAGCGCCGACGCAAGAATTGTGCGAAATGTATGTAAATCGTATTGTAGCTGTTGTGAAAGCTGAAGCAGGCGCCGAGTAAGAATTATTTTTCAAACAAATACTATGCGCAAGAAGCACATCTTGAGCTTCTTGCGCATATATTCCTTTATACCCCAATAAGTTTTTATTGACGGTATATCGCCATTTATTGTAAGATTAGTTTGTTCTTTTTCTCAAAATGAGAATTGTAAAGCGCCAGAACTGCAGAGGCAGTTGACGAGGAGGAGTTTTATCGAGTGTTCGGCGGATGACTCCCGGTTGTTCACCACAACCGAAAGCTTTTGCTTAAAACATGGAGGCGACTTCATGGACAAAGGCAAGAGTGTGGTGAGGGAAAAAGGACGGGACAGGCTTGAAACGGATAAAACTAAAACAGAGAGGAAGGTGGAAGCCGTTACGGGCTTACAAAGGCTAGCAGACCAACGCAAGAAAATCGGCCATAAGTGAAACGCTTGCCCCCGTTGTCTTAAACAAGCATGTAAGAAGAGGTTTTTGGGAGAGGTTTTGTTAGAGATAGTAGGCCGTCTGAAACGGCGAATACACTATGTGCGGAATTGTAGGATTTATTGGACAGCAAGATGCGAAGGAAATTTTGTTAAAGGGCTTAGAAAAGCTGGAGTACCGCGGTTATGACTCGGCAGGAATCGCAGTGCAGGCAGAACAAGGTGTTGTAGTATTCAAAGAAAAAGGAAGAATCGCAAAGCTCCGTGAAAGTGTAGATGAAAATGTTGCGGCAAATGTAGGAATCGGCCATACGCGCTGGGCGACTCATGGCGTGCCAAGCAAAACGAACGCCCATCCGCATCAAAGTGAATCCAAGCGCTTCACGCTTGTGCACAACGGTGTAATTGAAAACTACGAGCTATTAAAGAACGAATACTTGCAGGACGTTGCTTTTGCAAGTGAAACAGATACGGAAATTATCGTACAGCTAATTGAAAAGTTTGTTAAGGAAGGCTTGGAAGTAGAAGAAGCATTCCGCCAAACATTAACGTTGCTTCACGGTTCCTATGCATTGGCTTTGCTTGATAGAGAGAATGCAGAGGTTATTTATGTAGCGAAAAACAAAAGCCCGCTTTTAGTTGGCGTAGGCGACAACTTTAATGTAGTAGCGAGCGATGCAATGGCGATGCTGCAAGTGACAGACCAATTCATCGAGCTGATGGATAAAGAAATGGTACTGGTTACAGACAACAGCATTACGATCAAAAATTTGAACGGTGAAGTAATTGAGCGCGCGCCATTTACTGCTGAGCTAGACGCGAGCGATATTGAGAAGGGCACATACCCTCACTTTATGCTAAAAGAAATTGATGAGCAGCCATTAGTTGTTCGCAACATTATTCAAAAGTATCAGAACGCAAATGGCGAAATCGAGCTTTCTGAAGATATTCGCAACGCAATGCTGGAAAGCGACCGCATTTACATCATTGCCTGCGGAACGAGCTATCATGCCGGCCTTGTAGGAAAGCAATTTATTGAGCGCTATGCGAAAATTCCGGTGGAAGTACACGTAGCGAGCGAGTTCTCCTACAATATGCCGCTTTTAACAGAAAAACCGTTCTTCATCTACATTTCCCAGAGCGGTGAAACAGCAGACAGCCGTGCCGTACTTGTGCAAACAAACGAAATGGGCCATAAAGCTTTAACGATTACAAACGTTCCGGGCTCTACTTTGTCCCGTGAAGCGGACTATACATTGCTATTGCATGCCGGCCCGGAAATTGCGGTTGCTTCTACAAAGGCATACACAGCCCAGCTTGCGGTTCTTGCCATCCTTGCAACGGATATCGCCAAAGCGAAGAATTTGCCTTTGGATTTCGACTTGGTGCAAGAGCTTGGCTTAATCGCAAACGCAATGGAAGTGCTTTGCAACGAAAAAGAAGAGATGGAGAAAATTGCGTGCGAGTATTTGGCAACAACCCGCAACTGCTTCTTTATCGGCCGCGGCGTTGATTTCTACGTTGGGTTAGAGGGCGCATTGAAATTAAAAGAAATCTCTTATATTCAAGCGGAAGGCTTTGCGGGCGGCGAATTGAAGCACGGTACGATTGCCTTGATCGAAAACGGAACGCCGGTTATCGCACTTGCGACGCAAGAGCACGTAAACCTTGGCATCCGCGGCAACGTAAAAGAGGTAGTAGCACGCGGCGCGAACCCATGCATTATCTCCATGAAGGGCTTAGAGATGGACGGCGACCGTTTCGTCGTTCCAGCAGTGCATGAAGCATTTTCACCGCTTCTGTCTGTTATCCCGCTACAGTTGATTTCCTACTATGCTGCGCTGCACCGCGAGTGCGACGTAGATAAGCCACGGAATTTGGCGAAGTCTGTTACGGTTGAGTAAAGGCAGGTATTGCTGTATAGGTGTTTGTTATCGGAAAATCAAATCGTTCCGTAGCAAAACAATATGTATTCTCAGCTAAATCAGTCGTTCCCTAAAACGAGTGAAAATTGGATATCCTGTCCAGTTTTCCTCGTTTTTTTTGTTTCCAAAAAGTATGGAAAAAGGCATGAAGAAAAGTCCGATAAAGCCCGACACAGGTGTCTTCACCCAATAAACTCGCTCCTGACCAAAAAAACTCGGTTCAGGACAAATAAACTCGGTTCAAGATCGAAGGAAATCCAGAGCAATATCTGGGGACCTTCGGTCTTTCGGAATAGAATAAAAGCCAGAAGGAATAAG
>JBHGUR010000101.1:0-149900 GCA_048976805.1 Ectobacillus sp. | reverse complement strand
GGACCAGAGATTTGCCGCTCGCTTCCTTCAGATTCCGCGTCACCACGGACACCCTTGCGTTAAGCTAGCCGCTACTACTGCCTTCACGGTTCGGGACTTTCACCCTAGAGACTGCACCCATGCCGGGCGCACAACAAAAAGGGGCTGCATTTAACGGGCAGCCCTTTTTTATATAGGCTCTGTTAAAGGCTAATGTTGATTTGGATTCATTTGTTGATTAGAAACGAAAGGCGGCGACTACAGCGGGAAAAATGGGATGGCCGAGACCCTAGGCTGAGCGCAGCGAGGGAAGCGGCTTGGCCCCGCCCGCGGAAGGCGTCCGCCTGTAGGGGAAAATCAACAATCAAGTTTAACAGAGCCTTTATATAAGGTGCGGTAACAATTATAATTTACCCGATAAGCAAAGCCATTTTTCGATTACGCTCTTTCCGCTCTTCCACAGAAGATAAATCATATTTTTTCAAAAGATGAAACAACTCATTTAATGTTTGCTGGGGGAGCTCGCTTTCTAAAAATTGATATAGCTGCTTAGCTAACGCTTCTGGTAAAAAGGACTGTTGGCTTTCAAGCTTTTTTACTACATCTTCATGCGAATGATCAATATTACATTTTCCCATTTAAATCACTCCCTAATATGTATTTTTTCCATTGTAGCAAAGCCATGAAGATTTGTTGATATGGCTAAGGCAATTCTCAATAAAATATAAACAAAACACCACCCGGCCTAACAGATGGTGTCCCTTCATACAATAAATTTTAGTTTTTACATCCCTTTTAATAATACGTAACTGTCGTCCCATACGGATAATACGGGTATGGATATGGTGCCGGATATGGAACAGGATATGGCGCTGGAACTGGATAACCATAACCGAATCCAGGACTAAGCAGTGCTCCTGCTGCTAATCCCCCTAAAAAACCTCCTAGAAACGGAAATCCGAAAAATGGACGGCCAAATCCAAAGAATGGACGGCCGAAGCCACCGAAGAACGGACGGCCAAATCCGCCAAAAAATGGATGGCGAAACTCATTAGTCATACATTTACATCTCCCTTCGCATGTTGAAAGCTCCTTACATTACATACACTATGCAGGACAAATGCGGGGAGCATGGGCCTTTGATTGGTTTTTTAAACCAAATGTTATTTTTTATACCAACTACGGCAAATCAATTAACATAAATGTGGCATCTTCATTTGCTTTTATATGCAGCTCATGAACATTTGTAATACGTGCCGAATCACGTTTTCCCAACCTATCCGTTCCATTTAACAAAATCTCCCCCTCAATTGAAAACATGAAAATACGGCGATTTTGTTCTTGTTTGAAAATCAGTTCTTTCCCCCGTTCAAGCTCCGATAAATAAATAGTTACATCCTGATGAATATGAGCAACATCCTTAGACGTCGGGTTTTTTGTTACAACCGGCAGCAAGCTGTTTTTCAGCTTCTTGACATCATACTCAGTTTGTTCATAGGACGGGGTTAACCGAGGTACCTCAGGAAAAAACCACATTTGCAAAAAGTTTACATCTTCCTTTGGGGACGGATTCATTTCAGAATGAAAAATACCGGTGCCGGCAGACATACGCTGAATACCTCCCCATGTTGTTGTCGCTGTATGCCCGGCACTGTCTTTATGTTGTAAATGCCCTTTTAATACAATAGATACAATTTCCATTTCAGCGTGCGGATGCATGCCAAATCCCCTATTTGGTTTAACAAAATCATCATTTAACACACGCATTGGACCAAATTCCATGTTATTTGGATCATAATAATCTGCAAACGAAAAACTGAAGCTGCTTTGCAACCAACCATGATTTGCGGAATATCTGGATTGTGCAGGATATATTGTAATCATATAAAGAAAGCCTCCTTATACTATCATTTGAAATTTTTACATTTTTAAACTGTCTATAAGCACCTTATATTTCAAATTCAATTATCTTTAATTCGAGATAATTATAATAAAATTTTTTCAAAGCGTCAACATTCCCATACGGAAAATGCACAGCTACACTGATAATTCTTAAATCCGCTACTATCAATTCGCGCTTTCTTAATATACAACGGCTCTGTTAAAGGCTCATGCTGATTTTGATTGATTTGGAAACGAAAGGCGGCGACTCCAGCGGGAAAAGCGGGACAGCCGAGACCCTGAACTGAGCGTAGCGAGGGAAGCGGCTCGGCCCCGCCCGCAAAAAGCGTCCGCCTGTAGTGGAACATCAACAATCAAGTTTAACAGAGCCTTTCCAGAAACAACAATGTTTACGAAAACAGCCTATACAAAAAACCTGAACATCCTTATTTATGTTCAGGTTTTAGTCAAGACTGGGAGCGCTTCTTGACAGTATTAATATTTAATTTTTAAAACCGTTTGGGCATTTTTCACATCATTAGCAAGCATTTGGTTTAAATTATAGGCAGGATAATATCCTCTCTTATGCATAAAATTATATATTTCTTCATGCCACCGAACAGTGCCAAGAATATGGCGCGTTAAGACAGCGCGCAGCTCTGGCGTTGCCGTTTCTGTAATGGCAGCAGCATAATTTCTCACCGCAGCCTTGGCGGCTCCAAGCAGATCCCCTGCATAAAAGCCGGTAAACGTTTCTTCCCTTTCTTGCTCATCTCTCGCTGCAGGAACATTTGCAAAAAACGGAAGCAATTCCTGCAAATTTTCTTCTATCGTATCAATGGATTTTCGGTATAGTGCTTTAATTTCCGGGGCTGCTATTTTTTGATACGTCTGTTTCAATTTAAATAAAACATTCGATTGAAAGGCGATTAATTCATGCAGCTCCAACGTCTCATGCCATGCCAACATTTTTTCTTCTTCCTGCATAATCTCCCTCCTATACGTTCGCTCTGTCCCATTGTATTCAACGAACAAGATTTTCATTACCAAATTGGTGTTTGTTTTTCACCAATTTGGTAGCGAGCCCTCCTTCTTAAAAGCAAATATAAAAAATTTATATTTTTTGAATAATCAAAAAATAATTGAGTTTTTTGTCATTATATGTTAAATTTTTAACCGTAAGCTTTTCCGCCGCAGCAACTCGAGATTGCTGCCATTCATAAATATTTAATGAGTGGGAACGTTCCCGTATCGAAACTTACCTGAAAAGGAGGGGGATTTTTTTGGTGCGTTTAACAGATAAGGAAAAAGAAATGCTCGAATATAAAGCAATGACAGAGCAAGAAAAAACACAACAAGCAAATGAGGTTCTTCAAAACCTGCAGCAAAAACAACCAGTGCGATATGTAAAACACGGAAAATAAGATCTCAAAATACATTTGTAATTCATGGAAAATTATGTTAAATTAGAAGCTATAAAAATTTAGAGCTGAATCCTGTATCAGGAGCGGGGGAACCAAATGGGCAGTACCAAACTGCTAGGGGCGAATCCTTTTTTAGTTGGCTCTGTAAAGGCTGATATTGATTTGGATTCATTTGTGAAAGGCGGCGACTCCAGCAGGAAAAGCGGGACAGCCGAGACCCTGGACTGAGCGCAGCGAGGGAAGCGGCTCGGCCCCGCCCGCAAAAAACATCCGCCTGTAGTGGAACATCAACAATCAAGTTTAACAGAGCCTAGTTAAAAGGTAGGGAACTCTCTCTAATCCCAAGCCCGACAGCTAACCTCGCAAGCACATAAAGAGAGGATGATGTAGCGAATGCCTACAACTGCCCCTCCTTAAAAGAAGAGCAGTGTAATAGCTTTACACTTATAATGCTGACTCTATACAAATAAGGAGGAGGGTCTATATGGCACGTTTAACTAATGAGGAAAAGACAATTTTGGAATATAAAGCAATGGCAGAGCAACAAAAAACGCAACAAGCAAATCAAATTATTTATCATCTGCAGCAAAAACAGTTGTTATCGCACATTTTTCAGACAAAAAAAGAAAGATAAGACAATATTTAGAGAGTCCTGCTAACTAGCAGGGCTCTTGTCTTATGTTTAAAGAATTCTATAGATGTTTAAAATAAGTGCACAAATAGTTTATAACCATCTTATATAATGACATAAACGGCCCAAATCCTTCTGTTAGTCTCCTTCTTGCATTTCATGTGAGTCGAATCACAGCGGCTGTTATATATATCTTTTATAATGATAATGAATTTCATTCGTATTCCAACATTGAGGTGAACTTGTAAATGAAAGATCAAATTTATGAATATTTAGAGCAGGTATTAGATCCGGAGCTTGGGATTGATATCGTTAACCTAGGACTTGTATACGATGTAGCAGTTGATGAAGAGAATAATGTTTCTATTACAATGACAATGACTTCTATGGGTTGCCCTCTTGCCGGCCAAATTATATCAGACGTAAAAATGAAATTATCTCTTAACATGCCTGAATTACAAAACATTGACGTAAATATCGTCTGGAGTCCCCCTTGGACAAAGGATAAAATGTCTCGATATGCCAAGATTGCCTTAGGAGTTCGAGATTAGTAAAGAATTTACTGTTTAATTCCGAAAGGAGCGGACTTTTGGTCAGCTCCTTAGCAGAATCGCTCCTTGTTTTTGTGTTGACTGTTTTTGTGTTGACTGTTTTTGTGTTGACTGTTGTTGTGCTGACTTCATTCTAACAAAAATCGAGCGATTCTTTTATTTTTTTGCCTAAAAAAAGCTCTGTTAAAGGCTAATGTTGATTTTGATTTATTTGTTGATTTGGAACGAAAGGTGGCGACTCCAGCGGGAAAAGCGGCTCGGCCCCGCCCGCGGAAAGCGTCCGCCTGTAGTGGAACATCAACAATCAAGTTTAACAGAGCTAAAAAAAGGGCTGACCGCAAAACGCGTTAGCGTTTTGGTTCAGCCCCTTTTAAATTAATACGGTAACTGAAATTAACAACATATATAACACGCACATACATTATTATATAAAATCCCCCGTACAGTCATATACATTTATATAAATTTATACCGCTCTTTACTAACATATCATTACGGGTTAGAATATTTTAAATATATACATCTTTTTTCTTTCTTACAGCGGTAAAACAATTGCGTACGCATAATTAAAGATTGTTTTTTATCTTCCTATCTCAGCGAAAAGGAGTGAATACTATGCGTCATGTAACATTAGAACAAATTTTCAAGCATCACATCGCCCAAAAATATATTAGCCGCTCTGGCATGGTACATGCGATAGCCGTTGCTTATCACGCCTTCCATTTAGCAAAGCAATACGGTATTTCTGTTGACTTAGCGTCCAAGGCCGGATTTTTGCATGATATCGGCCATTATACTTGGTACCGAAACGGGCAATGGGATTATGAATTATATAAAAAGAATGATATCCACGCTATTAAAGGGGCGGAACGTGCCCATAAATTGCTTATCCGCCTTGGCGAAAACCCAAAGGAAGCGAAGGAAATTTCTCTTGCTATTTTATTTCATACAGACTCGTTTTTGCCTGAAGGGGAAATTGAAAGGACTTCTCTTCAAAAAATTGTAAAGCTAGCTGATGAAAGAGATGAAGAGCCGGGCGGAATGCACCACTATCGGACAATCTCCTACGAAAGAGCGTTAAAAGCCATTCAGCGCTTGGATAAATTAATATCCGAAGAACTGCAAAAAAAAGGATCAATTTTCTACTTAAACTCTCAAGGCGAATAAAAAAAGCGATTTTCTTATCAGCTTTTTTATTCGCCTTTTATTGTATGGCTATGTGAAAATTTTACTGTTGATTGAACACGGCTTTGGCGCAATATTTTCCGCTCTTTCTTAGTTAATAATGACTCCTCTCGCCCCTCGATATATAAACGCATATTAGAAGGAAAATGTGCATCTTTACTAGTACAAGCATCTTTTAAGATACATATATATATAGTGCAAGTATATTGCAGGGACATTTATACCTGTTCCTTGCAATATTCAAAATTTTTATTAGGAAAGTAGGGACGCATTATTTGTTAGATTGGATATTCGTTGTTACTATCATGATCTTCGTTGGAACAATGCTCGTTATTTTTTGGCGTCCGCGCGGGTTAAATGAAGCGATTCCCGCCTCAGTTGGAGCCATCCTCCTCATTATTATTGGAACAGTCTCCAAAGCCGATATGATTGATATAAGCTCCAAAGTAACCGGAGCTGCCATTACAATCATCTCCACTATTGTAATGGCTATGATTCTAGAAAGCTTCGGCTTCTTTCATTGGTGCGCAGCGCGGCTTGCCAAAGCAGCAAAGGGCTCGGGTATTCGTTTATTTTGGTATACGAACCTGTTATGCTTTTTAATGACTGTATTTTTCAATAACGATGGCAGCATTCTTATAACAACCCCGGTTTTGTTGCTTTTGCTGAACCGCCTCCAATTAAAAAACCATCAAAAAATCCCCTATCTATTAAGCGGCGCTCTAATCGCTACTGCCTCAAGCGCCCCAATCGGCGTAAGCAACATTGTCAATCTTATCGCATTAGAAATCGTTGATATGACCTTATATATGCATACCGCCATGATATTTGTGCCGGCAACATTAGGGTTATTATTTATGTCGTTTATGTTGTTTCTC
This sequence comes from Ectobacillus sp., assembly GCA_048976805.1. GTDB lineage: Bacteria > Bacillota > Bacilli > Bacillales > Bacillaceae_G > Ectobacillus. The sequence goes on along the minus strand of JBHGUR010000101.1, from coordinate 143,371 downwards.
GTCTTGCGCAAACACATTCCAAAAAAGCTTCCCGAAGCAAGTCAATATATATATGAAAATTTTATTAACCACTCCTTCCATCCTTTGCAGACGAGAACACCAGAGGAAGAAATTAAAAAACAAAATCGATTTATGCTAAAAATCCTTTTATTTGTTTTTCTCGTACGCTGCAGCCTGTTTATCGCTTCCTTCCTCAATGTTTCGGTAGAAGCTGTTGCGGTCGCCGGTTCCCTCATTTTATTAGTATGGAGATGGTATAAACTAAAAATTCATCCCGGTGATATGCTGCGGCGAACACCTTGGTATGTACTTATATTTGCTTTTGCCATGTATGTAATCGTATACGGGCTTCATAACATTGGTTTAACCGACTATATCGTTTTTACGTTAAAACCCCATATTCATGATAATTTGCTTAATGCCAGTTTGCTTATGGGCGGCGCTCTTTCCGTTATGTCCAACTTCTTTAACAATCATCCCGCTTTAATGATTGGCACCATTGCTTTAACAGAAATGGGCCTGGACCCTACTACAGTGAAAACGATTTACTTGGCTAACATCATCGGAAGTGATATGGGCTCGCTCTTATTGCCTATCGGAACGCTGGCTAGTCTCATGTGGATGCATATCGTCAAAAAAGGGAGGGTGCGTATAGGATGGAAGCAGTATGTAAAAGTCACCTTTATTGTCATTCCCCCGACCGTCGTTTTTACATTGATATGTCTCTACCTGTGGATTAAGTTAATTTTTGTTCACTCGTAAAAACTAAAAAAGGAGAACTATGATTGATAGATTATAACAAACATATGAATGACACGATACAAATCAATTTATCGGGAAACATGAGCTTTACGGGGACATTAATCGATAAAGGCTCAGACATTTTAGTGATCTACGAAAATAACAACTTTATTTATCTTCCGCTGCTTCATATTCAGCAAATTCAGTTTGACTTCGATAACCAATCATTGCTCGGGGGAAATCAGCGCAGGGAGATAGCACAAAAAGAAGAGGCAGCACCTGATGCGCTTTCTGCAATTCCATCGACCTCAAACACCATATCGCTTCGAAAAGTGCTGCAAAACGCAAAAGGAATGTTTTTAGAATTATGCATCGGAGGAGAGCAAACTCTTCACGGCTATGTCGTAAGCGTTATGAATGATTACTTCATTTTCTACTCCCCTGTTTACCATATTGTGTATATTCCTTTTTACCATGTAAAATGGTTTGTTCCTTACAAAGAAGGGCAAGTTCCTTATTCATTAGAAAGAGAAGAGTTTCCTCTCAGACCGGCAATGGATCCTTTAGCGCGAACTTTCGAGGAGCAGCTCAAACGTTTTATCGGCAAAATTATTATTTTAAATTTAGGAAAAAAGCCGCTGCAAATCGGAAGATTAAACGCAATCAACAGTAATCAACTCGAATTAGTCATTGCTCGAAATGAAACGATATATGTGAATTTACATCATGTCAAAAGCGTACACTTGGCGTAATGTTTTTTATGGGAGGGGCAAGCGGCTCTATAAGCGGACGGCCAAGCAACGCGTGAAAAGTCGCGTCAAACTTTCATTTGACACGAATAAACCAGTGCCATGCTATCACCAATAACCATTTAACGTAACATAAAAAGCGGAAACAGAATTGTTTCCGCTTTTTATTTCTCAAACCGGTGCCGTCGGATGATAGTGAAACCGATAATCATCCTGTGCTACTTTAGCTTTCATTTCTTCTACTGATTGCTGGACAAGTTTAATTCGCTCTTGAGGCGGCAATATATTTTCAGCTCCCCTTCCTAACAGGGATGCGCAATCGGTTTCACTAAGGTGATGATTTTAAGCCTGCGCTTCAAAACGAGCAATAATCTCGTTGTATTTCAATTCGTTTGTTCCTGCTACAATATAGTCCGCTTTTGCCATTGCTTCTGGCGTTCCTACACCGACAGCAAACATACCGGCACCTTTAATCGCTTCTACCCCAGCTTCCGCATCCTCTACCCCGATACAATTTTCATACGGTACTCCTAGCGCATCTGCCGCCTTTAAGAAAATTTCTGGATTTGGCTTTCCTTTTTCTACCGCTGCTGCATCTACAATATGGTCGAAATACTCCCCTACTCCTAAGCGGTCAATTACGACGAATGCATTTTTGCTTGCAGATGCAAGAGCAATTTTTAGTCCATTCTTTCTAATCTCTTCTAATAATGCCATAATGCCCGGAAGAACATCTTTGCCCGTAATTGTTTTAATAAGCTCTTTATAATGATCATTTTTCTTTGTCGCAAGCTCTTCTTTCTCTTCTGGGGTAAAGTCATTTTGGCGATTTCCTAGTGTTAAAATACGTTCTAAAGAATCCATGCGGCTTACGCCTTTTAATTGTTCATTAAACTCGCGGTCAAACGGAATTCCCAGTTCTTCGCCAAGCTGCTTCCATGCTAGATAATGATGCTCAGCGCTATCTGTAATTACGCCGTCTAAATCAAAAATAAATGCCATCGCTTTTTTTGCCATTGTATATATTCCTCACTTTCACTATTGTACAATATTATGCTAACACTTTTGACATCAAATTTAAATGAAAACCTTTCCATAACCAATAAGTTGTAACCGCAGGGAGAGACGATATTCGCTTCTTATTTTTCCCCTGTAAATTTAATTCCCTTGACAAAATATCGGTTAAAGAATGCGTAAATGACAAGAACCGGAAGTGTAAATACCATCGAAGCGGCCATAATATAGTTCCAAAAACTAATATATTGCCCTTTGAATGTGTTCAAGCCAATTGGTAACGTGAACATATGCGGATCGCTAATAACGATAAGCGGCTTCATAAAATCGTTCCAAAGACCCATAAAGACGAAGATTGCTTGAGCTGCAAGCGCCGGCTTTGCAAGCGGCAGCACAACTTTAAAAAATGTGCCCATTCGGGTTAAACCGTCTAAAGAAGCTGCCTCTTCCAGTTCTTTCGGGAAGTTAATGAAGAACTGGCGCATCATGAAAATAAATGTTGCATTAATCATGGATGGAACAATAAGCCCTTGATACGTATTAAGCCAGCCAATTTCTTTTAAAATTAAGTAGTTTGGAATCATCGTTACTTGCGCCGGAATCATAAGAACAGCTAAGATGATAATGAACAACGGCTTCTTTCCTGGGAAGCTTAATCGCGCTAGTGCATAACCAGCCATGGAGTTAAATAATAAATTTAATGCTGTTCCAACCGTTGCTACAAATAAAGAGTTAAATAACCAACGAGGGAATAATTTTTGTTCCAAGAAAATTTGCTTATAATTTCCAATCGTAAAGTTTTCTGGAATTAAATTCATACCGCCCTTTACAATTTCTTGGAGTGTCTTAAAAGATGATGACAGCGCCCAAAGAAACGGGATTAAGGTCACAATGGCGTATATAATCAAAATCGCATACAAAATTGTTTTGCCGATTGGCAGTTTTTTCTTTTTCATAAATGCTCCTCCTTAGTATAACGATTCTTCTTTGGAGAATTTGCGCTGAATAAGCGTTGCGACTAAGATCACAATAGCAAGCACGAATGCTAGCGCCGCGGCATAGCCCATTGTACCCATACTCTTAAACGCATATTGATAAATTAATAGAACAACTGTTAATGTTGAATTATCGGGCCCGCCTGATCCAGCTGAGAAAATATAAGACTGGTCGAACAATTGGAATGTCCCGATAATACCCATAATTATTACAAATGATGTTACCGGACGAAGCTGCGGAACTGTTACGTGCCAAAACTTTTGGAAGACGTTTGCACCGTCAAGGTCAGCTGCTTCATATAACGAATCTGGAATATCTTGCAGTGCCGCTAAGTAAATTGTCATGAAAAATGGCGCTGTTGACCAAATATTCATAATCATAATGGCTGTTAAGGCGATTTTCGGATCGCCAAGCCAGTTATAAGTTGGCAAACCGACGATATCTAATAACTTGTTTATTAAACCATTTTGATTGTACATCCACATAAAAATAAGCGTTAATACAGCAGAAGACGTTAAAGTAGGCAAAAAGTAGATGATACGGAATACCTTTTCCCCTTTTAGTCCCGCGTTAAGAGTTGTTGCGAGAATTAGCGCTAAAATAGTTTGGGCCGGCACAACGATAATTACGTACTTAAATGTATTCCAAAGCGCAATTTTCGCCCTTGAGTCATCCAATATTTTTGCAAAGTTATCGAATCCGACAAATTCATAAGTCGTGCCTCCAAGCAGCCCCACTTTATTAAAGGCAAGAAAAATAGCATAAAGAATAGGGGTAATGGTAAATAAGGCAAGTACAAAAATCGTTGGTGACATAAACGTGTAACCTTGCATTGCTTCACGCATAGTGCGCTTCGTAAATTTTTTATTCTGCCACATTTTCAATGGGTGGCGCCCTAATAAGTCTGCTTCACGCATAGTGCGCTTCGTAAGTTTTTTATCCATAGCTCACTACTCCTTTTAGAAAGCTTTGAGTGTCTGTCTATTGCACTCTCTTTGGACAAGAAGCTTCTTATCCAAAGAGAGTGCAATAGAGGGGGAAGGGTTCCCTCTCCCTCCTTGCACCCTTTTTATTGTTGCGCTTTAATTTCTTTGTTAGCTGTTTTTTCTGCTTCTTGCAAAGCTTTATCTAACGGCTTTTGGCCTAAAAACGCACTGATGAACTGATTATCAAAATTAGTTTTAATTGTCGGCAAGTTAGGACCTGCTTGCCATACTGTTGCGTAAGGCGCTCCAGCTACGAATGCGCTGCGAAGCGGATCTTTGTCAAAACCAAGTTCTGTCGCTACAGATTTACGTGTAGGAAGCTCAAATCCTTTGCTTGTCCAAGTTTTCATTCCTTCTTTTCCCGTTAAATAAGAGATTAGCTTCCAAGCAGCATCTTTCTTCTCGGAATTTTTATTCATTACGTAAGCAACTGTAAATGCCATTGTTCCTGGTTTGCCGTTAACAGTCGGAAGCTCAGCAATACCGTAGTCTAAGTTAGGGAAATTATCTTTTAGAAACGGAATCGCCCAGTTTCCTTCCATAACCATTGCCACTTTTTCTTGACCAAACATTTCGCCGCCCCAGTTTGCGCCTACATCTTTAGGCTGCGCAATTGACTTGTCTTGCAGCTTCATATCAATGATTGGTTGAATTGCCTCAACAACGCCTTTATCGCTTAAATTCGCCTTGTCATCCTTTACAGCGTCTGTGCCGTAAGCTTTTGGCATATAATACATACGAGCTAAGTCAGGTGCGACACCAAATCCATAGCGCTCTGTTCCTTTTGTCAGCTTTTTCGCTGCTTCGCGGAATTCTTCCATTGTTTTTGGAACTTCTACTCCCGCTTCCTGCAGCATTTTTTTGTTATAGAAAAGCCCTAAAGTAGAATAGCCTTTTGGCAATCCATATGTTACGCTTTTGGATTGAAACGCTTCCAACATTGACTTTTCGAAATCTTCCATATCGAAATCTTTTTCTTTCTTAATATATTCGTCAAGCGGCTCTAGTACGTTTTGTTCCATTAAAGCAGGCGCTTCGAGTGAGTCTAGGTAAAATACATCAGCTGCTTCATTTCCGATTAAACGCGTTTTTATAACATCCATATACTGATCTGCAATAACGTCATGCTTTACCTTAATGTTCGGATATTTTTTTTCGAAATCTGCCAATGTTTGCTTAAGCAAGTTGCTTTCCTCTGGGCTTGCTCCCCAACCACTCAATGTGATTTCTACTTTTTCACCGTCTTTAGCTTTTGTTTCCTTCGTATCATTTGAGCAGCCAGCCAGGATGCCGCCTACAAGCAAAGAAGATACGCCAAGTGTTGCCAGTAATTTTCTACCTTTCATGATTCATTCTTCCTTTCCGGAATAAGATATTTTATAAAGTAAGAGAGTATTGCTCTCATACGTCCAAATGTAATTGCTATTTTTTAATCGGTGTCATAGGATTCCCATGACACCAATTCTTTTAGACTCTTACAGGCTGTAATTGAACTTCTAACTTGCCTTTCAATTCGTGCCCTTGGCCGTTAACCTCAAGCGTAAGTACCTCATTTTTCTTTGTAACGTTTTCAATTGTTACCTGATCCTGTGTAACCGTTACTTCTAATCGATCTTCTTGCCAATAGAATGGGAAGAATAAGCGCTTCCATTGTTTTGGCAATTTTGGATTAATACGCAACTCTCCATTTAGCATTCTCACGCCACCGAATCCAAATACAACCGATTGCCATACACCACCGATAGATGCTGTATGCATACCGTGGTCAGACGATTTCATATTCGGCCCCAAATCGATGCGCGCTGCACGCTCGAATAAGTCATAAGCAAGTTCGCGATCTTCCATATCGCTTGCTAATACGCAATGCGTGGATAAACTTAAAGAAGAATCGTGAAGCGTTTTTGGTTCATAGTAGTTCCAATTAGCACGTTTCACTTCTTGCGGGAATTTATCCTCTAGTAAATAGAAGAGAACCATAATATCTGCTTGTTTGGAAACTTGAATATTATTTACTTGCTCCAAGTTATAGTCTTCAAAAATGGAACCAACATGCTCTTGGTTTTTATATTTTGTCAAATCAATAATTTGTTTTTGCAGGTACGTATCATCCTGTGGAATAACTAAATCTTCCCCGCGCGGTTGCGGCAAGTAAATTTTATCTACTTTACTTGTCCACTTTCCGTATGTCTCTTCAAGTTTTAATTTTTCATTTAGCTTATTCCAAATCTCAGGACGGTTTTCTTTTAAATCATTGTAATATTGAATAGCTGTGGCGATATTCCATTGTGCCATGTAATTTGTAAATGCGTTGTTATTTACATGCTCTTTATACTCATCTGGGCCGATAACTTCATTAATATGGTAACGGTTATGCTCTTCATTCCACTCAAGGCGGCTTGCCCAGAACGTCGCTGCATCCATCATGATTTCGTAGCCGTATTTGTCCATAAAATCTTGGTCATTTGTTACTTTGTAATATTGCCATACCGCGTAGACGATATCGCATGTAATATGCTGTTCAATAAAGCCGGACCAAATTTTTGTCGCTTTTCCTGTTACAATGTCAACCGCACCCCAAACAGGTGTAACTTCTTCGCCTGTAAATGCTGATTCCCAAGGGTACATCGCACCTTCATAACCGTTGTCACGGGCTTTCTTTCTCGCTCCCTCAATTGTATTATAACGATACTCTAGCAACTTTCTCGCAATCTCAGGATACGTAAACGTGAAGAACGGCAAGATGAAAATTTCTGTATCCCAGAAGGAATGGCCTTTATAACCTTCTCCTGTTAAACCTTTTGCACCGATGCCAAAGCGGTTATCATGGGATGGTGTCATGATGATTAAATGATAGTGTGCAAAGCGGATTGCCAGCTGGTCAAATTCATTTTCGCTTTCGATTTCAATACTCATGTTTTCCCATTTTTCCGACCATTCAGCAGCACTTTCTTGGAAAAGAGCCTCGTATCCTTTTACCGCTTCTTCTTGAAGATTCTGCAAGGCATCATTCCGCATAGCTTGCAGATTATAATTTTCATGATCATACTCTTTATCGCGACTTGTATATACATTTGAGATTTTTTCCATTACAACGGCCTCGCCTTGTTTTAGAGAAATAGTCTCTTCAACAAACACTTTACGGCGATCCATAACCATACGCGGCTTCATTTCAATTTCTTGGCCGTTTACTTCATATTTATGGACAGTATTGAAAACAAAATCAATTTTAGATTCTGTTGTTGTTTGAATTAATTGGATGTATTTTTTATCAAAAATACGCTTTTCACCTTCATGAAAATGCTGTGCACCCGTATTCGTCATTTGCGCATTAATACCGGAACCGATTTTAATTTGTGCATCACTATTTAAAGCGGTAATTTCAACACGCATTCCAATAAGATGCAAATTCTTCAAAGATGCAAATCTTCTAAATAAAAATTCAAATTGCTCCCCATTACGGTTTTCCCATACAACATGACGGGTAAGCTCGCCAGTCTTTACATTTAAATCACGGCGGTACTCCAAGATTTTTCCTTTTTCAAGACTGAATTTCTCACCGTTAATTGTAATAGCAAGTTCAACAATATCAGCAGCGTTTGGCAGCTCGGTTACTTCATATTCATCAAATTGATTGAACGTTCCGGCTACAAACAAATTGCGCACTTGCCCTAAATAAGCTTCTTCTGCAGAAGAGCGAAGACCTAAATAACCATTCCCTAACGCCATGATCGCTTCGCATTTCCCTAAGAAGTTTGGATTAAATTCCGTTTCGGAAACAATCCAGTTTTTGAATTCCCCTTGCCCTAAATTATACTGTATCATCTCTGCAACTCCTTATAAATTAAAGGTTTCTTTTAATATTTGGCAAGCAAAGAACTACTTTTTCCAAATATATCTAAAACCATTTTAATTTTCCGAAACGTTTCGGATTTATTTTAAACGATAATCCGAAACGTTTCGGATTTATTCCTAAGCAAAAACCACTTATCTGTGGTTTTCTGCTGTGGACTCTCTAATTATTAAAGTATTTTTTAACTCTTTATAATGCGTATCTGTTTCATTATGCAGCATAGAAATAAGAAGTTTTACTGCTTCGTAGCCCATTTGATATTTATCCTGTGCAACAGTTGTCAGCGCCGGCCGTGCAAATTCGGCTAAGGTAATATCGTCAAAGCCGATAACCGACAGCCGTTTTGGAACGTGTATACCAAGATTATCAGCAGCGCTTAGTACTCCAAGGGCCATTAAATCGCTCGCACAAAAAATCGCCGTAATTTCCGGATATTGAGTCAACAGCATGTGCGCCTTTTCTCTAGCTGTTTCTTGCGAAAATTCCCCGTCTACAACCCACTCTTCACGGAACGGAATATTTCGTTCTGCAAGCGCTTCTTTATAGCCTTCCAATCGCAGCTTAGAAACATAAGCTGTATTGTAGCCGTTTATAAATGCAATATGTTTATGTTTTAAATCTATTAAATATTGCACCGCTTCTTTTGCGCTTTCTTTATGGTTTGTCGTTACATAACCGACTGTGGACGTTTCAACCGGAATATCAATTAACACGCAAGGAATATCGCTATTAATAACCTCTTGCAAGTACGGATCATTTAACTTGACTCCTTGTAAAATGACCCCGTCTACTTGTCTTTCTCTACAAAGCTGCGTATACGTTTTCAAGTGTTGCTTTACTGAATTTGTACTAAACAGAATGATATCAAAATCCGTTGTTCCTACATATTCGTTAATGCCACACAACATTTCAAAGACAAAATTGCTTTTTGAGTTCTTATAAGTAAGGCTCGAAACAAGCAACCCGATTGTTTTCGTTTCCTGCATCACTAAACTGCGTGCTAAAGCATTCGGACTATAATTCAACTCTTTAGCAGCCTGTTGTATTTTTTGGCGAGTTTTTTCACTCACATCCGAATATCCATTTAACGCCCGTGATACTGTTGTGATTGAATATCCAGTGGCTTTCGCAATATCCTTAATTGTAGCCATCTTCAAATCCTCCAAAACGTTTCGGATTACTTTATGAATTTAATTTACACCATTCTGAAAACGAATTCAAGTATTTTCTTTCAAGTACACAATTTATTCAAAGTTATTCCAAATTTTATAAAACCCTAGCTTTTATTGTATATCTATATGCCCCTTTGATATATTGTATTATCTCCAAAAAAGTGATGAATATTTACTGATTTCTCTATATTTATAAGAGACACGTTCATCACATGAACCTGTCTCTAGTAGGCATAGCCAAATATCTTCAGCAAATATATTTACTTTTTTCAAATAGGCTCCCCTAAAAAATGCTCATTTTTGGCAACCTTTAATTACACCATAAAATGTAACTTTTATCCATCGTGGTGCTATTCGCAATAGCATGGGTGTCTCTGTTAAACTTGATTGTTGATGTTCCACTACAGGCGGACGCTTTCCGCGGGCGGGGCCGAGCCGCTTTTCCCGCTGGAGTCGCCGCCTTTCGTCCCAATCAACAAATCAATCAAAATCAACATTAGCCTTTAACAGAGCCTTCAAATAAAAAACTTATCTTTTCATCCTGCCATTCCAACTTCGCATCAAACATTTTCTCGCCCTTTTTAAACCCTTTAATAATATCCGTTTTCCCGTCCTTTAAAAGCTTTCGAACATTCGCTTGTGAAATGTTTTTTCCAAGTATTTTCTTCGAAATTGTGAAGGTGCATTTTGTCGTTGCATAGTTTGTACAACCATAAAAAGCTCCTTTATCAATGATTTTTCCATCGCACTTTTTACAAGCACCAAGTGGTTTTGTTTCTTTTTTTCCTGACTTCGCGTGCTGAAATGGTGTTTTGTCAATATTGCTAAAATCCCAATGTTTCGACTGCGCAACTGCATTTTCAATAATTTTGGCGGCAAGCTTTTTTGCCTGTTCCATAAATGAAGCCGCATCAGCTTTTCCATCCCCAATTTCAGCAAGACGCTGCTCCCAGCGCGCCGTCATCTCTGGAGAAGCAAGAATTTGCTCTCCGATAGCATCAATAAGAAGCATCCCTTTTTCTGTCGCATATACTTGGTTTTTCCGCACCTCAATATATTTACGGTCCTTAAGCATCGTAATAATGCCTGCCCGAGTAGCTTCAGTTCCAAGCCCTTCCACTTTATTTAATACTTTCTCAAGGGATTGATCCTCCAATACTTTACCGGCCGTTTTCATTAAAGTAATAAGCTGCCCTTCCGTATAGCGCTTTGGCGGCTGTGTCTTTCCTTCTTTTACTTTTACTGCAGCAACAACGCCATTCTCTCCTTGTGCAAGAGGCGGTAAAAGTACATTATCATCTTCGTCCTTCGTATTCTCTGCAAATAATACCTTCCGCCAGCCTTCCCTGATTTGCTGCTTTCCTTTTGATATAAATGTTGCGCGCCCATCTACTAGCGTCGTCACATTCGTATAGTCAAAAACCGCCGCCTCGTAATGTGCCGCAATCAGCCGCTTTGCCACCAAATCATAAATTTTCTGTTCATCGCCGCTCAGTTTCGTAACATTCGGCACCTGCTCTGTTGGAATAATCGCATAATGATCTGTAACCTTCTTTTCATTTACATATCGTTTGTTGTTCATGATAGATGAAATCGGCGTTGGAAAATACGCACAGTATGCTTCCTGACGAGAGAGCTTGGCTAAAATATCGGCAAACCCTTCTGCCTCCCCCTTTGTCACAAAATTAGAATCAGAACGGGGATAAGACAAAAACCCTTTTGTATACAAACTTTGTGCGATATCGAGAGTTTTCTTCGGAGAAAACTTAAATGCCCGGTTTGCAGTTGCTTGGAGAGATGATAAATTGAACAATAGCGGCGGCTGAAACTCTTTCCGTTCCGTTTCTATCTCTTCAATGCTTGCAGGCTTGCCTTCACAAAATGCAGCGATTTTTGCAGCCATATTGGGATCATCTAAGCGCGTTTCATTATTTTTATGCCACTTGCCTTCATATTGCTTGCCATTCATCTCAAATAAAGCCGCCACTTCCCAAAACGACTTTGATACAAAGTTTGCGATCTCTTTTTCCCGCTTTACAACGAGGGCAAGCGTAGGCGTTTGGACACGTCCGGCAGAAAACACATCGGAAATGCCGTGCTGCTTCATTAAGATTGTATACACGCGAGATGCATTCATCCCGACGAGCCAATCCGCACAGGCACGGCTATATGCTTCATAGTATAAATTGCGCGTATCGGCTTCCGAAAGCAAATGGGCAAATCCGTCTTTTACCGCTTTTTCTGTCAAAGATGAAATCCACAGCCGTTTCATCGGCTTGTTAATGCGGGCGGTTTGCACAATCGTCCGCACAATCAACTCACCTTCGCGCCCGGCATCACCAGCATGAATAATTTCTGTTACTTCCGTTTTTTTCAATAAATCTCGAATAATATAAAATTGCTTTGCTTTTGATTTTGTTACTTTATATTGAAATTTTTCGGGAATCATCGGCAAAGTTGCAACCGACCACTTTTTCCAACTGTCGTTATATTCTTCCGGGGAGAGAAGCTCACAAATGTGCCCGACCGCCCAAGTAAAAAAAGCTCCATTTGGAAAATATGAGTTTGCAGCCACTTCTAAATAGCCGTCTTTCTTTTTAAAAGTAAACGGCGCAGCCAGTTTCATTGCCTGATCCGGTTTCTCAGCAATAATAACCTTCAATCTTTAACACCTTCCCTCGGTACATAAGAAAAACCGGACAAAAGCCGGTTAATTTTTCAGACACTAATTGCCCTTTTATTATTTTGGCTCTGTTAAAGGCCAATGTTGATTTTTACGTCAAAATCACATGATTTATAACATAGGCCTGCACATCACGGCTATGTAGAACCTAACGGCAACCCCCACTCTCTTCCTCTCTAAAAAAAGGTTTTATATATCAACACCAACGTTTAACACAGCCATTATTTTAGGCGAGAGAGTATGCCCCTTCTCTTTGCTTATTATACAGTAGAATAGAGAAAAATTCAGCGAAAACGTAACGGCAATCATTATACATTGTATTGTTTTCTATCCTGCTATTTATGTTCTTTTTTCAACTTGTATTTATATACACATAGAATAAACAACAGCTTATACAAGGCAAAAATGGGGGCCTCTCTGCATAACAGGACCCGCTCTCCCATCTAAAGTCTTTTATATCATTTTTAATTTATATTTGTATAATATATGTTTTTTCTCACAGTAAAGTCTTGTACTTTCACCTGTATATGATAAAATTATACTTTCTCGAATAAGTGATATACTACAAGAGAAATGATATGAGTTCATAGCTTTATATGGGCTTCAGCTAAGATTGATACATGAGGAGAGTGCCATGAAAGAACGATTGATTTTTTTTACTGCAGGATTGCTAATTTTAACGATGGGAGTAGGGCTCATTATCCGTTCTAATCTCGGGGCATCGGCATGGGATGCGCTAGCAGTCGGAGAGTCTCGCGTATTTGGATTAACAGTTGGAACCTGTGTTTTCATTAACGGGATTGTGCTCATTGTTATTAATGCATTTTTACTAAAAAGAAGGCCGGAAATTTTAGCAGCGGCAACTATTTTTGTTATTGGTATGCTCATTGATTTTTGGCTGCTTATTGTGTTTAAAAACTTTTCTCCACAATCTCCTATCTTACAATACGCTGCTCTTTTCTTCGGCATTTTAACGCTGGGGCTAGGTGTTGCGATTTATCTGCAGGCAAAATTCCCATCAAGCCCGATGGATACACTTATGATTGCAATTCATACTCGCTTTGGCCTAACGCTGCGTACATCACGGATTATAAGCGAAGGATTTGCGCTTTTGCTAGCCTTTTTGTTTCGCGGCGCAATCGGCGTGGGAACTATTATCGTTACCGCTTTGCTTGGATTTGTGGTTCAATATTTTTATCCCAAATTCGAGCAATTGCTAAAACGGCAAACAAACAGGGAACCGAACATACAATAGCCTTTGCAGCTGCAAGGGCTATTCAGTTAATTACGAGGGTTGTTTACATAATATTTTTACTGTTTCTTAATGATTTCATTGGTAAAAGGAAAATTACATTATATAAACTATATAATGCAATATAACGCACACTCTTCTTATTGGTGTTGCATATGATAAAGGACAAGCTATTCTAATTCTATGTAGAGGAGTGTGAGTAATATGGAAACCCCCGAATATCAAGAACAAGGAATTAAAATCATCCAGGTAGAGCAAAAAGATTTGCTTCAAGATGTGTGTGAACTCGAAAAAAAAGTAGCTGCCATTGAAAAAGATATGGAAATAATGAAAAAGGATATTACACGCATTATGAACAATACTACATGGATTTTGCGGGTCATCATCGGCGCTGTTATCGCTGCTCTAATAGAAGTTTTTATTAATAAAGGACTGTAAACAGTCCCCCTTTCTCCTCTCCATTACTGCTGCTCCTTTAACCGCTTCTTCTCTCCTAGCGAATTACACAATCAAAATATTCACTTATAAAAAAAGCTGTTGAAAATCTCAACAGCTTTTCACCTTAGGATACCTGCTCACTTTCTCTCGCACTATACTCCCAAGCCTCAATATTTTCTAAGCCTTCGATGCTATCAGCATAAAATATCGGATCTTTTCCTACCTTCTTTTGATTTGTATAATCACGAAGCGCAGCAAAAGCAATTTTTCCTAGCCGCAAAATGGCTATTAAGTTTACAATCGCCATCAATGCCATGAACAGGTCCGCTAAATCCCACACGATTTGTACCTTCGCAACAGAACCGAACAAAATCATGCCAATAACAGCAACACGATATGCGTATAACCATACCTTATTGGCATTTAAAAACTCTATGTTCGTCTCTCCATAATAATAGTTTCCTACTAAAGAGCTAAACGCAAACAGCAAGATAATGATTGCAATTAAGCTTTGCGCCCAAGCACCAATATGTGTGCTTAAAGCCACTTGTGTCAGTTCAATGCCTTCTAGCTTCGCATTGGTATACGCGCCGGATAGCAATACAATAAATGCTGTACAGCTGCAAATTAAAATTGTATCAACAAAAACACCAAATGATTGAACTAATCCTTGTTTAACAGGATGGCTTACGTTCGCGGTAGCAGCCGCATTAGGAGCACTTCCCATACCTGCTTCATTAGAGAATAAGCCGCGCTTTATCCCCATCATAATAGCGGCACCGATAGAACCGCCGACCGCTTGTTCCAAACCAAATGCACTTTTGAAGATTAGCGCAAACATCGCTGGCACTTCTGTAATATGAATTGCAATTACGAAAATAGTAATGGCGATATACAATAACGCCATCACAATAACAATGTACTCAGACATACGGGCGATACGCTTTACGCCTCCGAATACAATAAACGCAAACATCAGCGTTACAAAAAAGCCTACCATCAATCTGTCTGCGCCGAATGCCGTTTTGAATGCAAGAGTAATTGTGTTCGCTTGTACAGAATTAAATACTAAACCAAAACAAATTGTAATAAGCACCGCAAATAACATTCCCATCCAACGCTGCCCGAGCGCCTTTTCCATATAATAAGCCGGGCCGCCACGGAAGGTATCGCCATCTTTTACTTTATAAATTTGCGCTAATGTACTTTCGACAAAAGCAGAAGCAGCGCCAATTAAAGCGATAGCCCACATCCAAAATACAGCGCCTGGACCGCCTACGGAAATAGCTATGGCCACTCCTGCCAAGTTTCCGATTCCGACACGCGAAGCGGTGCTAATACAAAACGCTTGAAAAGAAGAAACACCCTTTTCTTTCTCGTTTGCGCCGCTCGCGCTTTCGCTAAGAAGACGTACCATATCCTTGAATAAACGAAACTGAACAAATTTCGTTCGAAACGTAAAGTACAATCCTGCTCCGATCAGCAGCGCGATAAGAAGCTTTGACCATAAAACATCGTTTATTGCTGCTACAAATTGTTGCACAAAATCCATTTATTCTCACCTCTTTGCTAAAAATACATATTTTATATTCTTACACGGCAAACACAGCCGCTACATAGCTGTCTGTGTTACCTTGTGTACAGCACAAAAATCAGATGTAAGCTTTTCTAACATTATTAATTATACTTATATATTTATCTACAATGCAAGTGTTATAAATAATATTTTTTAATGTAATTTTTTACAAGTATACTTGATAAATTGAAAGGTTGCGTTTAAGAAAAACAAAAACAATGCAAGCATGTAAAAATAGACACGCTATATTCCTAAAATCAACCGGCTACGGCTGAATCATCTCCTTCGTTCATAAATCCTGCTTATCTTACACCAAAAGCAGAGCATACGCTGCTCTGCTTTTGGTGTAAGATGTATATGCAGAAAAAATTTAAAAAGAGGCAAGAAAGCCGATAAAGCCTCTACTGCTTCTTAATCTTAAGAAGAAAACTTTTGAATTTGCGCCATCCCTGCAGCCAACCGCCCGTCGACCCCTTCAGCATCTGTAATATGCTGCATAATTGCCTTATTTACCGTTTCGAAAACGTCTTTCGTTTTCACAAACTCGGTTAATACCGCTTCATTCATTGTTTTTTGGGTTTGCATTTTTTGAATCAATTCTTGAATTTCATCCTCAACCTCATTCATTTTCTGCAAAATGCTGTCGATTTTGCTTGTTGTATCAGCGCTTAGCTTAACTCCTTCTTCAACCAACACAATATTTTGCTGTGATTTTGTATAGGCGCTTTGAATTTCCTGTTGAATCCGCTTTGTAATTTCGGCAATATTTTTTGTGCTATGCCCTGTATTTTCTGCCAGCTTGCGTACTTCATCTGCTACAACCGCAAAACCCCTCCCTTGCTCTCCGGCACGCGCCGCCTCAATGGAAGCATTTAATGCTAGTAAATTCGTTTGTTCCGCAATATCATTAATTACTTTTACAATTTCTTCAATTTCGCGGGAACGCAAACTTAATTGATTCATACTTTCTGTTGTTTCTTTCGTTTGCGTGCCAAGCGCATTAATCAATTGTTGCACTCGGCTGACAGATTCCTTCCCCATCTTAGAGTTATGCATCATTTCCCTAGATGAAGCAATTAGCTTTTCACCTTTGCCAAGCATATTGTCACATACTGCATTGGACTGCGCTGTAGCATCATTTATTCTATGAAAGCCGGCGGCAATTTTTTGGACAAGTTCCTCTAACGTGCCGTGCTGCCTGTTCACCGCCTCGTGCTGTTCCATGGCAAACGTAATATCTTGAAGCAAGCTATCTAAAAGCAATTTTGTTTTTTGTTCTTTTTCTTGAACTATTTTTTCTAAATCAGCAATTTTTTCCCGTAATTGTTCGTTTTCAAGCAATAATTCCTTCTTTTTGAACATGATGCCCTCCCGATATAATAACAAAGTTCTCATAGAATAAGATAAAAATAAGTACAGTTATTTTATGTTGCAATAAGATTCTAATTAGAATAAGATACAAGCACATGAAATAATCTATAGCGATATTCCAATATCCTCATTATAAAATAGAAATCGTATTTTTAAAATAAAGAACGGTGATAATTTTTGGATATATTTTTTTAATAAAAACTCCCCAATTGACAAAAATAGTGTCACCGTTGCCATTATGCTTTATTCGCAGCATGAAACAGCGAATCGCCTTCTTTTCTGCCAAACTTTTAAACGTATAATAAAAGAAGCTTGCGCATATATCGCGCAAACCCCTTTCATACTTATTAAGAAATTGGCTTTTCTCCTATCTGTATACGTCCTTTCACTACTTTACGATCATTGCACCAACAAGCGATTTGGATTTGGTCTTGCTTTTGATGCAGCTCGACAGTTACTTCCTCTCCTACATACACCGGCGCCATAAAAGTTACATCATACGTTTGTATGAAAGAAGATGATGGTAATAAAGAAGACACACTGGCTAATATTTTCCCCATAGTTAGCATGCCGTGAACGGGCCGTTCGGCAAAACCTACCAGCATAGCAGCGGTTTTGTCAAAATGAATTGGATTTCGATCCCCTGACACTTCCCCGTACAATTCGACATCTGCAGCTGTTACAACAAAAGAGACGGATTTCACGCATTACCACCCTCTACTAAAATAGTATTACACACAAAACAGAGTTCTTTTCTTATGTTATAGCCTTTAAGTGATTGTTCATACAGCGAATGCCCGCTGCGCTCTTTTACTGCCTCCAATGCTATAAAGCATTCATACGGCTCATCAATGTATAGCTGCCGCTTATATGTAAACCGTTGGCTCCGATGAATCCAAATCTTCCCTTTCCCCCACGGTATTGCAAAAAACCGATAAAAAATGATTGGTAAAGCCGGCGGAATTGGAATTGTCCGATAGCCTAGCTTTCTTGCTGCTTCTATAGAGAAATAGACGGGATTCTGCTCACCGATGGCTTTGGCATAGTCTATGACCTGCTGCTTAGAAACGGTTATAACAATCGTATTCGATTTTATACAGACACCCCCTCAAATTGCAAAGCTAAACCAATTCCGCCGCCAATTCCAAGAGCGGCGATGGCATAACGAACTTGAGAGCGCTTTGCTTCGTAAAACAGCCTCGTCACAAGCATTGCCCCGGAAGCTGCATACGGATGCCCAAGGGCAATCGCTCCGCCGTTACAATTTAATTTCTCGTACGGAATCTGCAATTCCTGCGTACAGGCAACAATTTTCGCTGCAAATGCTTCATTCAATTCGACAATAGTAATTTCCTCCATCATTACACCTGTTTTCTTTAACAATTTGTGAACAGCATGGACAGGTCCGATTCCAGGAAGATGCGGAGACACCCCCGCGACCGCGCTATCTACAAAACGCAAAATTGGCTTATATCCGAGCCTCCTTGCTTCACGCTCTGCCATAACTAGCACCGCGCATGCCCCGTCATTAACGCCGCACGAATTGGCAGCTGTTACCGTTCCGTTTTGCATAAAGGCCGGTCTCGCCCTGCGGATAATTTTTTCATAATTCATACGCAGATTTATTGTTTCATCTTCAAAAGGAGTATTAGGAAGCGGTAAAATCTCTTCCTGCAAATATCCCTTTTCACGAGCAGCCAATGTCCTCGCATAGCTTAAAGCTGCATACTCATCTTGCATATCTTTTGTAATATTATACTTCTTCGCAACGTTTTCTGCGGCCATCCCCATATCCGGATCCCCGATTTCCTCCGGTGAAAACCGGGCGCGTTTTTCAAAAGGCGATGTGCTTGTGCTTTCAGTTCCTCCTGCAATATAACATGTACCCGCCCCCCCTTGAATAAGATGGCAAGCCATGCGAATTGCCTCTAACCCAGCACCGCATTGCCGGTCAATCGTTACACCCGGCACCGAAAATGGCAGCCCTGCCTGTAGGGCGGATAAGCGCGCAATATTTCCGCCAGGACCGACTACATTTCCTAATATAACATCATCTATCTCCATTTCTTCACCTAGATGTGAAATAAGGGGAGCAGCTAATTGTTCCGCCCCAAAACTTCGCAGTACGCCATTTTGTTTTCCGATAATTGTCCGCTTTGCTTTTACAATAACTGCTTTATCCATAATACACCTGCTTTATCATTTCCTTCACTTGCTTACGTGCAATTTTTCCGCTTGTCGTATACGGCAAATGTTCGACAAAATACCATCGCTTCGGTATTTTATAAGCAGACAAATAAGCCATGCAATATTTTTTTAGGGCTGCACTTGTTGTTTTTCCTTGTATGACAGCTACTGCTATTTCACCCCAATACAAATCCTCGATTCCAACGACCGCTGCCTCTTCTACGTCTTGGTGTGCTAAAAGAACCCGCTCGATTTCTTCAGGAAAAATATTGATTCCCCCGTATACAATCATATTTCGCTCGCGGCCCGCAATATACAAATAACCGGCTTCATCCATATATCCAAGGTCATACACCGTTAGCCAACCTTCCTCTGTTACACAATTTGTTATCGCGCCGTTCTCTATATATCCCATAAAAATTTGTTTGCTTTTTACATAAATCCTGCCAATCTCCCCTTGCTTGACTTCTTCATTTTTGTCATTGCGAATGCCGATTTCCACGTTATGGCATGCTCTCCCAACAGAAGACGGCTTTAGCTGATTATCATATTCGTTTAATACTGTTACAAAGCTTAATTCTGACGCGCCATAAAATTCATACATTTTTACATAAGGAAACAAAGCTCGAATTCTTCGTTTCGCTTCTGCCTCCCACTTCGCCCCGGACGATATAAGCCGAAACGGCCTGTTTACGGTTGTGTCTAGCTTATATAGAGCTTCAATCATTGTGGGCACAGCATACATAGCTGTAATCGGTTCACTCTCTAGCGTAGAAAGAACTGTGGCAGGAACAAATTTCTCAAGCAAATAAACAGTACCGCCCAAATACAGCGTACTGATTGCTCCGTATAAAAATAAAGAGTGTACAAGAGCACCGGGAATACATACACACTCATCGCAGCTCATTTGAAAATCATGTATATTGCAAGCAAAGCTTTCTACCCATGATTGCTGCGAACGGACAAACGCTTTCGGCTTTCCTGTAGAACCGGAAGTAAATCCCATATAAAACGGAAGATTCTTTCTCTCTATATCCTGATAGAAGCGCGATGAAAAATACTTTATCACATCCTCTATCTCTTCTATGGTCATTACCTTCGCCGCAGTCTTTGGCAATTTATGCAACAAATGCTGTTCCGAAACAATGATGGCCGGTTTTGCTTCTGCAAGACGTTCCCGCAACTCACTTTCATTCCAGTTCGTATCAAGCGGCACACAAACCCAACCTGCGGCAGCGGCCCCTGCAAATAACTGAAGAAATTCCAAGCAATTTCCAAGCAAGAGGGCAATTATCTTATTATCGCCTTCATATGTAAGCCAATTGGCCACCTGGCAAACAGAATCGTTCCATTGTTTATATGTAACGCTTTTCTTTGCTGTTACGACCGCCAATCTGGATGGCTGCCGCTTTGCAAGCATTGTGTAGGAAGCAGTAACTCCCATACTTTCCCCCTCCTGATAAAACCTTTTTATTTCTGCGTATATAAAAAGAAACACGTCCGTAACGTGTTTCTTAAGCATAGCTATGGCCATGCGCCCATTGTAAAGATTTATAAAGCCGTGGTACAAGCAAAGCCGCCACTGTTGCCTTCAGCAAATCGCCCGGTATATAAACTAAGCTCAGTGTAAGAGCTTTAATTATGCCAATATCCATTACAAATGCCTGCACTGTTACACCGAATAAGTATACGACGAAAATTCCGCCGACTATATTTGCGGCAAACACTTTTAAAACAGATACTTCCTTAAATCGTTGCACGATAAGACCGATAATGAACGCTCCTGCAACCCATCCGATTAAATAACCGGCACTCGGCCCGACAAACACAGTTAAACCGCCGCGTCCTCCTGATAACAGCGGAGCTCCAGCCGCGACAACAAGCAAGAACACGCCCATGCTGGCCGCGCCGAGACGCGCGCCGAGCAATCCGCCGGCAAGCATAACACCTAAAGTTTGAAGCGTAATCGGTACAGGCGTAAAGGATAAGGTAATTGGTGGAAGAAATCCTAATACAGCCATAATAGCGCTAAAAAGTGCTACAAAAACAAGTTTTCTAGTTTTCATATTTCTCCTTCTCCTGTTTGCAAAATTTTAAATATTTGTCATTATTGTAAGTTTAGAAGTGAAATATGTCAACCATTAATCTGTGTTAGTTTACAAAAATAATAGCCCTGTTAAGCAATATTGTTAAAAACCTCTTTTAGAAGGAAGAGAGCATCTAGCCCTGCATAGAAGCGGTCAAACCCTATTTCTGCCCCATGCGATGGAAAACCAAAGAGAAGAAACGAGTGTCACTGCCGCTTTGTTCGACATAACACCTAAAAATGTCGAAATAATAAATCACTTATACATAGACACACTCCCAAAACTTATACTTTCTTTCCTTATAGGCTCTGTTAAAGGTTTATGTTGATTTGGAACGAAAGGCGGCGACTCCAGCGGGAAAAACGGGATAGCCGAGACCCTGGACTGAGCGCAGCGAAGGAAGCGGCTCGGCCCCGACCGCAGAAAGCGTCCGCCTGTAGTGAAAAAGCAACAATCAAGTTTAACAGAGCCTCCTTATGAAGAAAACTAAAATTTGTCGATTGGCAGACAAAGCGAAGAAAGTGGCATAGTTGTCCTTACACTTTATTCTAAAGTGCAAAAAAAGAGAGCCCGTCATTTGCTCTCCTACTTCAATAGCTCAGTCGCTTCCTTTTCATACACCTTATCAAACGTCATCATCATTCGCTGTGACGCTTGCACCATTTTTTGATTTGTCATTAACGCCGCCATTTCCTTTGTCATATCGACATTGGAATTTTCCAGCATATAATTATACACCTTTGCAGAGCCATTCGGCAGCCCTGCGATATCTGTATCTTTTACAATAAAAGACTCATTTTCATGCTTTTCCAGCTTTACCGCCGTTTGTTCATCAATGCCCTTCGTTTGCAGCATTGCAAAAACAGCGCCTGTTTTTCTATTAATAAGGCTTCCTTGCGCGTTTACGGCAAAATCTGTATCTCTAGGAAGCTGAATGCGGTTATTGTTGACATCCAATACATATGCCCCCGCTGTCGTTTTCAAATATCCATCATCATTGACGGAAAACTCGCCGTTTCTCGTTAAAAAGCGTTGCCCGTTGCTTTCAATCACGAAAAAAGAAGTTTGTCCGGGAACATCCTCTAAATAAAAATCCGTGCTGCTATTTGTGATTTTCATGCTGCCCTGTACAAGGTTAACGTGTGTCGCTTCTGGGATGACCGCATGCCCAACAACGCCGATCATGCGGCGTCCGTTTGTATCGCTGCGATATGTTTTTTCCGTCTCGAATACCTTCGATGTCATCGCATCCGCTTTGAAGCCTGTTGTTTGTGCGTTCGCGATATTATTCGCGTGAACATTCAAATGCTGAATATAGTTAATCATCCCCATGGAACCTATATATAACCCGTTCACTGCTATCAAACCACCTTTGTTGATAACTATTTAAAAATATCTCCTTGAAACTCAATATCCTTGGATAGCACACGCTCGGCAAGCTGCTGCTGGCTCGGCACGCAAATATGCTTTGTAACATCCTGCCCGTCTGTTACAAACACAATCGGAACTGTCGCAAGCGATGAAATAGTAAGTAACTCACCGATGCTTGATGTTTCATCAAACTTTGTAATAATCAAGCCATTTACAGGCGTGTTTTTAAACTTTGCGAGCACCTCAAGCAAATCTTTATTCTTCATCGAAGCGGAAACTGTCAAGCAAGTTAAATCTGGCCTTGAAGCTTGCAAATAATCAAGTACTGTTCCGAGAGAACCGCGATCCATGTAGCTTCTTCCGACTGTATCAATTAAAATGTGATCTACTTGCTTACTTTTAAAATAATCGACCGCTTCGCGCAATGCGGATGGCCCATCTGCCGTTTTCATTTCAAAGCCCATCGCATCCGCATACGCCTGCAGCTGGGATACGGCGCCGGAGCGAAACAAATCCGTTGTAATAAATCCGACTGTGCGGTGCTTTTTGCGGAGCTGCCAGCCAATTTTTGCGAGCGTTGTCGTTTTCCCTACTCCCGTTGGGCCAACAAGCGCGATGATTCGATGGCGGTCCATTTCAATCGGGGCAGACGTTTTAAAATGAACGGCAAGCTGCCCGATTAAATATTCGCGAATTTCATGCTCCGCAATGACTTCCCGTCCTGCAAACTGTTTTTTCATGCAATCTGTAAGAAAAGCCGCCAAGCGCTCTTCCACATCATTTTCTTTTAACAGGTACGCAAATTTTTCAATAACAAAGGAATCTGTCTTTCTCTCGCTTCCTTCACTCAGCTTTTTATTTAATTCTTCAATCGCCTGCTTTAATGCCTGAATTTGTTCATTTTCCTGCTGAGGCGAAGCTTTTGATGAGACATTCTGCATTATAGTTGGCGCTCCTTCTTCTAGCATTTTCAAAAACTGCTGCTTTTTTTCCGGGCTAATATTTTTATTTGTTTGCTTCTTGGAAGCTGGCGGCTCTCTTCGTTTATCAAGCGCGTTTAGTATAGCAATCAATTTCTCTTTTTTCTGCTGCTCCTCCGACGGCTGCTTCGGTTTCTCTGCCGCCGATTCACGCTGTTCGTCCGGAATGATTTCGGGCATAACAAATTTGACAATCATTTCGTATTCTTTTTTCCACGGCATCAGCCATGGCCGTTTTACTTTTTCGCCAAGAATCGTATAATACTGATTTTCGCTCTGCTCATACAGCTTTTCGTACAGCTTTACTTTATTTGCGGCGCGAATAATTTCAATACGTTCCAATTTTGCAACTTCCATCGTATCCCTCCGCTTCTATTCAATTAAAGCGATTTGCTCAACCATAATGTCCGGCGACAATTCGCCGACAGATAATGCCTTCATTTCAATTTGATAACGCTCTAGCATCCGCACAAGCCCAAAACGGAAATCCTTTCTTCTTGTTAGCAGCACCGGCTCTTTTCCTGTTAATCTCGCCTTCTTTAATACATGCTGAATTTGTTCGATCACTTTCATTTCCTGATCTAAATCCCAGTTCAACATATAGCCTTGATACGAATTGTTCACAACCTCTGTTTCCAATTCAATCGTGTCACGCAGTAAGACAGCGTAAATTTTCCCATCATAATTTTTGGCGCCTTCGCAAATAACTTTGGCAATGCTCTCACGTACAAATGACGTAACGCTGTCAGGATGGCCTTGATAAATCTCCTTGCCGTCAATAATCCCTTCCATAATGGTTGGCAGCTCGCGGATGGAAATGCCTTCTTTCAAAAGCTGCTTAATGACATTTTGAATGAGAGACAAGTCGATTTCTTTCTTCTTAATTTCTTCAAGCAATACGCTATGCTCCTGTTCAAGCGAATCCAACAAACCCTTCACATGCTGGCGCTGGATAAGCTCATGCAGGTTTTTGCGAATAATAACATCCAAATGTGTAATTAAAATGCTTAACGGCTCCAGCACCTGATAATTTTTCAGCTGCGCGTCCTGTACCATATGCTCCATAATCCAGTAGCCATCTTCCCCGAATACGGGATCTTTTGTCGGTTCTGCATCTAAATCAGCCATCACATGCGGCGTCTTGAGCGCCAATAAATATCCGGTCTTTAGTACGCCTTCTGCGACTTTAGCGCCCTTAATTTTAATAACGTATTTCCCGCGCGGGCGGAAACTCGTATTATCCTTAAAGTTAATGCCCGGCACGTTGATGCCTAAATCATGAATGATCGATTTACGCATTAAAACGACCTTATCGCGTGCTGTTTCCCCGTTAATTTTTTGTTTCACTAACGCTGCCAAATCCAAACCAAGCTCAACAATGATTGGATATTTATCTGTAAATACGCCAAAGGAATCTTCCACCTGATTCGTATTTTCCTCCTCGCGAATCATTTCCATTTCCTGCAGCATTAATTTTTCTTGATCCCGTTTTTTGCGCTTTTTATATTGATAGCCAAGGAAAATGATGCCCCCGCCTACTAAAGCGAACGGAACAAACGGCAGCGGCGTGAACACGCCCATTACTAAAAATAATCCGCCGAGCGCATAAACAATAACATCATGCGCCATAAGTTCTTTATACATGCTGTCGCTTAACGTATCATCAGAGCCGTCAAATACGCGCGTTACAATAACACCTGCGGAAATCGCCAGCAATAACGAACCGATTTCACTTACAATTCCATCCCCGATTGTCAGCATCGTATAGTGGTAAGCAGCGTCCTGGAATGTCATCCCTTGCTGCACCATACCGACAATCAAGCCGAACGTAATATTAACAATCAAAATGACAATCCCAAAAATAACGTCGCCTTTAATAAATTTTCCGGCACCGTCCATCGCGCCGTAAAATTCCGTTTCCATATTTAACTTTTTCCGGCGCTCTTTTGCCTCCTCTTCTGTAATCAGCCTCTGGTTTAAGTCGGCGTCAATTGCCATCTGCTTCCCCGGCAAGGAATCGAGTGTAAAACGGGCTGCTACCTCTGCCGTACGGGAAGCACCGTTGGCGACAATAAACTGAAAGACAATAAGCACAAGGAAAATAACAATACCAATTAATAAATTTCCTCCGACTACAAACTGTCCAAACTGTTCAATCACATGGCCGGCATTGCCGTTTGTTAAAATCGCCCGCGTTGTCGAAACATTCAAGGAAACACGGAAAATCCCGATTAAAAGCAGCATCGTCGGAAACGATTTTAGCTCATCCCATTCCTTGATCGTCGTCGCTCTCATATAAATGAGGACTGTCATGCCGAGCATAAAAACAAGAATCATATCAAGCGCAAACGGCGGCAGCGGAACGAGCAAAGCAATGACAAAGGAAATTGCTAAAAAGATAGATAAATAAGTTTTAGCCGAATTCCGAAACAAGATGCGTTCCCCCACTCCATTTTCATTTAAATCTCAATTTGTTTCGTTTGAATTAAATATCTCATAACCTCAATTACCGCGGCGTATAAATCCTCAGGGATAATGTCGCCTTCTTCGACGTTAAAATAAAGAGAACGTGCGAGCGGTTTATTTTCCACCATAGGAATGTCACGTTCCCTAGCCAACGTCCGCATATATAGTGCCAGTTCTTCCTCTCCCTTGGCCACCAAAACCGGAGCAGCATCAATATGCTTGCGATAGCGGAGCGCCACGGAAATATGGGTCGGGTTGTTAATAATAAACGTCGCATCCTCCATTTTCTTGCCGACCGCTCCTTGGATTATCGCATACATAATACTTTTTTGGCGCTGCTTCACCTCCGGACTCCCTTCATTGTCCTTATGCTCCTGCTTTACCTCTTCTTTTTTCATCTTCAAATCTTGCTCGTACTCCCATTTTTGATAAATAAAATCAGCGACAGACAACACGAGCGTTAAAATCAAGATGGCAAAGAAAACAATTTTTAATTCTGTAAATATTTTCGAAGCTGTCACATTCCAGTTCATGCCAACCATTGCGACTAGATGGCCGATATTGCGCTTTAACACTATATACGCAACGTAACCGAACAGCCCAACATATAAAATCGATTTAAAAATATCAATAAAGCTCTTTCGGCTAAACAATCTCGTAAAATAGTTTTTCGGATTAATGCGCGACGCTTTCGGTTTAATAATTTTCGGCGAAAATAAAAACCGTACCTGAAATACGTAGTTTATCATTTGAAAAACATATACCAAAACGATAATCGGCACCATAATTTGCAGCAATAATGAACCCATAAGCAGCAAAAATGGCGTTGCCTCGGCTGAACCGTCAATCGAATCTAGCAGTTTGTTAAATGATTTTCCAATTTGCACCGCAACCACATCGCTAAACATATATACAACGACAGCTAAAACAAGCAGGGAAAAAAACGTATTCAAATCCTTGCTTTTTGCTACGTTTCCCTCTTCACGCGCCTTTTTCCGCTTTTGCGGGGTGGCTTTTTCCGTTTTATTGTCTTTTGCCATACTTCAGCCTCACACCCCTGCGCCGCTTATTTTGTTAAGAAAAAATTGAAGATTTTCGTATATTCCTCAAGCAGTGTATTCGTCAAATTTTTGAATACGTAAGCAAACATCGGAACGCTCGCGCCAACTATAAAAATGCCAAATGTAATTTTTACGACAAACGCGTTCATGAAAATATTAAGCTGCGGCGTTTGTTTCCCGATAATAATAAGCACGAAATTCACGATAAATAGGCTTCCCATAATCGGCAGGGCAATTTGCACAGCCGATGTAATCGCAAACAGCAATGTTGCAAGAATGCTTTTAATAAAGCTGGCCTGCAATAGCGCCGCTGCTGTTTCTGTATATTCAAATGATTTCAGCAAAGTGGCGACTAAATAATCAACACCGCCCATCGCAATAAAAATAATAACGAAAAATAAATCTAAAATTGTCGCAAGCAATGTCGTTTGCGACCCGGCGTTCACATCAAATAAAGTCGCTTGGGATAAACCGACATCCATATCTAAAATATGTCCGGCCATTTTCGGAATCGTAAACAAAAACTCTACAATTTTCGCAAGCGATACGCCAATAATGATTTGCGTCACCGCATAAGAAAGAATTGGAAAAAATCCGTCCAGCTTCGATATATCAATCCGATCGGCAACCGAAAACGCCAGTGCCATTCCAAATGTCATTTTTGCCAGTGCCGGGATCGCCCGGCTGGAAAAAATGGGAAGGAGAAACAAAAACGAACCGATGCGGCAAAACGCTAAAAACGCTGCCATCCATAATTCCATAGTCATATTTGTTCCATCCTTTTATTTTAATAAGATAGGAATCTTGTCAAACAAATCGATTATCATGCCTGTCAGCTCATCGAACATCCACGGTCCGAAGGCAACGAGTACAACAATAATGCTGGCCATTTTCGGAAAAAACGTTAACGTTTGCTCTTGAATTTGCATCATTGCCATAATAACCGAAATGAGGACAACAACGACCGTGCTGACAACCGCAACTGGAAGCAAAATTTCAAAAGCTTTAAAGAAAAATGTTTGAAAAATATCAATAATTGGTGAAGTATTCATCCGTTGCCGCAACCCCTCATCCATGGATAAGGGGCAGCTTCCCCCTATCTCTATTAAGCTATTCTATGAAACTGTACGGAACATAATATCCACGACCTTCGTATATCCCCCGACATAAATAAACACGAGAATTTTAAACGGCAAGCTTAGCACCATCGGCGGCACCATCATCATCCCTAAATACATGAGCAGCGTGCTTACAATTAAATCAATAAAAACAAAGGCCAAATAAATAAACATGCCTGTTAACAGCCCTTTTTGAATTTGTGTTAATGCAAACGAAGGCACAAGCGTCAACAATGATAATTTTTGCGGGTCGTCCGGCAGCGCTTCTTTTCGCACCTTTAACATCATTTTCAAATCATGCTCATACGTGTGCTTTGTCATATACGCTTTCATAATCGGCGCGCCTTTTTCCACAATTTGCGCACTTGTGAGCTTGCCTTCTTGCATCGGGTCCCACACCTCTGCTTTTAACTCGCCAATAACCGGCTGCATCGTAAATAGCGTTAAAAATAGCGCCAGTCCGATTAACACTTGATTGGGAGGCAAATTCATCACGCCAAGCCCCTGTCTTGTCATGCCGAGTACAATCACAAAATACGTAAAGTGCGTAAACATTAACACAATCGCGGAAGACAATGATAATAGCGTCACAAAGAAAAATAATTGAACGCTCGAATTCGGGGTGAGTCCTTTTGAAAAATCAAGAAATTCCGTTCCCGCATTTGGTGCTGCATAAGCGTGATTTCCAAAAATAAATATAAAAAACAGCGAAAATAATAGCATTATCCGTTTATGCATGGTCACGATGGATCACCCGCTTTTTGTTGTTGGCCCGCTTGCTCTAACGTGCTTTCCAACGCCTTATGAAAATTCGTTTCCCGAAGCTCAAGAGAATGAACGCCGTTATGGCTTAACACTGTAAAAACTTGCTTTCCTTCTATTTCAAATAAAAACGCGCTCGTTTGATGGTTTAAATATAAGCCGTCCTTTAGCTGAATAATTCCGTTTTGCCCTTGTTTATTCAACTGCTGCTTTCTCGTCTTTTTCGTCATATAAAAAGCGCCGTAGCCAAGCAAACCGAGAAACAAGGCGATCTGCAATAAAGTCATCATATATGTCATAGGCAGAAATAATGCGACATTTCTCTTTCTTTACAGCAAGAGCTTGTCGCCTAATCCCCTTTCTATTCGTAATTTGTTTGCTTCTTTTTTCGCTTCATTTCGGAAATGACAATTCCGAAATTATCATCAATCAGCACCGCTTCGCCGATGCCGATTTTCGTATCTCCTAAATAAATATCAACTTTATGGCCGAGATTTTTTTCCACTTCCAAAACGTCGCCGACCTTTAGCTTTTGTGCTTCACCGACTGTAATTGCCGCTTTTCCGAGCCGTACAATCAGCTCAACGCCGATATCAGATACCTTTTCAATAGTTGTATCGCTCTCTGCGGCGGCATTCGCATCAGGGACGGCAGTTAAATCCATTAATTCTATTTTTGAAATGTTATGCTTCATAATGACGGCTTGCTATGTACGCAAGCCTTTCCTCCCCTTTTGCAAAAGCTTCCTACTTCTCGCTCGTATATTCCTGAAATAAAAATGCCTTTCTATTTCCTTCTCTTCCAATAAAGCAATTAAATTTATGCTTTCCGGCAACATAGCCCTTTAACGGCTCTGTCATTTTCGTGTTAAGCGGGATAATATCTCCCTCTTCTATATGCATCAATTCACCGATTGTCACTTTCAATTCACCGATTGAAACATGAACCTTCTTGGGTACCTTCTTGATCTCATACTCTACTTCCTCTTTATATCTTTCTTGGCTATTTAGCGTATGCTCAACAACATGTTCAGAAGTAAGCTGGTCCATAATTTGCTCAATCGATAAAAATGGAATGCCGAGGCGAAACGTTGTATCCCAATAATCTGTTTTCATATTTACATTTAACAGTGCGATAATATCCGCAGCCGAAGTAATTTTCAAGGCATCCGGCACCGTATGCGTTCCCACAAGCTTAGGCTGAATCGGCGCAACTCCCTCAAAAGACTGCTTTAAATTATCGCAAATTATCGTAAATATATTGTCCAGCGTTAACTGTTCAAACATTGTAAGCGGGCGGCGCAGTTTAAAGCCCTCTCTCGCATCGCCGCCGAGCCAGCACTCATGAATATAAATAACAAATGCCAAATCAAGCTCAATGACAATCTCGCCAAGATTCGGGAGCCCGAGATCGACGACACAAAACAAATAATAATCCTTTGGCATTTTTTCTACATATTCGCTCATGAACGGAACTTGCTCAACTGTCGAAGATTCCATTTCAATCGGAAGACGAATGCGGGCTGCCAAAGACTGTATCATTGTTTTTCCAAAGCTTGTCGCGATTGTTTGCAGACTGCGCAAATGTTCAAATCCGAATTTCTCAGGCCTGTTAAAATCGTACTCCTGATATTTATCTTGCGTTTCCAACTCTTCTTCAAAGTTAGGCAAGTCATCTCCTTCTTGCATTGCGCGAAGGAGGGCATCTATTTGCTCTTGACTTAACTTCTCACCGGCAGTCATTTATAATCCCCCTACCACCTTACTGTAACACATTTACTGTTCCTTGAGACTAATTATTTCTATATACATTTTTCCATTCTTGGTTAAAATTTTTCCCGTCCCAATTTCTTCGTTTTCCAGCATAATGCGTACTGTATTTTTTTTTGAATTTTCCAGACGATATAAAGTTCCTTTCGTCAAATGGAGCAAATCATCAATTTTTTTTTTCGTTCTTCCTAGTTCAAAATACAAATTTAACGGAATGTCTTCTTTTATTTTCATACGACCAACTCCTTATCGGTTGAACCGTTATGCTTGCTGTATATCTATATTTAAAATCTTTTTAATGTAATTTTGCGTTTCTTTAAACGGAGGAACGCCCCCGTACTTTTTCACATTGCCCGGCCCTGCGTTATAAGCGGCGAGCGCCAACATTAAATCGCCGTTATAGCGTTTTAAATAACCGCTTATTTCCTGCACGCCCGCTTCAATGTTTTGACGCGCGTCATACGGATCGGTTACGCCATGCTCTTTTATGTTTGCCGGCATAAGCTGCATAAGTCCGCGAGCACCGGCATGCGACACCGCCTTTGAATTAAAATTCGATTCCGTTTCAATCATTTTTTGAATTAATGATGTCGGAATCCCATATTTCGCACTCATTTCACTAATAATATCTATATACATATTCCGATATTTCGGATTAATCAATTGAACATTATATTTTTGAAGAACGTTCCATCTATCTTTTCCAGATATGCTTTGTTCCCCGAAGCGGCGCTCTATTTCCGCTGCTGCCTGCTTTATATCATGCGCCGTGTTTTGCTGTACCGATACCCCTGCAACATTCTCGAAATTATTTTTTGTTTCTTCTGCGGCTTGAAGCTGCTTTTGGAACGAACCGGCAAGGACATGCGGATTATTTATTTTTTCTTCAAATTGCGCCCGCTTATAAGAAAGAACATCCTTTACAATATTTTGTATCATACACTCACCTTTTATCGCAAAGATATCTTTAATATTAGATTTTTTTATGATAGTTTGCAAGCTGAATAGAAGGAGAATATGGAGGAAATATGAAAATTATTTAAATAATATTTTATTATATTCATTCATTACAATTTCACGTTGACAATCTATTATTGTGATTTTAAAATAAGGGTAACATTGATTTTTCTAATTATTATTAAAATACATAGAAGATTCAATGTAAAAAAGTATGGGGGTCACTTGAATATGAGAATCAACACAAATATTAACAGCATGAAAACGCAAGAATATATGCGTCAAAACCAAGCAAAAATGGATAAAGCGATGAACCGTCTTTCCAGTGGTAAGCGCATTAACTCTGCTGCTGACGACGCAGCGGGCCTTGCAATTGCAACTCGCATGCGTGCAAAAGAGAGCGGCTTAGGAGTTGCATCCCGTAACACACAAGATGGTATTTCTATGATTCAAACAGCTGAATCTGCATTAAACTCTGTTTCCAATATCTTAGTGCGCATGCGCGACTTAGCAGTTCAAGCAGCGAACGGTACAAATGGCGCGAGTGATACTGCTGCTTTACAAGGAGAATTTGCTCAACTAAGCACACAAATTGGGTATATTAAAGACAATACAGAATTTAACGGCGCTAAATTGTTAGACGGATCTGCAGGAACTGCAGGCATGGTATCTATCCAAACGTATGATGGTGATACTGCTGGTCAACAAATTCAAATTGATTTAACAAAAGCTGATTTATCTACATTAAGCACAAATGTAGCTGCTTTAGATATCTCAACTGGCGCTCTAGCTGCTATCACAGCTCTTGATACCGCTATCAACACAGTTGCAACTGGCCGCGCAGATTTAGGTGCTACTCTTAACCGCTTAGACTACAATATTAATAATATCAACAGTGAAGCAACTAACATGGCAGCTTCTGCTTCCCAAATTGAAGATGCGGATATGGCAAAAGAAATGTCTGAAATGACAAAATACAAAATTCTTTCTGAAGCTGGCATCAGCATGCTGTCCCAAGCAAATCAAAGCGCGCAAGCTGTAAATAAATTATTGCAATAATCTACTTAAACAATATTATCTTTACCTTTTTAATCTGTTATATACAAATGCAAAAGCCTTTCCCCTGCCCGGGAAGGGCTTTTTTGTTATCTAAGCAAACGAAAACGCGCAATCTGTAAGCAAATTATTGCAATAATCTTTTAAATAGTTGCTGCCTTTACCTGTTTTATACATTCTACACAAAAGCCGTTCCCCCGCCTTCCAAAAGGCATCTGTATATCGCTAAGCATACTGCCTCAAACAAAAGCACTCTCCCGATCCTTTTCCTGCCCGAAAAGAACTAAGGGGAATTATCTCTATATACAACAGCTTTATCATTTTAGCATATGCATTTCATTATCATGACCGCCTCTGTGCAGCGGCGGCTGCCTTTAGATTTTATAAAAACTGTTTTTATTCAACTATACCTTTTCTTTTTATCGCATTTTATGTTCCCAATAAAGAACGTCAACTTAAAAAAAATCACACGTTGTTCTTCGCCGCTTTTATTTAACGGAGACAACTTGTCCGGTATGGTCGACAAAAACCTTTAAGCTGCGTTCATTCGCTGCTGTGTATAGCCCCAGCTTGTGTAAATCATTTCTGCATGTCGCCACAAATCCGGAAAGCCCTTTAAGCTGCTCCATATCGGAGCTTTCAACAAAAGAGCTGATATGCTCAGCCATATGGCGAATATCTTGAATTAAGTCCTCTTTTTCACGCTTTAGCTGCGCTGTCTCTTGGCGAAGAAGCTCAAGTTCTGTTTCTAACGTCCGGGCGCTGTGCGTACTTTTTGTGCTCTCCGCCGCCATGCTGGAAAGCTCGTAAATTCCTTCTATGAGCTGATACACTTGCTTTTCGCTCTCTATGTTATGCTCACAGATAATTTGAAAATTGTTAATCATGCCTGATAACAGCTGCACAAGATTTTTCTTTGTATATGCTTCAGCCGTTTCGCCGTAGCTTGCCATTTGCTGCTCTTCTGCTGCTTTTGCTTTTTTGCCTTTAGCGGCATTCTGTTTATACTCTTTTTGGTATTCTTGCCCCGGCTTGCGCCCCGGCTTTTGCTTCGTATAATTTTCAAGCGGCATTTGATTGTTCCTAATTTTATAGTACGTATTTTGCAGCTGGCTTTTCGTTTTTGGAAAAATGCTTAATTTTTCTTTGCTGAGATAATCTGAAATAACAACAATGCTAATTCCGTTCTTTTGAAAGAACTTATAGCTAAATAAAAGCAGCTCCAATTCTGATTTTAACCAAACGTATTCCGACTTCTCATATGCTTCCTGGCCGCCCATATTTTCCACATCCATCGCAAATAAAGACATGCTGTTATACAATTGCACAATATCTTCATACTGCACGTCACACGCTGCGGATAGGCGCTTTAATTCTTCCTCCATTTGCGAGAACGGTGTGTTGGAAGAAACAAAACCTTTTAACGCCGTCATAATCTCTACTAAAATATGATCCCGATTTAACATGACCCTACCTCATTTCCTTACATAAAGTAAACTGCTGCTATGACCAAGTTTTCAATATTTATGTATTATAATTTTATGGTTTAATTGTATAAAGTGTATGTGTTCTCTTTTTCTATATTAATTTTACACTATTTTTCTAATAAACGTCAACGAATTTTCGTGTTTTCCCTCAAAAAATATTCGTTAAAAAGAACAAAAAAATCTAATTTTCCCCCTTTCGAAAAGGAAGGGAGAAAACTGCTAGTAAAAATGTATTAGCGATGAAAAATGAGATTATCAACCATGCCGACAAGCTGTTCAATATCCGGTTTGCTTACTTGCGCGTCCGCTCCTACCGCTTCTCCTTTATGGTACAATTCGTTTGTAATTAAAGAAGAGAAAATGACAACCGGCAGCTTTCCGGCAACGGCATGTTCTTTTATGCTCTTTGTAAGATGATGTCCGTCCATTTTTGGCATTTCAATATCCGTAATTAACAAATGCACCAAATCATACATATTTGTGCCTTGTTCTTTTGCTAATTTTTCAATATGCTCTAACGCTTCGGCCCCATTGCTGAAAAAGTGCAGCTTTGTGTAGCCCGCTTGGGTGAGTGTTTGCTCTAAAATTTGGCGGAGCATGTGGGAATCCTCTGCTATAAAAATAACTTTGCTGCCACGGTCTAGTCCTTGCTCTAAGTCGCCCAATTTTTTATTTTCATATCCAGAATTAGCGCTAATTTCTACTACAATTTTTTCATAATCTAATAATAATATAATTTTTTCGTCCAATTTTACAATACCGGATGTTGTTTCTTCAAGCCCCATCGATAACGAAGCCGGCTCATCGATTTGCTCCCAAGAAATGCGCTGAATTCGATGCACTTCATCAACGCGAAAAATTACCTTCATTTTATTTAGCTCTGCAATAATAAATTTTGTCTCCTCAAGCGGCTTAACGCTTTGCAATCCTAAGGAATGAGATAAATTAATGACCGGCAAAATTTCGCCGCGAACTTGCACAACGCCTTCGACCGCCGGATGGGACTGGGGAACGGCTGTAACCGGAAGGGGGTTAATAATTTCGCGCACCTTCATCACATTAATGCTAAACAAATTATCGCCAATTGTGTATGTGACAATCTCCAGTTCGTTTGTTCCGCTTTCTAGTAAAATACTTTGTCTCTCTGTTGCCATGTAAATAAACTCCTTTCCTTAAACAGCTTCGTGCTGTCTGTTTCCCCTCATCCTCTTTCGCCTTGCTTACGGACGATTCGGATTAATTCCTCAAGCACTATTTCCTGCGCTTTATATATTTCACCGGGAGAGGCGTCTCCCCATTTTTTCATTTCCTGTTCTACCGCTTTTTGAAATTGCGGGTCCATTTCAGAAAATAATCGCTCTTTTGTTGCTTGGTCAGCTTCAAGCAAGACGAGCGCGTAGATTTCTGAATCTGCTACAGCTTGAAGCAGCTTTTGTAAAACAGCTGACGGCAATTCTTTTATTTTTTCAATATGAATTTCTCTATCGGAAAACAATAAATCATATTGAATATAGCAAATATTATGTTTTACAACTTGAAAATAGCAATTATTTTTCTTATCATTTGTAAAATAGCCAACTGGATCATCTATGGTAGCTTCAACCTTTTTAATAAGTTCCGGCAAGCTATTCGCCGTCATAATCGTTCTTTGCTCAAGGCCGTTTGGCGAATAAAATGTAACGCGATATTTATTTGCTTGTGGGCGCGCCACTGTCATCCCCTCCGTTTAAGCATTTGCCAATAATTCTATATTGTTGAACCAAAAGGCAACCTGCTTATCGTCAATGCCGGGAAGCGCAATGAAAAACTCCTTGCACTTCATTTCGTTTTCAAACGCTTGATATTTCCATGTTTCATTTTGAAAAATACCGATAAAATAAAAGCTATGGATTCTGCCGATTACCGCCTTGCGTTCACCAAATTCATATGGTGGAACTTGCTTAATTTCAAATTGATTTGGCAAATACGTATGCAGCTTTTTTTCAAATGCAATGATTTGCTGCGCTAACTCTCGTTTATCTTGCAAAAAGGGAACATTCATAATTCTCTCTTCTCTAGCAACCACACAACCATCTCCTTATGAAAACAAGTGCAGCGAACCTTCTATAAAAAATTTTCTTAACGAATTAAGTTCACAATATCATTCAACACTTCATCAGACACTTTAATTACCTTTGAATTTCCTTGAAAACCGCGTTGATATACCATTAAGTCCACAAATTCTGCCGCTAAATCAACGTTGGAGCCTTCGGTTGCGCCGCCGCGCACCGCTCCTGCACCGTTTTGGCCGGATACACCAACGTTTACGTTTCCGGAAGAAGGTCCTTCAACATAATTTCCATTCCCCGTTTTCATGAGCCCTTTCTCATTCGGAAAAGTCGCGACTGTCAGTTGCGCGGCCGTTTTGACGCTTCCGTCAGAATATTTTACCATTACATACCCGCCATCTGTAATTGAATAATCGATCGGAATGCTCGCTTGCCGGCCATTTACATCAAGAGACTTTAATGTCTTCTCTGTCGGGTAATTCGTTAGCCCTTTATAGTCCAAATTAATGCCGCCTTTAAAGCCAATTGTAATTGGCGGAAGTGCATTGGCATCCAATTCTCCGTTTGCCTTAAACGGGATATCAACAGGAGCGTTTCCGTTCGCCGTTACTGCTACATCTTGAACTCCTACCTTTGCTGTCAAACGATAGGAGTTCGCTGGAATTCCGTTTAAGGCATTTCCTTTTTCAAAGCTTAATTCCAATGTTAACTTATTTCCAGCCTCATCAAAAACAGGAAACTGCATCTTCGTAATGCCGTCCTCACCGACAGGAATATTGCCGGCAACCGTTGCTTTATCTGTCTTAATACCGCCCTGCGCTTCCCCAAGCGGCACATTGATTGCTTGCGGCTGCTTCGCAAAATCAATTTCCCCTGTTGCAGGGTCTGCCGGATAACCGAGTACATACTTCCCTTCTCCGTTAATTAAACGATAATCAGCGGAAAGATTGAACGTTCCTTTTCGCGTATATTCAAAATTGGAGCCATTTATATCGCCGAGCAAGAAGAAGCCGGCGCCTTCAAGGGCTACATCCGTTTTTCCTCCTGTTAATGTAAGCACTCCACTGGAATAATCGGTGCTTACACCGCTTAACTTAACGCCGCTGCCGATGCTTTTTGAATTCGTGCCGGCATATTTCTCATCGCCTTTAGAGCCAGCCGCATTACGATACATCAAATCGTCAAAAAGCGCTTTTTGTTTTTTATAGCCAATTGTTTGCGAGTTTGCAATATTATTAGAAGTTACACTTAATGCTTCTTGATATGTTTTCATCCCTGAAATACTCGTATATAAAGATTGAATCATCGTGCTGCACGCTCCTTATTGCCCTTATTCATTTCGTTCTGAAACACTTGTTACCTGGTTCATACTAACGGCGCGATCTCCCACAAGAAGCTGGACTGTGCCAGATGCAACCCTTACTTGTTCAACGGTACCGGTTATTTTATTTCCGTCTGCATCAACAGCCTCAACATACTTGCCGAGAAATTTCATGCCACCGTCCAGCGCATTTGCCTGGATGGTGGCAGAAAAAGCTTCAACTGCCTTTGTCATATTTTGTACTTGTTCAATAATGGACAATTGTGACATTTGGCTCATCATCTGATTCATATCCATCGCGTTATTCGGGTCTTGATATTGT
Source organism: Ectobacillus sp. (assembly GCA_048976805.1). Taxonomy (GTDB): domain Bacteria; phylum Bacillota; class Bacilli; order Bacillales; family Bacillaceae_G; genus Ectobacillus. The sequence goes on along the minus strand of JBHGUR010000101.1, from coordinate 105,551 downwards.
AAGCTCGTTAAAAACAGCTTCAAAAAATCGTCCTTGCCCATAATATTTTTCGAAATGCTTGACGAAGACAAAGCACTTTGAGGAGCGCTTTTTGTTATTGCATTATAATTCAACGTATTGGAATCAATTTTCATGCGTTACCCCCCTAGTAATCCTCCAAATGACGCCATATCTTCTTGCTGCTTATCTTGCTTCGGCATTTTTTGCTCATACGGTCTTTGTTCTTCGCGCTGCTCCCGCTTTTTGTCGCGTTCTGTATAGCTCAGCTCAACTTGGATGTTTTTCGCTTCCAGCTTCTGCTTCATTTCCTCCAATAAAGGCGCAAGCTCTTTTTTAACTTCCTTATGTTCCATTTCCACTTGAATATGAATCCGGGTGCCGACCTTTTTTAAAAATATATCTAAAGAACCGAATGCTTCTTGATTGAGTTGCAAAAATATACGGTCATTTTTTACAACATATTTTTGTATATCATTGAGCTTGTCCTGCAATTGTACCTGCAAATCCGCAGTGCTCAGCTTTTCCGCCAGACGAGGTGAAATTGATTGAAGAGGGAACTCTTTCTGTGGAGTAGAGTGAAGCTGTTCAAACGGAGGCGCCCCCTCTTCGCTGTCCTTTGCATGATCTTCCTTAGCCGTGCTTAAAGCAACGCTTGCTGTTAAATCTTGCATTTCTGTCATAACAGGCGTAAGCTGCTCCGGTCTTTGCAGCTTCTGTATGATTTGCTGTACCGTCATTTCAGTATTTATAGTGTTTTGTAATCCAAACTGCCGCAAAAATAGTGCCAATTGTTGCTGCTCTGCGGCTGGCAGTTGGTCTATTGCCACATTCCCATACAATTCATGGAACTGTTGCATCATATCAAATAATTTTTGCAATACTTCCGGATTTTCTTTCAACAGTGAAAACGTAAGCTCTTGACTGGACACTAACAATAGCAATTGCTCCCCATGCGAAGCTTCTGAATCAGCTTTTTCCTCTTGCTTTTGCTTCTTTTTATGCAGCGCTGCCGCTGTATCGTCTTTATTTTGTATTGTTTGTCGAGCAGGCGCTTGCTCATTGGTTAACTCCTTTGGTTGTACATTTTTTTCTGCTTCCTTATATTCTATTTGCTCCCGCTTGCCCTCTATTTTTTCAGCAAAAGAAGGATCCGCCTTTTCGGTGCGCTGCATATGCGCCTTTATTTTGTAACCTGGCCCGACAGGCTGGGCCGCTTGCAAATTAATTATCATCTTTGCCTCCCGCTAGCTTCCCCGGCTGCTTATACCCATCTTTAAATCAAGCAGCGTTGTTTCTTCCTTCTTTTCACGTTCCTTTTCCTGCTGTTTCAGCACGTCGCGAAACAAATCGTCAATCGTTCGTTCTTTTTCCTTCACCTGCTCTAGCATGAGCTCGTTTTTTCTAATAAACCCTCCTATAAGGGAAATTTTTTTATCTAATTCTTTCATTTTTTCGGGTGAAAATGTATAAAGCGATACAGCACCTGCCGCAACGCTCTGTCCGGGTTGAAACATTTTGCCGCGTGACAAAAAAATGTCGATTTCCTTTTGTTTTTGCGTTTCAACTGCATACCTTTCCCTTAATAACGCGCTAATTTCCGTTAAAATTTTCTCTTTTTCGGAATTGATTTGCAGTTTAATTGTTTCATATTGCTTTCTGTTCACGGCACAGTACGCTTCCTCTCCTTATTTATACATCCATTTATTATTATATCTCTTTTTATTAAATATTTCTGTGAAATTTTCGTATTTTTTTCATATATTCTATTCTTTATTTTTATATATAAATTGATAAAGAAAATGACAGTTTGCACTCACTCCTCTAAAAAGGGTGCTTACGCCTTTTCCTTATATTTATCCCGCCTCTTGAGCTAAACAAGATAACGCATCAGTTCTATCGTTTCCGCAAAAGGAACGTGTTCCGTTCTCCCTTGCTTTAAAAAATGGTTAATCATCGGCATTTTATTTTTGCAGCCAAAAATAAAAGCTGTTTCCTCATTTTCTTGAATAGTGCCTAACTTGAAATATAGCTCGTTTTCTTTATAAACTGACATAATTCTTCGCGTTTCATTTGCAAGCTTCCAATGCTCTTCGTCGACAATCTCCTCCATAATCCGGCTCACCGAATCAAGTACGGAAATAGCCGGATAATGGCTCAGCGTCGCAAGTTCGCGTTTTAACACAATATGGCCGTCCAAAATCCCGCGCGCCAAGTCCGACACAGGGCCGTTCATGTCATCTCCGTCTACAAGCACGGTATAAATTCCTGTTATCGAGCCGTTTTTCGTTTTGCCAGAGCGTTCTAGCAGCTTTTTCATATAGCTTTCCATTAACAATGTTTTACCGCCGATCGGCAGATCCTTAATAGCAATATCAATACTTCGGCGCGCATCGGCAAAGCGCGTTACAGAATCCATCATGAGCAAAACATTGTTGCCTTGGTCGCGAAAATACTCGGCGATGGAAGTTGCCAGCTTTGCTGCCCGCAGCTGCATAAGATGGCTTTCGTCTGAAGTCGCGACAACGAGCACGCTTTTTTTCATTCCTTCTTCGCCAAGCTCTTTGCGGATAAAATCCTTCACTTCGCGTCCGCGCTCGCCGACAAGGCCGATGACATTCACATCAGCTTTCGCGTTTTTGGCAATCATTCCGAGCAATGTCGATTTTCCGACACCGGACCCGGCAAAAATGCCGATTTTTTGTCCGACACCTATTGTAAGCATGGAATCGATCGATTTTATCCCTGTTTCAAATACTTCCGTAATTTCTTGGCGTTCAAAAGCATGAATCGGCGGCGCATCAAGCTTTACCTTTTGCAGCGGAATATGCTTTACCTCGCCGTTTAGCACGTTTCCGTTTGCATTCAATACTTTGCCAAGCAAATGATCGCCGCGCGGCACTGTCACTTCTTCAGCGATAACCTCAACCCAATCGCCGTAACTGACCTTTTCATTTTGGTCAAGCGGCAGCAGCATATTGTTTTCCTTTTCGATTGCAATTACTTCGCATAGTACCTTTTGTTCTCCAACGGCGCATATATCGCCAATTTTTGCCTTTGGGCCTTTGGAAATGAAAAACTGCTCCTGTACGCTATGAACTTTTCCTTTACTAATATAAAACGGGGCAGCTATAAATGCAGCCCATTTTTTTGCTTCTTCCTGCAAATATAGCTTCACTCCGCTTTCACCTCTTCACTCATTCGGTCACCAAGCTTTTCGCGCAGCCGCTCAAAAATGGAGCGGAACCTATATTCAAAATATTCCTTTTCCTCTTCCAATACGAATTCGCCAACCGCAAGGGAAAAATCATATTTCCATTCCACAAGCTCAAATAGCCAATATTCCTTTGTTTCTTCTTTCTCTTCCTCAAGCAGCTTGTATGTTTGCGGATGCACCGTAATTTGCAGCTTTTCAAATGCAATCGGCAGCGTCTGGATCATTCCTTTTAAAATAGCAATCATCGAAAGCTGCCGCGTATCAATTGCCTGATTAACAATTTTTTCAGCAAGCTTTAAAGAATTATCCCATAATAGCTCGGTCATTTCATAATATATTTGCTTTTTTTCCTGCTCAAACTGCCGCATATACTGTACTTTCTGCTCCTCGAACGCTTGCTTTTGCATCATAAGATTTTCTTGCTGTTGCCGGAGCATTTTTTCAAATTCCTGCAAGCGGTTTCGCTCTATGAGCAATTCTTCCTTTTCTTTCAATAATTCATTTTTCTCCCGTAAAAATGCTTCTTTATCAGGAAATCTTTCATCAAAAATATTGAGCTCATCCCTTGAAGTTTCCTCTTGCATATACTTCAGCTGATAGTGCTCATTAGAAAAAGAAACAGAATTCCCGGGAATTCTGTTTTTAAATAAGGACATCCTCTTCACCCCGCTGCACGACGATTTTCCCTTCCTTCTCCAAACGTTTTACAGTGCTCGTAATCACCTGCTGCGCTTTTTCTGCATCCGTTACCTTAAGTGGCCCAAGACCGTCTAGCTCCTCGATAATCATTTCTTTGCGGCTGCTGGAAATACATGTGAACAGCTTTTCCTTGATCTCTTCCTTTGCATTCTTTAAAGCTTTTGCCAATAAGCCGTTGTCTTTAATTTCCTCCATTACGCGGCGCAACGCTAAATCATCAAGACGAAGCAAGTCTTCAAATACAAACATATTTTCTTTAATTCTCTCAGATAATTGGTGATCTATAACGTCCAATTTTTCAAATACAGTTTTCTCGATACCGCGTGAAACATTGTTTAAAATATTAACAATTGTTTTTAATCCGTCTGTTTTGTTTGTTGCACCAAATGACATATTCTTCATTTTCGCCTTTAGCAAATCGCCAATTTGATTAACCAATTCGCCATCTACTTGTTCTAACTTCGCGATACGCATAACCGTTTCTACCATTTTCTGCTCCGGCAATTTTTCAATTAAACGCGATGCCAGCTGCGGCTTAATATGGGAAGCGATGATCGCGATTGTTTGTGGCGATTCTTCATTTAATACTGTTAACAGTTGGTCTAAATCAGATACGTTATTTAAAAACTCAAACGGATTATCTTGGCTAAACGAGATATCCTGAATCAAATTGCTCCACTCTTCATCTGACATATTTTTAAACAACCGCCGTATATAATTGCGGTTTGGCGCGAGTGTGCTCAACTCTCTAACGCTTATTTCCTGCAAAAACTGCCGGAACACACTTTCTAAAACTTCAGGGGGATATGACCGAAACTGCGCAATTTCCCGCAGCAGGCTTTCTTTTTCCTCGTCGTTTAAAGTATCTACCACTTGGGCCGCCACATCCTCGTCCAGAATTTGGACGAGGATGGCAGCTTTTTCTCTTGTGGATAGCTTTTGTTTCTCTGCCATATTACCTTACCTCACTATCCCTCTACTGTTCATTCAACCATTTTTTCAAAACGCGCGCTGTTTCATCTATATTACTCTTGGCAATTTCTTGAATTTGTTTATCAAGCGGAACGTCTTGCTTGCTATTTTCTTCTTTTTCCTCTCCCGGTTCTGCCGAGGCCGCTGTTTCCCATTGCCCGTCATCGTCTACCATAAATAGAGATTCTTCTTCTTTCCGTTTACGCTTTCTCATAAAGAATGCGGTCCCGCCGATAGCGCCAAGCAGCAACGGCGCTGCAATGCCTGCGACTAATGCCCAATTTATGCCGCCCTCATCGTCCGTTTCATCGATAGCAGCCTCTTTCTTCTGCTCAAACTGAACCGGCACAACATTTACTTGGCCATTTGTGAAAAAGCCGTTTTGATCTGCTTGCAATCCAGCTGCTGTACCGATTGCTTCTCTAAAAACATTAATATCAATATTGCGCTTTAATAATGTTTTTTCATCGACCCAAACTACTACATTTGTTTTTGTCAATTCAGGGTGCTTTTTAATCGTTTCTACTGTTTTATCAATTTCATAGTTTTCTGTAACATTTTTATTATTTTGTTCATACGTAACTTGTCCGTTTCCGATTGCTTCATTTTCATATGTCGGCACTTCGCCATTCGCTGCTATTCCCGCTTCCGGGTTTCCACCGTCCCCTTCGCGCGCTGTAGATTGTTCGCTTTGTTCCTGCTTGCTTCTAAGAATGCCCTTATCGCCGTATTTTTCAATTTGGCGCGTTACTTCGTCATAGTTTACGGAAACGCTCGTGTTCACATGAAAATTATTAATCTGAAATAAATTCACTAACGTTTCCGCAATATCTTTCTTTAACTTTTCCTCAATTTGCTGCTGCATTGCCAATTCCTTTTCATAAGAAGCGGAACCGCTCGGATTTGCGCCACCCTCCGCCTCCGAGATAACACCCTTTTTGCTATCAATTACACTTACGTCCTCCGCCTTTACACCCGGCACTGCTGCACTTACCATGTATTGGATGCCAAGAATTTGCTCTGTCGTTAATGCTTGGTTGCGGCGTGTGCCGATTGTAACTGCCGCAGTTCCTTCTGGTATTTTTTCATCAAAAATGCTTTCTTTATCCGGCAACGTAATTTGCACGTTTGCCGTTTCGACAGCATCGATATTTTTTACGATGTCCCGCTCCAGCTGCTTGCGAATGCCAACAATTTGCCGCATTTTTTTATCTTGCTCGCTTGCACCAAGCGAACTTTCCAGCAAAATGTCTTCACCGCCGCCGCCATTGCTTGGAAGCCCCATTTCCGTCATTTTGTTTCGCACCCAAACCGCATCCTTTTTCGGCACCGTAATCGCACCGTCTTTGCCGATTTGATAATCTACTCCAAGCTTGGACATTTCCGCAAGAATATCCTGCTGGTCTTGTTCATTTAAATTTTTATATACAGCAACGTGATTATCCGGCAGCGTAAAATATAAAGACACAATTGTCACAACAGCAAGGAGAACTGCACCGATGACCATCTTATGCCAAGTTTTCAACGATTGGAGTATTTCCTTTAACTTCTCCATCTATTTACACATCCGTCCATCCCTCTAAATTTGCGTATTCATCAGCTGTTTATAGTTTTCAATTAAATTATCCCTAATAACAGAGGCGGTTTTCATTTGGCTTTCCGCTTTCATTTGCTGAATTAATATCTCGTGCGCTTGCCCTTGTCCCTTTGTTAATAAATTATATACAGCCTCTTGAGCCCCATTTTGCGTGCTGGTCATCTCATTTAATAGATTAATAAATCGTTTTCCCTCAGCCGCCGGCACAGTTGTTTTTGGCGCTTCCGCAAGTCCTGCAGGCTTTAAAGGCAGGATTACATTATTCCCATTAATAACCATATATTTAATTCTCCTTTACATTAGCCTCTTCCAAGCTCTAAATCTTTGTCTAGCATTTTTTTATTGGCATTTAACACCGTTGTGTTTGCTTCATACATTTTTTGCGCCACCATCGCATTCGTCATCTCCGCCGTTAAATCCACGTTTGGATAGCGTACGTAACCGTCTTTATTGGCATGCGGATGCATTGGGTCGTAAATCATCTTTTCATTCCGGTCAACGGAAATACTGCTAATTTGCACTCCCGCTTTGCCATCCTTTCCTAATAAATCATGAAACGACTTTTGCTGTAATGCCACTCTGCGGCGGTGATACGGCTCTTGATCAACGCCGTTTGTCGTATTTGCATTCACAATGTTATTTGACGTAACCTCCAGCCACTTTTTAGCTGCTGTCAGTCCAGATCCGCTTATGTTAATTGCATTAAACATGTTCTATCCTCCGCTATTGCTATTTCCCGCGCGCCGCCTGGCCAATCGCTTTTTCCGTATTAATTGTTTGTACAGCAATTGAATACAAATGATTCGTTTTCATCAGCTCAATCATTTCTTTTGTCGTGTCAACGCTGTTTCCATCCTCATTTATTTCAAGATGGTTTGCTTTGATTGCATAAGGCGTTCGCTGCATCGTTGAAATCGGAAAATGGCGCGGGTTTGTCTTATATAATGAAACAGACGAGACGCCGCTATTTTCGAGCTGCTCCAAAAACTGCGCATCTTTTGCCTTATATCCCGGCGTATTCGCATTTGCAATATTATTGGAAATAATATCTCTCCTTGCTGTCAAATAACTCATATAATTGCCGACGCTGCCAATAAAGTTTTTCAACACCATCCCCCCCTTTCGTCTATTTTTCTAAATCCTGCATTTGTCTATTACAATCTTAAGTTATTTTTTTGTTATTTTCGAGATAAAACTACAATTTTCACAAAAATATTTTATGATATTTTTTAGATTCTGTCGTTGGAAAATATTTTACAATATCCCAATTTACAAATATATCGTGAAAGAAAAGCGCTCGAACCCGACCGCTTTTCCTCTTATTCATTCATATTTGCCGTAACGAGCGTTTGCTTTGCTTTGTGTATGGTTGGCCAATATCATTTGTTCTAGCGCCGTTTGTTTATTGCGAATGACTTCTTGCGCTTCAGAAATAATCGCAACGACTTTCGCTGCGATTTCGTTTCTCTCAGCAGCTTTTAATGTCACAAACCAATTATTAAAACTCTCCATCCTTTTTTGTAATTCTTCATCCGAAACAACAATTTCCTTAGCACAATTAAAACATTTTAAAAAATCATCATACGGCTTATTGCTGTTCATTTGCGAGTACCCCGCGATACCCTTCTATAAGCTGATTCAATACGTATATAATCGCTTCTATTTCCTTCGGCTCTCTCGCTATTTTCATTTTTTGCACACTCTGCAGTATCCAATCATATAACTTTACTAAATTATTGTATAGTTCCTCGTCTATATCGGGATTAAGCTGTAATTTTAGCTCTTCAAAAATATCCTCAAGCTTATCCATGACCGGATCGGCTTCTTGGAAACGAAAGCTTTGTAATAGTTCTTCTAATTGCTTGAATTCTATAATTGCTTTTTCATAAATCAAAATCGTGTTTTTAATAGGATTGCTTGTCATGATGCTATTTTGCATATAACGCTGCCACGGTTGCATCTGTTTTTTTCCTCCTTAGTTATCGTCGTCCGGCTGTTTCGTAGCCGCTTTAATATAACTCAATTGTGCGTTTAATGCTGCCATTTGCTGTTCAAATTTTGCATATTTAGCGATAATTGCATCCTGCTTTGTTCGATTCAACTCATCAATTTTGGCAATTTGGTCATTTACCCTTTTTAATTCATCATCAAAGCTTTTCAGCTTGCCGCCAATTATTCCCGTTTCCCCGAACACCTTGTTCAATCCGGAATCTAAATGTTTTCCTAAGCCGTTAATGCCGAAGAAAAAGGCTTTTGCCCCATCCGCATCCTGCTTAAACGCCTCCTGCAGTTTTTGCTTATCAAGTGTAATGCGCCCCGTTTTATCCATTTGAATGCCAAAAGAGGAAGCGTATTTGCCGTTAAGCTGGAACATTGCCAAGCTGGCCAAGGCTCTTGATGTGCTTAACGCAGCCGTTGAGCCTTGCAGCACTCCCGCCTCTCCCGCGTATGTTTCCAGCTTGCCAACAGCATTATTATACTCTGTGACCATCGCTTCAATCAGACCGATTTCTTCCTCAGCCGTACTATCCCCAACTGTAAACTTAACAGGGTTTGTCGGCGGCGTTATATTTTCCAGCGTTAACGTTACACCTGGCAAAGCGTTCTCAATTGTATTTGTCGCGCTTGTCAAGCTCACGCCGTTTATGGAATATTGTGCATCCTGCGCCTCTGTAATGGTCGTTTTAATGGCATTATTAGCATCTAAAAATCCGAGCGTTTGCCACAAATTGCTTGCAGTTCCGCCGGACAGCATTATTTCCCCCGCTTTGCCCGAAGATGATGCTGTCATAAACAGATTGTCCGTTGTACCATTATGAATCGTATATAAAGAAACGCCGTAACCGCCCGCGTTAATCTTATCAATAACTTGCTTATAGGTCATATCAGGCGTTACCGTCAAACTTTTTCCATTAATAAAGAGCTCCTCGCTTATTTGGTTATTTAAATTAACCTTTGCATTTAAGTCTAGTGCTCCTCCTGCAATTTGGTGACGGGCAGCGAGCTGCGTAACCCCAACTTCATATGTCCCGCTAATTGCGTTTGAGCTAGCTTGGACACTAACACTGCCTGATGAAGATGTTGTAACTGCTTTACTGCTTCCTGTAAAAGAAGCTAGCTTCCGTACAGATTCCAATAGCGCATTGAATTCAGACTTAAAATTGCTATATGCTTGCTTATCGTTTGTAAGTCTTTGCCTTTGGTTGAGCATTGGGCTTTTTCTCATTTCCAATGCTTGCAATTCCAACTCAACGAGATCTTTTGTATCAATTAAAGTATTGCCCAGCCCCCATAGCTGCGTGCCTGTAGAGCCATATGCCGTCACTGAACTAGCCATCTTGCTTCCTCCTCATCCTACATATAATTCAATATGTTTACTTTGTTCATCGTGCTAACAACTTGCAACGTTGCTTGATAGGTGGCATTCATGTAGGATAAATCAGAAATCGCTTCGGCCAAATCCACATCCTCCACCGAGGAGAGTTTTTCTGTAAGCGTAATTTTTTGCTCGTGCAACATATCGTCAAAAGATTGAACCGTCGCGCTTGTCGATCCTACTTCCCCGATTGAACTAATAATCGCTTCCATATTGCTTTTATTCGCCTCTAAAGAAGATTTCAATCCTTCTATATCGCCATTTTTTAGTTGGCTATATATGTTTTGCAGCGTTTGGAGCGCAGGTGCGATTGTTTCATTACCGTTGTGAAATACTGTAACAGAGTAGCTTTCATGAATATTCCAGCTTACTTCCTTATTCCCCCCTGCATACGTTCCATCTTCTTGAAAAGGAGGCTGTTCATAGTCGCTTCCTCCAAATATATAACGGCCGTCATATTGTGTATTCCCCAAATATATAACTTGCTTGACTAAAGCCTCTACTTCGGTTGCCGTCGTCCGCAAATCTTCCTTTGATTGCGTACCGTTTAAAGATTGGATTACAAGTGCGTTTGCCCTGTCCAACGCCTCTTGAATACCTGTTAGCGCTGTTTCTGTAGTAGACAGCATATTTTTTGAGTCTGTAATATCGCGCTGCATTTGTTCAATTTGGCGCAGTGTATGGCCGATGGCCAACGATTTTCCTGTATCAAGAGGCGAGTCACTCATGCGCAGATGCTTTTTTCCAGAAGATACCTTCTGTTGATTTTTAGCTACCTCTGCCTGCACTCGCATCATATCGCGTTTTGTCCAAGCTGCGTGCTGAAATGTCGATATTCTCATGTTTATTCCTGCCTTTATTAAATTAATGCAAATAACGATTCATACATTTCATTTAGTGTGCGGATTGCTTTTGAGTTCGCGGCGAAGTAATTTTGGTACATCATTAAATTCACCATTTCCTCATCCATGTTTACACCTTCAACGTTAAGCTTTTCCTGCTCAATTCCCATAAGTAAGTCTTCGTGAATTGTCATGTACGATTGAGCAGAGTTTACATCTGATGCTACTTTTACTACAAGTTGATCAAGCGCCGTTTTGTATGTTATTCCCGGTGACATCGCTTGCTTTGCCAGCTCTGTAACCTGCTTTGCTGTCTCCGCTGTTACCTTCAAAGAAGCCGGATTCGCCGAAATTGGCGGGTAAACATGCAAATTCCCCTCTTCACCTGTAAAAAATGTCGTTCCTAAAATGGCATTAACTTGATCTCCTAAGTTTTTAGAAAACTCGCTGATTTTTTGTATATAGTCAGGAATATGCCTTACATTCAAGTCAATTGCCGCTTGAATAGAGCCTCCGTTTATTTTCACCTCAGCCCCGCTGGCTCTTAGTGTAAGGTTAGAATCCACTTCCAGCGGATAATGGTCCGCACCTGAGACAAGGAGGAGGCCGTTTATGCGCAAAGTGGCAACGTGAGGATTTTCCGACTCAAATGTTGTATCCACTTTTGCCAGTTTTGCTAAATTTTTAATCGCTTGATCACGCTCGTCCAACAGCTGGTTCGGCGGCTGCAGTCCGGCGTCGCCAATCTTTTCGTTCGTTTCGGCAAGCTGTTTTGCCAAGCGGTTAAATTCAGCGGCCATAAATTGACCCCCCTCTGCTGCACGCGCCTTTAGCTGCCACAAGCTGCTTGTAATGCGGTTTAGTTCCGAAGAAAGCTTGTCCGCCTCAGACACAACAGTTTGATAATACGTAGGCTGCGTCGGATTTTTCTCCACCTCATGCCACGCTTGAAAAAAACGGTCTGTTAATGCGGCTAATGAAGATTCGTCAGAAGTGCCGAACAATCCCTCTACTCCGGACAATTCTTTAACAACATATTCATAATAAGAAAACTCGGACAATTGATGATTGTATTGCATCGTTTTCACTTCGTCCGTTACCCGCTCAATATCAAGTGGTTTGACACCATAGCCGGAAGGCAGCCCGCTGCTGGTTGTCGCCCCTGTCGCTCCAAAATTCACTTTTTGCCGAACATATCCTTCTGTATGAAGATTCGATATATTTTGCTTTGTTATGGAAATGGCAAGCTGCGCCGCCATCATGCCTGACAACGATTTCTGATATTCGCTTAATTTCATTCTCGTTTCCAATCCCTTTCTTACAAAAGCTCATTCATAAACATTTGTGAATTATGATTTCTTTCCATATTCAATTCAGAAATACAATCAACCATCGCTTCCGTTGTTGTAATTAACACTTGTAAATAATGCTGATTTTTCGTGCTTATCTGTTTAGCAGCCCGTTCTGCCTGAGTCGTTTCTTCAAGAAGCTCCTGCATCTGTTTCGCTTCTTGCTCCGTAAAGTACGGAAACAGCTGCTTTACATTCGGCTTTTCAATATTTTTATCGGAGCAATATTGAATTAACAGTTGTTCAAACACTTGTTGCTTTTCCTTTAGCTCCTCTGTTTTTTTCAGCTGCAAAACGTGCAAAGGCTGAATATCGTGCAGCTTCTTTTCTTTTAAATACGTATATATCGTTATTCCGGTTTCCTCAATCTCCCGATACACCTTGCTGATGTCCGACAGTTTATCATAAAGGCTCATATACATTCTAGCTTCTCCCCCGTCTATAAAACTAGATTTAAAATCATTCCATGAATCTCGCCAATTTTATTCAACATTTCCAAATGTCCTGTTTTCGTGTTAATTAGGCCCATAATATCTTCTAAATCGTTCATATCAGTTTCAATTTGCTTTACAACCGTCATTTTCTGAGCATAGCCATATTTCGGATGGCGCGACATCACATCTTTATATTGTATTACATGGTCTACATAAAAATTTAAAAAAGCCTTTACCGTCTTTTTATACTCCATCACATTTTCAACGGATAATTCCTGTTGGATTTTTTCTTTTATTTTCTCTATCGTTTCTACAAATCGTTGCATTTCCCCTATAATATTATCTTGTTTTCCTTGTACATGAAGAGATGCATAAAAATTTTGGTTCGTTGATAAAGGCGCCTCCTTCGTACCGGAAAAGGAAGACGGCTGGTTTACAAGAGGCGGATGAAAAGAAACGGAACGCAGCATTCGTAAATCCTCCTTCCAAGCTTTAAAATATCTATGACTATGCTTCACTTGCTCTTCTCTCTGATTTGCCCTTGCACAAGGCAGAAAAAGCAGGAAAATCTCCTCTATACGCCTCAGGGCGCCCCCTCGCGTACAAAAAGAAAGGAGTGTGGCATTTTTAAGTCTACATCCATATATTTTCAAAATTATAATTTTATTAAAATACGCATTTTCTATATTTCCATTTTAGTATATCAGCTATTTTTTAAAAACGAAATGCTTGTTATTTAGTTTATATCATATACAAATATTTTTTTGTTTTATATATAAATTTTGGGATGTTTATCGCGTTTTTACATATTTTATCCTTCTATAAACGCAGTGCTCGTATTATAATTGTACAGTCTGAGTTTTATTTTTGCAGTTCTTTTTTGCTGTAGATATGTTAAACTTTCCATGAGGTGGCTACAGAATGAATCTTTTTCTTTGTGGATCAAATCAATTAACACATTGGGATAAGAAAGAAATTCAAAAAATCTTATCGCGCTACGCATCTAAACATATGATCCATGTACTATGTTATAAATCGATGGAAAATGAGGTGTTTCGCTTTTTTCTGGAAAACGAACACCTTGCCCCCCATCTCCATATATACACGCTGCAGCCGCTAGAAAGCCTGTCCGGTTCATTTCAGGAAATGATTTCATATTTTATTTCTCTCGGATCGCAGTACGCTTCGTTTGGGCATATGAGCCCTAACGTTTACCGCTCGGAATATATTCGCTATTTAAAGGTTATTTTCCAAGATATTGACTTGGTCATATGCTGCTACAATGGCGATAAACCTTCATCTGTCATCCCGGCTGATGTGGCGAAGGAATGCGGAATTGATGCTTTTATTTGCGACCTGCCAAAGGAAAATGAAATATTGGCGCAACAAAGCTTCGAAAGCAAGCTTCGCCTTCTTTAAAAACATATCTGCATACCAATATAGAAATTTCATGAAATAAGGGGGAATCGGCAATTGCTCCCTGGGCAATTGCCCGCACACTTATGAACGAACACGCTTATACTTCCTTTATTACAAGCTTTAAAGCACGATTTGGCATGGATCTTTCCTTATATAAACAAGATCGGATTCGCCGCAGGATTGAGTCTTTTTTGCTTCGCAACGGCTTTACAAGCTACAATAGCCTACTTGCAGCCCTTTCCGACCATAAGCTGCTGGAGTCTTTCATTGAACATTTGACTATTAACGTATCTGGTTTTTTCCGAAATCACACACGATGGGAAATACTGGAGAAAAAGATTTTGCCGTTGCTTTCACAAGGTAATCCGAGAAAATTAAAGGTTTGGAGCGCTGCCTGCGCTGCTGGAGAAGAACCGTATACTTTATCTATGATTTTGGAAAAAGTATTCCCTAATCGTTATGAAATACATGCGACTGATATTGATTCCCAAATTTTACAGAAAGCAAAGCAAGGAATTTATCAGGACCGCTCCTTAACCGAGGTGCCGGAGCATATAAAAAATATACATTTCATAAAAGAAGGGCAAAGCTATATTGTTAAACCACATATAAAACAATATGTTAAATTCAAAAAACATGATTTACTTACACATTCCTATGAACAGCAATACGACCTAATCGTTTGCCGCAACGTAACCATTTATTTCACTGAACAGGCGCGAAGCATGATGTACAAAAAATTCAGCCAATCGCTTCGAAGCGGGGGCGTTTTATTTGTCGGCAGCACAGAACAAATATTGGCCCCAGAGCAATACGGTTTGAAAGTCATCGATCCTTTCTTCTATCAAAAAATATAGCTATATAAGACGTTATTGCTTATATAGCAGCCATCAATTTGCGGCTTAGCTCGTTCTTGGCATAATAAAAAGGCAGTAGTAGCAACTGCCTTTTTATTATGCCAACCTATATTGTTTCATAGATTCCTATAAGAAAAAACGGCGAAAAGGAGATGAAAGCACGAACCAACATATTATAAGTACAAGCTAAAAAAGAACATAAAATCTTTCTTTTGAAAGAGGGAGAGAGCATCCTGCTATGCATAGAAGCGGTCAAAACCTATTCCTGCCCTAGGCAACGGAAAACTAGAGAGAGGAAGCAAGTACAAGGTGCTGTTTGTTCTACTTAGCCGCGATGTATATGTCCAAATAATAAATTGTATATATAGCTCCAAAACAAAGCGGGATTCTATTAGTCCCCCACTATATAAACAGCCGCAAAAATAAAAAAAAGAATTCCCACACATACAAACAATGATACTTTTTTATCTTTCAGCGGTTTTAAAACGCTGCAGGTGAGCATCGACATGCTCATTTCTGCAATAACTCCCAGCTTTCCTAAATCATGCTCCCCAGAAACGAGTTCCGATTTTTGCTTCGCCTCCTCTAGTAAAACATGCAGTTGCCTTAATGTTTGATTAAAGTTTTCCAAGTATGCGTTTACAGTCTGAATTGCCCCTTCTAGCTTTGCAGCCGTCCCATCCATATCGGACAAACTAAGCGCCGCTGCCGTTGCACTAACAAAAGAAATTTGCATGGCAGCTTGTTCTTTTCCTTCACTTTGAACGCGCACAATAAGAGAATGCGCTTCCTCATCAAGCAAAAACAGGCCATTTACATTCGTTTCAGCGGCAATACGGTTTAATTGTTGGACAAGTTCCTTCCAAGTCGTTGCGCTCACAAAATTGCCATGCCGCGCTGCTTGTTCGCGCGTTTGCATTAACAGCTGTAAAATGGCGGACAGACCTAACCGTGCTGCTTGTACAGCTGTTAATCCATCATGTACGCTTAACAACGGTATTCCTGCCGCATCTGCTTCTTTATGTAAAGAAAAGGCAACAGCCCGGCTGCCTGAAAGTAATTGAAGCTGCCGATCTCCCGCAATATTTTGCAGCTGCTGTCTTTGCCATGCTAGTTTTGCGTTAGAATTGCTTCCTTGTATTCTCATCCCCTCTTAAACTCCCCTATTCCATTCTAAGCATCCGCGAATGACATGAAATAACGCAAATCCCCCGACTACATAAAACAGCATGTTGCTGTTGCCTTTTTGGGGCGGCGGCGTTTGTTTTGATTCACTTGTTGGAAGGGAAGCTGTTTTTTCAGCTTCTGTTTTTTTTGTTTCTATTACTTTTTCTTTTATTTGTACCGAAGCAGCCTCTGCTTGTTCAAAGGCAGTCTCCTTCCCCCTGCTTGCAACCGGTATTTCTCGTTGCTCTATCAATTGAAGCGGCTCCTGCTTTTCCGTCATTTGCGGTTTGCTCTGCTGCGGTTCATCCTCACTTGGCAAAACAAGTTCCGGCTCTTTTTCGAGATGAATCACTGTATTCATTCTTTCTTTGCGCATATTTCCTGCAAAATCCTTTATTGTCAAAACAACCTCGTAATCTGCAGCTTCATCCGCTTCAGAAAACGAAATTGGCGCTGTCCATTCATCTGCTTTCTCATTATATTTTAAACAAATCGCAGCAACAGGCGCATCTACAGATCCACGCTTTTGAACACGCGCAGTTATTTCTTGAACACCTGAAAATTCTTTATTATCTAGCCGTTCATCAGTTGCTTTTGCATATATAGTCAATTCATCGCCTCTCACAACAGTAATCGCATCCCCTCCCTGCATTTCATTGTTTTTTATGAAAGCTTCAATAAACTCTGGAGCGATTTCATCCTGTTTTGGAGCGGGGTTATCGATTTCCAGCATAAGCTGATTTTTCTTTACATGCCATTTCTCTTCCAAATAGTATACATCGAGCACCCATTCACCCATATGGTCATATGGTGTAACGGTATATACGGCTACCCATGCTTGTTTATCTCCGTTGTAAGTAAATTCAAGCGTGCGTGTTTGCATTCCCTGCTCCTTTTGAGAAAGAATTCCTTTAACCATTTTCGGTTTTACATCCTTCACATCAACCGAAAATTCAATTGTTTCTCCTGCTTTAACAGATCGGCCGCTTGCGGTAATGGAAAGAGAGGCTTGTTCTTCCGAAGCTTGAACCTCTTTTTCCAAAAAACACGCCACCTTGTTATCCTCTATGGCATAAACAGGCAAAGGATTTGTTAAACTTAACGAAAGAATAAGCGACAATCCAATAATACCCCTCATTCCATTTCCCCTTTTCTCTATTTTCTTATAGCGTCTTCTTCACCTTTACTCCAAAAAATCCGTCAACGCTTACGAGTTCTCCGTACGCTATAAGAACACCGTTTGCAAACACTTGGATTGGTTCATCAACGCTCTCTTCCAATACTACAACTTCGTTTTCATTTAATTGTAATATATCTTCAATTGTTCTTGTCGTGCTTCCAAACACAAACTCAAGGCTTACTTCTATATTTTGCAGCAGCCTGCTCTTCTTCGTTATTTCTTCTGAAGCAAGCAACGGTTGTTCCTCAGTGCGCGCATTGCCCCATTCTGGCAATACAACCGGCTGCGTCTCTTGTACATGTTCTTCTGTTCCGATAAGAGCGGATAATTGCTCGGTCATTGCAATAGCTTCCGATACAGATAAAAATTGATACATTTTAGAATGCACCGCATCGCCAATTTCCAAATCAAAAGTAATCTGTACCATTTCTTCAGTAGAACGTGTAGAAGCCAACTGCTGCAACTCTTCCTTAATTGTTACAATTTTAATGGACGGCGGGGAAATATCAACGATGCCGCCAAACAGCTCGGACATCGACGTTGCTGCATGCCCCATCATTTGATTCATAATTTCTTTAGCCGCGCTCAATTCAAATTCGCCAAGCTCCTGCTGCAGGTCAATCTCACCAGCCCCCATCATCATCATATCAACCATGGAAAGTACAATTTCTTTTGTGAGCACAAATACGTTTTCATACTTTACCCCATGTATAAAATCTACATTTAATACAACATGCGGTAAAGACATTTCGTCGTATTTGCGCGCTGAAATCACATCAACGGCAGGTACGCTAATATGAACAGGCTGATTTAATACGGTAGATAATACAGTAGAAGCGGAACCAATGGAAATGTTCGCGATTTCACCGAGCATATCTCTTTGTTCTTGTGTAATAATTTCATGTTTGAATTCGGCTTCACCGCGCGGTTGCAGCTCCTCCGTCTCGCCGGACAATCTCATCAATTCCTGAACCATCTTCTTTGCATTTTGCAAGGGAACAATTTGAACAAGCTTGGAATTCACTAAATTCTCAATCGTTAAATCAAAAGATACTTTTACAATTTTTGTATGATCTTCAGTGTCTACAATTTTTGCAATTTCTTCCTTGAGTTTCACAACTTTAATTGTCGGCGGTGTCATATCAACCGTCTCTTGAAAAAACTCCGACATCGATGTTGCGGCAAAACCCATCATTTGGTTCATTGCTTCTTGTACAGCGCTCAACTCAAGCTCCGTTAGTTCTTTGTTATGGTCTATCTCTCCTGTTCCCATCATCATTAAATCAGCAATAGCTAACGCAACCTCTTGGTTAATTACAAGGAGATTGTCCATTTCCAGCCCTTTTGTAAAATGAATGTTCAATACAACATGCGGAATCGCAATATCGCTCGTATCATACAAGCTTACTACTTCTACATGAGGAGCAGTAATCGTAACTGTTTTATTTAATAAAGTAGACAGAATGGTAGAAGCAGAACCGAACGAAATATTAGCAATCTCGCCAAGAACATCCTTTTCCTGCTGCGATAATAGCTGCGTTTCATGATTCACTGTAATTCCTTCTTTTTGTACAAATGTTTCCGCCATCTATTTGCCTCCCGCTTTTATACTAGTTTGGACTGCAACGGTAAGCTTTAGCGTGATTGCAGCAATTGCAATCTGGGCAAAAAGCGACAAAGCTTACAAACCAAAACTCTCCTACAATAGTACTTTAAACATTATTATTGATAAGGCATGACTTTAGCATAACCTACACAACAAAAAATAAAGTTTTTTCATTTTTACAATACAACCCTATAATAAAACAATTCGAAATATCATTACAAATGAATATTGAAATAAAAATGTATACTTATCAAAATATTTATGGATACTTAACATGAATATAATAAAAAAACAAATAAAAAAACACTTTATATATCGTATCACTAAATTGTTTAACATAAAATACTTTAAATATTGTAAACTTCTTATAATCCTATCTTATTAGAAGGCTCTGTTAAAAGCTAATGTTGATTTTGATTCATTTGTTGATTTGGAACGAAAGGCGGCGACTCCAGCGGGAAAAGCGGGATAGACGAGACCCTGGACTGAGCGCAGCGAGGGAAGCGGCTCGGCCCCGCCCGCAAAAAGCATCCGCCTGTAGTGGAAAATCAACAATCAAGTTTAACAGAGCCTATTAGAAAATAATCCCCCGAAAAGCTTTTCGGGGGACATACATTATAAGCTATCTGGATTTAAAATTAAGACAACCCGTCCATCACCAAGGATTGTTGCGCCGGAAAAATGCTTTGAACTATCAGAGAAGAAATCACCCAATGATTTTAAAACAATTTCCCGCTGGCCGATAATATTTTTTACAATTAAGCCGTAGTTGCGGCGCGTACTTTTCACAATTAGCACCGGAATCATTGTATCTTCAAAACTGTTGGAGGCACGTGTCTTCTCCCCATGTAACACATCGTCTAAATCCATAATTTCAATGATTTGGCTGCGGTAATTTAAAACGTTTCTTCCTTGCAGGTTTTGAATCTCATCTTTCTGAATTCTGACTGCTTCAACGATATTTCCAAGCGGTAACGCATATCTAGTATCTTTCGTACTAACAAGCATAGATTGAATAATAGAAAGAGTGAGCGGCAATTCAATCCGAAACGTACTTCCCTTCCCTTCCTCCGAATCGATAAGCAAATAACCGCCTAATGATTGAATTGTATGCTTAACGACATCAAGTCCGACGCCGCGCCCTGAGATGTCGGAAATGACCTCCGCTGTACTAAAGCCCGGCCGCAAAATAAGTTCATAAATTTCACGATCCGAAAGCTTCACCGCCTCCGCTTCAGAAATAATGCCTTTACTGATAGCTCTTTGTATTACCTTCGCCTTAGAAATGCCACGTCCGTCTTCGGAAATTTGAATTACAACATGATTGCCGCTATGAAATGCTTCTAGCTTAATTTTACCTGTTTCGCTTTTCCCTGCATTTCTTCGTTCTTCTACCGTTTCAATTCCGTGATCAACCGCATTGCGCACAAGATGGACGAGGGAATCGCCGATTTCATCAATAACAGTTTTATCGACCTCTGTATCTTCACCAACAATTTCAAGGTCAATCTTTTTACCAAGGTCCTTCGCCAAGGAGCGTACCATGCGCGGGAAACGATTGAAAACTGTTTCAATTGGAACCATACGCATATTCAAAAGCAAATTTTGAATATCTTTTGAAATATCTCCCAAACGGTTTAAATGCTCAATCAGCTCTTTATTATGAAGGGATTCTGCCAATTCACCAATTCTGCCGCGCTCAATTACCGTTTCTTCAAACATATTCATTAAATTTTCGATTCTCTCTAGCGGCACGCGAATAGAACGGCTTTCCACTTTTGCTCCTTTTCGCTTGGAAGCCACCTTTGTTTGGGGTACAGCCTCTTTCTTTTCTTCCTCCTGCAGTTTCCCTTTTTGTGCAAGAACTGTAATTTCGACTTTTTTTACTTCTGATACGCTCATCACTGTATTATACAGAGCTGCATCGGGCTCCTCTGTATATACTTCGGCAATAAATTCACCTCCAAAGTCATCCGCTTCAATTTGTTCTATAGCCGGTATTGTTGTAACAACATCAGCCACTTCCTTTAGAGCTTCTATGCACATAATAGCACGTACCGCTTTTAATAAAGCCTGCTCGCTAATGATAATGCGCACTTGATGCGTAGGGACTATCTTTGTATTCTCCTGCAAAACGGTCGTATCGTTCATATCAGAAACAATGCTGCCTTGTTGCAAAAAAGCCTCAATTTTCCTTGTCGTTTCTCTGACAGGGATGCTGCCTTCTCCCCCTTGCTGAACGTCCGCTACCATTTTTTCCAAGTTATCGATACATTCAAAGACAAGGTCAATAATTTCATCCGTCACTACAATATTGCCGTTCCGAATTTCATCTAACACATTTTCCATTTTATGCGTTAAGTCGGCCATTTCTGTATAGCCCATTGTAGCCGACATTCCTTTAAACGTATGCGCTGATCGAAAAATTTCTCCAACCACTGCCAAATCAGCAGGATTATTCTCTAACAGCAATACATTTTCATTGAGCGCTTGCAAATGCTCCTGCGACTCCTCTAAAAATATACTCAGTAAATCATGCTCCATAATAGCACCCCTTTTTCGGGTCAAATATTTCCTAAGTTATACGAAAGAAATTTCCAATCTGTCCTCAAAACAAACTAAACCTTTTATCTAGCAGGGCTTGCTGTTCATTAATTAAGAAAAATGAAACTGGCACCATCCACTGATAAATTGCCCGTTTTGCTTCAGGTGCCTTGTCGTTCTATCAAACTATTTATTTCGCAACCTTCGTTAACGCCTCAATTACGCGGTCTGCCTGAAACGGTTTTACAATAAAATCCTTCGCCCCATTTTTAATAGCCTCAAGTACCATCGCTTGTTGGCCCATTGCCGAACAAATTACAACCGTTGCGTTCGGGTCGATTTTCATAATTTCTTTTAAAGCTTCAAGCCCGTCCATTTCCGGCATCGTAATATCGAGAGTTACAATATCCGGCTGCAATTCTCTATATTTTTGGATTGCTTCAATTCCGTTTTGCGCTTCCCCGATAACTTCAAAGTCAGTATTTCCTTTTAATAAATTTTTGATCATCGTTCTCATAAACATTGCATCATCTACAACTAAAATTTTCTTCGCCATTCTATTTCTCACTCCTTAACTATTTACAACAACCGTTTTTTTAATAAATTAAACAAAAAATTAAAATATTTCAACAAAATGATTTGCTGCAATCTCCACTTTTGTGCATTACAGTCTTTGTCATTTCAAATTAAGATAGCTACAATTGTAATTATATATATTTCAATATTTCATAAGCAAGATATATTCTACTTATTTTTGATTTTTTTAGCTATGTCTCTTTATTTTTATATAGTTTTTGGATAATAAACGTTATAAAGCCGCAATCATCATTTTTTTACATTAGACAAGATGCCTCGACAAAAATAAATGAATCGGGATATGGCCAACGTATACGCAGCCATACATCATCATATAGTGAGGTAAAGAGTAACCTCTTCCATCACGAAACTGCATCCGAGAAAGGGGATGTTCGTATTAAACCGTTTATGCGTCCACTCGCAACAGCCATTTTATTGTTAGGAATTGTAAGCGCTTGTGAAAATGATGGGAATGATAAAAAACAGAAAGAGGATCCGCCTCAAACCCAGCCAGCTCCAACGCCTGCACCACAACCTGCACCACAACCTGCGCCACAACCTGCACCACAACCTGCGCCACAACCTGCACCACAACCTGCGCCACAACCTGCGCCACAACCTGCGCCACAGCCATCTAATCCTCCATCAAATAGCGGAAACCAAGTGCAAAACTACGATATCGATGACTTTGTCGCGCAATTTAATGACTTAGCAAAGCCATTTGCCTTAACGATGCAAAATCCAACCGTGTATGAAGATAATGCCAATTTTATTGTATTCAGCATTCCAGTCAGTAACGGCTGCGGTGTCGGTATTACAGCTGATAAGCAAAGCGGAATGTATACAAACTTGGCAATTGTCGGGTCGGCAACATCCTACACATCGTTCTTTGATACAGTATTCGTTATTTTAAAGCAAATCGATTCTCAATTAACCACAGCTGAAGCAAATTCAATTTTACAACAGCTTGGCGAAGGAAAACCAGCAGAGCAAATTAATGGAAGCCTTTCTTTTGAAAACGCTGCATTATCTCTAAAATATGAAGCGCAGTCTAATCTTTTTATTTTTGAATATACCGCAAAATAATACGAAATAAAAAACGAGCGTATGA
The DNA here is from genome assembly GCA_048976805.1 of Ectobacillus sp. Taxonomy (GTDB): domain Bacteria; phylum Bacillota; class Bacilli; order Bacillales; family Bacillaceae_G; genus Ectobacillus. The sequence continues at coordinate 82,608 of JBHGUR010000101.1, read as the reverse complement.
AACCATTCGCTCGTTTTTTACTCCCTTTGTATGCAGTAACTTCATGTACCTTCATAGCATGAGACAAACTTTTTTCTGAATACAATTTCATATATGAATCCAAGGGAGGGAGCAGAATGAAAAAGCGAGCATTAGTCACAATCCCGGTTATTCTCATTCTTACAGCTAGCGTGATTGCTTCCTTTTTCTTAACGAACGAAGACTTCGATAAATCCCGCGCAACTCCGGCACAGCGAATTGCAGCCTATACAAAGCCTTCTGTCGTCCGCATTTTAGACGAAGCTATTGTGCAGTGGGATTATTCCAATATTTCCAATCCCCAAGTATATCAATATATTGCAGCAAATAAAGGCCAAACAATTATCGGCGGTTCCGGATCGGGAGCCATTGTCAGCTCGGACGGCCACATTATCACAAATGCCCATGTCATTGATCTAAGCCGAAAAACTGATCAGGAGCTAGCTAATGAAGCTTTAGAATACTTAGCCTATGACGTTGCTTCTTATTTTAATGTTTCCCCCGAAACGGCATATGATTACTTGCTTTCAGCAGTGACCTGGAAAGCTGTTACAAGAATACAAAAGGTGTATTTGCCAAATGGAGAAGCTTATAATAGCACCGTAAAAGCGTTTGGGGCCCCTGTAGGAGAAGGAGAGGATGTTGCCGTGCTCAAAATTTCGGCAACAAACTTGCCGATTCTTACTTTAGGTAATTCAAATATGATTCAATTGCAGGATAATATATGGGTTATCGGCTTTCCTGCCGCCGCCGACTCCGATTTATTATCGCAGGAGTCCCAGCTAGTTTCCTCGATTACAAGCGGTCAGGTTTCAGCGATTGATAAAAAAGCAGCTGAAGGCACTCCAGTTATTCAAATCGACGCTGCTGTTACACATGGAAATAGCGGCGGTCCGGTTGTGAACGAGCAAGGTGAAATTATCGGGCTCCTTACCTTTAGAGGGGACACAGTATACGGCAATGAAATTCAGGGGTTTAGCTTTGCGATTCCTTCTACTACCGTCCAAAAGTTTATGCAGCAAGCTGGCGTTAATAATACCCTCGGACCAGTTGATATTTCATATCGAGAAGGATTGCAGTTTTTCTGGTCTGGTTATTATAAGGAAGCGTTGAAAAAATTTGAGGAAGCAGCGGCTCTTTACGGAAAGCATCCGGAAATACAGCGCTTAATCCAAACTTGCCAATATAATTTAGAAAACAGTAAAACATATTGGCCGCGGTATAGCCTCTTTTTTTATATATTTGACGGAATCGCTGTACTGCTCATCGTTTTTCTCAGCATCATTACCTTTAAACCGCACCGGCAACCTGCCTTACAACAAAAACCAAATATTGAATATATATTTTCCTTAATTAAAAATAACCATGTTGACGCACAAGAAATATTGAATATCTCCAAAACAGAGCTGCAAAAAAAGCAACAATCCGTTCAAAAAGAATAAGCACGGGCAAATATGCCCGTGCTTATTTTGCATTAATGGTTAGATACACCGCTCACACCGTGTCCTGTATTAGATTTAACAAGAATTTCATCAAATTTCGCTTCACTTTCCTTCTTGCCTGAGAGCACTGTTCCAAGATATGCCCCAATGAAGCCGAGCGGAATCGAAATAATGCCAGGAGATGTTAAGTTGATTAGCGGCTCTCCTACAAAAATGGCTTTTCCAACCTCTGGGCTCCATACGTTCGGGCTTACTGCCACAAGCGCAATTGCTGAGATTAAACCAGTTAGCATCCCTGTAATTGCCCCTGCTGTGTTAAAACGTTTCCAATAAATCGTAAATAAAATAACCGGTAAATTTGCACTTGCCGCTACCGCAAATGCAAGCGATACGAGAAAGGCTACATTCAATGTTTGGGCAAATAGCGCCAAAACAATGGACAACACCGCAACACCGATAGAAGCGTAACGTGCCATTGCTACTTGCTCTTTTTCTGTTGCTTTTCCTTTACGTAAAATCTCGTTATAGAAATCATGTGCAAACGCTGAAGCTGCCGTTAATACGAGTCCTGCTACGACCGCTAAAATTGTCGCAAATGCAACAGCGGATACGAAAGCGAAAAGAAAGTTGCCGCCAAGTTCTTGCGCCAGTAATGGCGCAGCCATATTTCCTGCCGGATTCGCCTTTACAATTGCTGCATTTCCAACAAATGCCGCTGCCCCAAAGCCTAGGAAAATAGTCATAATATAAAAAGCGCCGATCATCCATGTTGCATATACAACAGATTGGCGGGCAGTTTTTGCATCAGCAACCGTAAAGAACCGGACCAAAATGTGCGGTAATCCCGCTGTACCTAATACAAGCGCCAAATTTAAAGAAAGTGTATCCAATCCATTTTTATACTTTACTCCCGGATTTAAAAATGTTTCTTTTAAAGGCGTTGCTGTTTTCATTTGGTTGAACATTTCAGTTAAGCTAAATCCAAATTTTGCAAATACAATCACCGAAATAATGAATGTTCCTGCCATAAGCAATACAGCCTTAACAATTTGCACCCAGCTTGTCGCCGTCATGCCCCCAAAAATAACATATACTGTCATTAACGTACCTACAATTAACACAGAAGTAGTATATTCTATCCCTAATAATAATTTAATAAGTGCACCTGCTCCTACTAGCTGTGCAATCATGTAGAAAATGGAGATTGTCATCGTATTTAAAGCTGCAACTCCGCGCACTTTCTTCTGATCAAAACGGGCTGCTATCATATCCGCCAACGTATATTTCCCTAAATTGCGAAGAGGCTCTGCTACCAAATAAAGAACAACTAGGTATGCAACTAGGAACCCAATGCTATAGAAGAAACCGTCAAATCCAGTCAAAGCAATCGCGCCGGCAATTCCTAAAAACGAGGCTGCGGACATGTAATCGCCGGCAATGGCCAAGCCGTTTTGCCACCCTGTTAATCCTCCGCCTGCCGTATAAAAGTCACTTGCATTTTTTGTCTTTTTCGATGCAAAATATGTGATTACAAGCGTACCTAGCACAATTACTAAAAATAGTGCGAAAGCGGTAGTATTCACTCTTAGCCCCTCCCTTGATTTAATTCTTGTAATATGCTGTTTGCCATTTTGTCAAATGACTCGGCTTTTTTGCTGTAAATGATGCATAATGCCCACGTCATAACAAATTGACCGAATGCGAACACCCATGCCCACGTAATTGCTCCAACCGCCGGTGTATTTAGCACCTTAGAGTACGAAGTCATAATTGGAAGCGCAATATAAAAGCAGAAAAAGAAAATAGACATCGGAACAATAAATGCTTTTTTCTTCTGCAGCAATTGTCTAAACTCGGCGGATCTGGCCACCATTGTGTAATCGATCTCATCTCTTCCCGTACGAGCAACCTGTTTTACTTCCATCAGTACACTCTCCTTCCAAAATAAAACTTTATAAGCAGGCTCTTATTTTCCCACACGTATGAAATTCATGGAGTGTTTCTGTGATATGGCAGAAACAACAAGAGCCCATTGCATACTGCATGCGGCTATAAAATAAACGCTCCCCCCTTCTTTATGTATAAACCCCATACAATATGCAAGTTTCTTTTTAAATATTCTGAAACTTAAGTTTATTTTAGACAATCTTCTCCACTTAAGAAAGCGTTTTCGTTAGACAAATTTAGCCAATTTGTACCAACTTTTTAAAATAACTTATTGTGATATTAAGCACTCACGAAACAAAATCCCTCCCATTCATGCTGTAACAATGTTATAACGCAATTAAATGTCCAAACCCTGCCACAAGGCGCACTTCGTTCTTTATAAAGAACGAAGTGCGCCTTGTGGCAATCTTGATTGCAATCATCCTAATTTTATAGCAATGTAATAAATATAAATTTTCAGCATTATTTCAATCCGCTAACGTTACACAAGCAGACAACAAACGACATAGTATGACTTATGAAAAAGGTAGAAAATGCTCATTTTTCGAAAAGAGATTGTTGCCAATTGTAAATACGGCGAAAGTATTAACAAAACTTGTCTTTTTGAGGGAGAGAGATCATTCTGCTCATATGAAAAAGGAGCTTTAACAGCGGCCTATTTCAGGGGGAAAATACAGGATAGCTGCGCTTCTGTCTCTGTATTTGCAGGCTAAGCAATCGATAATTTCGAGGCAGTATCTATGTCGAAATAACAAATGAAGCGCATATTACGAAAAGCGCAGGGCGCCCAAAGCTAGACACTCATCTATATAAATACAAGTTAGAAAAAGAACATAAAACCTTTCTTTTGAAGGGGGAGAGAGCATACGGCTATGCATAGAAGCGGTCAAAACCTATTCCTGCCCCATGCGGCGGAAAACCAGAGAGAGAGCAAGTATAAGTTGCTGTTTGTTCTACTTAGCCGCGATGTATATGTCCAAATAATAAATTGGATGTATATAGATTGAGATCCTGTACTTTAATTATAGGCTCTGTTAAAGGCTACTATTGATTTTGATTCATTTGTTGATTTGGAACGAAAGGCGGCGACTCCAGCGGGAAAAGCGGGATAGCCGAGACCCTAGGCTGAGCGCAGCGAGGGAAGCGGCTCGGCCCCGCCCGCGGAAAGCGTCCGGCTGTAGTGGAAAATCAACAATCGAGTTTAACAGAGACATCCATGCAAGAATATAACTCGCACCACAATAGATAAAAAATTTTTATTTTTCAAGGTAGCCTAAACAAAAACAACTGCAATAACTACTATTGCAGTTGCTCTCATTATTATTCACAAACCGGATTTCGCGGAATTGTTTTAAATTCTACTTCCTCTACAATTTTGCTTCTTTTCGTTACGATGCATACATAATTGGATGTCCAAATATACATCGGAAATCCTGTTTCATCTACCATCATCGCATCGAACTCGTCGCCGACGATTTCTTCAAATTTCTCTTGTGTGAACGTTTCTGTTTCAGTAGAGAAGTCTTGCCATTCGCATAGAATCATGTTTTATCACTCCTGTTGCAATTTCTACCCTTACTATATCACACGTTATCCATATTATGCTATAAAAATTCGCAAAAGCTGTGGATAACTTCCTGTAGAGCATACGGTATAAAAAACGAAGATATCTTTTAGAAATTTGCTCCTCGTTCAAAGGTTTGTTCCAATAATTGCTGAAAAATATTTTGCTTCTCGATAATATGTTCAACAGAAAAGACGACAATTTCCCCGCGGTGCACTTCCCCAATAATAAGTCCCATATTAGAATGAACCGCAAAGCTTGTTTGCTCCGGACGGGATAGCACTCTTGGCGCAACGGAAAGCACCGCTTCATAAACAGGTGTGCGGTCTTCTAACCCTTTTGCAAGTTTCGTCGCTAATTTTACGATAATTTCTTTTCCACCAACAGTCGTTCGATACATGTGTACTCCTCCTCACGAAAATAAAGTAAAGCTTCTATCAAATTGTTTTTCCTTTGCTTCCCCGCTTATACTTCTGTGCATATACTATGTTGCACAGCCACGAATTATTTCCGGTTTATCCATAGCATCTATCTGCAAAATAAATATAATATAACGTTGCGTTGCTGCCCTTCCTTCTCAATATTTGTCAAAGGTTCTTAACCAATACCCCTTATTTCTCATTTTTATATATTCCATCTCGGCTTTTAAAATTCCTTGTCCAATGAGGCAAAATGGCTAGTATAGATAAACTTGGATTATAAGTAAGAGCAGCTACTATGTTTTTGAAGCGCTTACTTGACTATTGCCTATATTTTCATGTATAGTTAATTTGTTATTTAGAAACATACATAAAGCTATTGGAAAATGGGTATGCTCTCTAAATGATGAAAGCCACTTTTTTAGGAGGAAATGTAACATGCAAGGAAAAGTAAAATGGTTTAACAACGAAAAAGGCTTTGGATTTATCGAAGTAGAAGGCGGAGACGATGTATTCGTTCACTTCAGCGCGATTCAAGGAGAAGGCTTCAAGTCCTTAGAAGAAGGCCAAGAAGTTTCTTTTGATATCGTTGAGGGCAACCGTGGACCTCAAGCTGCTAACGTTGTAAAATTATAATCGTTTAAATACGTAAGGTTGTCCAAAGCACGTTGGGCAGCCTTTTTTAACATTTCCCCATTAAGCCAATCTTTAGGCAACGTTGCCTTATAATTTCCAAATAGCAAATTGCCTTCCCTGCCGGCAGTTTATCACTTCTAAACGTATAAAATACTGCATATTTCTATTTCGGTGAACAAACAATAATCTTGATAAGCAGTAAAGGAGGAGTATGCCTTGAGTAAACCATTCACTGATTTCGAACAAGTGCGAATGAAGGTAGAGGCAGCGCAAAAAATGGTCGGTACCGCTACTATCAGCATGGATCCCGAGCTGTTGCAGCACGCGGCGGCGACCGTCCAACAAGCGCGTTCCCAGCTCGAACAAATGAAAAGCGTTGCTACTGACCTAGACGAAGTCTTTTTGCAAAACGAAGAAAACAAACTGATGCAATGTGAACATCAGCTGCAAGAAGCGCAGCAATAACAAAAAAGCAACATACACATTAAAAGCAACATCGGTGTTTAACAGAGCCCAAATAAAAAAACCGCCTCGCAAGCGGTTTTTTTATTCAAGAAAGCTTTTTTCCATACTCTTTTAGCTGTTCGCCTACTGTGCACTGCTTAATGCAAAAAGATTGGGCGTGGCTCTTTCCGTGCTCTTTGCGGAAATAACGGTTTAAAAAACAGCCGTCGCAATATGTTTCAAGCAAATCATTTACCTCTGCAATGAGCTGCTTTTTCTTCACTCTCCTACACCTCTCCTTTACTCCTCTACCTTCGAGTGGCTATCGATGAGGGTTCCTTCTAAAGCTTGGGTTGCAAGCTGATGCGTTTCTTTGTTTCCTTTGCGGGAAACCGGCTCATATATAAGTTTCAGCTTCAGTTGCCTGCTTTTGTCTTCAATTTTGTCAAGATAGCGATTTAAATTTTCCTCATAGCAAGGCCACTCTCCTGACAATTGATTTAAGACAACCTGGGAGTCGCCGCGCAACGTGATCTGTTGATACTGTATGCCCAGCTCCTCCAAAATTTGCATTCCATACAAAAGTGCCGCGTATTCCGCTTCATTATTATTGCTAAGATCACTAAATTGTCCATTGCGGCGAATACGATAAGTGTTTCCGTTTTTTCTATAGTAAATACTCACACCAACGCCCGTTTGTTTCGACTGCAAATCAAATCCTCCGTCAAAATATAATACAATGTCCTGCGGCTCTTCCTCCGCCTGTTTTACCAGCTTTGCCGCTTCTTTCTTTGTCCAATGTGCCCCCATTTCATCGTAAAAAACAATATCCTTCATACGCCCCGTTCTCTCGAAATCGTGCGCAAACAAAAGCGCCTCTTCTAACGCCATATATTCTGTTTGCAAAACCGTTTCTTGGCCCTGCTTTATTTTATACGTCCATTCTATCCGATATCTCATATTAGTTCTCCTTTATTTCCAAAGATGTATATGCTCTATGAAATGATATTCTGTTTTTATTTTATATTTTCCTCTCGTTTTCATATTACCCGCTTTAATTTCAATTAAAGCAGAACGGCTTAAATGTGTTGTTCTTTTTCCTTTTTTCACAAAAACTATCTTGTTATAATATGCTTATACCACTTTGTTTATTGACTTAGAACGGGGGCTGTAAGAGTGATTGAAGTATATATCGACGGAGCGACAAAAGGAAATCCTGGGCCATCCGGGGCGGGAATTTTTATTAAAGGCATCGAACAACCGATGCAGTTGGCAATTCCGCTCGGTATAATGAGCAATCATGAAGCGGAATATCACGCTTTGCTTGCGGCATTACAAATTTGTCTAGAGCATAATTATAAAGTTGTATCGTTTCGGACGGACTCCGAGCTTGTTGAGCGGGCAATTGAAAAACGCTACGCCAAAAACAAAGCGTATCTTCCTTTATTAGAAGAGGCGCTTCGTCTCATTGAACAATTTGATTTATTTTTTATTAAGTGGATTCCGAGCCAACAAAACAAGGTAGCGGACGAATTGGCGCGCAAAGCCATTTCAAAAAACGAACGGAGGTAGAATATTGCGGAATGTAATATTGGCCCATCTCGGGTTGTTGTTTGTAGCATTTATATGGGGAACGACCTTTGTTGTTGTACAGCACGCTGTATCTCTCGTAGAACCCTTCACTTTCAATGCGGTGCGTTTTTTGCTCGCCGGCATAATCCTGCTCCTCATCCAACTAATCTTGCCAAAGCAACAAAACACATTTTCCCTGCGCACTAATATTGGTCCAGGCATTGTAATCGGCATTTTTTTATTTGGCGGCTATTTGTTTCAAACGTTTGGGCTGTTATATACAACTTCCTCAAAGGCGGGGTTTCTAACCGGATTAAGTATCGTTATGGTTCCCATTTTCTCATTTATCTTTTTAAGACAGAAAACGGGATTATTTGCGGTTTTAGGAGCCATAACTGCCACTATCGGCTTATTCCTGCTGACAGCCGAAAACTCATTCACTTTAAATAAAGGTGATATACTTGTGCTATGCTGCGCCGTGTCATTCGCTCTTCATATTTTAGTAAATGGCAAGTATTCACAACAGTATTCTGCACTGTTTTTAAGTACAATTCAAATCTTAGCCGTCGGTGTATTCTCTTTGATATCCGCCATTTTATTTGAAGACTGGAAGGTAGCGCTATCGTCATCACTTTGGACAAACGAATCATTTTTATTCTCCTTAATGCTTACGGCTTTATTAGCAACCGCCTTAGCATTTTTCGTACAAACAGCCGCCCAGAAGTACACACCCCCGACCCGCGTCGCGGTTATTTTAGCGATGGAGCCTGTATTTGCGGCCTTAACAGGCGTCATTGTTGCAAACGAACGATTAACAGCGACTGCAATTGCTGGCTGCGCCTTTATTTTGTTCGGCATGATTTTTGCGGAGCTGCCTAGCAAGCCAAAAGAAAAAGCCCAGGCCACATAACCCGTATTATTAACAGATTCATAAAGCCGAAAGCAGAGGCATTGCGCCTCTGCTTTCGGCGCCGATAATTTTTTAACGCACAAGCTCGCGGACGTAAGCTTGTGCGCTTTTTTTGTCGGTAATCTTCTCCTGTTGCAGCCTCTCCAAAAGTGCTATAAAATAACTGCCATCAAAATAACGTTGCTGCTTTAGAGTCGTTTCAATAGCAATGATTACGACATCATCGGTAGCTCCTGTATATTTTTGGCCAAAATTAATGAACCCTAACGCCTCTTCCGATAGTTTAAATCCTTTTGTCCGCAAGAGTGCTATGTAATGCTGTACATTCATGACAATGCCCCCCTTTTTTTAATTTGACTCTGTTAAACTTGATTGTTGATTTTCCACTGCAGGCGGACGCTTTCCACGGGCGGGGCCGAGCCGCTTTTCCCGCTGGAGTCGCCTCCTTTCGTTCCAAATCAATAAATGGATCCAAATCAACATTAGCCTTTAACAGCGCCAAAAATTTACAGCAAAGCAAGCAGTGTTTCTGGGCGGCGCCATTCCAGCTCCGCGCATATTTTCTTAATATGGTGCTCTTCTATAACATGAAGCGCTTCTTCCAATTGACACACGATTGGAACTTCACAATGAATCTCCGCCAATTGTAAAGACATATAAAGGTTTTCAAGGTCATTTTCAATTTTTGTACGCTGCGCCTTCGTTATTTGCTCCAGATTATTAAGTACACCTTGCACTGTTTTAAATTGCTGAATCAGCTTGTAGGCGGTTTTTTCGCCAATTCCTTTCACACCCGGATAGTTATCGCTTGCATCTCCCATGAACGCTTTTGCATGGACAATTTGCCACGGCTGTATACCTTTTTCCGCATATATTTTCTCAGGGGTATAATATTCATAATTGCCGATTCCCTTGCGGAGCAGCATAACGGTAATGTTGCTATCAGCAAGCTGCAGCATATCCGTATCCCCCGTTAGAATAAAAACATTTCCCTCTCGTCCATACACTTTAGCCAATGTCCCGAGACAATCATCCGCTTCATACCCTTCTAACCCTACGTTCGGAATAGAAAGCAATTGTGTCACCTGTTTTACAAGATTAAACTGTGGAATTAACTCTTCGGGCGCCGCCCCGCGGTTTGCTTTATATTGATCAAACGTTTCCGTTCGAAACGTCGTGCTTCCCATATCCCAGCATGTAATTATATGTGTCGGCTGCACCTCTTTGCGCGCCGCTAATAAATGCTTAACAAAGCCATGTATTCCGTTTGTTGGCACACCGGCGCTCGTTTTCATAAATTGACCGTGCACGCTCGTTGCGTAAAACGCACGGAACAATAAAGCCATGCCATCTACAAGCAATATCTTTTTCACGTTTCTCTCTCCCTAAAAAAATAGGCTCTGTTAAGCTTGATTTTCCACTACAGGCGGACGCTTTCCGCGAACGGGGCCGCCTTTCGTTTCCAATCAACAAATAAATCAAAATCAACATTAGCCTTTAACAGCGCCAAAAAATAAAAAACCTCACGCTTATACGTAAGGTTATGTAGATACCCCGCCTGTGCCGTCACCTTATTATGTCCATAAACCCGCTCTCGCAGGTGGATGTCCTCACAAACGCTTTCATCTTCCTTCTCGCAAAAGGCTTGATGTCCACATTTAAATATCGGACTTCCGTATTAATATCGTTGGTTTAAGACATAAACAAGTCACGTACACTGCAGGACGATTCTTATTTGTAAAAATATAATAGCATATTTCAGGTGTACTGTAAAATCATTCGTTGATGTGTTGTTTCATCTTTGTGTAACCTTATTCTAATATATATTACTGGAATTCGCAACCGGGAAAATATTATTATTTGAAAGCGTTCACTTATTTTTGCTGCAAGCGCGCTGTATACTCGGCTACCATTTCTTTCGTGACAAATTTGCGCGTCGGTGCAATTCCTTGCTTCGCAAGCTGATTGATTTGCGCTGTAGCCGCATTAATGGCGTCTACCGAAAAGTCCTGCCCATTCATGCACAGGGCAACCGCCGCATCAATCGCCGCCTCCCGCTGCGCTTCCAATTTAAAAAATTCCTTTACGATAGCGTTTTGTTTTTTAGAATGATTAGTAATAGCTTGATGTACTTCCATGTTCTCCACCTCTTATAAGTCGATTGTAAGACAAATCATGTCGCGGCATACCATACCGTTTTCAATAATTTTTTCCTCATAATGCTTTGTAAAATAATCAAACTCAATGCTCGTGATGCAAACGCCATATTTTTAATAAAGAGCAAGCTGCTCTACACTTGATTCCCTGTCCCAATTTCCAGCTTATACATATTATGCTGCCGCACCGTTTATTACAGCTTTTGCATTTCCCCATCTATCGCCCTTACAGTCTGCTGCAGATCCATTTTTGCATGTTGATAAAATGAAACATCCATATTTTCAGACAACGCGTAAAGCACACCTTCATAATGCTGCATAATATCCTCCATTATAACACGCTTCACGTTTTGCCATGCTGTTTCCCATTCCTCCTTGTAATGACATGCAAGAATGCGCTGCTCCGTTTCTATATAAGCGGATACGAGCGGGTCGAATATGTTCTTCATCTCCTCTTGCATATAAGCCTTTTCATTTTTCTCAAAAAAGCTTTTCGGATTTTTAAAGTATGACATTGCTTTTTTAAATTGATCCACTCCAAGCTGCATAAATGGCTCTTCATGCACCACGGACCTATACATAAATTCCTCCGCTCCCGAAAAAGCAATGTCCTCATTTAGCTCCAAGCATTGCTTGCTTAACTCCTCCTGTGAAAACCGCAATTTTTTATTCATCCAGCTTTCCACCCGAAGTGATGTAGCACGCATTTCCTGCAAAAGATCATGCTTCATAAAGTCGATCATTGCCATAACGCAATCCTTTAGCTGCTGCTTTACATCGCTGCTATCGGAACGAATGGCAGCCGGATTAAAGATTTCAGAAAACACATCGTGAAAGCGAAAAAAGATACGTTGCTTTACATAATAGAGAAGCTCATGGATTTCCTGCTCTAACGCCTGTTCCTGCGTCATTACACTGTAAGTGGAAACAAGCTTAGCCATAGCCTGCCGCTCTTGTTCATATTTCTGCCTTTTTGCCTGTTTTTGTTCATTTCCTTGCAGTGCATCGGCAATCATGTTTCCAAGCAGCCTATCCGCTCCCTTTAGCAGGCTGTGCAAGGAAGTAAGCGAAACGAGCATTAAATCGCGTATCATAAAGGAAGTAAATGCTTCCTCAAAATGCTGCATGCCGGATTGTTTCATGATTCCATACTGTCCTGGCTGTACTGCTTTTCCTGTTTTTTCATCAAGGGCGAATAGGCTTGATATGGCAAATAGGCGCGGATTACGGATGCCGTATTGCAGCAGCTGTCCGGCAATATAATCCTTTACCGTTTGCAACTCGTTAGCAGAAGCCGCGAGGTCGGCGGCATTAATTAAGAAAAACATTTTATCAAGCGCGAATGAATCCTTCACGCGCCCAAGCTGAATGAGAAATTCACGGTCCGCCCGGGAAAATACATGGTTGTAATACGTAACAAATAAAATGGCATCTGCATTTTTGATATACTGAAACGCTACATCCGTATGGCGCGCATTAATAGAGTCCGCGCCCGGCGTATCAACAAGCGTAATCCCTTTTCTTGTAAATTCGCAATCATAGTACAGCTCCATATATTCGACAAAGCATGACTTTTCCTCATTAGCTACATATTCCGCAAATTCCTCTATCGTTGTTGTAAGCATATGGCCAAGCCGCTTTGAGAAGGAGGCATAGCCAGCTTGCACGGCCCGCAAAAAACTAAAGGTCGTTTTTTGCCTTCCGCTTGGCGCATGGTGTTGAAGCAAACTATCAATTCCATCAACTGCTTCTTCCAGGGTGCCTGCATGCTCTTCAAACATTTTATACACTTGCTGCAAATCTTCGAGCAATGTTTCACGCGATTTTATCTGAATGCGCACTGTTCCGTGCGGGTGTTCTGTAGTGGCCGGCAAAATTTTATTAATGGCGGCTGTTGTCGGATTTGGCGAAACAGGCAGCACTTTTTCCCCAAGCAGCGCGTTTGCAAAAGAGGATTTCCCTGCGCTAAATGCACCGAACAAAGCGACCGTAAATTGCTTCGTTTCCGTCCTTTGCCGTTTTTGGGAAAGCTCCTCATATAAATGGTGCAGTGTAGAAATCGGCCGAATCATGTTCTCAGCTCGCTTCACTTGTTCGATAATCGCATGAATTGTATCTTCAGCTGTACCCATTTTAAGCGCTGCCACCTGCTCTTCTTCTCTTTCAACAACCGCTTCTTCCAAAGCCGGGAGAAGCAGCGGTTGTGCGGAAGTGATAGACACCTCTTCCGCAAGCACACTTTCAAGCGTTAGCGTCGTTTCAGCCTGCTGCTCTTCATTCCACACCCGATACAACCCTTTAATATAATCGCTTCGTTCCTGCTCATGCCGAGCCATTTCTTCTTGTTTAGCAAGAAGCTGTTCTTGCTCGTGTATTTGCTGGCGCACCTTTGCAAGCTCCCGGTTCCAGCGCTCAACAAGCAATGGGATTTGGGAATCGAAAAAGGCGACTGCCGCAGCGCGAAACATTTTTTTCACCGCAGCCGCAACATCATTTGTATAGTTTAAAACATACTCGCCTGTCAATCCTGCTCCCGGCTTGACAAGCTGCTGCAGCAGCGTTTCATTGAATGCAACGGACAATGCGTATACTTCTTTCCCAAGCTCCTCTGCATAAATCCCTTGTTCTTTCAGAAAAGACAACAAATATTCTTTTATATGAAAATCAAGCTGAGTTTGCGCCGTTTGCTGGAATTTTTCAAAAAATGCATGCAAACGCTCCTCTTTTTCCTTTTGCGTTTTTGATTTGGAAAAGAAAAAACCGACTTTAAAGTTAGAGAGCTCTGTTTCTAAGTAACGCTCCGCTAACGCCCGCACTTCAAACGGCAACAAATACGCATTTTGCAAAATGTGATCCAATCCCCTTGCAAAAACGGATTTCACATCATTTTCTTTATGCGCCAGCATATGTTCTTCTTCATACAGCTTGTGCAATACCGACTTGATTTGTTCATAGGAAGCCTCTGGATGAGAATGCCCATGTTGAAACGCGCCATCTTCTTGTTCATGTTTTTTATGAAGAAAACGGATATGCTCATTTAGCAAATATTCCGTCTCTTTCCGCGCACTTTCGTCCATATATCCCCGGCGCTTCTCTACAATTTCGGCCAATAGCTGTTTTAAGCTTTGCAATTCATTAAACGGATGCTCTTGGCGGCGCAGCGACGTATAAAAAATGCCGTCAATTTCTATATTCCAATTGGAAAATGACTGCAGCACACTTGCCTTGTATACTTCAAAGGGCAGTTCCTCATCCTTATGCTTGTCGATTTGATTAACGACTAAATAAACAAACTTATTCCGTTGCTTTAGCTCTTTTACAAATTGGAGATTCACCTCGGATTGTACATGATTATAATCCATCATATAAAAAATGACATCGGCAAGATGAAGGGCCGATTCTGTCGCCAGCTTATGCGCGTCATCCGTTGAATCAATTCCCGGCGTATCAACAAGCATAACCCCTTTTGGAAGCGGCGCCCCTTGTCTCATAATATGTACGCCGGTAACTTCATCGCCGTTTTTGCACAGTTGTTTTAATTGTTCATCCGTATACGTTCCTTCATATGCGTGCTTTTCCCCTGATTTTAAAGTCAGTATCACCCGATCAGCGCCATGTTCAATTTTCACGACGTTTGCACTCGTCGGAATCGGGCTCGTCGGCAATAAATTTTCTCCGTATAAATAGTTCATCATTGTCGACTTGCCTGCCGAAAAATGGCCGCAAAACGCAATCATAAATCCTTGGTTTGCATATTTTCGAATGATTTCCTGCAGCCTTGCGCTGTTAGCCGTATCCCCTTGTCTGCTCCACGCTTCATACAAATACAAAAATTTTTGCAATGAATGTGATTGTTTAATTGTTATCATCCCCTGTATTTCCCCTTTACCTCGCATTAACGGGCAATAGTCCCCTTAAAATCCCGTCCATTCAGCATACTATATTTTCTATTTTACTAGATTTCCACTTCATTCACAGTAAAAAAACAAAAAATCCCTTTCTCAATTTTGCAAAGAAAGGGATTTTTATACGATTGTATTCATTTCGCATCTTCCATAACGTGCTTTAATACACGTTTTGTTAATATAGAATATACAGCGATTGTGCCTGCCACGAATGCATAAACCATACTCCGCACACCTCTTTTGATAATATTTATCACTTCTGCCTATATTGTAACACCAGAGAGAATGATTATCAATATAAATTACGGCGTAAAACGTGAAATATTTTGAAATTTTTCTTCATAATTTGTAATTTGGCTGAGCGCTTTCTCCTCCTCCTGAATGCGCACATATAAAATGAGTCCGTTTAAGAAGGTAAAGAGCATAGCTGTTATGTACGCTTGAAATAAAAACGGAATAAACAAAATTTCCAAAATCACTACTGTATAGTTTGGGTGGCGCAGCCATTTATACGGACCTGTGGCAACAACATCCGCATTTGGCAAAACAATAATTTTTGTATTCCAGTATTCCCCTAAAGAAGCGATAGCCCACACGCGCAGCAGCTGCGTTCCTATAAACAACAATAGCAATAGCGGCCAAAGGGGGGAGATTTCGCGCTGAAATAGCTGTACTTCAAATAATAGCGCCGCTAAAAACATTGTATGCAGCAATACCATATATTTATAATGCCTTTTTCCAAATTCAAGCGCCCCCTTTTGTTTCAAGCGCTTTTCATTTCGTCTTGCAACGAGCAATTCCATCGAGCGCTGCATGACGATAAAGATGAAAAAAAGAGCAAACTTCATCATATTTCCTCCCACTCTACTAATACGAATTCCGCGCTAAAACCCGGCCCAAGTGCGACAACCAGTCCCTTTTCCCCTCCCTTTGCTATCCTTTTCATATATTCGTACAATACATATAGCACCGTCACCGACGACATATTTCCATAATTCCGCAGCACCTCAAAAGATATACACGTTTTCTCCTCACCCATTCCTAATGCATCTTTATAGGCATCCAGCACCTTTTTTCCGCCTGGGTGCGCAATAAAGTGGGTGACCTCAGCCATTGTCATATGATAGTCGCTTAAAAAATCCTCCACATGCGCACGCAGCCAATTTCGAATAATCGCGGGAATATCTTTAGAAAAAATTACATATAAACCATTATTTCTTACCTCCCATCCCATTACATCCTCCGCCTCTTTCATAAGGACAGACCGGGAATCTTTATAGGCTGGGAGAACCGAACGTACAGACACTGAGGCAATATCTACCTCATCTCCCGCTACTAGCACGCACGCAACACCATCGGCAAATAACGATGTTCCGATTAAATTGCTTTTTGACAAATCATTACGTTGAAACGTAAGGCTGCACAGCTCAATTGCGAGCACAAGCACCTTAGCTTTCGGAAATGCTTTGCAATATTCAAAGGCGCGCGTCAGGCCAGCGGCACCTCCAGCACAGCCGAGCCCCCAAATCGGAATACGCTTTGTGCAAAGAGAAAACGGAAGAACGTTCATAATTCTTGCATCGATTGTCGGTGTTGCCAGCCCGGTTGATGAAACGAAAAAAAAAGCTTCAATATCCCCGATAGCGATAGGCTTCTTTAAAAACAATGGATTGTTCAAGCAGTTTTTAATTGCTTCAGCGCCAAAGCAAACCGAGCTTTCTATGTAAGCATTGTTTCTTTCCTCCCACGTACGGTCTCTTTCAAACCATGAAAGCTCTTTTACAAAATGGCGCTTTTTTATTTGACCGTTATTAAATATATGCAGAAGCCTGTTTATATCTTGAAAAGCTTCTGCAAATAACTCCTTCGCAAATGCAATAGCCGTTTCTTGCGTTAAAACATGCGGAGGAGAACTCGTTCCGATAGATAAAATCTTTGGCATAGCTTCCACTCCATCTTTCGTTCATCTTCTTTATTATCTTTACTGTTTTCCATCATCCGGAAAAATATGTATATAACGCAAAAAAAGCTCCTGCCTAAGGAGCTTTCATGCAAATACTGCCTGTTTTAAAGGAATGGTTATTGCTGTTGTTGTGCATCTTTATTATAACTTACTTGCGAATAGTTAACAGTAAAAAATTTTGGAAATTGCAAAAAATATAGTAGCGAAAAATTATTTTGTTTTATATTTTTATATAATGAGTTGTCTGCAGATAGGAGGAAAATAATGGGTATGCATACTTCAGAACAGGAACGCATTCATTCGATGGATGCTATTCGCGGCTTTGCTGTATTTGGCATCTTTTTTGTGAATTGGCCGTCTCTCGTCGGCATTGAAACACTGGATCAAGAACGCCTCTATACAGGAACGGACGCATATATTCGGCTTTTTTATGATTTGTTCGTTCAGACAAAATTTTATACAATTTTTGCGTTTTTATTCGGGCTCGGCTTTTACATTTTCATCACACGTGCCAAAGCGAAAACAAAATATCCCAGCCTGTTGTTTATAAAACGGCTCCTGCTCTTATTTTTATTTGGTACGCTTCATTATATTTTGCTTTGGGACGGGGATATTTTGCACAGCTACGCTATTGCCGGGCTGTTTCTGGCTCTCTTCTCTAAACGCAGTCCGCGCACCGTCATCACGTGGTCGATTGCTCTATTATCGCTATTTATGCTATTTATTTTTGTTGCATATGGCGGGATGAACCACTCTGCCTCAGACGCAAAGCCGCACTATACAGCGCCGCTTGAAAACTGGGCTATGCACGCAAAGGAACGGTTCTCGTTTTTTATAGGAGAAAATCTCTTGGTTAATCTCATCTATTTACCTGAAACGATTGGCTTGTTTTTGCTTGGTTTGTACTGTGCCAAAAAACAGGTTTTCACACGGGTTCCAGAGTTGAATGATAAATTAAAAAAGATACAGTTTGCCGCATTGCTGCTAACGCTGCCGAGCTGGTATAAAATTATTCAATATTTTATTGAAGCAGATGTTTACAACTCAGCCAAGGTGTTTCCGTATATTTTGGCAAGCGGCAAAACTTTATTTGTTTTTTATATCGTTTCCATGCTCCGAATGATGGAGAACCCAAAGTGGCAGCAGCGCTTGCGCCCTTTTCAATATATCGGCAAAATGGCGCTGACAAACTATTTATCGCAAACAATTATTACGATACTAGCCTTCGGCTTATTTTCAGCCCCTTCTCCTTTGCCGCTTGCCACCGGGATTATATTTTGCTCCGTTCTTTTTTTGCTGCAAATTGCTGCTAGCAAATGGTGGCTCGCCCGTTTTCAATACGGCCCTTTTGAATATATATGGCGCGTCGGGACGTACGGGAAAATTATGCCATTTATACGCGAAAAATCACCGGAATAAGCCGGTGATTTTTCGCGCTATGATACCATTTTCGCTTGACTGGCTTGCTTTATTCGCTTTGGCGCTAAATTAAAAATAACATTGAGCATAACCGCCGTTACGCTTCCAAGTACAATCCCGTTATCCGTTAAAATGCGGATACTTTCCGGAAATTGGGAAAACAGCGTTGGAACGACTGTAATGCCAAGCCCGATGCCGACAGAGCATGCCACGATTAGCAGGTTCTCTTGCTTGGCAAAGTTCACAGCGCTTAACATTTTAATTCCGTATGCCATTACCATCCCAAACATCGCTAGCATCGCGCCGCCAAGCACCGGCTTTGGAATAATCGTTGTAAGCGCGGCGATTTTCGGGATAAACCCTAATATAATTAACATCGCACCGCACGTGTAGATAATAACGCGGTTTTTCACCCCGGATAGCTGGACTAACCCGACATTTTGCGAATATGTCGTATACGGAAACGCATTGAAAACACCACCTAAAATAATCGCCAAGCCTTCTGCGCGGTATCCTTTTGCCAACTCCTTTCCTTCAAGTTTTTTGCTGCAAATGTCCGCCAGCGCAAAATATACCCCTGTCGCTTCAACGATGCCGACACAAGCTACAAGAACCATCGTTACAATCGGCGTAAGCTCAAAGGTCGGCGTTCCAAAATAAAACGGCTGCACGCCGCGTATCCAATCTGCCTCTGCAACTGCGTTAAAGCTTACTTTACCCATAAAAGAAGCGATGATTGTTCCGAAAATGAGCCCTAGCAAAATCGAAATAGACCGAATAAAACCGTCAAACAAACGATAGACAAGGATAATAAATAATAAAACGCCAAAGGCTAGTGCCAAATTTTCGACACTTCCGAAATCTTTGCTGCCGACACCGCCCGCCATGTCATTTATAGCGACCGGAACGAGCGTGACACCAATGACGGTCACAACAGAACCCGTTACAACCGGAGGAAACAGCTTTACTAATTTTCCAAAAAATCCTGCCAACAAAACAACGAACAGCCCTGCTGCAATAATCGCACCGTATATAGCCGAGACCCCGTATTGCTTGCCGATTGCAATCATCGGCCCCACCGCTGTAAACGTACATCCTAAAACTACCGGCAGACCAATGCCAAAGAAGCGGTTATTTAATGACTGTAAAATAGTAGCGATACCGCACATCAGTAAATCAATAGAGACTAGATACGTCAATTCCCGCTGATTCAGCCCGAGCGCGCCTCCGACAATGAGGGGCACAATAATCGCGCCCGCATACATCGCAAGCATATGCTGAATACCAAGTGAAAATATTTGAAGAGGATGCTGCTTCATTTTATTCCCCTCCCTCTGTCTTTACATACTCCAAAAACGAAATCTTCCCATTTTCCAAAGCGGCAATTTCCGCTAATGATTCAACCCGGATTCCTCTTTCGCGAAGCTTTCTGCCGCCTTCTTGGAATGATTTTTCAATGACAATGCCAATGCCGGCCACTGAAGCTCCTGCTTGCTTGACCAATTCTATTAATCCTAAAGCCGCCTGCCCGTTCGCAAGGAAATCATCGATAATAAGCACCCGGTCTTCGCTGTTTATATGCTCTTTCGATATAGAGATATCGCTTGTTTCTTGCTTTGTAAAAGAAAACACTTGCGCTGTATATAGATTGTCATGCAAGGTAAGCGACTTTCTCTTTCTCGCAAATACAACCTTGGCTCCAAGCTCTAACCCCGCCATGACAGCCGGCGCAATTCCGGAAGACTCAATCGTTACAATCTTTGTAATGCCATCATCAGCAAAACGCTTTGCAAACTCCTTGCCAATCTCTTGCATCAAAACAGGATCGATTTGATGATTTAAAAAGGCATCTACTTTCAACACTTGATTGGATAGTACTTTTCCTTCTGCTGTGATTTTATCCTTTAACAGCTGCATCCAAAATCCCCTTCCGTTTTCATGATGTGTGAGCACCGTTTCATATTCGTGAGGGACTTTTCCCAAAAAGAAAGGGCATTGCCCTAAGTGAGGCAATGCCCTTTAAACGCGCTGCATTATACCTAATTGTAAAATGCAGCGTGCAAAAGCGTCCGTCCCCACTCATAGTCGAGTTATTTACGGTAACTCGGTAGAAACTTGCGGGCCATATTCCCGCGATTATATGAGTGCTCTTATTAGTTTCATAGTTTGCATTATAGCGTACTTTTTCTTTCCTGGCTAGAGGGCTTTATAAAAAAGACGTACAAAAAACAACAAATACCCTATTTTCGTTCGCTCTTTCCAAAAAGGATATTTTCACTTATTCGTCAAGCGCTTCACAATTTCTTCACATATTGAACGCGAAAAAACGGCTAAAGCGCTATTATATCAACTTTGCAACATACGCATAGTTTTTATTGTATCAATGAACAATTTATGAAACACCCTGTAACCATGTAGAAATTATAATGATGTTTTGTATGATGAAAGTATGAGATATATCCACGCGAAACAGGAGGGGGAGAAACATGGCAAAGCCGGAGATTCATACGAAAAAAACAAAGCTGGAAAACAAATCATCTTTGAAAGGAACATTGGTTGCAGTTTTCCTGCTAGGATTCTTTCTCATCTTTACTTGGTTTAGTGTATATCAAATCTTTTTAAATCGGCTATAGTACGCTACAAAAGGGGGAAACAAAATGCACTTGCATAAGTACGAAAAGATATGGCTTATTTTCGGAATTAGTGCGCTGTTCTTGTTTTTAGGTGTAATCGGTGTTAGTGCCTTTTATATGGGCAATCAGCCGCCAAGCTGCTTAACGACAATTGACCCGGAAAAAGTGGACGTTACTCCTCCGTTTGACAAACCGGGCGTTAAAAAGGTTGGCGACAATCATTATCAAGTTACAATTGTGACACAAGCGTTCTCATTTACTCCAAATGTTATTGAAGTTCCTAAAGGGGCAAAGGTCGATTTTGTCGTAACGACAAAGGATGTCGTTCACGGCTTTGAGATTGCCGGAACAAACGTAAATATGATGCTAGAACCGGGCTATGTAAGCACCGCATCACAAGTATTTGACAAAACTGGCGAATATTTAATTCTTTGTAACGAATATTGCGGCACAGGTCATCACATGATGAGTGCGAAAGTAAAGGTGGTGGACAAATGATGAGTAAAGTACATCCAAAAGACGCGAAGCTGGCGATGGCCCATATGCACGTTGCCTACATAGCGCTATTTCTCGGCGGCCTATGCGGCTTGCTTCAAGTATTGGTTCGTTCCGGAAAATTCAATTTGCCTGCAGGGATTGGCTATTATCAAGTGTTAACGGTTCATGGCGTATTACTCGGGCTCGTTTTAACTACTTTCTTTATTGTCGGTTTTCTATTCGCAAGCGTGAGCAAAACAGCAGGAACGCTTGCAAACGCTGTTCGCAAAACAGGTTGGATTGGCTTTTGGCTCATGACAATCGGAACTGCTATTACGGCTGTATTTATCCTATTGAATAAGGCGACTGTTCTTTATACCTTTTATGCACCTCTTAAGGCGCACCCTGGCTTTTATATCGGCCTTACACTCGTGATTGTCGGAAGCTGGGTGAGCGGATTTGCGATGTTTGCCCACTACCGCGCATGGAAGAAGCAAAACAAAGGGCAAGTCGGCCCATTGCTAAGCTTTATGGCGGTCATGACGATGCTTTTATGGCTTGTTGCGACATTAGGAGTTGCCGCAACTGTGCTTGTGCAATTTCTTCCTTGGAGCCTCGGGTTTGTCGATAAGATCGATGTTCTCGTCAGCCGGACGCTATTCTGGTACTTCGGCCACCCGCTCGTATATTTCTGGCTATTGCCTGCATATATGGCTTGGTATGTTATTATCCCAAAAGTTATTGGCGGCAAAATTTTCAGTGATTCATTAGCTCGTTTATCATTTATTTTATTCTTGCTATTCTCGATTCCGGTTGGATTTCACCACCAGCTTGTAGAACCTGGTATCGACCCTGCTTGGAAATACTTGCAAGTTGTATTAACATTTATGGTTGTTATTCCGTCTTTAATGACCGCGTTCTCTTTATTTGCAACGTTTGAACAATACGGACGTTCTAAAGGGGCAACGGGATTATTTGGCTGGTTCCGCGTTCTTCCTTGGGACGATGCAAGATTTTTCGCGCCATTTGTCGGTATGCTTATGTTTATTCCTGCCGGTGCCGGCGGACTCGTCAACGCAAGTCACCAGTTAAACCAAGTTGTCCATAATACGATTTGGGTAACGGGGCACTTCCATTTGACATTGGCCACTTCGGTTGTTCTTACATTCTTCGGCATTGCGTATTGGTTAATTCCGCATTTAACAGGGCGCGTATTAACAAAAGAAATGAATAAATTCGCCATTATTCAAACTTGCGTATGGGCAGTCGGCATGTTCTTTATGTCTGCGTCAATGCATTTCGCCGGATTATTAGGAGCGCCGCGCCGTTCCTCCTTCTCTACTTACGGCAACGCGCAGCAAGCTCTTGAATGGATTCCGTATCAAATTGCACAGGCAGTCGGCGGAGCTATTTTGTTTGTCGGTATCATCATGGCACTTATTATTTTCATTGATTTGGCATTCTTTGCACCTAAAGGTGAAACAGAATTTCCGGTAGGAGAAGTAGCCGATGCTTCCGAACCTACACCGCTTATTCTTGAAAACTGGAAGCTGTGGATTGGCATTACTGTTGCTTTAATTTTGTTCGCTTACACGATTCCGTTTATTGATATGATTCAAAATGCGCCTCCGGGCTCGAAAGGATATAAATTATGGTAGAAAAACTGAGCGCGGGACATCTCCCGCGCTCGTTTTTTACACTAATCCATAAATCTCTTTATATTTCATTTCTAAATAATCCGCTAAGTAATTTGCGTTAAGATCTTCGCCTGTCACGTCACGAAGAATTTCCAGCGGCTTTTTCATCTTGCCAAAACGATGAATATGCTCTGTCAGCCACTTACGAATTGGCTCGATATTTCCTTGCTCCAACAATTGGTCAAAATTCGGAATGTCCGATTGCAACGTCCGTTTAAATTGGGCAGCATACATATAGCCGAGTGCATAGGAAGGAAAATAACCAAAATCTCCTCCAGCCCAATGCACGTCCTGCAGCACACCCTTTGCGTCATTTTCTGGACGAATGCCTAAATATTCCTCCATTTTCTCATTCCACACATTCGGTAAGTCCTTTACTTCTATGTCTCCGTCAAATAAGCCTTTTTCAATTTCATAACGTACCATTATATGTAAAGGATATGTTAATTCATCTGCTTCAATCCGGATATATGACGGCTTGGACTCATTGATGGCATCGTAAAACTCATCAAGAGTAACATTGTCAAATTGACCGTTCGCATATGTCTTTAGCAAATCATAGTTTTTCTTCCAAAATTGCTTATTGCGCCCGATAAAGTTTTCAAAAAAGAGCGATTGCGATTCATGGATCCCCATCGAAGTCCCGTCACAAAGCGGCGTGCCAATGAGATCTTTAGAAATATTTTGTTCATACACCGCATGGCCGCATTCATGAATCGTTCCAAATACAGCGGTACGAAAATCGTATTCATCATATTTCGTCGTAATGCGTACATCGCCCGGATTTAATGTGATCGCAAACGGATGGACCGTATCATCCAAACGGCCTGCTTGAAAGTTATAACCGAGCTGCTTTAATAGTTCCAAGCTAAATTCCCGTTGTTTCTCTTTTGGGAAATACGCAGTTAGTGGAGCCGTTTTCAATTCTTTTTTTGACGCAGCAACTTGCTTCACAAGCGGAACGATTCGCTCGCGCAGCTGCCCAAACACGCGGTCCAACACTTCAACTGTCATTCCGGGTTCGTACATATCTAGCAGCGTATCATACTTATATTGTTTATACCCCCAATAAGAAACAAATTTCTTTTTAAATTCCACAATTTTTTCTAAATAAGGGCGAAACATTTCAAAATCCGCTTTTTCTTTTGCCGTTTCCCACACACTTTCAGCCCTCGCCTGCAGCTTAACGTATTCAGTATATTCCTTTTCCGGGATTTTTCTATTGCGGTCAAAATCTTTCCGGCATACTTCTGCTACTTTCACCGTCTTCTTTGAAAGCTGCCCCTCTTTCGCAAACTCCTCTAACGCTTTTAAATAGTTCTCCATTTCTTTGGAAGTAGACATGTTAAATACTTCGGTGGACAGCATACCAATGACATCTGAACGCTGCTCTACACCATTTTTTGGCGCTCCCGTACGCAAATCCCAAAACATCAGATTGAGCGCCTCTTCGTAGTCCATCATCTTTTTGACATAAGCTAAAAACTCTTGTTCCGCCTTATGTACAACAGCCATCGAAATCCCCCTTTTCCATAGTATGCTTCCATACAATAAGCTTGGCATTCGCCAAGCTTATTGTATCACGTGCCCCTCAACTGGCAATATACCTTGAATCTTTTCTAATACTGCCGGATCTTCATGTTCCATAAGAAAAATAGAAATATGCCCCCGGTCCTCGCTCGTTCGGATTAAGCGCCCAATTCCTTGGCGCAAACGGAGAAGCATATATGGCAAATCGACCTCTGCAAAAGCATCATCGGCATGTTTGCGCTTCGCTTCGAAAACCGGGTCGTTTGGCGGAAACGGAAGCGACCAAATAATAACATGCGACAATGAAGCGCCTGGAATATCGAGCCCTTCCCATAGATGCACCGCACAAAGCACCGTCTCCTCTTCGTTTTGAAAACGGGAAACAAGCTCGCTAATTTCGCGGTCTCCCTCAAATAAGAACGGCACAGCTGTTCCTTGCTTTTCTGCTTCTTCTTTGAACATTTGCAGTTCCTGTTTTGTGCGGAATAAAATGAGCGTCCGCCCTTTTGTTTTTTCAATTTCTTTCATTGTATATTGCAATTTCTTTGAGAATAAATTTTCCTCGGAAAATGTTGGCAAGAACATTTCCATTTGCTCCTCATAATCAAACGGAGAAGCGACCGAGAAGGATAAATACTCCTCAATTCCCAATGTTTTTGCGATAAAGGAGAAAGATTTATTTTCCGATAAAGTAGCAGATGAGAACACAAACGGAATATTCTTGGAGAACACTTTTTCCTTCAGTACCTCTTCCACCGCCCGCGGCATAATAACAAGCGTCAGCGAGCCATCTCCTTCCTCAGCCCATGTGATTACTTTTTGTTCGTGAATAAATAATTTGAGAGAGTGCTCTAGCATATCTAAATGCTCGTCCACAATTTTCAAATCATATTGGTCTATCGTATACATTTCGCTCTCAAATACAAGCGCTTCGCCAATTTCTTCAACCTTTTTGTACAGCTTTTTAGCCTCGTGAACGAGCGGCTCCGCATTAACAAGCTCCAAGCGATCCGATCCCAGAATTTCCCGCGTATGCTCTTTAAGAGTATGGAAAAATTCTCCCGTTTGCCAAATTGAGTCTTCAATTAATTGTGCGAATTCTTCACGAACATCATTTTGCAACACTCTCGTCAGCAGCCCCTCCATCACGCTTTGCTTTAAACGATAGGTGAGAGCCTTTTGCGCCGCATATTCTACAAGATGCCCTTCATCAAACACGACGCAACTTCCCTCGGGAAGAAGCGGCATTTGCCCTTCCCTTTTGCGCGCTTCGTACGTCCAAATATGTTCCATGTAGAAATCTTGGGAACAAATGATTAAGTCTGCCGCTTTGCGGTAATGCTCGCGGGATAGCGTTTGTCCGCAACGGTGGCGCTTCTCGCACGTAA
The DNA here is from genome assembly GCA_048976805.1 of Ectobacillus sp. Classification (GTDB taxonomy): domain Bacteria; phylum Bacillota; class Bacilli; order Bacillales; family Bacillaceae_G; genus Ectobacillus. Next base: position 56,488 of record JBHGUR010000101.1, on the reverse strand, counting down.
AACAATCTTGGAAATAGTCCCAAGAAATTTGCGACCATTCTTCATCGCTTAGAGCCGGATATTCTTTTCGGTCTCCGTAATAATGAAACGACTGCAATGTGCCGTTTTCAAACACAAATTCAGGCAAGCTATCATATACATCCTCAATCGCTTCTGACGGATACCCTTCCATAACGTCTTCAATCTTTTTTAAACATAAATAATTGTCCATGGACTTGGCAAGACGAACATCAATTGTAAGTCCAAGCGCCTTGGACAATTTTGCAATGTCGCCTTCTTCCTTTACAAGCTGTTCAATGAGCGTTTCGTCTGCGCACGCAACAATTGCCGGCTTTCCTATATAACGCGCATAGCAGATTGCATACAGCAAGTATACAATTGTTTTTCCAGTACCCACGCCTGCTTCTGCAAACGTTACTTTCTTTTCGCGGAAAGTGCGATCAAGCTGAAATGCCATAAAGATTTGTTCATCGCGCATTTCAAATCCGGCGTCCGGCAAAATATCGTAAAATACATCCCCAATCCATTCGTTTAACTTATCAAAAAAATTGTCTTGCTTTCCTACTTCAAAAGGCAGCCTCTCTCTCATCAATGTCATTCTCCTCCAACTATCTCCTGCATTAAAAAAACGTAAAAAGTTTTCCTGAATCGGAAAACTTTTTACTTGACAATGAATTTTAAATAGTGCGCATCAATTAGCGTTCTATGTGACAACGCCTGCAAATATTGCTCCCTCGCACTTTTCAGTTCATATACCGCCGCTGTTGCCGTATCATCTCTTTCCAATAGATGATATGTATGATGGATTGCTTTTTGAATAATATCAAATTCTGAGTAATTCCCCATCATCAATAAACCTCCCTTAAAGCACGTAACATAGTAAACAGTATACGTACTTTAAGAAGGTTTTATTCTACTCCCTCGGGGGGCGCTTGCCGAAATATTGATAATAATCTGTTTTAATGAAGCCATTAAACAGCTTGCGCTTCTTAGATGCCGGCTTTCCATAATACGTTTCAAATTGCTCATGGCTTGTCATCACATACACCGACCATGTATCAAGCTTGCCAAATACGCGTCCCATATCCATATACAGCTTCTCCACTAAAGGCTTTTCACTTAAACGTTCCCCGTATGGAGGATTCGTCACGACATAGCCGTATTCCTCTTTTGTTGTAAAATCTTTTACTTGCATTTGCTTAAATGTCACTAAATCTCCAAGCCCGACCTCATCAGCATTATCCTGTGCAATTTGAACCATACGGTGGTCGATATCAGAACCGACTATATAAAGTTGCTGGTCATAATTCGCTCTATCCTCTACTTCCTCACGCGCGCGATTCCAGCGCTCCCTGCCAATCCATTCCCAAGCATCAGCTGCAAACTCGCGATTAAATCCCGGCGCAATATTTTGCCCGATTAATGCAGCTTCAATCGGAATCGTACCGGACCCGCAAAATGGATCAACAAATGGGCGATCCGGCTTCCAATTAGTAAGCATAATAAGCGCTGCTGCCAGCGTTTCTTTCAACGGTGCTTCCCCCTGCCCGACCCGATAGCCGCGTTTATGCAAACCAACGCCGCTCGTATCAATCGTAAGCGTAGCGATATCTTTTAACAATGATACTTCAATCCGATATAAAGGGCCTGTTTCTTCAAACCATGTAGTACGTTTGTATGTATGTTTCAGTTTTTCCACGACTGCTTTTTTTACAATGCCTTGGCAGTCAGAAACGCTAAACAGCTTCGATTTTACAGACTTTCCCACAACAGGAAATTCAGCGTTTTCTGGAATATAATCGCCCCAGTTAAGCGCCTTTGTTTTCTCAAATAATTCATCAAAGGTCGTTGCCTTAAATTCCCCGACTTTAATCTTTACGCGGTCGGCAGTGCGCAACCATAAATTCGTGCGGCAAATCGCTTCTGCATCCGCCTGAAACGTAACTTTGCCATTATCCACCTGACATTCGTACCCGAGATCGCGCACCTCTCGCGCCACAAGGGCCTCCAGCCCCATAGCGGCGGTGGCAATCAATGTAATTTTGCCCATATACATTCTCCTAACAACAAAAACTTCCTTACCATTTTAACTCATATCTACAAATCACATACTACCAAGAAAAGTGGAGCCGGCTCGTTCAGGCGCAGAAGATAAGGTTCTTCGACCAAAAAAGGCGCTTTTTGCCTTTATGGGCGAAGATTCTTAGCTGGCGCAACTAGACACACCATGAAAAGTGGAGCCGGCTCGCCCAGCTCCGGAAGGCAGAGGTTCTCCGCGCGAAAGCGCTTTTTGCCCTCAAATAAAAAGCTCTCCTTTTTAAGGAGAGCTTTACTTATTAGACGTTGGGTTCATAACGTTTTGTAAGCCATGTTCTGTACCTTTGTACTGCAAGCGGCTCCCGCCTCGTACTCCGGCGGCGATCATCTATCTACAGACATGACGTCTGTCCTTCTCCCTCGTTCATTTCCTTGGAGAAGGTGCCCCTACCATGATTTGGGTTTCTCGCTCGTGGGGTTTACCTCGTTCCACTCCCGTCATTTCTTCCGGGACTCCGTCACTGTGGCACTTTCAGGGTATTCCAGCCATATCCGAAGACTTAGGCTGTTTCCCCGCCGTTAATCCAGCTTTGCGCCAGAATACCCTAGCTTATGACTTCGCTAGGCACGAACACTACAGTCATCTCAGACTGTGCGAGCATGGACTTTCCTCTACAACTTGCGTTGCAGCGACCACCCAAACGTTATGACGTCTTTTAGTATAGTAGAAAAATGAATTTGTTGCAACCTTTTTTGACTATGTAAAATACTTCGATTTCTTAATCGTACAATTTGCTGCCGAAAACGGCTTTCTCCAAATTGGAAAGTCTCCTTAAAATGTCTGTATTCGTATTGTTATATACAGGGGGCGGTGTTGGAACCGCTGCCGGCTGCTTCACCTTCTGTTCCTCAAGCATCCGTTTTAAACGGGCATTTTCTTGCTGCAATACTTCGATTTCCTGATGAAACGTTTCATAATCTTTAATCACTAAGTCTAAAAATTTATCTACTTCTTCCTGCTGATAACCGCGAATGCCTGTTTTAAATTCCTTTTCCAAGATGTCTTTTGCAGTTAGCTTTAATTTATCGGAAAGCATTCTATTCACCTCAAGTCTTCACCAAAGCTTCAAAATGTTCTTTTAACCGAAGCATTCTTGTAGGATGCTTTTGCTAAAAGAATTCTAAGCATATTTTACCACCTGTCTGCTTATTTGTACAATGAATAAAAGCTATTTACTCCATTGCTTCCCATTGTTCGTCTTCTATAATTTGCTGCAAATCGGAAAAACGGATAAAATAGCACGCATAGCCTCCTGCTTCCGCTCTTTTTTTAGCAATCTCTACAAGAAATTTCGGGCTTCCTTCCTTTTCTTCATCATACACTGCTAATAACGCATCGCTCTTGTCCACAAAAAACTGATTTTTCAACTGAAACTGCTGCGGACTTTCATATTTTTTCTTTGTAATACTGTCTATATGGTCAGCCTGCGAGAGAATAAATTCATAATATTCCTTATTGGAATCGTTCCATTTCTCCTCTTGCTCCAAAAAAGGGGTAAACACTCCCAGCTTTATATGGGGAAATTGCTGTTGCATCTCAAAAAACACTTCTGCCGCCCATAATTCGACCCCTAGCTGTCCGCTTATAATCATCCATTCTAATCCTTCTTCAACAAATGAATATAAAACGCGGTGCAGCGCCTTTTTTATATAGCGAATACCTGGGTGCTCTGCGGAAAAAATCCCAAGTTCAAACGGTTTATAGCCTGTGACAGCTAGTATTCTCATTGTGTTCACCTGCCTATACTAAAGAAAAGAACCGGCTGCAGCCGATTCTTTTCCAAATTATTTCTTGAACATGCCGCCAACCATCGGACCCATATTTCCTGTTGCAGCTCCTGCCACCTGCGGACCCATATTTGCTCCCATTGGTCCTGTCGCAGCTCCCGCTACCATCGACCCAGGCATTGCACCCGGCATTCCTCCTGGCATTGTACCTGGCATTCCTCCTGGCATTCCCATGCCCGGTGCCGGCCCTCCTGCCATAGGACCCATTCCTCCATATGGAGCGCCATAAGGACCGGTCATAGCACCTGCCACTTGTGGGCCAGGACCAGGGCCGTATCCTGGCACATTCGTTTGTTGCACTTGGTTTACATTAGAAAATGTTTGCGGGAAGTAATGTTGATTTTGAATGAGTTGATGATTAACATTCGTTATATGTGTTGGATGAATGTGTGGCACAACTGTTGTAGAAAATGTGTGAGTTTCACAGTGTTTTGTCGGATGCACTACTGGAGGTGTTGTACAAGTTGGACCAACTGCAGCCGGTGCTACGTGAGCAGGTCCTCCAAAACAAGGCTTACAAAACATAGTTTTTTCTCCTCTCCATCATAATATGGTTACACTTTACAATATGACAGAGATATAGCGCATGATTGTTACAAATACCTATTTGCTATGAGAAAATAGTGTACAAAACATGCTTAAAGCTTGTGAATACCAAAAACGTTAATGTGACCATCGCAAAGAACATGTATAAAATTGCCTTCTTCACGTCTTCCCTCTCCATATACTTATAATTTACACACACTAATGATAATTTTAAGTTGTGGAGAGAGTATAAACAACTCATTTCTAGAAAGAAAATTAAGTTTTTATATTATGAATATTCAGAATAAAGATCCATTTAAGTAATATACTCTAAATATTCCATTACATATTATTAAGGAGAAAAGAGCAGCTACAAGACCTGCTCCCCCTACTTAACAAAAAATCCGCCTACTTGCTTAACAAGCCCTGTGATTTGATTCATCGCATTCATCATTTGGCTCGCCGTACTCATCATCTTATTAATATCATAATTTCCATCTGGTGTTTTAAATTGGGAAACAATAGTGGAAAATTGCCCTTGTGGCTGCTTCATGTAATTTTGTTTTTTTGTTATTGGATATGGATTATACGGGTTCAAGTAAGATTGTTGATAAGGAGCTTTGGGCGGATAAAAAGTCGGCTGTTGCATAAATGACAATTGAAAAGGCTGATAATAATTTATGTGATTCCCTTGATACGGCTCAAATGGATGCATATTATACATTACATACGGATTGTTCGCATCTATATGTTGGTTTGGAAACACGATAATCCCCCCTCCTCTTTATTTCACTTTAGAATATGAATAAAAAGAGGCGGATGTGTAGACCTTCTAAAAAAATTACGATTTTCGCGACATTTCATTATGTCTATTATTGTCGGAAGTTTAAATATTTAAAAATCTAAGAAAACTCACTTTTATGTGCTACGATAATAGAGTAGAAGTGACTTCTTCTCTAAGGGGGAAATCGTTATGACATTAGGGGAATTACGCAAGATCTTTGTAGCAATGAAGCAGTATGAGCCAGAGGACATAAACGAACTGCTGGACTTTGCGCAGCAATGCTATCTTAAAGGGGAAATTTGTCTGTCACAATATCGAAATCTCATTCGTGAATTAGAAGCAACCGGCGCTAAAAAGCCTGACTACATCTTAGAAGGAGTAGTACAAAAAAATGCATAACAAGAGAGGATAAAGCCTCTCTTGTTTTTTTTGAATTATGCCCAATAAGTCTTCTCCCGTACATCCTTTATACGCATCTTCGACAATCTCCAGCTATCTAATCAGCTGTAAAATGCGCTGCAAAACAAACGCGACCGCCTTATATGTTTCTTTGAACCTTTTTTCTTTCCTCTGCCCCACAAAACATTGCAATGCATTGTTTTGTAGATTATCGTATGTCTGCTCAATTTGCGCTGTATGAATATACTTCGGGCGTTGCTCCGCTACCCATTGTTTGCTCAGCGCTTTCCATTTATTTAAATCCGCTTCAATTTCCAATATAAACGGCTGAATCTCTTCATAAAAATCTGCTTCTTTTCCTTGCCCCCGCTCTTGAAATGCTTGCAATATCCGTTCATTCCATCGCAAAAGCCGCTCTGTCTGCGCTGCAAGCTCTTTTGTATTGACCAAATCTCTCACCTGCTTTAAATAACTGCGAAGGCATCTAGCGAAAGTTTGTTCTTAAGCCAATTCCCTTCTTCTAAATGATGGTTTAACCGCGATTCCATATGAGCAACATGAACGTGAATAATTTCTGCTCCGTCTACTACATCATCTTCTTTATGTTTAAGAGCGTGATTTACACGCAATGCCATATTCATTTCAAACAAATCAAGAGCGCTGAGAAGCTGATCAAGCTCATTTACAATACTGTCCTTTGGAATCACCTTCATACAGATACCTCCCCTTTGCTTTTGTTTGTTACATTCGACGTCTCCCATCCCCTCCCTTCCCGTATGACAAAACTAGTTTCCATTCGGCAAAGAAAGCGATTTTTCCCAGTATGAAACAAAGTAGGATGGTTACAATACGAAATAAGCTAGCTGCTTTAACAAAACGCAAAAAGGAACCGGGTATGTTACGCTCATATGCCGTCCTTTCCCATAAAAGAAATAAGTTGCCAAATTTATTTATTCCTCTAGCCTTAACAAAGTATCAAAAGCTGCCAATAAATGCAACTGTTTTTGCTTTACTAAAAACCAATCAGTCAATTCGAACTCCGTTTGCGCATCTACCGGCAAAAAGTACTTTTCCGTATAAAAACTCCCTTGAAACCAATCTTTATCATAATAACGCTGATGAGGAATGACAGGAAACACATCCCGTAAATGTGGCGTATCCTTTTCTTTTGGAAATGGGAAGTATTGCTCATAATCATTTCGTGAACCAGTATGAATCGTCCCGTCCGAAAACGCCTGGAATTCCTTTCTATATTCTGGATGAAATAAAAGCCAAGCTAATTTTTTTCCAAGAGAAATTCTTCTTGATACATCCACGAACTGTTGAACAGAAAAACCGTATAATTTTCCTGTTATAGTTGGAAACAGCACAGAGCTAAAATGAAATACTTCTTGAAGCTTAAATAAAAGGGATTGAAACACATGCTTTTGAAAATAAGGATGCTCAATAACCGGTTTTTGGATCATGTTTTGTTCATTAATGATAAGGGCTGTCATAAGCCGCTCTTTGTCGCCTGTTTTCCAAAAGCGCTCCCACTCCGCTTCCATAAATACGGATACATGAAAAGATTGAAGCAAGTGAAATAATGGCTTATTTCTCTTTTTTGAGTATTCATAAACAAGCAGCTGCGGATATGCATCAGAAAAAATAAACCAATTTGCCCTTTCATAAGTTAAAAACAGCCGTTTTCTTGTCTTGCAAGATAAGATTTTCGGATAATATTTCCCTTCTAAATCCGCCATGTTCCATCCGGCATTTCGGGAAACCATGCTCGCTAGAAATGACCAGCGAATTTCTGGATTGCGCTTATAATATTCTCCGTATGTGTGTGTTCTCGATATATTATCCGCGTTATAGCCCGCTGTTTGTCGGGTAACTTTTTCTACAAGTTTCTTCTCGCTGTTTGTATAAATAACAGATTGTCTTCTCTTGTGTATTGCTTCATAAGCAGCCTGTAAATTTGCCATTTTTCCCACCTCATTTCTATCTTTCCCCTCTACAACGAAAACTTTATAACCTATTTTGCCTGTTTTTTGATATAATCACCTTTGTAAGTAATTAAGCAGGCTGGAGTGGAGGAAGCATGACCATCCGATATCCGAACGGAAAGAGCTATACGAAACAACCGGTAATTCATAATCCATTTGTAAAGAAACATACTTATAGTAACAGAGGAATGTCTTTGGAAGAGGAATTAAACGAAACAAACGAGTATTATCGCACTAACCAATTGGCTTGTGTACATAAAAAGCCGATTCCTCTTCAAATTGTTAAGGTCGATTACCCACAAAGAAGCGCTGCCGTCATTAAAGAGGCTTATTTTAAGCAACCTTCTACAACCGACTATAACGGCGTCTATAAAGGAAGATATATCGACTTTGAGGCAAAAGAAACGGGAAATAAAACGAGCTTTCCTCTGCAAAATTTTCATCCGCATCAGATTGAGCATATGGAACAAGTGTTGACGCATGGAGGAATTTCCTTTGTTATTATTAAATTTACGTTTCATAATGAGATTTATTTTCTTGATGGCAAATATGTTATTCAATTTTGGAAGCGGCAGCTTGAAGGCGGACGAAAGTCGATTGCAAAGCAAGAAATCGAATCTTGCGGGCACCTGCTTGCATCCGCGTACCACCCGCGCATTGATTACCTTAGCATACTAGACGCAATATATTTTTCATGCTAAAGTCATCCATAAAATTTAGGGTTTAACTTTTTTGTGAAGTGAAAGGTAGGAGAAAGGATAATGTCAGAAAATTATCGTTCTCGAGAAGAACGAAAAAAAGCAGAGAAGCAACAGCAAGAAAAACAAGCTGCTAAAACAGGGAAACCTCGAAAAAAAGGATCGTTTTTCAAGAAGTTTTTAATAGCTTGTTTATTGATCGGCATCGTAACATTAGGCGCAGGGGTCGCTACTTTTTTTGCTATGGTAAAAGATGCTCCTAAAATAGATGAATCAAAATTAACTGTCCCGTTATCATGGAAATTTTACGATAAAGACGGCAACTTCATTCATGAATACGGTGCAGAAAAGCGAACGCCGATTACGTATGATCAAATCCCGAAAGTATTTGAAGAAGCCCTTTTGGCAACTGAGGATGTACGCTTTTATGAACATCACGGGATCGATGTAAAACGAACGACAAAAGCAATTTTCGAAAATATTACCGGTAACTTTGGTTCTCAAGGAGGCAGCACAATCACCCAGCAATTAATTAAAATGGCGTTTTTATCGCCGGAAAAAACTTTAAACCGAAAAGTTCAAGAGTGGTATCTTGCTTATAAATTGGAGCAAAAGTATTCTAAACACGAAATTTTAGAGATGTATTTGAATCGAATCAATCTCGGAAATCGCTCATGGGGATTGGCCGCAGCAGCCAAAAATTACTACGGCATAGATGTTAAAGATTTAGATAAATTGACACTCCCGCAAGCAGCCATGCTGGCAGGATTGCCGCAAGCTCCAAACGCATACAATCCTGCTGATGAAAAAAATTTGGAGGCTGCAACGAAGCGCCGTAATCTTGTACTAACTCTTATGAATAAACACGGCTTCATTTCTAAAAAGGAAATGGAAGACGCGATGAAGGTGCCAGTCAATGAAGGCGTGCTTCAAGCACAAAACCAAGAAATGCCGTATCAAGCATTTCTCGATGCAGCTGTAAAAGAAGTGGAAAGCCAAGTGGAGGATGTAAATGTAGGTACAGACGGATTATCTATTTATACGACGCTTGATCCAAAAGCACAAGCGTATGCAGAACAAATTTTAGATACAAACGACATTGTTTCTTATCCAAATGATCAATTCCAAGCTGCTTTTGTTTTCCAAGACACGAAAACCGGAGCCGTTCGCGCTATCGGAAGCGGACGCAAAGAGCATAAGGCGACATTCCGCGGCAGCAACTTTGCTATTGAAATGAACCGCCAGCCAGGTTCCACATTCAAGCCGATTTTTGATTACGGCCCTGCGATTGAGTATTTGAAATGGTCAACTTACCATCAAATTGAAGATAAAGAAGGCACTACCTATTCAAATGGCAAGCCAATCCGAAACTGGGACGGAAAGTATCACGGTATGATGTCCATTCGAAAAGCGCTGCAATGGTCCTACAACGTTCCTGCATTGTTAACGTTGCGTGAAGTTGGAATGGATAAAGCTAAAACATTTGCAGAAAACCTCGGTATCACATTTGATGGAAATCAAGTGTATGAATCTTATGCTATTGGAGGAAACGCAGTAAATCCGCTGGAAATGGCGGGCGCTTACGCTTCTTTTGGCAATGACGGGGTGTACAATCAACCTCATTTCGTCCAAAAAATAGTTTATCCGGACGGCAAAGAAATTAACTTTAAGCCTAAGCAAAAGCGGGTTATGAAGGACTACACTGCCTATATGATTACTGATATGCTTCGTACCGTTGTTGATGAAGGTACCGGCACTGTCGCCAATGTACCAAGCTTAGATATAGCTGGAAAAACAGGGACAACAAACTTTGAAGCAGCCGTGCTCCGCAAATACGGCTATCCATCCAATGCTACAAGCGATAGCTGGTTCGCCGGCTATACGCCGCAATATACGATGGCCGTTTGGACCGGATACGCCAAAAACGGTCCTGGTACGTATATGAACAGCAACACAAGCAAAATTTCGATGTATATCTTTAGGGAAATGATGAAAAAGTTTGGAACGGATCGTTCTGCATTTGAACAGCCGAGCAGTGTTGTGCGTATGCACAATGAACTGTATATTAAAGGAGAAAAGTTTGATGATGTACCAAAAGTAAAACCAAACGCTCCAGGCGGATTACAAGCGAAATATGATCAAGCAACAAATACGATTTCCTTAAACTGGTCTTATAATTCGGAAGAATTTAAAGACGCAACATTCCAAGTAAGCTATACTTTGAATGGTTCGGATCCAAAAGCATTGCCAAGCACAAAAAGCACAAATCTTACCCTTTCAAACGTTCAGCCTGGCGGGCGCTATTCGTTCTCGGTAGTAGCACAAGCAAACGGCCAAAGCAGCGATGCGATTACTGCAACTGTTGTCGTTCCTGGGGCAGAACCTGCCCAGCCGGAACAAAAACCAGAAGCCCCAAAACAGCCGCAGGGCGGCAATAACGGGGGAAATAGCGAAAACAACCAGGGCGGCGAGAACGGTACGCAACCGGAAATTCCAGGAACACCTGCGCCTCCGGGACAAGGACAGGGAACACCTGAAACAACGCAACCGCCAGCAACAGGACAAACACAAGGCGCTGGCACAAAGCCAAAACAGGAGAAACCGGAAGGACAGCAAACGCCATTTATCTTTCCTTAGGCTACCCTAAAAAATAAAAATTTAAGGTAACCTTTAATTGTACCACTTCTAAAAATTTTAATCTATCGTGGTGCAAGTTATATTCTTGCACATGGATGTCTATGTTAATTGAAAGGCGCGCCAAACGTTCATTTGGCCGAGCGGGCTAAAGTCGGACTAATGGGGGCAACAACATTAACACAGCCTAGCAAAAAAGACATCTCCCCTCTATTGGGGAGATGTCTTTTTTTGGATAAGCAACATTTTAGCAAACAGTTTTTCCAGCTCTTCATATAGCTGCGATAACTGAATAAACGAATGATAATGGCCTGGCTGCTCCAGAATAAACCCGATTCGTTCCGCAATATTGACCGGTTTTACCGGCAGCTTCTCCAGCTCTTCTTGCATATGCTCTAACGATGAAATGCGGCTATCATTCATCCAGTACAGTGCGGATAAAAAGTGGGCTGCATATCGCACCATCGGTTCCTTCGCTTCTGTCCGCTTTCTCTCTCTAAATAAATGGGCAATTTTCCCATTATGCTGTTTCCAGCTTTCTAAAACGGCAGGAACTGCAACTTCTTTTTCCGCCCACGGTTTCCTAGCTTCCTCTCCCTGCAACGCAGCTATTTCATAAAGGAAGAAAAAATGCTCCAACTCCTGTGAGAAAGGCATTTTTTCATACTGCAGTTCTTTCTTCCCTACATAAAATGGCGCTTTCTGGAATGCCGCGGGAATTTGTATAGTTTTGCTCATTGTTCTTTCTCCTTCATTCGCTTCTTTCCTTCCCTGCACAGATCTAAAAGCGGGCATACTTCACATTGCGGCCGCTGCGCTTTACAATGATACCTGCCGAAGAAAATCATGCGATGATGGGTGACACCCCATTCCTCCATAGGTACTTTTTTCATCAATGTTTTCTCTACTTCCAATACAGAGTCTTTCCAACGGCAAAAGGCGAGCCGTTTGCTCACTCGCTCAACATGCGTATCAACCGCAATGGCAGGAATGCCAAATGCCACAGACACCACTACATTTGCTGTTTTTCTTCCAACACCAGGAAGCTTTGTCAGCTCATCACGATCTTGTGGTACTTCCCCTCCATACTCATCAATCAGCATACGGCATAGCTTTTGAATATTTTTTGCTTTATTGCGGTATAAGCCGATTGAACGAATATCTTGCTGCAATTCCTCAAGCGGAACAGATAAGTAGTCTTCAGGTGTTTTATACTTTTGAAACAAATCCTTCGTCACCTTATTAACGAGCGCATCTGTACATTGCGCGGACAGTGCGACGGCAATTACCAGCTCAAATGGATTAGAGTGGTTCAACTCGCAGTGAGCATTTGGAAACATCTCTCCCATTACATCTAAACAATATCGAATTTGCTTTTTGTTTAACATATATTCCTCTCTCTTTTTTTGCTAATGTTATGTTAAAAAGATATTTTTTGCTGCACCCTTTATTGTTCCAACCAGTTATAAAATGGGACTTTTCCTGTATATTTAACATCCTGGCGCGCCGGCAAATGGTTTCGGGCTTGGTGAGGGCGGAACTTTTGTCCGTAGGTTTGCGCTTGCTCGACCGTTTTCACCCCGTTTTTTTTCCATTCAAATAAAATGCGGTCGATATAGCGAAAATTGAGCTTGCCGCTCATTACAGCCTCACGCAGCGCCGTTTGGATGAGGGCGGCAGAATGCTGGTCTTGGTCTTGCCACATCATCAATGTCTCGCACTCAAACGGGGACAGCGGACGGCCAAACTCTTGCTCGAAAATCGTATATAAGCTTGATTGCTCCTTCTCTTGATTCTCCTGCTGTTCTTCTATATTTTCATTCATTAATAAATGCAACATTTTTTCCCACAATGGCTGCAGGGAATAGCTTTCGCAAATGACAGAAGAATTCCTTTTGTCTCCTTCTATCGTTAAAAAACCGCGCTGGACAAGCCCGCGCAAAATCTCCATACAACGTGCCGGCGTAATGGTCATTCTTGCAGAAATTTCATCAGGAGTAGGAAAAGAATTTCCAGATTCTAAAAATGTATGCACATGCAAAATAACCATAAACTCTAATTCATCCAATCCGAGCGTTTTGTAATGAATCATTAAAAGTTTTGGTATAGCGATACTTCCTTGTTCAAACCATTGCAGCATAATTTTCTTTTTCATAAAACAACACCTCGCTTTCTAGTATGCCTCTCTTTTTCAAATCTTTTGTTGGTCGCTATAGAAAGAGCAAAAAGACCTCCCCGTGGCGAGGAAACCGCTTGAACATTCAAAGCTTCTTCGCTGACTATAGGGAGGTCATAGCCACGTATATAATTGTAAAGGCTCTCTTACGGATATAGGCGATTTAATAGGCGCGGAAACGGAATCGTCTCTCGAACATGCTCAACACCGGAAAGCCATGCTACAGTACGCTCTAAGCCAAGTCCGAAGCCGGAATGCGGAACAGAACCGTATTGGCGGAGCTCCAAATACCATTTATAAGCATCTTCGCCAAGATTGTGCTCATCTAAACGCAGCTTCAATAATTTGTAATCATCGATACGCTGGGAGCCGCCGATGATTTCACCATATCCTTCTGGAGCAATTAAGTCTGCACACAATACAACTTCTGGGCGATTCGGATCGGGCTTCATGTAAAATGGCTTGATTTTCGCCGGATAGTGCGTGATAAACACAGGCTTATCAAAGCTTTCGGCAATTGCAGTTTCGTGCGGAGCGCCGAAATCATCGCCCCACTCAATATCATCAAATCCTTTTTCATGCAGCAACTTAATCGCATCATCATACGTAATGCGCGGGAACGGCGCTTGAATGAGCTCTAGCTTGGACGTATCTCTTCCTAATGTTTTTAGCTCTAGTGCACAATTTTTCAGTACCGATTGCACAATGTATGATACATACTTTTCTTGAACTTCCAAGTTATCTTCATGGTCCATAAACGCCATTTCCGGTTCAATCATCCAAAATTCAATTAAATGACGGCGCGTTTTTGATTTTTCCGCACGGAATGTCGGCCCGAAAGAGAAGACGCGGCCAAACGCCATTGCAGCTGCTTCCATATAAAGCTGGCCGCTTTGCGATAGGTATGCATCCTCATCAAAGTATTTTGTGTGGAATAGCTCTGACGTTCCTTCCGGAGCGCTTCCTGTTAAAATTGGCGGATCCACCTTCACAAATCCGTTATCATGGAAAAACTCATATGTAGCACGGATAATTTCGTGGCGAATCTTTAACACCGCATGCTGGCGCTTAGAACGAATCCATAAATGGCGGTTGTCCATTAAAAATTCTGTTCCGTGCTGCTTCGGTGTAATAGGATAATCTGTCGCTTCATGAATTACTTCCACGTTTGTGACAGCAAGCTCATATCCGAACGGAGAACGCTCGTCTTCACGAACAACTCCTGTTACATATAAAGATGTCTCTTGGGTCAGGCCCTTTGCCTTTTGAAAAATATCTTCGCCCACTTCTTCTTTTACGACAACGCCTTGAATAAAGCCGGAGCCGTCGCGAAGTTGCAAAAAGGCAATTTTTCCGCTGGATCGTTTATTAGCAAGCCATGCCCCGATTGTTACTTCTTCGTTTACATGTTTTCTTACTTCTGCAATAGTTGTTTTCACTTACGTAGTCCCTCCACAGAACTTTTAAAATTAGCACATATGAATTTTATTATACATATAGATGCTCTCTTATGTAAAGAAAACCCGGTTTCAAGCAAAAGGAGTTGAATTTCGCTCTCCTCCTTGCGCTTTCTTAAAATAAACCTTCCGTCAGTGAAGACTTTTTCCGTCTCATTGACGGAAGGTAAACTAGCCGGGATTTTTATAGAAAGGCTCTGTTAAACTTGATTGTTGATTTTCCACTACAGGCGGACGCTTTCCGCGGGCGGGGCCGAGCCGCTTTTCCCGCTGGAGTCGCCGCCTTTCGTTCCAAATCAACAAATAAATCTAAATCAACATTAACCTTTAACAGAGCCTATAGAAAAAATACACTTAACCCTTTATTTTCTTTTTCATAAACTCCTCAATGCGGGAGAGCGCTTTTTCAAACTGCTCAAGCGATGTCGCATAAGACAATCTCACATTATTTGGCGCGCCAAAGCCGGAGCCTGGAACGAGCGCAACCTTTTCTTCTTCGAGAAGCGCTTTTGCCCATTCATCTACAGTGCCGTATCCCGCTAAGGTGGCTGCTTCTTTTACATTAGGGAACAAATAAAATGCCCCCTGTGGCTTAATGCAGGAAAAGCCGGGGATTTGAACCAATTTTTCATATACAGTATGCAATCTGTTTTCAAACGCTCGGCGCATCTCTTCCACTGCGTCCTGCGGATGCCGATAGGCTGCAATAGTGGCATATTGTGCAATAGATGTTGGATTAGACGTACTATGGCTTGCCAAATTCGTCATTGCTTTAATTAATTGCTTGTTTCCGGCAGCATAACCGATACGCCAGCCCGTCATAGAATGCGATTTTGATACGCCATTAATAATAACTGTAAGTTGCTTTAGTTCTTCGGAGAGCTGAGCGATGGAAATATGTTTAGCGTCACCGTATATAAGCTTTTCGTAAATTTCATCTGACACAATCAAAATGTTATGCTCTATGCACACTTCACCGAGTGCCTTTAGTTCTTCTTCAGTATAAATCATGCCAGTTGGGTTGCTCGGGGAATTAATAATTACCGCTTTCGTTTTTGGCGTAATTGCCGCCCGTAATTGTTCGGCAGTGATTTTGTACTCATTTTCTTCTTTTCCTTCTACAAAAACCGGCACGCCTTCAGCCAGCTTTACCTGCTCCGGATAGCTTACCCAATACGGCGTTGGGATAATAACCTCGTCTCCTTGGTTGAGCAAAACTTGAAACAATGTATATAAAGCATGCTTGGCCCCATTGCAAACAATCACTTCGGAAGGCTCGTAAGAAAGGCCTTGGTCTTGCTGGAACTTTTTAATAATTTCTTGTTTTAATTCCGCCAAGCCTCCTGTAGGCGTATATTTCGTATACCCTTCAAGCATCGCTTTATATGCTGCATCGATGATATGCTGCGGTGTATTGAAGTCAGGCTCTCCCGCGCCAAGTCCGATTACATCGTGTCCTTGCGCTTTCAATTCTTGCGCCTTGGCAGTGATTTCCAAAGTTGAAGAAGGTGTTAAAGCAGATACTCGGTTTGCCAGTTTCATCTTCTATTTCCCCCTACATCTATTTTTAAATACTATATACCCCAGCGTATTTCCCATCTTTAAAATTGAGGTAATAGTAGGTATATCGATTGTCATGGTCAATATATGTAATTTCCCATAGCGGAACATCGTTTTCAGCGCCCAATTTCACTTTTATAATTTGTTTTGGCTGCTTATCCTGCATAAAAGGACGATTATCCTCTCTTAAAATGCGAATCGCTTCCTCGCTGGAAATCCCATCCGTCTTCTTGCTCGATAACACCTTCCCTCTTTTGCTCGGCACCCAAACAATCCATTGTACTCCCTTGTTATCTGCACCTTGTACGACTTTATACGAAGTCATACCGTTATAATAATCGACATTCGTAACTTTTTTTAGATTTTTTTTTTCTTTTGCAACAATTAACGCTTTTGCCTCTCCTTGAAGTTTTCCTCCCATCGTTTCCTTATAAATGTAAACACTATAAGATATAACTACAAGAACGGCCAAAATCGCTATTAAAACCCACTTTTTCATTTTATCACTACGTTCTATAAATAGTAAATATTGCTGATTCTTTATCCTTTTCGTCAAGCGCCAAACCAAACATTAAATCTCTTTCCTTTAATGTTCTGTTTAAAATATCCACAATTTTATACAAGTCGCTTGAATAATGGACTTGCGTTTTGGCGATTACTTCAATCTTGCTTTCCATTTAAACTCCTCCGTTACACAAAATTTCTAATTATATAAGCAAACAGTCCGGTTACAATAAGAATACATTCACTGTAAGGCCTGTTTAATTACTCATCTATTATAGCAGGTGATTTTCTTCTATAAAAGGTGTGGAGCCTATATAATCCTTACCTTTTCTTAGCCAAAACATTTTCTTTGCCTTTGCGATAAACACACTATAACAAAAATTTCTCCTACCCACATTCATTGCCTGCAGATTTCTGCAGGCTTTTTTAATGCCTCATTGCTGTGCTCACTATATCACTTTACGTACGTATTTTATTTAGTAATTCCTCCAGCGGCTCCTCATAAAGTGGGATGCTGGGAATTGAATCAATAAAACGCTTGCCGTAAAATGTTGTCGTAATTCTGCGGTCAAGTATAAAAAAACTTCCCTTATCTGCGGTTGTTCGAATGAGCCGCCCAAACCCTTGCTTAAAGCGGATTACTGCTTGCGGAAGCGCCATTTCCATAAAGGCATTTTTCCCTGTTTGCTTTAGCTTTGCCATTTTCGCAGCGGTAATTGGATGATCCGGCGGAGAAAACGGCAGGCGCACCATAACAAGGACACTCAATGCTTCTCCCGGTATATCAATTCCTTCCCAAAAACTGTTTGTCCCAAATAAAATTGCTTTTTCAAACTGCTGAAAATTTTTCGTCATTCTAGCTCGGCTCCCGCTGTTTACACTTTGCGCCAGCAAAGCGAACTCTTGCAGCTGCTCCCGTTCTTTTATAAAGGTGTACGTTTGCCTAAGCATTTCATAGGAAGTAAACAGAACAAGCATTCTGCCGTTTGTTACTTTAGCAATTTTTATAATATGTTCAGCTATCGCCACTACATATTCCTCTTGGCAAACGTGTTTAATATTCGGCAAATCAACAGGAATCATCATTTTTACTTGCCGTTCATACTGAAATGGAGACGGAATTATACATGTATCCGGCTGGAAATGATTCAATCCGAGCGATTGAATCATATAATCAAATGCACCGCCTACCGTTAAAGTCGCAGACGTGAGCACAACGCTTTTTTTGCCCGCAAATAAATGGTCGGCGAGCATGTCGCTGACATCGATTGGCTGTTTATATAAAACAGTTGAGTGCAGCGTTCCCTTTGCCTCCCCTTCCATCCACGTCACTCCGTCTGCCTGCCCGTTAAGCAGCAACTGTACTAAAGTATCGCGTGATGCTGCAAGTGATTGTACAAGGCTAGCAAATTCCTCCTCGATGATGAGCCCATTCATATGGCGCTTAGCAATTTGCAGCTGCTCTTCCATCAGCTGCTGCAATTTGAGCATAATATGGTTCAGACGGTCTGTTAATTCAGCAATCGCCCGCCACAGCTTTCCTCCTTCCGTTTGTACATCATAACGACAAGTGAGGCGAATATTGTTATTTAGCTGCTTATGCTTATTTTTTTCAAACAAAAATGAGCGCAGCATCCGGAATAATTCATCTGATTCAAACTTTAGCTCCTTCAATAGTTTGTTCATCTCTTTAAAAGAACGCACTGATGCACAATGATAGTCCTGCATCGTCTCATATAGCTTTGCCAACACGTCCTGTGTTTCCAATGTTCCAAAGCGCGATAAAAGCATTTGAAAATGAAGACAGGAAAATTGGGCGCCGAGCGTTTGGCTTGCGACCTCTTCAATATGATGGCCCTCATCTAAAACTACATACTCATAATCAGATAAGAGCGGATCCTCGTTCATCATGTCTTGAAATAATAAAGCATGATTGGTAATGATTAAATCGGCAAAATACACACGATGCTTTGCTCGCTGATAAAAGCAGCGGCTGCTCCATAAATTTTTCTTCCCTGCGGGGCTAGTTGCATCGCTGCCAATCCGCTCCCAAAGCAATCTGCCGCCTGAGGGCAAATTAAGCTCATCAACGTCGCCTGTTTCTGTTTCCAACAGCCATACGAGTATCTTCGCTTTCGTCAGCACGCTATCATAATTTGTATCTTCCTCATATAATACATGTTCGAATTTATGTAAACATAAATAATGCTTTCTCCCCTTAATAAGAGCAACCTCAAAAGGAAACGGAATAACCTTTTGCAGCAGCGGAATTTCTTTCTCCAGAATTTGCTGCTGTAATTGAATAGTTTGCGTGCTAATGATGACAGGGCAATTTTTTTCTTTTGCAACAAATATACTTGGAAGCAAATAAGCCAATGTTTTACCAGTACCGGTTCCCGCCTCTGCCAACAAAAAACGCGCTTCTGTAAAAGCGGTATGCACATGCTTCATCATTATTTTCTGCTCTTGTCTATTTTCATAGCCAGGCATCTCTTCCCGTAACCTTTGTTCCATTTCTGCGGTAAAGTCTAAAAAGGACGGCCGCTCACCCGTTTCCAGCTGTACTGCATACGTCCTTTTACGCAGCGCAATACCGCGATAAATATCGTATGTAAAATCCAGCTCACTTTTACCCATTTTTTCTAATATATAAAAGGACAACAAATCTCCAATATCGCTTTTAAAAGACCGGCTTAATTTATGTAGTGATTCAAGCGTGACAAGCGGCAGCTGCTTTAGCTTTTCGCAAAGCTTTAAAAACAGCTCTGCGGTTACCATCGCATCGCTGTCGGCACGATGGGGATTATCATGCTCCAGCTGGAAATATTTCGCCAGGTCCCCAAGTTTATAGCTGTCAGCTGTCGGATATAAAAAGCGCGCCAGTTCTACAGTATCGATTGTTGAACATCGTAATGGAGAATAGCCTGCCGCGCGCAATTCCTCCTGCAAGAAATTTAGATCAAACTGCACATTATGCGCCACAAAATAAGAATTCTCCAACAGTTCTATTATCATTGGAGCTATATGTGAAAAGTCGGGAGCATATTTCACCATATCGTCATTGATTCCTGTCAGTTCCGCAATAAACGGCGGAATCGACTTTCGCGGATTCACAAACGTCGCGAAAATCTCATGAATCTCACCGCCTTCAATTACAACAGCCGCAATTTGCGTAATTTTATCTACACCGCCTTTAGCGGCGTTACCTGTTGTTTCTAAATCGACAACAACATATCGATTTTTCATAATTACACCTCAATTTCCTGCCTTCAAACCGTAAAAACGCTTTTTTCAATTTGTATTTATAAAAATTTACCTATACTGTTACTATACCACGTTTTAAAAAAACTTAATGCAAAGCATAAAAAAATCCCCACGATGGGGATTTTTTAAATTATGGCTCTGTTAAAGGCTAATGTTGATTTTGATTCGTTTGTTGATTTGGAACGAAAGGCGGCGACTTCAGCGGGAAAAGCGGGATAGCCGAGACCCTGGACTGGGCGCAGCGAGGGAAGCAGCTCGGCCCCCGCCCGCAGAAAGCATCCGCCTATAGTGGAAAATCAACAATCAAGTTTAACAGAGCCTAAATTATAAAACTGTACTTGCCGGCTCATGCCCAAGCATTTGCACAATATTGTTCTCTTCATCTAAAACTGCGATTTTAGGTTTATGCTCGGCAACCTTTTCTTCGGGCACAAGCCCGTAAGAAATAATAATAACCTGATCGCCCGGCTGCACAAGCCTTGCTGCGGCACCGTTTAAGCAAATTACCTTGCTGCCGCGTTCTCCCTTGATGATATAGGTCTCAAAACGGGCTCCGTTGTTATTATTTACAATTTGCACCTTTTCGTTCTCCACAACGCCAACTGCGTCCATTAAATCCTCATCGATTGTAATGCTGCCTACGTAATGTAAATTTGCTTCTGTTACCGTTGCGCGGTGCAGCTTCGCTCTCATCATTGTACGAAACATAAATGCTCCCCCTTATTAGACCGTCAATATTATATTATCAATTAATCTTGCTTTAGAAAAAACGACAGCTATTGCGATAATACATGTGCCTTCTAGTTCATTTACCTCCTCTAATTCCGGATACGCATACACTTCCACATAATCGATTTTCCCTGACGTATGCGTTACAAGATAATCCGTTATAAGCGCACGAATAAAGGCGGCACTGCGCTCCCCGTTTTCCGCTGCCTGTTTTGCTAAAAGCAAGCTCTTATAAAGATGCGGAGCTTGCAAGCGCTCTTCATCTGATAAATAAACATTGCGGGAGCTTTTGGCAAGCCCATCCGCTTCCCGCACTGTTTCTACAGGGGTGATCTCTACCGGGATATTATAATCATCCACAAGGCTTTGCACGACAGCCACTTGCTGTGCATCCTTCATGCCAAAATAAGCCCGGTGCGGCAGCGCAATATGAAACAGCTTTAAAAGAACGGTAGCTACGCCGTCAAAATGGCCAGGGCGTTTTTTTCCGCATAGCACATCAGTACGGGATGTTACAGTAATTTTTGTCGTTAACGGCGTCGGATACATTTCCTCTACACTCGGATAAAACAAATAATCCACACCAGCATCGCGTGCCAGCTGCTCATCACGTTCAATATCGCGCGGATAGCGGTCAAAATCCTCGTTCGGGCCAAATTGAAGGGGATTGACAAATACACTAAGAATCACAATATTATTTTCTTGTCTTGCTTTTTTCAATAAGCTGAGGTGGCCCTCATGCAAAAATCCCATTGTTGGCACAAAACCGATTTTCTTTCCTTGATCGCGAAAAGCGAGAACCGTTTGCTGCATCGTTTGAATATCAGAAATTATTTGCATAATGCGTTTCCTCCGTACAATGCTGATAGCTCTTCTTCCTTCATCGTAAACGAGTGGGAATCTTCTGGAAATTCTCTTGTTTTTACTTCATTTACATATTGTTCAATCGCATTTACAATTTCACCTTGAACGGAAGCATATTGCTTGACAAATTTCGCAACGCGGCCAATGCCATATGTGATTAGATCATGATACACAAGCACTTGGCCGTCTGTTTTATTGCCCGCCCCGATACCGATTGTCGGTATATTCAACTGCCGTGATACTTCTGCAGCAAGCTGCTTTGGTACACACTCTAGCACAAGCGCCATTGCACCCGCCTCTTCGCATTTTTTTGCATCTTCAAGGAGCTTCCTTGCGCTCTCTGCATCTTTTCCTTGCACCTTATATCCGCCTAAAACACCGACAGACTGTGGCGTCAATCCAAGATGGGCGACAACAGGCACGCCGGCGTGTGTAAGCAGGCGGATCGTGTCTACCACTTCATCGGCTCCTTCTAGTTTTACCGCATGCGCCCCTCCTTCTTGCATAAGACGCCTTGCGTTTTTCATCGTTTCTTCTTTTGATACGTGGTAAGACATAAATGGCATATCTGTTACTACAAAAGTATTCGTCGCCCCACGGCGCACCGCTTTTGTATGATGAATCATATCATCAACTGTAACCGGAATGGTGGAATCATATCCGAGCACAACCATCCCAAGCGAATCGCCGACTAAAATCATATCGACTTTTGCTTCTTCAGCAAGCTTGGCGGAAGGATAGTCATATGCTGTAACCATCGCAATCGCTTCTCCTTGCCGCTTCATTTCCAAAAAGTCTTTTGATGTTTTCATTTGTCTCCCCCTTAATTCGGAAAAAGGAGAGGGACGAAGCGAAGCCGACTGCAGCACGCAGTTTCTCTATACAAAAAATCCTTCTTTCCATGCGGAAAGAAGGATTGTATATTGCACTCTCATCCCTCTGTCCCAGTCCTGTTATATGGATCCAGGCAGAATCCGTTAGATTCAAATTTTATTTAGTATAATGGTGCAGTTCCCCCAGATACTGCCCGTATTTGAATTCATTATATCAAAATCTGTGCAATATGCACTACTAAATTTCAATATCGGCCGAATGAATAAAATGAACGATTCCCTCTTCGTCCTCAAGCATCAAAACCCCATCTTCAGTAATGCCTTTTGCAGTCCCAACAAGCGTCTGTGTAATGCTTCGGGCCGTAATGACCTTGCCGATGCTAATTGCATGGCTTTCCCATAATAATTTAATCATTCCAAAGCCATTTGCTAAATATTCCTTGTATAGTTTCTCCATTTGCTCAAAAATGGTTTGCATAAGTTCAGCACGGTTCACCATGTTCCCTGCCTCAATCGCTAAAGACGTTGCAATATCTCGAATGTCCTTAGGGAAATGCTCTTTTTTCTGATTCACATTAATGCCGATGCCAATAATAACCGCATTAATTTTATCTGTTTCCGCTTGCAATTCAGTTAAAATGCCAACCGCCTTTTTACCGTTGATTAAAATATCATTCGGCCACTTAATGCCGACAGATAAGCCAGTGCACTTTTCAATGGCCTGAGCTACGCTCACCGCTGCCAACAACGTAAGCTGCGGAGCCCGTTGAATCGGAATGGCAGGACGAAGCACAATGCTCATCCATATGCCTGTTCCTTTTTGGGAGTGCCATTTGCGATTTAAGCGGCCGCGCCCTTCTGTTTGCTCCTCTGCTACAACAACTGTCCCTTCAGGAGTTCCTTCGTATACGAGACGGGCAGCAATTTTTTGTGTAGACTCTACCGTTTCTTCAAAGTGGACATGGCGCCCGATGTACTCCGTTTGCAATCCAAGCTGAATTTCGTTGCTCGTCACTTTATCCGGCTTATCAACAATTCGATAGCCGAGACGGCGAACTGCTTCTAATTCATACCCTTCTTTACGGAGATCTTCCATATGCTTCCACACAGCAGTCCGGGAACAGCCTAGCTTTTCACTGATGGCTTGTCCGGATACAAACTCTCCATTTGCTTCTGAAAACATTTCCAAAAGCTGTTTTCTTATAGTAGACTGCATCTGTTCAGCCACTCCTTAATGCGTTCTTTTGAATTTTCAAGCTGCCCACATACAACAGCCCGTTCAATTCCTCGTAAAACTTCCGCTACCCAAGGCCCCGCCTGCTTGCTTGACCATTGCAGCAAATCCTTGCCTGCTACCTGCAATTCCTTCCGGTCGTGAATGGGCAAATTCCAATAAGCTGTTCTCACTTTCTCTACCGCAGGCGCAGCTTTTGTTCGCGAAAGTACACAATAAAGTGTCTCAGCCATCACTGCCGCATCTTCTTTAGCCTCATATAGCAGCATTCCATCCCAGTTATTTCCAGTTCGCTTATACAAAAACTTTAAAACTTGTACAATGCTTTTTATCGTTTTGTTCGGCAACTTCCAGCTCTTTAACACTTCCTCTGGAGATGGCTCTTGCATTATATACAGCAAAAACACCCATGCCTCTATGTGCGTCTTTATCTCTGTCCAATCGTATTGTGCCGCTTGTACGAGCGCCTCCCGTTTTTGCTCAAAATGAGGCAAATGCTCGCATAGTCGCGTCTCCGCCAATAAACAAAGCGCTTGTGTTACATATTGTCCGGTTAATAGCTTTTCAAACTCTGCTGCAATGCGTTCTATCGCAATATGGTCAAGCAGTGCTACATGGTCGGCGATTGCCTGCTTCGTTAATGGAGTCAATGTGAAACCGAGCGTGCTTACAAAACGAATTCCGCGCATCATTCGCAATGCATCCTCCTGAAATCGCTCATGAGGATTTCCGACTGTTTCAATTTGCCTTTTGAAAATGGCTTCACGACCGGCAAAAGGGTCTACAATTTCTCCCTGCTCTGTCATAGCGATGGCATTCATTGTGAAATCTCTGCGCTGTAAATCCTCTTTAAGCAAACGGACAAAGGTAACGGCAGAAGGGCGACGAAAATCCTCATACCCAGATTCTATCCTAAAGGTCGTAACCTCATATGGAATCTCTTTATGTAAAACGATGACAGTTCCGTGCTCTAAGCCGACCGGCACGTGGCGCGGAAACAGGCGCATCACGTCCTGCGGCAAAGCGGATGTGGCAATGTCAATATCACCGATTGGCCTGCCGATTAAATAATCGCGCACGCTCCCGCCTACAAAATAAGCTTCATAACCATTTTTCTTTAGGGTTTTAATAATCGAAGCGGCTTCCTTAAATTGCTCCATGTTGTTCACCTAGCAATTGATAGTAAATAGACTCGTATTGCGAAACAATATGGTTAGAGCCAAACCGATCTGTTACAGCTTTCTTTGCCTGTATGGTTATATGCTTGTGCAATACTTCATTTTGCAATACATTTATAGCCTTACTGGCAATCCCATCAATATCCCCGAGTTCGCATATATATCCAGTTTCGCCATCCTCAATAACCTCCGGAATGCCGCCAACGTTCGTCCCAATACATGGCACTCCGCACGACATTGCCTCTAGCAAAACAAGGCCAAAACTCTCTTTTTCCGAAAGCAATAGAAGCAAGTCGCTCATTGCCAACAAATCTTCGACATTATCCTGCTTTCCTAAAAATAACACCTTGTGCTCTAAATTTAAACATTTTACAAGCCGTGTCATAGCTCCATATTCCGGACCATCGCCGACAAGAAGGAGCTTAGCAGGCACACTTTGTTCAATAATAGCAAAAGAACGGATTACGTCCTCAACCCGTTTTACTTTGCGGAAATTAGAAATGTGAATGATTACTTTTTCCTCTTTGGAAATACCGTATTCTTTCCTTAAATGGGACATATCTTGCGCTCGATATACACGCTCGTCAATAAAGTTGTAAACGGTTTGAATTTGCTTTTTCGGCTTAATGAGCCGATGCGTTTCCTCAGCGAGCGAGCTTGATACAGCGGTAACAACATCAGACTTCTCAATGCCAAAGCGAATTAAATTATTTAAAGAGGAATCATATCCTAAAATGGTAATATCTGTTCCGTGCAGCGTCGTTACAATCTTCAAGCTTTCTCCAACCATCTGCTTAGCTAAATACGCGCATACTGCGTGGGGCATTGCGTAATGTACATGGAGCAAGTCCAATTTTTCCCGCTTTGCCACCTCTGCCATTTTGCTTGCTAGAGCCAAATCATAAGGAGGATATTGAAATACGGAATATTGATTGACTTCCACTTCGTGGCAATAAATATTCGGATAAAATTTATTTAAACGAAATGGCATGCCGGATGTAATAAAATGAATTTCATGGCCCCGTTCCGCAAGCAGCTTTCCGAGTTCTGTCCCGACTACGCCAGAGCCCCCTACAGAGGGATAACATGTAATTCCGATTTTTAATTTCATTTATAAACCTCCTAGTAAATCTCCATTTAAAACAAGAGGCTTTTTGCTTATAAACCCTTCGGCATATGCTGTTCCAATTTCTTTTCCGAATAGTTTCTCTCTTGCCACTACTGTTTCCACATACCCTTCAGTTAAAGGGGTGCTTACCCCATTTGCCCCTTTTGCAAATTGACTGGCGTAAGCTTTTAAAGCTGCTGTTTTGATAGGCATCTCTTCGCTCACGTCTATACAAAATGAAGGCTTTTGAAATCCGTTAATCATATAAAAATATATAGCCTGTACGCGGTGCGCCTCCTGTTTTGGTAAATATTTGCGGATACCGGCTGAAAATACAGCTTCTTCGACGAGACGCGCGCATGCGGCATGATCGGGGTGCCGGTCTTCGTGAAACGGAGCAAATACAATTTTCGGTTTATATGTGCGGATTACTTCTACAACCTTTGCAACATATTCCTCTTTCCACTGAAGCCCGCGATCCGGAAACCCTAAATTAACGCGTACATCGACTCCAATAATCCGTGCAGCTTCCTGCGCTTCCTGCTTGCGCAGTTCTACCGTTCCGTTTGAAGAAAGCTCCGCCTCCGTCAAGTCACAAATTCCCACTTGGTATCCGCATTTTTTATATTTGGCAAGCGTTCCGCCCATGCCGATTTCTACATCGTCCGCATGGGCGCCAATCGCTAATATATGAAGTGTATTCATGTTGTTCTCCTCATTTTCGTAGCGTTCGGTAATTTAAATCTCCTCGTTCTAAAGCATGCATCAATAGCTCGGCGCTTGCCATATTTGTAGCAAGCGGAATTGCATATACATCGCAAAGCCGCAACAATGCATTCACATCTGGTTCATGGGGCTGGGCCGTTAGCGGGTCACGGAAAAAAATCACCATATCCATATCATTTTTGGCAATCATCGCGCCGATTTCTTGATCACCTCCAAGAGGCCCTGATTGGTAACGCGTGACCGCCAGCTCTGTCGCCTCCATAATGCGAAGACCAGTCGTGCCTGTTGCGAACAGTTCATGCTTTTCAAGAATAGGTTTATAAGCAAAAGCAAACGATACCATATCTTCTTTCTTTTTATCGTGAGCAATTAATGCAATTTTCATCAGCCGCTTCCCCTTTAATCGACAATATTTTCAAGGCCGTATACAAGCGAGTCAAGCTTCATAACCGTTTCAAGCGCCAGCTTTACGCCGGACATAAACGATGTACGGTTAAAAGAATCGTGGCGGATTGTCAGCATTTGGCCGTCGCCGCCAAATAATACTTCTTGATGCGCAATCAACCCTGGAAGACGAACGCTATGAATGCGAATGCCGTCCACCTCTGCACCGCGTGCTCCCTGCAGCTCCTCTGTTTCATTCGGATGCCCTTGCTTTTTTGGTTCCCTTACAGTGCGGATTAAGTCCGCTGTCTTTAGCGCTGTTCCCGACGGGGCATCAAGCTTTTGGTCGTGATGCAACTCAACAACCTCTACATCCTGGAAATATTTCGCGGCCATTTGTGCAAATTTCATCATGAGTACAGCGCCAATTGCGAAATTTGGCGCAATAATCGTGCCGACTTTGCGTTCTTTTGCCGTGTTTTTCAGTTCAATAAGCTCTTCCTCTGTAAATCCTGTTGTTCCAATAACAGACCGAACGCCATATGCCAATGCGATATGTACATGTTTTTTACCGATTTCCGGCGTTGTTAAATCAAGGAGCACATCGGCTTGCACTTCCTCTAAACACTGCTGTAAATCCTCGTATACCGGCGCCTCCAAAGATGGCAAGCCTTCTATTTCAGACACCTTTTTTCCTCCATTTTTGCGGTCAACAGCTGCGGCAAGCTGAAGGCTAGGTGTCCTTTCAATCAGGCGAAGCGCCTCTTGGCCCATTCTCCCTCTTGGTCCGGCTACTACTACTCGAATTTCTTTCATTTCTAATTCTCTCCCTCTTCAATGCGTGTCCATCGGTCCTTATCACGCGTGCTGAATTTTTCCATCACCATATTATGTGCTGTTTCTAGATCAATGTTCAAGCTATTTGCCATACAAATCATAACAAATAATACATCCCCTAGCTCCTCTTCAATCGTTCTTTCTTGTTCAGTTGATTTTTTCGGCTTTTCCCCATAGTAATGGTTAATTTCACGCGCAAGTTCCCCTAGCTCCTCAGTCAATCTTGCCATCATCGCAAGCGGACTGAAATATCCTTCTTTATACTGGCTTATATAAGCGTCCACTTCTTGCTGCATCGTTTTCATTGTTTTATTTTCCATAACGTCCACTCGACTCCTTTCTTCTGCATGTTCCCATATCAACTAAAACATTTGCTTTTATTTCACTTATCATGTTAGTCAATTCCTGCGCTTTTGACAAATTTTACTGCTCTTTGCACATAATTTGCCAGCATATAAAGGATACATTATAATAAGATGTTGTTGTACTACATAACAGGGGGAATAGCATGCTTTCAAATATTAAAATCCGCAATATCTTCTTTATTTTACTTGGCTCGGCTATTTTTTCATTTGGCATCGTCAACATAAACATTGAAAATCATCTAGCAGAAGGCGGCTTTACCGGCATTACGCTTTTACTGTATTTTCTGTTTAAATTAGATCCGTCCTATACGAATCTTATCCTGAATATACCGCTCTTTTTTGTAGGCTGGAAGCTGCTAGGAAGAACTACGTTTATTTATACTTTCATCGGCACATTTAGCCTTTCTGTCTTTTTATGGGTGTTCCAACGATATGAATTTTTCAACCTCCATCTAAATTTGCAAAATGATATGACGCTCGCGGCGCTGTTTGCCGGCGTATTTATCGGAGTCGGACTTGGTATCATCTTCCGCTTCGGGGGAACAACCGGGGGCGTTGATATTATCGCGCGCCTCGCACATAAATATGCGGGCTGGAGCATGGGAAAAACGATGTTTTTATTTGATGCGGTTGTCATCGGCCTTTCCATTGTTACATACTTATCTTACCGAGAAGGCATGTATACGCTCGTTGCCGTATTTGTAGGCGCGCGTGTTATTGACTTTATGCAAGAAGGGGCTTATGCAGCCAAAGGGACAACTATTATCTCCGATAAAAATGAGGAAATCGCAAAGCAAATTTTATCCCAGATGGATCGGGGAGCCACTTTTCTAAAGGGTGTCGGCACTTATACAAAGCTTGAGCGAGATGTTTTATATTGTGTCGTTGCGAAAAATGAAATTGTAAAGTTAAAAAGCATTATTACCGCCATCGATCCGCACGCCTTTGTAGCAGTAAGCGATGTGCACGATGTCATTGGGGAAGGCTTTACTTTAGATGAAAATAAAAACCCGCTCCATAATTAAAAGGCTACCGTTTTGATAGCCTTTTAATTATGTTTATTTTACTCATCGCTTCGCTGCATCCCCGTATAAATGAGAACAAGACGTAACAGCTCAAATACAGCTACTGCCGCCGCGGCAACGTAAGTAAGCGCAGCCGCGTTTAACACTTTGCGCGCGCGCCCTTCTTCCGTATGATCTACAATTCCTAAAGCGGTAATTTGCTTCATGGCACGGCGCGAAGCATCAAATTCAACTGGTAGAGTAATAAGTTGAAATAAAACGCCTGCAGCCATTAAAACGATGCCAAGCAGAAGCATATTGGTCAACCCAGCGAAAATACCAATCATAATAAAAATCCAAGACATATTTGATCCTAAATTCGCCACCGGTACAAGCGCATGGCGAAAACGCATAAAGTTATAATCCCTCGCATCCTGAATCGCGTGTCCGACCTCATGAGCAGCTACAGCTGTTCCGGCGACAGACTGTCCATAGTAATTATTAGTAGATAAACGAACTGTCTTCGTACGTGGATCGTAGTGATCAGATAAATAGCCCGGTGTTTCCTCCACAGCAACATCGTATAATCCATTTGCATCTAAAATTCTGCGTGCGACTTGCGCTCCGGTCATCCCTGATGTTGAATATACTTGTGAATATTTGCTGTAGGCGCTGCGCACCTTTGCTTGTGCAACAAGCGGAACAATTAAGATAATGAGGAAATAAATTAGGTATAGCATATTCATCCTCCAATGATGTTGTAGTACTATTCATTCTATTTTCCTGGCAATCAGTTGTCAACGAATATGCACGGTCTTGCTCTAGCGCCCCTTTGACTGCATCCGTTTCTTGTGCTTTTCCTGCTCTCCTCTATATTTTCTCCAACCTACATAAGATAATGTAAACACAATAATGCCTCCCGTTGTAATCATAACCCAAATAAGGGATGGATCCGCTTCATCCTTATTTGGATAACGAAAGACATCCTCCATATCTTTACGGATTACTTTCATTTGCATTTGTCCGTTCGCATGCTTGGCCATTGTAGTTCGATATTCTTCCAAATAAGAAAGGTGGGCATTAATACGCCGCAATTCCTCTTTCGACAAATCAATAGCTAAGCTTGGATAAATAATATCAAATTCATATAGAAATTCATTCAAAGCATGTTGAAATTTTGTCCCTTCTTCCTGCTTTATCGCTTGCTCCATCTTATAAAATGCTGTCATTACCGCTCCCTGACGGCTAAGCCATAGCGGCTGATATTTTGAGCTCTCCGCATCTACCGCAAGCCGCAGCGCAAGCATATCAGCTTCTTTCTCCCGTTGGCTCGTTCCATCCCCCATCGCTTGAACAGCCTTGTTATATGCTAAAGAAACAACGCGGGTATGCTCAGGCAACACACCTTTGGCAACATAATCTTCTGAAAAATACGTTAAAATTTTTTTCGCTTTCTCGTACTCTTCCTGTTTTACAAGCTGTAGCGACTCGTCCAACAGCTGATTTAGACTATCCCTCTGTGCCGGTGCCGCATATATTTGCAGCGGCATAAGGGAAAGAAGCGCCCATATAATAACGACAATGACCTTTTTCATTCCTGTCCCCCCTACAACTTCTAATAAAGTGTATGAAAGGGTGGACAAGAATAGACCAAATTTACAATGTCATTGCAAGGCGGTTTTGACGCACACATAAATAATAAGCAACCCCTATAGAAGCAATACTTAACCAGAACGTAAAATAGCCAATTGGCTGATAATATGTATCCAACACGCCATAATGCGGCATTTGCCGAAACACATAGTCTATAATATCATTATGCAGCGTCCAAACCGCAGCAACGACCAAATGCCAATGCTTCACCCGGTAAAACGGCGCGTATAGCAGCCCCTGCAAGGCCATAGCGCCGTGGGACAGCATGAGCATATAGCCTGTCCAATGCAGCTTCCCCTCGACAATAAAAAGAAGCACGTTCATCACAACCGCCCATACGCCATATTTTAAAAGGGTAACGATGGCAAGTGCTTCGACAAGCCCCCAATTGCGCCGCAATAAAAAAGCAAATAGCACAAACACAAAAAACAGACTGGCTGTCGGGCTATCCGGCACAAATAAAAGAAACTGCGCCGGCGTTTCCGCCAACTGATATTGATACCAGATATAGCCGTAAATAGTTCCTAAAATGTTAATAACAAGAAGTAATCGTATAATCGTCCGGTCTCGGAGCAGTTGATATAAAAATGCCAATATTCATTCCCTCGACTTTCTAAAAAGATATGTATACTTTCATTATAGCAAATTTATAAGGTTAACATGGCTTTGCAGTTATATGACAATTGAACTATCTGCCATCTGCTTGCTTATGCTCCTTGAGATCAGGGCCTTCTCTCCTAAAATCATGGCTCTGTTAAAGGCTAATATTGATTTAGATTCATTTGTTGATTTGGAACGAAAGGCGGCGACTCCAGCGGGAAAAGCGGCTCGGCCCCACCCGCGGAAAGCGTCCGCCTGTAGTGAAAAATCAACAATCAAGTTTAACAGAGCCAAAATCATAAAAACGGCATCAAAAACCGGCTGCATATGCAGCCGGTTCCTTAGTTTACTTCTTATTATACTGGGCGATATACTCTGACATTTTCTTTAATTCTTCATCTGTACCTTTGAAAACACCTTTAGGCATGGCGCCTTTCCCTTCTTTCGCAATTTTTGCGATTTCTTCAGGGGTTAATGTAAGATTTTGAAGAGTCGGTGCGGCAGCTCCGCCTTGCAAGTTTTCGCCGTGACATGTTAAACATGTATTTTTTTGGGCAATTTTATATCCTTCCGCTTCTTTATCCACTTGTACAGTCTTTACAATGGCGCCTTGCTTCTTCGCTGCTTCCCAATCATGGTTGACAACGGATTCCCAAGTTAGGAATACGATAGATGCCAAAGCAAGCAACATAAAACCTGTAGCAAGCGGACGCTTAAGCGGTCGTCTCTCCGGCCCGCGGTCAATAAACGGCGCCAACAGCAACGCTCCCCCAGCAATACCAGGCATAATGAACGCACCGATGACTGTATACGGCCCTGAAGCATAAGAATACTTTAAAAGCTGATACAAAAATAAGAAGTACCAGTCTGGCAACGGTATGTAGCCTGTATCAGTAGGATCCGCCATACGCTCGAGCGGCGACGGGTGTGCAACCGTCAAACTAAGATATCCAATTAAAAATACAGCGCCAACCATCCATTCTTTTAGTAGGAAGTTGGGCCAAAATGCTTCCGTCTTACCGGGATATTCCGAATAATCCTTTGGAATGTTCGGCTTGCGGACAGCTGACACGCGTGAATCACCGACAAACTTCATCCCTTTACCGCGATGCATAGTCTCCCTCCTTATAAATGCGATATGAAAACCAGTAATCTGACAAAATCTTACAGTGGACCAGAAATACCTTGCTTACGAATAATCATGAAGTGCGCAGCCATTAATCCCAATAATGCCCCTGGCAAGAAAAATACATGAATGGCGAAGAAACGCGTTAACGTTTGGGCGCCAACAATTTCAGGATGGCCCGCAAGCAACGTCTTCACGTAAGGTCCAATCAGCGGCGTTTGCTCCGCAATCTGCAAGCCTACTTTCGTTGCAAACAACGCTTTCATATCCCAAGGAAGAAGGTAGCCAGTGAAACCTAATCCCATCATAACCCCAAAGATAAGAACCCCAATAATCCAGTTTAACTCGCGAGGCTTTTTATAAGCCCCTTGAAAAAATACGCGCAATGTATGCAGGAACATCATAACGATTACGAGACTCGCGCCCCAATGGTGCATACCGCGGACAATTTGCCCATATGCAACTTCATTTTGCAAATAGTATACAGATTCCCAAGCATTTTTAATGTCTGGCACATAGTACATCGTTAAGAACATACCCGATAAAATTTGGATAACCGTGACAAAAAATGTCAGTCCCCCGAAACAATAAACGAACGCAGAGAAGTGGTGCGCAGGGTTTACGTGCTCCGGCACCTCGTGGTCAGCAATGTCGCGCCATAAAGGTGTAATATCGAGACGTTCATCTACCCAATCATAGATTTTGTTTAACATCTATTTTGCACCTCCACGCGGCTTCGCTTTTCCTAAATACAACGTACCATCCTTGACCTGAGTTTCATACACATCAAGCGGTGCAAGCGGCGGCGTTCCTTTTACGTTGACTCCATCTTTTGTGTAACGGCCCGCATGGCACGGACAATAGAACTGGTTTGGATGTGCCTTGTCTGAGTTCCAGTTCACCACACACCCCAAATGTTTGCATATCGGCGAAAGAGCCACAATGTCTCCGCTTTCATTTTTGTAAACCCATGCAGATTTTGGCTCGTCCGATTTGTACCACCCGTCTACCTGCTTTACCTTGAAGTCAAAACGCTTCGGCTCAGTCGTAATATCTTTCACCTGGCCAACTGCTACCATGTCAGTTCCCGCCTCTTTTTTCAAGACAGGGTCCAGCGCAAAACGCGCCATTGGCATTAGCATCCCTGCAGCCATGAATCCCCCTACGCCCGTTAGCGTATAATTTAGAAACTGGCGGCGTGATACCCTATGTTCTTTCTCGCTCATGAAAATTCCCCCCCTCTATAAAGCCCTTTAAAATTAACAATTTGCAAAACTTGAAAAACTAGGACACTATCATGATATAATAAGCAACTCTATTGGTCAATATCATACTACTCATAATCATACAAACTATTTATTTATTCTACATTTTCCCACTTTTCAGTCAATATTGTCATAATTTCACGAATTTGTGATTGCAAAACGTCGCGTTTTGCTTTTTGATCTAATTGGCCAATTGGAAGGGCCGGCAACCAAAACGTTGTTCCTGGAAGTTCCGGTATATCCTTCCATTCATAATCGCTTGTTAAATATACAACATGCAGCAGCCCATTATGCACAGCCATATCGGTCCACTGCTGCAACCTTTTTATTTCCGTTTCCTTCTGCCCTGAAATATATGTAAACGGTGGGAGAAGCAAAATCCGCCCCCGATATTCCCGCTCGAGTTCTCTGCTCAAGACAGAAATAAATTCTCCTTTTTGCACAACGCTTCCAATGTCTGCTCCAAGCGAAAGAGGAATTAACGGAATAACAGCTGTGTCAATATATTCCTTTGATTGTTCATACAGCTGTATATCCTTAGCAGTCCAATCCATAAAAAAGCCCCCTTTTCTATCTTCAATTTCTATTAAACCATATAAACAATGGAAAAAAAAGAAAAACCCTTAAAAGCGAGGGTTTTTCTTTTAGCAATTGACATAAAATTGTAAAAATTCAAACTGTTGCCTATAACTTTTTTAATTGACTCGTTAATTCAGCAAATGCCTGCTCATCTTGGTTATCGAGCGCTTCATCAATTAACCTCGCAAGCCGTTCACGGCGAAACGAGTAAATGCTTTCCTCAAGGAAACGTTCTGCGAGCAGCCGATCCTTTTCATTAACCTCCATATTTTTCGGCAAATATGGATTATCTTCCAACACTGCTACGTAATTCGCATTTTGAAAAGAGGATTTAAAATTCAATTGAATATAAATATCCTCTTCCCTATTCAGGCGGATATCGTGAAACGATTTTTCAGCGTCGGTCGTCATGACATTTTGTTTATAAAAATGGAATGGCGCATCTTTAACACAGCTTGTCGACATCACAAGGCCGCGGGGACAATACTTTGCGTGCTCTACAAAGTGTACTTTTTTCATTAACTGATCATGGCTCATTAAGTAGTTTAAAATCCAGACACATTCCCTCTGTTTAAGCTGGTAATTGCTTAAAAACCATTTGACGAAATCCTTTTTCTCATTCACAGAAACAGGGGTATTCATATCTCTTAGTCCCTCCTCTGTACCTCTTTTTCTTTTTTCTTTTAACATTCAAGAAACAGCAGCAAGTTTCCTTCTCAATTACCGGAAATCCTCCAAATTATATAATAACTCTTCAATGTGTACTTGTGTCGGATCCAGCTGTAGCAAACGTACAAATATGTCCTTCGCTTCTTGCCTTAATCCCTCTTCAAGCAGAAAATGGCCGTATTCTTCTAAGAAGGAAGGATTATCCTTAAAAGAAGTATATGCATTACGATAATGTTTTAATGCCTCTGAATATAGCTCTAGCTCTTTTTTAGCGGACGCTAAATGCCATAATAAAAACGGATCTTCCTCGCCGTTTTCTGCCGCGATTTGTACCGTTTCCACAATCTCTTCATATTTTCCCTGCTCTTTTAATACGTGAATATACTTTAACGCTGCTTCCAAATGGGCCGGATCCAACGCAAGTGCTTCCTGCAGAGCTGTTTTTGCTTCTTCGGTTTTTCCAAGCTTAGCGGCTGCTTCCGCGAGTCCTACATAAACATCGGGAGAAAACTCGTCCATGCCGATGCCTTCCTTCAATATCTCATAGCTTTCTTTAAGCATCCCCTCTTTAGCGTAGCAATGCGCTAAGTAACGGTGTAAGCCGGCATACTGCGGATCAAGCTCCTTCAATTCAAGAAAAACCGGGATAGCCCGTTGATACAGCTCCGCCTGGTATAAAGTAAAAGCATAGCCGAATAAAGTATGGATATCTTTCTGCTCTTGCAATCCTGTTTCGTAATATGCGATTGCCTCCTCCCATTGGCCGAGAGAGCTTAGGCACTCCGCAAGCCGAAGCGGAATATTAACCTCGCCCATATTCTCATGTTCAGGGAGCAAGGCTTGATAATACGGAATTGCTTTAGCAAAGTCTCCCTTGCTGCTATAAAACTCCCCTAAACCAAAAAAGATGACGGGTTCATCTGGAAGCTTCTGCTGGGCTTTTAACAGCTTTTGTTCCGCTACCTCATCAAATCCTTGCATTTGGTATAAATCGGCTAATAAAAGTAAGGCCTGTACGTATACATCATCTTTTTCGCTAATATCATTCAACACCTCAATTGCCTTATCCTCTTCATCTGTGTCTATGTACAGTTCCGCAAGAAATAGCGAAAATTCGCTTTCCTCAGGGTAAAGCAAATGTAAATCTTCCATAATTTCAAGTGCTTTATCGATGAAGCCGAGCGCATGATAATAACGGGCGATGTAATACTTCTCTTCATCAGATCCGCTTTGTACACGTGATTCTAGTATGTCTAAACCTTCCTGTATTTTTCCTTGTTCAATATAAGTAACCGCTTGTTCTATTGTATTCATCGTTTTTCTCCTTCTTGCTTATATACTCTTATTTTACTAGCGATAGGCAAAAGAATGCAATTGAACTCCCTCACTTCCCTGTTTCCACCGTTTGAAACAACAGGGCAGACCTCATTCCCCCAGATAACATGGTTCACATGGTCCATGAGATGGTGGAGCGCAACAGTTATTCCAATATATTACATAATATGTAAAAACAAAAAGAGAGCTGACCAAAAGTCCACTTTTAGCGGACTTTTGGGTCAGCTCCTTTGAATTCTTATTTTTGAAGCATCTGCAGCTGCTCAAAAAAATTCGGATAAGAGACAGCAACCGCGCTGCTATTTGCAAGTATTGTGTCTCCATTTGCCAAACAGGCGGCGATCGCCAGCATCATGCCGATCCGATGGTCGCCATAGCTATGCACGTGTGCGCCATGTAACGCAGACCTACCGCGAATAATCATGCCGTCTTCTGTCGCTTCTATGTCAGCCCCCATTTTTTTCAGTTCATTTACAACGCTATCAATCCGGTTTGTTTCTTTCACTTTTAACTCGGCGGCATCTTTAATAACAGTCGTTCCTTCAGCCTGGGTCGCCGCTAAAGCAATGATAGGGATTTCATCAATAAGGCGGGGAATAAGCGCTCCTGAGATTTCTATGCCCCGTAAACGCGATGTTTCAACGGTAATGTCGCCATACGGTTCAAACTCTTCATTTTGTACATTTTCAATCATAATAGAAGCGCCCATTTGCCGCAGTACATCGAGAATGCCGGTTCTCGTTTCATTTAACCCTACCTTTTTCATCGTAATTTTGCTATTCGGTATAATGGCCCCGGCAACGAGGAAAAAGGCTGCAGAAGAAATATCTCCGGGCACTTCAACTGCTGCCGCGCGCAGCTGCTGCTTTCCTTCTACCGACACGGTTAAACCGTCCGTCTTCACTTTACAGCCAAATGCGCGCAGCATGCGCTCTGTATGGTCGCGCGATTGCAGCGGCTCAGTAACGACCGTTGTTCCTTCAGCCTGAAGGCCGGCCAGCAAAATGGCCGATTTCACCTGCGCGCTGGCTACAGGAGAACTATAATACATACCCTTTATATTTCCGCCGCGAATGCAAAGCGGCGTATATTGGCCGTTTTCTCTTCCGTCTATACGCGCTCCCATGCTTTTTAACGGCTCGGTTACCCGTTTCATCGGCCTTTTCCCTATGGAGCTGTCACCTGTAATCGTGCAGTGAAACGGCATATTTGCTAAAATGCCCAGCATAAGGCGAATTGTCGTACCGGAATTGCCAACATCCAATACTTCCTTTGGCTCCGTTAGCCCGTTTAGCCCCTTACCGTATACTTCGACATAATCCCCCTCTCTTTTAATTTCGACACCTAATTTTTCAAAACAAGAAATCGTGCTAAGGCAATCCTCCCCGGGCAGAAAGCCAGAAACCGTTGTTTTTCCCTCCGCAATAGCCCCAAACATCACAGCGCGATGGGAGATGGATTTATCGCCGGGAACTTGTATAACTCCATTTAAGCCCTGTTCCGTTCTCGATAGTCTCATCTTCTGTCACCCCTACATCGTAATATACGTCTCATATCCGTGTCTTTCTAGGCATTGTTTCGCCCGGCTTCTGTCATCTTCCGTTTGAAAACTAATGCGCAGCACGCCAAACACATCTTCACGCGCTTCAATAATGCGAATGTTAGTAATGCTTATATTTTCATTGGCTAGTAGAGTGGTAATATGGGAAATGACCCCAGCGCGGTCCAATACATCTACGTACAAATCGTAAAAGGCTGGAATAGCGCCTTTCGAACGAATCGGCAAAGAATCCCGATACTGCTTGGCACCGGAGAAATATTGATATAATTCATCTTCCTTCCCGTTTGCGACCATATCTCTTACAGTGCGCATTTCTCCCAGCCATTCATCCAAAAGCTCTACCAAATTCTCCTTATTGTGGGCAACAATATCTTTCCACATAAACGGATTGCTTGAGGCGATCCGCGTAATATCCCGGAAGCCGCCGGCCGCCAGCCCATTAATGAGCTCATTTTGATCAGCATGGTGCTTTACCTGGCGCACAAGGCTTGCGGCAATAACGTGCGGAAAATGGCTAACGACTCCCGTGAGCATATCATGTTGTTTTGCATCCATCACTAAAAAGTGCGCTTTCGTGCCGCGAAGCCATTCCTTTAATTTCCCAACCTCTTGTTCGCTTGTATCTTCATGCGGCGTTAATATATAAAATGCATTTTCAAATAAGTGTGCTTTCGCGCTTCCTGCTCCCGTTTTATGAGAGCCTGCCATCGGATGGCCGCCGATAAACACAATTCCCCGCTCGCGCAAGCAGGCGGCCTTCTCCATGATTTGTACCTTCGTGCTTCCTACATCAGTAACAATGGCATTTTCTTTCAATTTACAGCCAGCCAGCCGCTCAAGCAAATTTACCGTTTCTTGGACGGGCGCCGCCAATAAAATCAAATCGGCTTGTTCTGCCTCCGCCTCTAGTTCTGTTGTCCAATCGTCAATCGTTTGCAATGATTTTGCCAGCTTACAATGCTCAACATTTACATCATAACCTATTATCGTTGCTTCATGAAAATGTTTAATCGCTAAAGCAACCGAGCAGCCAATTAACCCCGTTCCAATTAATAGCACTCTTCCTTTCACAAGAGCTTCTCCTCTTTCAAAGACGTTCGTTCCACCCATTCCTTTAACAACATAAGCAATTCGTCATTTTCCTCTTTCTTTCCAATTGTAATACGGATGCCCTCTGGCAAGCCTAGCTTCGCACCGGAACGGACGATATATCCTCTTTGCAGCAAATACTGAAACGCCGCATCCCCATCACCGACATTCATAAAAATGAAGTTTGCTTGCGACGGATAATACGGGATATCGTAAATCTCACAAAATTCATAAAACTGCTCCAAGCCTTTTCTATTTTCACGTACGCAATGTTGTAAAAATTCCTCATCCTCTAGTGCTGCTATAGCCGCAACTTGCGCTACAGTTGATGTGTTAAAAGGCAAACGCGAAACTTCAACTTGGCGAATAAACTCGGCATTACCTACACCGTAACCCATCCGAAAAGCAGCCAATCCGTACGCTTTCGAAAAGGTGCGTAGCGCCATCACATTTTCATAGCGGTCAAGCAGGTTGATTGTATTCGGATAATCCTCTGCTGTCGCATATTCATAGTACGCTTCATCAACTACAACAAGCGCAGTTTTAGGAACGCGGTCTAAAAACGCCGTCAGCTCTGTTTCACTCACATACGTTCCGGTCGGGTTATTCGGATTGCAAATCCATACAAGCCTTGTCTGCTCATCTATTTGCGCAAGCATCGCTTCTAAATCGTGCGTGCCATCTTTAAGAGACACCTCGCGAACTTCGGCATTTTCGATTACAGCGTGATGGCGATATTGAGAGAAGGACGGTTTTGCCATTACAGTATTCGTTCCCTCCGTCAGCAATGCCCGGCTGATGATTTGAATGACTTCATCCAAGCCGCTGCCAAACAGCAATTGATCAGGCTGCACACCGACGTGCTGAGCCACTTTTTGCCTTAGCTCATAAGCCGCTCCGTCTGGATAAAGCGCAAATTGATTAGATAAATCAGCTAAAGCTTCTCCCACTTTTTTAGAACATCCAAATGGATTTTCGTTAGATGCAAGCTTCACAATTTTAGATAGCCCATATTCCCTTTTTACCTCATCAATAGATTTTCCAGGTGAATACGCCTGTAGCTTTAGCAATTGTTGTTTTATATTCATAGTCGTTTCTCCTTACCTTTTTATTTTTGCAAATCTGGTCGTAGCTGCACTGCTTTTTCTAAATATACATGAACGATTTCATCCTGTTTGCGCTCAGTGGCAACAGTCATCATCACGCGAATGCATTTCCCTAGCGCTCCAGGTACATCCATTTCCTTCATGCACATAACTGGAACATGCGTCCATCCTGCAATATTGCGGGAGGCGGCAGCCGGAAAACAGGCGTTTAAATCAGCTGTTGCAGACAACAAAATAGAAACAATCTTACTAGGGTGAATATCATTTTTTTCTGCCATTTCTCGAAGAAGCCGCTCTGTTGCTGCCAGCATTGCGTCCTTCTCGTTTCTCTCAACCGTAATAGCACCGCGAATGGCACGAATCAACATAACCCCTCCCTTTTTCGGAATTCCCCTAAAACTGTTCGGACCACTTCATCTGGAATCTCTCTTACCTCTACGTTGCCGATATGCTTCATTACAACCATACGAATTGTTCCAGCAGCTGCCTTTTTGTCTTTCTTCATTTTTTGGATCAGTTTTTCCGGTTCAATGTCCGGGAGCTTCGGATAACCAAATGAACGAAGCCATTGCTGCAATTCACCATATGCTAAGTCAGCGTGATAGATATGTTCGCTTACAAGCAGTGCAAACAGCATCCCGATTGCCACCGCGTCTCCATGCGTCATCGCACCATAGCCGCTCTCCGATTCAATGGCATGGCCGAGTGTATGGCCAAAATTTAAATACGCCCGAATTCCTTTCTCCGTTTCATCCTGCGAAACGACAGCCGCCTTTACTCCGATTGCTGTTTTCAACGCATATAACAGTTTCTCCCCGCGCAAGTCTCCAAATGTTTGAATTTCCTGTTTTAACCATTCATAAAAGGCTGCATCCCAGATAAGCGCATGCTTAATAACTTCTGCAAATCCTGATCTCCATTCTTCCTGCGGCAAAGACTCTAAAAAGCTTATATCGTATACAACCGCTTCCGGCTGATGGAACGCCCCGATCATATTTTTCCCAAGCGGATGATTAACCGCCACCTTTCCTCCTACGGCGCTATCGTGCGCCAGCAATGTCGTCGGCACTTGAATAAAACGGATGCCGCGCATATAAGTAGCTGCCACAAACCCAGCCAAATCACCGATCATGCCGCCGCCAAGCGCTACTATGACAGCATTTCTGTCAAGGCCTCTTTCCAGTGCATACGTCTGAATCGCGTAGTAGTTTTCAAATGATTTTTCCTGCTCGCCGCTTGGCACGACAAATGATGATACGCGGTACGCGCTTAATTTATTTTGCACTTTGTCTAAATACAAAAGAGCAACAGTGCTGTCTGAAACAATTAAAATGCTAGATGCAGCTGGCTGCATCTGTTCTAAAATCCGCCCCAAGTGATTGATGCAGCCGCCCCCTATATACAAAGGATATTGTTTGGATTTCGTTTTAATATGTACGCGCTCCATTAAAATCCCCTCGCATACTCCCGATGTTTTTGCAAATTCTCTTTAATGGCATCCATACGGTCCTTTCCAAACAGCTCTACAACCATATGTGCCAGTTCCCAAGCAACCACCGCTTCGGCCACCACGCTCGCAGCCGGCACCGCGCAGCTGTCTGAGCGCTCAATACTCGCCGCAAACGCTTCTTTCGTGTCGATATCTACGCTTTGTAACGGTTTATATAAAGTCGGAATTGGTTTCATAACGCCGCGTATGACAATCGGCATTCCCGTCGTCATCCCGCCTTCTAAGCCGCCAGCGTTATTCGTTCTTCTTGTAAAACCTTGCTCCTCGCTCCACACAATTTCATCGTGGACAAGGCTGCCCGGCTTGCGCGCGGCTTCAAATCCGATGCCAATTTCCACGCCTTTAAAAGCATTGATACTCATAATTGCCGCCGCCAGTTTTGCATCTAGCTTTTCATCATAGTGAACGTAGCTTCCAACCCCGATCGGCATCCCTTCGACAATCACTTCCACAACGCCGCCGATTGAATCGCCGTTTTTCTTTGCCTCATCAATCGCTCTCATCATCTTTTCGCCTGCAACGGCATCTAAACAGCGCACCGGTGAATTCTCTGTGATTTGCTGCAATTCTTCTAAAGAAGAATAAGCTGTCGCTTCCGCTTTTATTCCCCCAATTTCCACAACATGGCCGGCCACACAGATACCTAATTCTTCTAAAATCCGTTTGGCCACTGCTCCCGCTGCGACGCGCACTGTCGTTTCCCGCGCCGATGAACGCTCTAATACGTTGCGCATATCGCGGTGCCCATATTTAATCGCACCGTTTAAATCGGCATGTCCCGGACGCGGTCTCGTAATTTGCCGCTTCACTTCCTGTTCTTCTTCCTCCATTAGCGGCCCAGCACCCATAATTTTTGTCCAGTGTTTAAAATCGCGATTTTCGACAACGAGAGCAATTGGCCCCCCCAGCGTATATCCGTGGCGAACTCCGCCGACAATTTGCACCCGATCCTTTTCAATTTGCATCCGCCGTCCGCGGCCGTGTCCTTTCTGTCTGCGCTCTAGCTCTTTATTAATGTGTTCTTCCAGCAAAAGAAGCCCTGCCGGCACACCTTCCAATATCGTTGTTAACTGTGGTCCATGCGATTCGCCTGCCGTTAAATATCTCATGCTTGTTCCCCCTTATTTCTATACATTATTTATGTATCAATATAACACATACTCTGCCCTTTCGTAAGGATTTCAAATGAACTGCTCTTAGGCTCAATAATCTGCTTCCTTATTTGTTTGTA
The DNA here is from genome assembly GCA_048976805.1 of Ectobacillus sp. GTDB lineage: Bacteria > Bacillota > Bacilli > Bacillales > Bacillaceae_G > Ectobacillus. Next base: position 13,628 of record JBHGUR010000101.1, on the reverse strand, counting down.
TAAAAAAGCCCCTGCTGAATAAGTCAGCAGGGGCAATTGCTATCGCGGTACCACCCTGATTGCAGACATTCGTCTGCTTCTCTGTCTTTTTAACGATCCTATGACCGTCTCTCCCTTCATCAAAGCAGCAGCTTGACTACGAAAAAGATGCTCCGGGAGCGTAATTCGCGTTCATCCCTGTACTGATTTGCACCGGCCATCAGCTCTCTAAAACAAAAAAATAAACGCTACTTGGATTCCCTTCTCAGCTCATTTATCTAAATATTCATACAACACAAAAGGATTATGGTTTGTATTATAGAACCGCGCTTATTATATTGTCAAGTTTAAAAGCTGTTTTTTTGGATAGAGACAGGATCGGTCTGTACGTAGGAGCGATTAAATCTTTTTTCTGCCCTAGCGTAGCCTTCTATATATATCCAATTGATTATTTGGACATGTACATCGCGGCTAAGTAGAACAAACAGCAACTTGTACTTGCTTCCTCTCTCTGGTTTTCCGTCGCATGGGGCAGAAATAAGCTTTGACCGCTTCTATGCATAGCCGGATGCTCTCTCCCCCTTTCAAAAGAAAGGTTTTCTGTTCTTTTTTTAACTTGTATTTATATAAAAAAAGCATGAGAAGTTTCAGATCTTCTCATGCTTTTTCGTGCATATCTATAAAGCGTTTACAACTTTTTTTACAGAAGGGGAAAATTAGTAAATCCACTCATTAACAAGCTTCGTATATTGTGCAATTTCTTCCTCTTTAAAGAAAATTGCAATTTCACGCTCTGCGCTTTCTGGCGAATCGGAACCGTGAATTACGTTTTTCCCTACTGTAATGCCGAAATCGCCGCGAATTGTACCTGGTGCCGCTTCTTTCGGATTTGTTTTGCCCATCATTTGGCGTGCAGTTGCAATTACATTTTCCCCTTGCCATACCATAGCAAATACAGGCCCGGACGTAATAAAGTCTACTAATTCGCCAAAAAACGGACGCTCTTTATGTTCAGCATAATGCTTTTCTGCTATTTCTTTCGTTACAACCATCAATTTAGCTCCCACTAATTGAAACCCCTTTTTTTCAAAGCGGGACACGATTTCCCCAATTAAATTGCGTTGAACGCCGTCAGGTTTTACCATTAAAAATGTTTTTTCCATGAAAATCTCTCCACTTCCTGTAAATATGTATAGGGTTATCCCAAGAAAATATTATCATTATCTTCTCTATTTAGCAACAGTTCGGAAGTGGATGAATTGTCCTTGTTTTTCAAAAAATTAAAATTTTCGTTTTCCAATGTACTTTGCGACATTTTGCAAAGCCGATTTTGCCTGCCCTCTCGGAAGCGGCTGTATAACTGCTAAAGCTTTTTGCAAATAACGTTCGCTTAGCTGGAATGATTTTTCAATAGCAGCGCTGTCTTTAATTAAGTTTATGATTTCTTTCATTTCTTCGGCGCTTATTCCTTCATGAACTGCCGCAATCTTCCTTTGCAGCTCTGGCATTTGCATCGCATACAACACAGGCAGCGTAACGTTTCCTTGCCGCAAGTCTTCCCCGGCTGGCTTTCCGAGCTCCTTCTCCGTGGATACAAAATCTAAAATGTCATCAATAATTTGATAGGACATCCCGACAAAGTAGCCAAACCAAAACAGGCGATTGACTGTATCACAGCATGCACCCGAAGCGATTGCGCCAAGCTGGCAGCTCGCGGCAATGAGCAGCGCCGTTTTCCGTTTAATTCGGCGCAAATACGTGCGCAAGTTTTGATTAAAATTATACTTGTCCCGAATTTGCTCAATTTCCCCTTTGCATAGCTCCACCATTGTTTTAGAGAGAACTTTATGCGCTTCGACATCTTGAATATTCGTTATGCTTTCTAGCGCTTTTGCAAACAAGTAGTCTCCAGTATACATCGCCATACGGTCGCCCCACTTAGCATTCACCGTTTCATTTCCCCTTCTAAGGAGCGCTGCATCAATAACGTCATCGTGAACAAGAGAAGCCATGTGAATCAGTTCGAGAGCGACTGCGACGTGCTTAATTGTCTCCAAATGATATGTTCCAAATTTCCCGGCAAGCAATACGAAAACAGGTCGGATACGCTTGCCGCCCGCCTGAATCAGCTGCAATGCCGCCTCCTCCAGCACAAGCTGTTCGGAGGATACGACGGCTTTAAGTTCTTGTTCGATTTTATCTAAATCCGACCTTAAAAAAGAGTACATTACTTGTAACTTCATATCGTTCACCTTAACCTAAAAACTTCTTTATTCTATTTAGCACTTCGGTTTATACCCCATATGCATCGCAGCTACTCCAAATGTAAACGGCTTAACTTGCACACGCTCTAAGCCTGCCTGCTCAAACATATGCGCCAGCTCCTTCATCCCCGGAAACGTGCTTGCAGATTCTTGCAGCCATGAATATTCATTATAGCTTTTGGCAAACAGCTTACCAAGAAGCGGCATAATATACCGGAAATATAAAAAATAAATTTGACGAATCCCTATCGCTGTCGGCTGTGATGTTTCCAGGCAAACGACTTTCCCCCCAGGCTTGACCACCCTCGCCATCTCTTTTAAAACATGCATATAATCCGGCACATTGCGCAAGCCAAAGCCGATTGTAACATGGTCAAATGTATTATCTTCAAACGGAAGCTGCATTGCATTTCCATGAATAAGCTCTACTTGATCAAGGTGAAGCGCTTTTATTTTATGTTCGCCGACAGACAGCATATTTTTACTGAAATCGAGCCCATATACTTTCCCTGCCGGACCAACAGCATCTGCAAGCGCAATCGTCCAATCGCAAGTACCGCAGCACACATCAAGGGCTTTCTCGCCTTTTTTCACATCCATAATCTTCATCGTATACTTGCGCCACGCCTTGTGCCGTTGGAAGCTAATAACAGAATTCATTACATCGTACTTTTCATAAATTTTCTCGAATACATCATGCACTCGTTCTTCTTTTGATTGTTGCATACTTTTTACCCTTCTTCCAGTCGAGTTTTATTCTGCTCTGAGTTGGCCGCAAGACTCCCATTCCATCTTCCTGAAAACATGAGTTTATGTTATCATTGCTATCGCTGAAAATATTATTTTTAATAAAGCCTTGTCTGTCCATTAATGGGCCAATAGTTCCAATGTATTTGCAAATGCTTTATTTTGATTCGTCAGCTCGCGAAGCTGTTGAACTGTATTTTGCATATAAGATTCGTAAAACCAATCTAATTGCTCTTCCTCCGCTGCTGCGGATTTTTGCAGAGATTGCTTAAGCGCTTCAAATATGGGAGCTGCTTTGTTTTCTTTATGCATTTCATATTCATGTTCAATACGCCTTCTTGCTGTAACTACTGAAACAAATGGTGTCCAATCATGAACACAAAAGTAATGGCACGCTTTTTGCAGCAAGGAAGATTCAATAATTTCTACGCTATTGATAATTTCAGCAACGGAAACCGCCTGGCGCTGATATAGCTTAACCTTCTGTTCGTTAATCTCCTTAATGCCTTCTGCAAGTGCCCTTATTAGCGCAATATCATGATTTTGCGCAAGCAAGCAGTAATATAAACCGCTGTAGTAATCTCCTGCCAAAACAGTGAGCTGGCGCCGTTTATGAAATTGCGCTTCCTCTATATCTTCTTTATTAGAAACTTTCTCATGAGTGTCAAGAGCAATTTGAACCAGCATAATCGTAAGAGCGTAATGTTGAATTTGCTCTCTATTTAAGTCTGCGCCTTTTAAGATGGAATATAATACGAGCAGCTTTTCTTCGTCTACAAACGGTGTATCAATATAACGCATTAAAAAGGGATGCCGCAACTGTTCATACAAACGCTCTTTAACCGCACTGAAGTTTTCATAGCTGTTGTGCACACTAATCACCCTTGTTCTCCAAATTCCATTCGTAATTCATAAAACCTATTATAACACATTGATCATATAATTTTCCTATAAAAAAGGAAAAGCAGTCTCCTGCTTTTCCCTGTTAATTAGATTTAATTAAAGACAGCACCTCTGCTCGTGCAGCAGCATCTGTTTGTAATACGCCGCGGACAGCGGATGTAACGGTTTTCGCCCCAGGTTTTTTTATACCTCTCATCGTCATGCACATATGCTCGGCTTCTAGCACGACCATAACGCCGTGCGGTTCGAGAACTTCCACAAGAGAATCAGCTATAGTAGAAGTAATGCGTTCCTGTAGCTGTGGTCTGCGCGCCACTGTATCTACAGTTCGCGCCAATTTGCTAAGCCCTGTTACACGGCCGCCTCTTGGAATATAGGCAACATGCGCTACACCGTAAAAAGGAACAAGATGATGCTCGCACATTGAATAAAAAGGAATATCTTTTACAAGCACGAGTTCCTCGTGGTCCTCGCCGAATACTTTGTGCAAATGTTCTTTCGGATCTTCGTGCATGCCGGAAAACACTTCCGCGTACATTTTCGCAACACGTTTTGGCGTTTCTAATACACCTTCGCGGTTAGGGTCGTCTCCAATCGCTTCTAAAATGAGGCGCACTGCATGCTCAATTTGTTCTAAATTCACTTTTGCCATCCGCTAAAATCCTCCCAAATGAACCATAAAGTTTACGAACACATTCTAGCACAGATATGTTTTTAAAAGCAAAAAAGATACTTGTTAACGCTTAAATTCCATTTACGCTTGATATTTGCGAAAAGCGCCCGTACCCTTGCAGCTATGCAACCGGGACGAAACAAAGCCAATACAGCCAAAAAACTATCCGCCTGCTATTGCCTTTTTAAGCGGGGCTCTATTAGATGCCTGCGTTGATTTTGGCTCATTCCCGTCCTGGGCGCATAAACCGAAATCATGTCCTATCAACAATAATATTTAACATATCCTGAAACAAAAACCCGCCATTTTGCGCAAAAAGGCGGGTTTTTGTAAGTATACAGCTGATTGCGAAAAGGAATTGTAAATGCTGAAGGTATATGTAAGAACAAGTGCATTATTCAGCCTTCCTTTTCTGAACCTATTGTTGAACTGCATCTTTAAGCGCTTTACCTGGTTTGAAAGCAGGTACTTTGCTTGCAGCGATTTCGATTTCCTCACCAGTTTGAGGGTTGCGTCCTTTGCGAGCAGCACGTTCACGAACCTCAAAGTTGCCGAATCCTATCAATTGTACCTTATCACCATTTTTTAACGCTTCTAAAATAGAATCAAAAACAGCGTCAACAGCCTTCGTTGCATCCTTTTTAGAAAGCTCGCTTGCTTCTGCAACCGCATTGATTAAATCTGTCTTATTCATGCCATTCACCTCCTCCCAAAGGGACCACTATATGAATGATAAAGTGTGTCTTATCTTCATTTGTAGGCAATTTTTATGAATTCTATACTAAAAAATATGCATAGAATTCATTATCAAGCCTTATATTATACGATTATTCCTTATAATTCAATATTTTTAAAGAAAATGTTGCCAACGGAACATGAAAAAAAGCCGCCTTGTCCAATAAAAGGCCACAACAAAAGACCCCTAAAAAGGAGCCTTTTGTTGTCTATAAAATAATGGCAATTAAACCACCCGATCCTTCGTTGATAATGCGCTCTAATGTTTCCTTTAGCTTATAGCGCGCATTTTCTGGCATAAGCGACAATTTTGCCTGAATGCCTTCGCGCACGATAGAGCTTAAGGAACGGCCGAAAATATCGGAATTCCAAATGGACAGCGGATCTTCTTCAAAATCTTGCATAAGATAACGTACAAGTTCCTCGCTTTGTTTTTCCGTGCCGATAATCGGTTCAAATGTAGATTCCACATCTACCTTAATCATATGGATAGACGGAGCAACCGCCTTAAGCTTTACGCCAAAGCGGGAGCCATGGCGAATAATTTCCGGTTCGTCCAGACTCATATCCGCAAGCGCAGGCGCAGCGATGCCGTACCCTGTTTGCTTTACCATTTTTAACGCGTCTGCTACTTGGTCATATTCTGTCTTAGCATGAGCGAAGTCCAGCATAAGCTTTAATAAGTGGTCCTTGCCGCGAATCTCAACGCCAACTACTTCTTTTAAAATTTGATCATACAATTCATCCGGCGCATATAAATCAATTTCAGCCACGCCTTGCCCCATATCAATGCCGGCAAGACTTGCTCTTTCAATAAATTCATACTGGCCAAACTGCCATACGACACGGTCGACATCTCTTAAGCGTTTAATATCCTTGACTGTTTCCTGAACGGCTTCCTGGTAGCTTTGACGAAGCCAATGATTTTCATTTAATACCATAACCCAGCTCGGCAAATTCACGTTTACTTCAAGCACAGGGAATTCGTATAGAGCTTCACGCAAGACATTAAAAACGTCTCCCTCTCTCATCCCCTCGACGCTCATTGCAAGAACCGGGATATCATATTGCTCAACCAAGCTTTGCCGGAGCTGTTCCGTATCAGGATGATAAGGCTGTACCGTATTAATAATCATAATGAACGGTTTGCCTACCTCTTTCAATTCATTAATGACTCTTTCTTCCGCATCTAAATAATCGCGGCGCGGAATTTCCCCGATTGTTCCATCCGTTGTAATTACAACGCCGATAGTAGAATGCTCTTGAATAACCTTACGCGTCCCGATCTCCGCCGCTTCATGAAACGGAATCGGTTCTTCATACCACGGCGTGCTAATCATGCGCGGTCCGTTCTCATCTTCATAGCCCTTTGCGCCTGGAACCGTATATCCAACGCAATCCACTAAACGAATATTAACATCCAAGCCTTCCTCAACATGGATGGAAACCGCTTGGTTTGGAACGAATTTCGGTTCTGTTGTCATAATTGTTCTGCCAGCCGCGCTTTGCGGCAGCTCATCTTGCGCTCTTTGGCGATCCGATTCGTTATCAATATTCGGGATAACAACTAGCTCCATAAACTTCTTAATGAAAGTAGATTTACCTGTACGAACAGCACCGACAACTCCTAAATAGATATCGCCGCCAGTGCGCTCGGCAATATCTTTAAAAATATCTACCTTTTCCAAGTGATCCCCTCCCTAAGAGTTGTTGGGAATATAATTTCAATCATTCTAGTAGCCAGGACATTACATAAATATGATTTTGTCCTAATTTGATATGACTATTTAAAAGAAAAATTTTTTCCTTCTTTTTTAAAAGTGAGAAGTAAAAAACCCTTCTTTTAGAACTTATTCCTAAAAAGAAGGGTTCATGACTTATTGGACTAAAAAAGTTGGCTCCTTGTCCTTTATTGTGTAGGGCAGGGAATAAGCAGGCACAAACGGAGAATCCTTTAGCAGTAAATATCGAATATCTTCACCTTGTTTTACGCCATTTGTTCCCTTGTTTAGGACCGCGTACAAGTCGGCGCTATAATCCACAAAAACTTCTCCCTGCGCATCGATGACAAGCGGCAAGTTTTTGCCGGAATACGGGCTTTCCACATAAGGATCTTCTTTATAGCCGAGCTTTTTATAATCTAACGTGTATACTCCATCTGCAATTACCTGTTTAAACGGGGGATATTGATGCTCATCGCGGTACATTCGGATTTTAAGCTTGACATCCCGAATTTTGTCCGCGATGCGTAAATCCAACAACTTAACAGTTGGGTTCGTTTCTACGTCTACTAACACATACTGGTACACGCCCCCACTTTCAAAAGCATTCCCCGGGGGTTCCTGCATATACCGGGGAGACAGTTTGGAAAACTCTATCGGATACTTCTGATACAAAGGTGTGTCCATGTCTCTCGTTTTAATCGGAAGAAGTCCGCCATTTTCTTCTTTATACGCATTCACAGCCGTTTGAACAGCATTCAATTGGTCTTGATAAGGTACTTGATTTTCCTGAAGTCTCTCCCGGGGATACAAGCACCCCGAAAGCAAGCTGATTATAGTCAGCAATAGTATCGCCGTACAATATTTTTTCATATCCATCCGTCCTTCTATTCCCTGTTCTGTCACTTGCTCACCGGGCCGCTAAAGACGACAACAAAAATAATGAATCCGGATACGAGCATGAGCATGTATGCAACAAACGCTGTAATCCCTTTCAAAAACTTGTTCTGCATTTTGTAACGGCTCAGCAAAATAAATACAACTGAAATAAACATAAATGCAATGGCTCCTAAAGAAAACCACATTTTCATCAGAGCAACCGACATACATACACCCCTTTTATGTATTTCAAGTTCTAACAAGCTAATTCTATATTATTTTAGCAAATTATTAATTTAAAAAAAATAAAAATAGTTCTATCAAACAAATTAAAAACTGAAGCGAACGGGGCAAATTCGCTTCAGTCGACCAAATATCCCATATTCAGCTCATGTATGTTTCATACATAGTATCATATGCTGCTGCCATTCATATTGACTCTTCATTCAACCTTATTCGCGCACTTACTTTTTAAACATGTTGCCTAAAGAGTTTAAGTCCACAGGTATGTTGTTATTAATAATCGCTTTAACAATTTGGTCTTCTTTCTCCTTTGGTACAGCGCGACCGGCAATCGCAGCCACTTGATGAATAAGCTGGCGCAATACCGCTTCATCCTTTAAGTTTGCATTTTGTACAGATGCAGCAAGCTTAAAAATATCTTCTTTATTGACTTTTGTTTGTTTTTCGATTTTATCAAAAAAGTTGTTGTTTGAGTTCATATTCTCCCATCCTCTCCTGTCGTCTACACTCCATCGTATGCAGCGTGAGGAATTTGGTGAAAACACCTATAAGAAAAACTAAACATAAGACGTACCCGCGCTTAGTCCTTTTCATTCCAGCATACTTTCTCAAACAACTTATGCATTCTTAATCTTTCAGCTTATTCGCTTTAAACGTTTTTTTAAAACGCCTTTTACGTATAATCTATTCTTTACAAAAAAAAGAGAGAGGCAACTGCCTCCCTTATTCCCCCGTTAAATCCGGAACAGCCTCTACTTCGTGCTTTCTTACACGTCCCATGAGCGAATCGACCGCCTCCTTGACATCTTTTCCATCAAAGAGAACCTTATGTAACGCTGTTGTAATAGGCATTTCCACGCCAATTTTTTCTGCCAGCTGATACGCCGCCTTTGTTGTGCGGACCCCTTCCACAACCATGCCCATATTCTCTAACACTTCGTCTAAGGAATGGCCTTTGCCAAGCAAATTGCCCGCTCTCCAGTTACGGCTATGGACACTCGTACACGTTACAATGAGGTCGCCCATCCCTGTCAATCCAGCGAATGTCAGTGGATTGGCCCCCATTTTGCGTCCTAGCCGCGCAATTTCCGCTAATCCCCGTGTCATCAACGCAGCCTTAGCGTTATCGCCCAACCCTAAGCCGTCCGTAATCCCGGCAGCGAGGGCAATAATATTTTTCAATGCCCCGCCAAGCTCCACGCCGATAATATCAGGGTTTGTATAGACACGAAAATAATTGTTCATAAATAAGTCCTGCACTTCTTCCGCTGCCTCCATATTTTTAGAAGCAGCCGTAATCGTAGTCGGACGGCGAAGACCGACCTCTTCGGCATGGCTCGGACCGGACAATACGACCACATCGCGAATAAACTTGGCAGAAATTTCCTCTTCAATCATCTCGGAAATGCGCTTGGATGTATCGGGGTCAATCCCTTTGCTTGCATGAATGAAAGTAACAGGCTGCATAAGAAGCGGCTTCATTTTCCCAAGAACCTCGCGCATCGCTTTCGTCGGCACAACAAGCAAGACTTTCCTGATGCCTTCTAACGTGTCTCCTAAAGAAGTATATCCTGTTATATTTGCAGGCAATTCAACCCCCGGCAAATACTGGTTGTTTACACGTTGCTCATTGATTTCATCAATCTGCTCTTTACGATTGCCCCAAAGACGCACTTCATGGCCGTTATCGGCCAATACCATCGCGAGAGCCGTACCCCAGCTCCCTGCTCCCAATACCGCAATCTTTTCCATTCCGTCCCCATCCTCTCACGTTAGTCTCTTGCTCTTGCGATAATCTTAATCGGTGTACCAACAAAGCCGAAGGCATCACGAATGCGATTTTCTAAAAAGCGCTCATAAGAAAAATGCATAAGCTCCGGGTCATTGACAAAGACGACAAACGTCGGCGGCTTTACAGCTACTTGTGTTGCATAGTAAATTTTTAGGCGCTTGCCATTATGCGTCGGCGTTGGATTCATCGCCACCGCATCCATAATCACATCGTTTAATACGTTCGTTTGAACGCGCAGATTATGGCTTTCGCTTGCCGTATTGATCATTGGCAGCAGCGTATGAATGCGTTTTTTCGTTTTTGCGGACAAAAACACGATCGGTGCATAATCCAAAAATTGAAAATGAGCACGAATCTTTTCTTCAAACTCCTTCATCGTTTTCTCGTCTTTTTCGACTGCATCCCATTTATTTACGACGATAACAACCGCTCTTCCCGATTCATGGGCATACCCGGCAATCTTTTTATCCTGCTCGATAATGCCCTCTTCTCCGTTCAGTACAACAAGCACAACGTCAGAGCGTTCAATCGCTCTTAGCGCGCGCAGTACACTATATTTTTCGGTGCTTTCATATACTTTTCCTCTTTTGCGCATACCGGCAGTATCAATGATTACATATTCTTGTCCATCTTTTGTATAAGGGGTGTCAATCGCATCGCGCGTAGTGCCGGCAACATCGCTCACAATAACGCGCTCTTCCCCGAGCAATGCATTCACAAGTGAGGATTTTCCGACGTTCGGGCGCCCGATTAAGCTAAACTTAATCGTATCCTCATCGTAATTCTCTTCATCATATTTTGGAAAATGCTTGGCTGCTTCATCAAGCAAATCTCCAAGACCTAAGCCGTGCGCTCCTGAAACAGGAAACGGCTCCCCGAAGCCTAATGTATAGAAATCATAAATATTTTCGCGCATTTCTGGATTATCTATTTTATTTACAGCTAAAACGACCGGCTTTTTCGATTTATATAAAATTTTCGCCACTTCTTCATCCGCAGCCGTAACTCCTTCGCGGCCGTTCGTTAAAAAGATAATGACATCCGCTTCATCGATCGCCACTTCCGCCTGTTGGCGAATTTGTGTCAAAAACGGCTCATCGCCAATATCAATTCCGCCGGTATCAATAATATTAAACTCATGTGTTAGCCAATCAGCCGAGCTATAAATCCGATCCCTCGTTACCCCAGGAATATCTTCTACAATGGAAATTCTTTCTCCGACAATGCGGTTAAAAATAGTCGACTTCCCGACATTTGGGCGGCCTACTATCGCAACTACAGGTTTTGGCATATGTTATTCATCCTTCCGTTCATCTCTATTTATTATGTAAAGGCTCTGTTAAAGGCTAATGTTGATTTTGGTTCATTTGTTGATTTGAAACGAAAGGCGGCGACTCCAGCGGGAAAAGCAGGACAGCCGAGACCCTGGACTGAGCGTAGCGAGGGAAGCAGCTTGGCCCCGCCCACAAAAAGCATCCGCCTGTAGTGGAAAATCAACAATCAAGTGTAACAGAGCTTATGTAAAAAACCCTTCTTTCATCAAGAAGGGATTGACGATCAAGCAATGTGTCTTTTACACTTCAAAACATTTCACATTATAGCACACTTTACGCATGTTTCACAATAATATACACGTTTTCCTGCAACCGGTGTGCAATGCCGTCTAGAATCGCTTCTAAGTTTGCCGCCACAAATTCCATTTCCTCTACAGATTCGCAGGTGAATAGAGGCGCTCCGCCGGCAAATTTGCTCGAATCTGTTGTGATAACAGCAAGAATGCATTTTTCTAAAATCATGTTCCTTCCCCTTCCTCCTTTTTCGTATCAGAAGGCATGCGAATCGCACTCTCAAGCACCGGCACATTCCCAATGACTGTTAATGCCTTACTAGGATCTTTTTCTTGCGGCAAAATGAACACGCCGACTCTTCCGTCATTTAAATCCCGTTTTGCTAAAGGAACAAGCGCCGGCGTACCAGAGTCGCGGTATACACCTAATGCAACAGAAACATCGTGCAAAATAGCTTGGCGCTGCCCTAAATTCGCTAATGTGATTTGAACATCAATCGATTTCGGCTTTAAAATAAATCCCATTCCGTTTTGCAAAATTTCTTTCTGCCTCGCCGGCAATCCGATATTCATAATGTAAATATTATCAATATACAAGCCGGCCCCCTCAAACCGGAGCGGTACATGCTCAATTTCTACTAAGTCCTTTAACCTTTTTCCGGACATTAACTTTTTCGAAATAAAAAAACCGATAACTGCCGCTGCTAGTCCCGCATATACAGAGTCTGCCGCTAAATATGCAAATGTCGTAATAAACGATGTGAAAATAACCAAATAATTACGGCTCTCAAACACAAGCGCAATGCCCTCGATGTATGTATGTCCCCTTGGAACAAGCTCATAGCCATCCAATTGCTGCAGTGTGTTGCGCTCCATATTGCGGACGTCCCGAAATTGCGATGCCGCCAATGTTAAAAATGTAATAGCCGAGAAATCCTTTTTCATAATGGAAGGAATGGCAACCGCCCCTAAAGCAGACGCGATAAAGCCCATCGCAATGTGAATAATTTTTCCGTGCAGGCGCGTCGGATATTGCCTGGAATCTGTACGCAGCATAATAAGACGCGTTAACAGCCCCACTACAACCCCAAGTAAAATTGGATATGTATACTGATTCATAAGCTACCCCTGTCTCTCCCTTACATATTTTTGCTTAAGCGGCATCATATAAGAGAAACCGTTATATATAGCGTAAAAAACACATAATATCCCGATGGAGCAAGCGATAATATCAAAAAAAGCGCCTGCGCCTATATCCGTATGCAAACCATATTGATACAATACGACAGTGACAATTCCTTCTCCCTGTATCGCTCCTATCCCTATTACAAAAATACGCATCATATGATGGCGCACAAGCAAAAGGGAGGCGTATACAAAAACACCGCTAAGGAACCATGTCCGTTCAAACCGAATCCAAACCGGATCATATATCTCGATAAAATGAAAGATGGCATACAGCATTGCGACAATTAAGGCGCTGATTGCCACGTATAGTTTTTGCCAGCGTCCAGCCTTTGAAATACCGGCTAAACAAATGACACCCAAAATGAAATAGCTTGCCGAAATGCGAAAAGCGCCAACCGGTATAATTGTTTGCGAACCGGCCAGCAATAGCAAAATTGCCAAGGCCGTCAACAACCGCCTATTATCTTTTTTCATAAAAAATGTCGCTATAACCCAACCAACCCAAGAAAAGAAATAAAAATAGCTCCCCTCCACGCTTCCACCTCCTATTATTTCCATTATGGGTACATTTTATGAAAAATAATCTTTTCGCTCGAATCAAATACTTTCTATAAAGACAACAAACACTTTCTATAAGGAGGTGGAAACAATGGGAAAAGACCGTCAAGAAAAAAAAATGAGGGAATCACGCCGCGTTCAATCCGACCGCGACCAATCGCTGCAATACCCGGGAGCTACCGGCCTTGACACCCCAGAACAAGCCCGCAAACAAAACCAGCATTGATTATAGAAAAGCTCCATCGGCTAGCCGATGGAGCTGGACAATCCGAAAAGCAAAGCCGGCTCGGCCCCGCCCGCGGAAAGCGTCCGCCTGTAGTGGAAAATCAACAATCAAATTTAACAGAGCTAAGAAGGGGCTGTCCCCAAAACGCATTAG
>JBHGUR010000100.1:0-35809 GCA_048976805.1 Ectobacillus sp. | reverse complement strand
AGTAACGGTCAGGGCCTAGTTTGGCCTCGTCCAAAGGAAAACCAGAGAGAGAACATGAGTGCTGGCTGCGATTGGTTCTGCATAGCCGTAATGCACAGACGTACGTGATATAAAAATCAACATTGCTCTTTAACAGAGCCTATATATAAATGCAAATTGAAATATCGGTATTTTCCCCTTCTTTAGAGGAAAGAGAGCCTCTGGCTGTGCATAGAAGCGTTCGTATTTCTGCCTTATGTGATGAAAAAAACAGAGGGAGGAAGCGAGTGCGAGTTGCTGTTTGTTCTGTATGGCCGCCATGTAGATGTTGAAATGATAAGAAACATGATGGGAAAGATAACCGTTGTTATAATATGAATCTATTTTTGATTGATTACTTATAATATTTTACACTATCTAAATAATGTAAATATATTGGATATAATAAAAACATTTGCTAATATAATATAAAGGCTCTGTTAAAGGTTAATGTTGATTGGGAACGACAGGCGGCTCGGCCCCGCCCGCGGAAAAGCAACAATCAAGTTTAACAGAGCCAATATAAAAAGGAGGGGATAGGATGTCAGGTTTTTCGTTAAAGGAATTGTACATACTGGAAGAGCAATTTGAACAGTATTTTTATACTGATTTAAATGTTAATATTCATTACGTGATAGCGGCAACGTTATGCCCTAAAGTGGCAACTGGATTTCCGCAGATCGGTTTTTATAAAGAGGAAGGGACGCTATATGCGACCTTTGTTTTTTCGGGAAATACTAAAAAGTGGGATGGAATTTATAGCTTATCGGCACTTTTGCAGCAAATGCATTGTCAGCTTGAAAAAGAAGCGGAGAGGGACGATGCCATACAGCTGGATGAATTTGATATAACCGATCCTGAGAACATGGTATTGCAATTTGAGATAAGAACGTATTATCAAAGTCCGAAAGCTGCACTGCAGTTTGCCTATAACTTTATAGAGAAATTAAAATGGGATACTTCGTCTGCATTAGCCGAGCAAGCAAGAAAAGCGGGAGCAAACGTGTTTTAAGCTTGCTAAGTTAGAAATGGGGAAGAAAGGTGACGAAGTATTGTATTCGTAAAAAAACCGGACACGAGAACTCCCGTGTCCGGTTTTTTGTACAAAAAGCAATCCTGCTATTGTTTACTGTTAATTGTTCTCTTTAATGTCTCCGATAAATTTGGAGCCTTGCTGCTCTTTTTCTAACCACTCTAGAAATTCATTTAAAAATTCCTCTGCGTTTAAATGGGTATAGAGTGTGCCTTCAATTTTCAATTCGAGTCGATGGATTGGCTTTGCCCGATTGGCAGCGACACGGCTCATAATTTTATTGTATTTATCCATAGTTGCTATTAGGGACTCGCGTTCTTTTTCTGTGTTTTTCATAGTTTTTGCCTCCTTTTTATCATGTATAAACAGACAGCAAAGGCTCTAAGAGGACCGCTGTCCGTTAAAGCCGATGGTCAGTGGGGAAGGGCTTTTCCTTTATATTGTATCAGACCTAAAGGTAAAACTGATGATAAATACGCAGAGAATTTATGTTTATAAGCATGGAAAAAAGAGTGTATAAAACAATGCAAGAAGCAAAAGCTAGCAGTAGTCATTGTACGGAGGTTTTGGTATGGAAATAATCAAAATTTTTCAATACTTATGTTCTGCACTGGCACTTGTATGTTTAGGATTTACTTATTATCAAATGCTAAAGGACGGAAGAAATAAGCATAACTCATAACTGTCGCCGCTTTTCGCATAGAAATGGAAAAAAGCTAACCGGTTTGCAAACCGGTTAGCTTTTTTCCATTTCTAAAAATTACTCAGGTAAAACATATAGTAAACGCTCGCCGCTTTTCATCTTTGCTCCACATAAAGGACATGTTGGATGATCATCAAATGAAAAATTTTGGCGCATCCAACCTAAGCAATCATTTGACTCGCACTCCCAAACAGCAACATTTTCCCGTTTTCTCTCTTGATCTAAAGAGTCCTTCTTTTTGCTCCAATGCATAATTTCCATCCTTTCTCTTATGTGAGCTCTTTTATTGATACTTGGCTATGTTAAGGAATAAAGTTGTTTTCGGTTCATTTGACGCGAATGAGCCCAAATTGAGCTGGATTAACAAAAACGTTTAACATAGCATAATACTTGAGGAACTAAAATAAATAAAAGCTGTTAACAAGCAGGTTAACAGCCTTTATTTATTTTAATTATAATTTAATAACATTTTTCGCTTGTGGTCCGCGGTTGCCTTGTTCAATTTCAAAGCTCACTTCTTGGCCCTCTTCAAGCGTTTTGAAGCCTTCGCCACTGATTGCAGAGAAATGCACGAATACATCGCTTCCGCCCGGTACTTCAATGAAACCGAAGCCTTTTTCGCCATTAAACCATTTCACTTTGCCATTTGCTTTCATAAAAAGAATTGCCTCCTTGACATAAAAATATAATATGCTCGTCCTAATTTTTTCATAAAAATAAAGAATTCACACATTGTCAAGCATCATAGACACTTCATATCATCTTTGATGTTTGACAATATGTGAATTCGTATCATACATATTCTCTTTACATTTTATTATAAGAGATGCACAAAAAAATTGCAATATATACTGGGCATTTTATAAAATCGCAACTGCTGAAATGAGTATGAAAGAAAATAACATTGGCTAGAAAATTTTATGAATAACAAATTTTCGAAAATATATTGATTTTGTATATGCCTATGAATATACTGTACATATAGTTTTTATAAAGCATAAAGCAATGAAGAGGACACGGGTTATTTTTTACGATTTCCAGAGAGGGAAGCGCATGGTGGAAGCTTCCTAATACGAAAAGATAACTTACCACCTCTGAGCTTCAGCAGTGAAAGACGCGTCTAGTAATTGCTGACGGAAAACGCCGTTACGTAAACTAAGCCGTTTCTTTTGAAATGGAAATTAGGGTGGAACCACGAAGCACTCGTCCCTTGTCGGATGAGGGCTTTTTTGCATTTTTTAGCGCTAATAATGCAAAACTATATTAGTTTAGACTCAGTAAAAATTGGAGGAGAGATTATGAACAATTCAGATGTACAATTGAAAAGGGAAATCGGCTTTTTTGTTGCCCTTTCTATCGTGATTGGAACGATTATCGGTTCAGGGGTATTTATGAAGCCGGGCAGTGTATTGGCATATGCCGGAAGCACGAACATGGCTTTGATGGCTTGGATTGTCGGCGGTGTATTGACGCTTGCAGGCGGGCTGACAATTGCTGAGGTCGGTTCGCAAATTCCAAAAACAGGCGGGTTATATGTATATCTCGAAGAAGTGTATGGTGAATTTTGGGGCTATTTATCCGGCTGGATGCAAACGATTGTTTATGGGCCTGCAATTATGGGAACACTCGGTTTGTACTTTGGAACATTGCTTACAAGCTTTTTTGAGATAAATAAATCATATTCGTTATGGATTGGAGTCGGTACTGTTTTATTTTTAGGATTTATTAATACTGCCGGGACGAAATATGGGGGATTCGTTCAGGCTTTGACTACGGTCGGCAAGCTGATTCCTATTGCGGCCATTGTTATTTTTGGATTGTGGAAAGGGAACAGCCAAATTTTCAATGTACATGTTTCTGCGGAGGCGGGTACAAATATTAGTTTTGGAATGGCGGTGTTAGCTACTTTGTTCGCATATGACGGCTGGATCTTGCTTGCAACGATCAGCGGCGAGATGAAAAACCCCGCAAAACTATTGCCAAAAGCAATCATAATTGGATTATCAATTGTAACAATAGCTTATGTGTCTATTAACTTTGCATTATTTAAATTATTGCCTGCACAACAAATTGTTGATTTTGGAGCCAATACAAGTATTGAGGCTTCAAAGCTGTTATTCGGTGAGATTGGCGGCAAGCTCATTGCTATTGGTATTATTGTATCTATCTTTGGATGCTTGAATGGGAAGATATTAACATTCCCGCGTATCCCGTACGCAATGGCTGAGCGCGGGCACCTTCCGTTTTCAACTGTAATAGGAAAGGTGCACAGTAAGTTCCAAACACCTGCTAACGCAATTTATATGCAACTTGTTCTTGCTGTTGCCATGATGCTAGTGAGCAACCCTGATAAATTATCAGAAATATCGGTTTTTACGATTTTTCTGTTTTACGTGATGGCATTTTATGCAGTCTTTATATTAAGAAAGAGAAATAAAAAACGTGAATATAGTGTCCCGTTTTATCCGTTTGTACCAATTTTGGCAATTGCAGGTTCGCTTTTTGTGATTGGAAGTACAATTGTAAGCGATCCGAAAAGTTGTCTTTTATCTGTCGGAGCAGTTTTGGCGGGTCTGCCGGTGTACTGGTATATAAAACAGAAAAAAATGAAAAATGAAGAAAGGCCCGTTTCGATAAGAAAAGCAAAGTAAGGAGTAAAGGGGCTGGCCCAAAACGCTAACGCGTTTTGCGGTCAGCCCCTTTTGTTTAGCTTTGTTAAACTTGATTGTTGATAGGCGGACGCTTTCCGCGGGCGGGGCCGAGCTGCTTCCCTCGCTACGCTCAGTCCAGGGTCTCGGCTGTCCCGCTTTTCCCGCTGGAGTCGCCGCCTTTCGTTCCCAATCAACATGAGCCTTTAACAGAGATTTTTTTAGGTAAAAAAATAAAAGAATCGCTCGGTTTTTGTTAGAATGGAGTCACTTCACTCAATAAGAACAAATGCTTTTATTGAGTGAGATGAAATTTATGCTAATGAACAAAGCCTGTAAATTTTGCGGCCATCCAAATCTAAAACAAATGGAATTGATTCACAAAAAGATTGACCATCCCAGATTTGTATTCAATTTCTTTCATGTAAAGCTATGTTAAAGCCAAAATCGTGCTATACCAACAATAACATGTAACATAACCTACAGAAAAAAAACGGTTAATCCTTGTCTTTATGCTTATATATGCGTTATAATGGACACTCATTAATAGATTTACCAGAGGTGATTGGAATGAACAAAACAGAATTAGTAAAACGGGTAGCAGAAACTGCGGAATTATCTCAAAAAGAGGCGACTGCGGCAGTAAATGCTGTTTTTGAGGCAGTAACAAAGGCATTGGCGGAAGGGGAAAAAGTACAACTGATTGGCTTTGGTACATTCGAGGTTCGTGACCGTGCAGCCCGTACAGGCCGCAATCCGCAAACAGGAGAAGAAATGACGATTCCTGCAACGAAAGTACCGGCTTTTAAAGCAGGCAAAGAATTAAAAGAAGCGGTAAAATAATACATATACAATAAAAAACGCGCCTTAAGCAGGCGCGTTTTTTATTGTATTCTTTTATAATTTCACGTATCGTAATTATAATAAAATTTAACAAAATAGAAAATAAACCAGTTATTAGGACCTCGGGGATATAGTAAAATAGAAGTGAGTACTCACTCATTTTAAAGGGAAGGGGAGCAGAAAAGTTGAACTCCAATCAAGCAGCTATAACTGTTAATCGAGTTGTAAAACAGTTTGAAAAAAAGGAAGTGGTATCTGATATTTCATTTACCGTAAGGAAAAATCAAATTTATGGATTAGTCGGGCCATCAGGATCAGGAAAAACAACTCTTATTAAAATGATAGCCGGCATAAGCGAGGCGACAAAAGGGGAGGTCACTGTCCTTAATACACGGATGCCTAATTTAGAAGGAATGAAACGTATCGGTTATATGGCGCAAGCCGATGCTTTATACGGTGAATTATCGGCATATGAAAACATGGATTTTATGGCAACGATGTATGGATTAAAACAAGCCCGCAAAAAGCAGCGAATCCAGGATATGTTGGCACTAGTGAATTTAACAGAACACCAAAGCAAACCAGTCCATCAATTTTCAGGGGGGATGAAAAAAAGGTTATCTCTTGCAATTGCCCTGCTTCATGAGCCTGACGTGCTCATTTTGGATGAACCGACAGTCGGAATCGATCCTATATTGCGGAAATCGATATGGAAAGAGTTTCATAATCTGCGTGACAATGGAACGACAATTTTGATTACCACACATATTATGGATGAAGCTGAACTTTGTGAGCAGTTATGCTTGCTTCGCGACGGAAGGCTATTGGCGGTCGGAACACCGGCAGCGCTGAAGGAGCAGACGGGAACGGGAAGGCTCGAGGATGTTTTTCTCATGAAAGGAGCGGCGGAACAGTGAGAGTATATGGATTGGTTGTGCGGATTATTAGGCAGTTTTTTCGGGATAAACGTTCACTCGCTCTTATGTTTGGAGCCCCTATCTTAGTCTTGTGGCTATTATCGCTTGTGTTTACTTCAGATCCATATATACCTAAAATCTCTATCGTAGATGCTCCGCCAGCATTTACCGACAAATTTGAAACACAAGATGTAATTATTTATAAAGAGAGTCAAACCGAAGCTATAGACAGGCTTCATAATGGGAAAGTTGATGGAATTATTAGTTGGAGTAACAATACCTTAACTGTTACATTAGAAGGGAGCGATCCTTCCAAAAACGGTGCTGTGTTAAAAGTATTGCAACAAAGCACAGCGCCGCCCCAACAGCTAAAGACTCATATTAAGTATTTATATGGCACTAAAAATTTCAGTCTGTTTGATAGTCTTGGTCCGGTGCTTGTAGGGTTTTTCGCTTTTTTCTTTGTTTTTATTTTATCAGGAGTGGCATTTGTTAGAGAAAGGCTCAGCGGAACTCTAGAACGGCTTTTATCCACACCGGTGCGCCGCTGGGAAATTGTTGCCGGATATATAATCGGCTTTGGGATATTCGCATTTTTTCAGTCTGTTCTTATTGTAAGCTTTTGCATTTATGTGTTGGATATATACATGGCAGGGTCAGTGTGGAATATTTTGTTAACAACGTGTATGCTCTCCTTTACTGCGCTAACGCTCGGAACATTTCTGTCAGCATATGCCAACAATGAATTTCAGATGTTTCAGTTTATTCCGCTAATCATTGTGCCGCAACTATTCTTTTCAGGGTTGTTTCCTACTGATTCCATGAGCGATGCGCTAAAAGGAATTGGAAAGGTATTGCCGCTCACATACGGAGCGGATGCGATGCGCGAAATTATGATTCGCAATAAAGGGCTCGATGCTATCGCGGGAGATCTTGGCGCACTTCTGCTATTTTCAATCATTTTTGCCGTGGGCAATGTATTTGCGTTGAAAAAACATCGCAAAATATAATAAGCAACGAAAAGGAGATATGTATGAAAGAGGATTGGTTGGAAGAATTTCTCACATCCACAGATAAACCAAATGAACGGCAAATAAAAATTTTACAGGCGGCTGTCGACATATTCGCGGAAAAAGGCTACGCTTCCGCTTCCACAAATGAAATTGCCAGGCGAGCAGGGGTTGCAGAAGGGACCATTTTCCGCTATTACAAAACAAAAAAGGACCTCCTGTTTTCTATTGTTTTTCCAATACTTACAAAATTCGCTGCTCCTTTTTTTATTCAAAATTTTGCCAAGCAAGTATTTGAAGAGTCTTATGATTCCTATGAACAATTTTTGCGAGCTGTCATCCGCAACCGCTTTGAATTCGTACAGAAACACCTTCCTATTTTAAAAATTCTTGTGCAGGAGGTCCCGTTTCATCCAGAATTGAAAAGAGAAATACAGGAAGTGTTTGAAGAGGAAATTTATTTGCGCTTTACACAAATCATCCGTTATTTTCAGGAGCAAGGCCATATTATTGAAATACCGCCTGCCTCTGTCGTGCGCCTAACAGTTTCCTCTATTATAGGTTTTTTGTTAACGCGTTTTATACTGCTTCCTGAAGCCTCTTGGGATGATGAACGGGAAATAGAATATACGATACAATTTATATTGCACGGTTTAATACCACGGGGAGATATGTAAGAATATTATATTCGTTTCGATGAACAATATTTAATGCAACAAACATATTTTGAGCCATATCCAGAAGAGCTTGTAGATATAACAGATTCCGAGAAAGGGCGGGATTATTAAACAAAAAGCGGTATGATTCGACTTAAAGTTTCCTATATTGTTGTAGAACAATGTAGGATTTTTTTTTGTCCATTGTAACAGGTTATGTTTTACAATGTAACTAATGACAGAATTGATTAAAAAATCTAACAAACAATATTCTCATGCTAAAGTAAATGACGATTCTAAAATTGCAGTACACTGTCGAAAATCGATAAGGGGTGTGGAAGCATGGAATTTACACTTACGCGCGAAACGCAAATGATTAAAGAAATGGTGCGTGATTTTGCAGAAAAAGAAATTGCGCCAAAAGCTGTATATTACGATCGAACAGGGGAATTTCCGTACGAGACATTTCAAAAAATGGGCGAGTTAGGCCTTCTCGGTATCCCTTTTCCAGAGCAATACGGAGGATCTGGCGGCGATACGATTTCTTATGCGCTAGCGGTAGAGGAAATTGGACGTGCATGCGGCGGCACTGGACTTAGTTACGCAGCAACGATTTCTCTTGGCGCTTCTCCTATTTATTATTTTGGAACAGAGGAGCAAAAACAAAAATATTTAGTTCCAATGGCTTCAGGGAAAACATTAGGAGCTTTCGGGCTTACAGAACCGAATGCCGGTTCAGATGCCGGCGGTACACAGACAAGAGCCGTTCTTGATGGCGATGAATACGTAATTAATGGAGAGAAGTGCTGGATTACAAATGCTGAATATTCTAAAACTATTATTGTAACCGCTGTCACAGGGGGGGATGAACGCGGCAAAAACCGTATTTCTGCTTTTATCGTCCCAACAGATACACCTGGATTAAAGATTTCAAGCCCATATGACAAAATGGGGGTTCGCGCTTCTAATACATGCGAAATCATTTTAGAAGATGTACGTGTGCCGAAAGAAAATATTTTAGGCGATCCGAATAAAGGATTCAGCCAATTTCTCTATACATTGGATGGTGGGCGAATTTCGATTGCCGCTCTTGCAGTCGGGATTGCGCAAGCAGCATTTGAGAAAGCGCTTAAATATGCAAAGGAAAGAAAGCAATTCGGAAAACCTATCTCTTCTTTCCAAGCCATTCAATTTAAATTGGCAGATATGGCAACGGAAATTGAGCTGGCAAGAAACATGGTACATAAAGCTGCCTGGCTCAAGGATAATCATAAGCCATTTTCAAAAGAAAGCGCAATGGCAAAGCTATTTGCTTCTGAAACAGCAAGCCGCGTAGCTGCGCAGGCAGTCCAAATTCACGGCGGTTACGGCTACATGAGGGAATATGAAGTGGAACGCTATATGCGCGATGCGAAGCTTTTGGAAATCGGCGAAGGCACATCCGAAATCCAGCGTTTAGTCATCGCGAGACAGCTCGGCTGCCGTTAAAGGGGGGGATGCATTCATGTTTTCAAAAATTTTAATTGCAAACCGCGGCGAAATTGCGGTGCGAATTATCAAAACGTGCAAACGGCTCGGCATTCAAACCGTTGCTATTTATTCTGAAGCGGATCAGGCCTCTTTACATGTAAAGTTGGCAGATGAAGCCTATTTAGTTGGAGGGCCGCGTGTAAATGAGAGCTATCTAAACTTGGAACGCATTATTGAAGTCGCAAAGGAAAGCAAAGCGGAAGCGATTCATCCAGGCTATGGATTGCTGTCAGAGAATCCGCAGTTTGTTGCTCGCTGCGAAGAAGAAGGAATTACGTTCATTGGCCCATCAAAAGATGTAATGGCTAAGATGGGAAGCAAAATTGAATCTCGTAAAGCAATGATGGAAGCGGGCGTTCCGGTTGTGCCGGGAATTTCTACATCTATTCCGTCAGTGGAAGAAGCAAAGGAAATTGCAAAAACAATCGGATATCCGCTTATGCTGAAGGCTTCCGCAGGCGGAGGCGGAATCGGAATGCAAGTCATTGAAACTGAACAAACGCTCGTTCAGGCATTTGAAAGCAACCAAACACGGGCCAAAAACTTCTTTGGAAACGGCGAAATGTACATGGAAAAGCTGATTACAAATGCACACCATATTGAAATACAAGTGCTGGCCGATTCGTTTGGAAACACGGTATACCTTTGGGAGCGGGAGTGCTCTGTCCAACGCCGAAATCAAAAGGTAATTGAAGAAGCACCGTCGCCTTTTTTAGATGAAGAAACACGCCGGGCGATGGGGGAAGTGGCGGTAAAAGCCGCTACATCTCTTGGCTATGTCAATGCTGGTACCATTGAATTTCTTGTAGATGAACATAAGAACTTTTACTTTTTAGAAATGAATACACGCTTGCAGGTGGAGCATCCGGTAACAGAAGAAATTACGGGCTTAGACCTTGTAGAACAGCAGCTGAAAATTGCTGCAGGGGAAAAGCTTTCCTTTACGCAGGCAGAAATCCGCCGTGAAGGCCACGCTGTTGAAGCCCGTATATACGCGGAAGACCCGAAAACCTTTTTCCCATCTCCAGGAAAAATTACAGCGCTTGAGTTTACGCAGTCAGTTCGCGTTGACCACTTTCTAGAAGAAGGCATTACGATTACCCCTTTTTACGATCCGATGCTCGCAAAGGTAATCGCACATGGCGTGACAAGGGAAGAAGCGATTCGAAAGCTGCAGGCTGCGTTAGGCGAAACAAAGGTTGAAGGAATTAAAACGAATATTCCGATGCTGCTGCAAGTATTGAAGGATGAAGTATTTCAAAGCGGTATATATACAACAAGCTTTGTATCAAAGCAGTTAGTGAAAAAATAATATATTCCGCCTGCAATTGCAGGCGGAATTCCCAATAAAAGGAGGAACTAAAAATGGCAAAAGTATATGCGTCTATGGCGGGAAATGTTTGGAAAATTGTAGTGAATGTAGGAGATACGGTTGAGGAGGATCAAGATATTGTTATTTTGGAATCTATGAAAATGGAAATTCCAATTGCGGCAGAAGAGTCTGGCACAGTAGTAAAGTTGTTGGTGCAAGAAGGAGATTTTGTGAACGAAGGCGATGTTTTGGCTGAAATTGAATAAATGGAGGGGAAATAATGAAACTTCCTGCTTCTGCAGTCATTAAAGAAGTCGGTCCGCGCGACGGTTTGCAAAATGAGAAAAGGATTGTAGGGACGAAGGAGAAAATTGCCTGGATTGATTTACTTTCTGATACGGGTCTTTCTTATATTGAAGTTTCCTCCTTTGTCCATCCGAAATGGATTCCGGCTTTAGCAGACGCGACAGATGTTTTCACAGGCATTAAACGGAAGGAAGGCGTTACATATGCTGCGCTTGTACCGAATATGAATGGGTTAGAGCGCGCGCTCTCTGCAAATGCGGACGAAATAAATGTCTTTCTTTCTGCAAGCGAAACACATAACAAAAAAAATATTAATAAATCAATCTCCGAAGCTCTCGAGGCCATTAAAGGAGTAACGAAGCAAAGCTTGTTTGCCGGCAAAAAGGTCCGCGGCTATGTTTCTACCGTATTTGGTTGTCCGTATGAGGGGGACATAGACATTGAGGCAGTGGATAGGCTGTGCGACGAGCTATTAAGCTATGGAATTTATGAAATTTCCCTTGGCGACACGATTGGGGTGGCAAACCCGGCGCAAGTAGAGAATGTGTTGGGAGCGCTGTTGAAAAAGTATCCTGCCTCAATTTTTGCTATGCATTTTCATAATACATACGGAATGGCCCTTGCAAATGTAGTCAAGTCTTTGGAAATGGGAGTTACGACATTTGACAGTGCATGCGGTGGGCTTGGCGGCTGTCCGTATGCGCCGGGCGCTTCCGGAAATGTGGCGACAAATGATTTAGTTTATATGCTCCATAAGATGGGGGTCCAAACGAATATTCAGGAAGCCCGAATGTTTGAAGCGACGCGTTTTATTCAAAATAAGCTAGAACTTCAACTGCCCAGCCACGTATATCGTGCGCAGCAGCATAAAACTGTAAGTAGGTGATGAGATGCTATTACTGCAAAATGTCATTTTAGATTATGCAACACCGCATATTGCAAAGATTACATTGAACCGGCCGCAGCAAGCAAACGCTTTATCTATGGCCTTGCTAGAAGAATTAGAGGACGCGCTTATGAAAGTAAAAGAAGACCCGCAAGTTCGCGTTGTTGTAATTACAGGAGCAGGTGACAAGGCCTTTTGTGCGGGGGCGGATTTAAAAGAGCGTGCTGGCATGAATGAAGAACAGGTCCGCCAGGCTGTTTCGATGATCCGCTCAACCATTAATTTAGTAGAATCTTTGCCGCAGCCTGTAATTGCGGCTATTAACGGAGTCGCTTTAGGAGGCGGAACAGAGTTAAGTCTTGCTTGTGATATTCGCGTTGCTTCCGAAACGGCAACGCTTGGGTTAACAGAAACGTCGCTTGCAATTATTCCAGGAGCAGGCGGAACGCAGCGGTTGCCGCGTTTAATCGGCATCGGGCGCGCCAAAGAGCTGATTTATACAGCAAGGCGCATTTCTGCGGCTGAAGCAAAGGAATATGGCCTCGTTGAGTATGCAGTTTCCCCTGAGAAACTAGGAGAAATGACATTGGATATTGCAGGGCGGATTGCACAAAATGGCCCGATTGCCGTCCGGCTTGCCAAGCAAGCCATTTCGCAAGGGATGCAAACAGATTTACAAACGGGGCTCAGAATGGAACGAAACGCTTATGAAGGAGTTATCGGAACAAAAGACCGTCTTGAAGGGTTGCAGGCATTTAAAGAAAAAAGAAAACCGCAATATAAGGGGGAATAGCTGTGCTGGAACAACAACAAAAACAGCTTAGTCTAGAAGAACGGATTGAAAAAATCAAAAAGGGCGGAGCGGAAAAATATCATGAACAAAACAAAACGAAAGGAAAATTGTTTGTACGTGACCGGCTAGCCTTGTTGTTTGATGATGATAGCTTTGTAGAAGATGCGCTCTTTGCAAACTGCGACAGCAGCGATCTTCCAGCTGACGGCGTGGTAACGGCCATTGGAAAAGTACAAGGACGCACTGTTTGCGTAATGGCAAATGACTCAACGGTAAAAGCGGGGTCTTGGGGTGCCCGTACCGTAGAAAAAATTTTGCGCATTCAAGAAACGGCCGAAAAGCTTCGGGTCCCATTATTATACTTAGTAGATTCCGCCGGCGCCCGGATTACGGATCAAGTGGAAATGTTCCCGGGGCGCCGCGGGGCAGGCCGCATTTTCTACAATCAAGTAAAGCTTTCAGGAAAGATTCCGCAAATTTGTTTGTTATTTGGCCCTTCCGCTGCAGGAGGAGCATACATTCCGGCATTTTGCGATGTTGTTATGATGGTTGACGGCAATGCTTCTATGTATTTAGGCTCGCCGCGGATGGCCGAAATGGTGATTGGGGAGAAGGTAACGCTTGAAGAAATGGGCGGCGCCCGGATGCATTGTTCGGTTTCAGGGTGCGGCGATGTGCTATGCAAAACAGAGGAAGAAGCATTGTTGCTTGCACGCCAGTATTTATCCTACTTCCCAAGCAATTATTTAGAAAAGCCGCCGGTTGCAGCGCCGCTAGAGCCGAAATCATTTGACAAAACATTGGAAGAAATCATCCCGAAAAACCAAAACGCTCCTTTTAACATGAAGGACTTAATCAATCGCATTGTAGATGAAAATTCTTTCTTTGAAATTAAAAAGCTGTTTGCACAGGAGTTGATTACAGGCTTTGCCCGCATTAACGGAACGCCGGTCGGGATTGTCGCAAACCAGCCGCGGATGAAGGGCGGCGTGCTTTTCCACGATTCTGCTGATAAAGCTGCAAAATTCATTACGCTTTGCGATGCGTTCCATATTCCGCTTCTATTCCTTGCCGATGTTCCAGGCTTTATGATCGGTACAAAGGTGGAGCGGGCCGGCATTATTCGCCACGGAGCTAAAATGATTTCTGCCATGAGTGAAGCGACTGTGCCAAAATTATCTGTCATTGTGCGAAAAGCATATGGCGCAGGGCTTTACGCAATGGCTGGCCCGGCATTTGAACCGGATTGCTGCATTGCACTTCCGACAGCTTCGATTGCGGTAATGGGGCCGGAAGCTGCCGTTAATGCGGTATACGCAAATAAAATTGCGGCATTGCCGGAAGAAGAGCGGGCGAGCTTTATTGAACAAAAGCGCGAAGAATATAAAAAGGATATCGATATTTATCATCTTGCTTCGGAAATGGTAATCGACGGCATTGTTCATCCGAATAAGCTGCGAAATGAACTCATACAACGTTTGGATGTATACATGAGCAAATATCAAGTATTCACCGACCGGAAACACCCTGTTTATCCAGTCTAATAAGCCCTTTTGCCAGGGCTTATTTTTTAAAAAGGAGGAAAGAGAATTATGTCAAAGGCAGTTTGGTTCCCGACTGAGGAATATAAGGCATCTACCCGGCTGTTTCAGTGGATGCAGCAGTTAGGGTACGATGATTATGAGGAATTTTACGAAAAATCGATAGAAGATATTGAATGGTTTTGGGGCGAAGCAGAACGGGCAGTAGGCTATCAATGGATGAAGCCGTATACCGAGGTGCTTGATTTGGCGAATGGGACGCCTTTTGCCAAATGGTTTAAAAACGGGACTTGCAATGTAGTAGAATCTGCGCTCGGGCGCTGGGCTTCCAATAGCGATATAAAAACGCAAACTGCACTTATTTGGGAGGGAGAAGACGGAACAAGCAAATCGTTTACATATGGGGAGCTGAACGATTGGGTCAGCCGCATTGCAGGCGGATTGCGGGATTTAGGAATTGAAAAAGGAGACCGGGTTACGATTTATATGCCGATGATTCCGGAAACGGCTGTTGCCATGCTGGCAGCAATGAAAATCGGTGCCATCGTCTCTCCGATTTTCTCAGGGTTTGCTGCAGATGCCGTTGCTACCCGCGTGCAGGCGGCAAAATCGAAGCTTATTATAACAGCGGACGGATTTGCGCGCCGGGGGAAAATGGTGTCCTTAAAAGATGAAGTAGACCGTGCTTTAGCAGATTGTCCGTCTGTTGAAAAAGTAGTCATTGTACCACATGCCAAAAATTTATATACACCGCAGCCGCATGATGTGTATTGGGATATGCTTGAGCAGGCGAAGCCCGTTGAACAGTCGCTTGAAATGGCAAGCGATGATCCGCTTATGCTAATTTATACGTCCGGCACTACAGGCAAGCCAAAAGGAACTGTCCATACGCATGCTGGATTTCCGCTAAAATCTTCATTTGATGCCGCGTTTGGCATGAACGTCAAGCAAGGCGACCGCCTCATTTGGGTTACTGATATGGGGTGGATGATGGGGCCTTTCTTATTGTTCGGTTCTCTCATTAACGGAGCTGTGATGGTTATGTATGAAGGCGTACCGGATTATCCGGCTCCGGACCGATTATGGGAAATTGTAGATCGTTACCAAATTACCCATTTAGGAATTGCCCCTACATTGATTCGTTCGCTTATGGCCAAAGGAGACGAATGGGTGAATAGACATTTTTTAACAAGCTTAGAGGTAATCGGTTCTACCGGTGAGCCGTGGAATCCAGATCCGTGGATGTGGCTGTTCCAAACTGTCGGAAAAGGGCGGGTTCCAATTTGTAATTATTCCGGCGGGACGGAAATATCCGGGGGGATTTTCGGAAACGTACTCGTTAAGCCAATTGCGCCAATTAGCTTTAACTCGCCAATTCCAGGGATGGCCGCAGCCGTATTGGACGAATCCGGCAACCGCATTTTAAACGAAGTGGGAGAGTTATATATTGAAAAGCCTTGGGTTGGCATGACGAAAAGCTTTTGGGAGGATGATGGCAGATATCTTCAAACTTATTGGTCCCGCATTGCGGATAAATGGGTTCACGGGGACTGGGTCACATATGACGGAGAGCAGTACATCATTACAGGACGTTCTGACGATACGTTAAATATCGCTGGAAAGCGTATCGGGCCCGCAGAATATGAATCGATTCTCGTTAAGCATGATGACGTCATTGAAGCTGCCGCCATTGGCGTACCTGACGAAGTGAAGGGAGAAGTGTGCCATTGTTTTGTTGTGCTGCATGAAGGGGTTGCATTCACGCCGGAATTAAAAGCCGAGCTCCTTTCTCTTGTAAGCTCCCATATCGGCAAGGCGCTTTGCCCAAAAGATATTCACCCAGTAGAGGATTTGCCAAAAACGAGAAACGCAAAAGTAATGCGGCGCGTAATTAAAGCGGCATTTTTAGGAAAGGATTTAGGGGATTTATCTTCTCTGGTCAACCCTGACGCTGTTGCTTCTATTCAAGCAATTCCATCTAAGCAAATATAGGGTTAAGATAGGTTCTCTAGTTAAACGCATAAAGGAATTAAGGCGATAGGGTGTTTTTATCGAGCCGTATGTGAAGTTCATTCTTCACGCGGCTTTTTTTGTGGCAAGGCTAAAAGCGTGATTTTATGGAGCTGCTGCAAGAGCAATATCATGCCTTCGCCTCTTTAATCATATAAATAGTACAAGCGAGGAAGAGAGGGATGAGTATGAGCTGGCTAGAAGCCTTTATATTAGGAATTATTCAAGGGTTAACAGAATTTCTGCCAATTAGCAGTACAGGACATTTGTATTTGGGCCGGCATTTAATCGGTTTAGATGAAGCCGGATTGTTTTTAGATACGATGCTGCACGTAGGAACTTTATTTGCTGTATTTATTTATTACAAGCATGAATTTATCCGCATGTTAAAACGGCCATTCAGTAAGCTTACTTTCCTGCTTATAGTCGGTACAATTCCGGCTGTTGCTGTAGGGCTATTATTTAAAGATTTTTTCGAGGAAATTTCCAAAACAGGCGCAACAATCGGATGGGAGTTTTTAGCGACAGGGTTGTTTTTATATATAGCTGAACTTAAGGGAAATGGGAAGAAGAAAATGGAGGATATTACATATAAAGATGCTTTCATTATCGGTTCTTTTCAAGCATTTGCCATTTTTCCAGCTATTTCACGTTCGGGGATGACGATCGTAGCAGCGCTGTGGCGCAAATTAGACCGTGAGACAGCTGCTTATTTTTCCTTTCTGCTGTCTACTCCGGCAATTGTCGGGGCTATTGTACTGCAGTCCGCTGATTTGTTTCAAAACAAGGCGGAAGCCATTTCCAGCACGTCATTGCTAGTTGGGGCCATTTCTTCCGCATTTTTTGGCTATATCGCTGTTGCGTGGATGATTCAATATTTAAAGCAGCATTCTTTAAAAATATTCGCTTATTATGTATGGGGGCTGGGAGCTTTAATTTTAATTATGCAATTTACAGGCATATTCTAAAGGGAGTATGCCTGCTTTTTATGAAACAAGTTGCCTATGTTAGTATATTTAAGGCAATTTTCTGACTTTTTTAAAAAACATGATACACAAATCAGAAAATATGGTAATGTAAGCGATAATAAAATTATATAAGAGAGCGCGTGCAAGCTGTTATTTATACTGCAATAGGCAGCTTGCATATCAAAATAACAAATGGAATACATATAAAAGCGGGAATTGTCGCTTTTCCCGTTAGATGATGGAGGATATGAAAATGACAGGAAATAATTTACACGAGCCTCTTTTTACAGTTCCGTCCGTTCAAGTTCAGCCTGTTCATCAATCTCATGCTCTTATGGCTGCTTGCATACAGGACAACCATATAATGAATGATTGCTTTGCGGTAATTTTAGATGAAACAAAATATAGAGCGGAAGGAAAGAACGGAAGTTTTGAAATGTTATATGGAAATGGTGAATCGTTTGAACGGCTCGCCCACTTGCATTATATTCCGTTTTTGGATGGGGGGCAAAGCAAATATGAGCCGTGGAAAATCGCTGTGAGCTACCTTGTAAAAGCGTTTGGAATCCGCGGAATCGAGATTGCTAAAACGTTATTTCCACAGCAAAAACAGAAAATTCCCCTTTTATACCATGTCATTGTAAAGGAAATGAATACACCGATTTCTAAAACGGATACCGGCCTTTTCGATGCAGTAGGCGCGATAATAGGGATATGTGGTGCATATGCATGCGAAGGGGAGGCAGCTGCAAAGCTGTCCGAGCTTGTTCGCAATAGTAATAGGCATCACAATGCCTATCCGTATTTTATGGAAAACAAAAAGCCGCTGGAATGGAATCCAGCTTTAATGATTCAAGAAATTGTAAAAGACGTGCAGGCAGGTGTATCGCCGCTTCTGATCGCTTTAACATTTCATGAAACAATTGTTAGAGTGATAAAAGACATGATTATACAATCACAGAATTCAAAAAGAAATAAGATAGTCCTTTTATTGGGAAGTCTGTTTTGCAATCTGTATTTACGGGAATACAGCAAAGAAGCGTTAGAAGAAGCTGGCTACCGTGTATACACAACTTATAAAGAAGGACATGCTACTGCGCAGCCGAAGAGCAGGGAATATATATGAAAGAATACCAGGAGCAATGAAACACGCAAGTGGCAGTAAAAAGACCGAAGCGATAAATGCTTTTCTCCTATGTTACAAATATTATAGAAAACTAATGTATAAAAATGGGATGCATCCATTGTCGGAATAGTCTAAAGCATGATAAGCTTTTTGTATATATGAAAGGGAAGGGGGAGGTTTCTTCTTGAGCAGTAAGGTAACGAAAGAAATTTGGAGTTGGACTCGTTCCATTTTATTCGCTTTTGTGTTGGCGTTTATCGCAAGCGTATTTTTTATTCAGCCATTTCGGGTAGAAGGCCATTCCATGTATCCGACTTTGCAGGATAAAGAGAGGATTATAGTTTCGAAGCTTTCGCATACTTTTTCCTATGCGCCTGATTACGGCGATATTGTAATTGTTGATAGCCGCGTCGACCGGGAGAGAACATTCGCAGACGACTTGGTGGATAATGCATTATATCAGCTAGTAACTGCGCAAAAAACAAAAGGTTTTTTGTATGTAAAGCGAATTATCGGAAAACCCGGGGACGTTATTGAGCTGCGCGATCATCACGTGTACCGGAATGGAAAGCCATTGGACGAGCCTTATATTAACGAACCGATGGTAGTGATGGATCAGGGAAAATGGACGGTGCCAAAAGACCATGTGTTTGTAATGGGAGATAATCGCAATAATAGCCGCGATAGCAGGGAAATTGGCCCTATCCCGCTTAAAAATGTTTTAGGGAAGAAGGTATTAGACTTTTAAAGTCTCTTGCAAGGGCTATAGTTTTAAAGGATTGTAACTGATCGATAGCGAAGTTCTATAGCAGCGATAGCGAAGTTCTATAGCAGCATGGAAAAAGTTTTTAAAGGGGCATCATTGTTTTCGCTTTAATGATGTCTTTTTTTTATGCTTTGGCTCTGTTAAAGGCTCATGTTGATTTGGATTCATTTGTTGATTTAGAACGAAAGGCGGCGACTCCAGCGGGAAAAGCGGCTCGGCCCCGCCCGCGGAAAGCGTCCGCCTGTAGTGGAAAATCAACAATCAAGTTTAACAAAGCCTATGCTTTAAAATGCAGAAATATAATAATGAAACAAGGAGTGGTCAGTTTGGCAAAGCCGATTCGGCCAGTTACCAGCAGCAAACTGCGAAAGATGATTGAAGTATCGCGGAGGCAGCGGCCTGCGACATCATGGATTACAGGCGGAAAGCTATTGAATGTATATACCGGGGAATTAGAGAGAGCTGATATCGTTTTATATGAAGATCGGATTGTTTATGTAGGGTCTGCAAATCCGCATATAGACGAAGCAACAAACATTATAGATGCGTCTAATTTCACTCTGGTTCCAGGATACGTTGAGCCGCATGCTCATCCGTATCAACTATATAATATCAAGTCATTAGGGGAATTTGCGTTAAATTTAGGAACAACGACCTTAATAAATGATAATCTCGTTTTTTATTTAAATATGGATAGCGAAGATTTTAAGTATTTGCTGGATTACAGCGCCAATCTCCCAATCAAAAATTATTGGTGGGCGCGGCTTGATCCACAGAGCAACCATCCCGATATGTTAGCGAAATTTACAACAGAGCGCCTTGCTGGGCTTCTCGAGCATGACCACGTTCTGCAGGCAGGAGAATTAACAGCGTGGCCCGTTCTGCTTGACGGCGATGAAACAATGCTTCAAGGAATTGTTAAAGCAAGAATGTTAGGAAAGCGGATTGAAGGACATAATCCTGGGGCTTCCGTAGACACGTTAAATGCGATGGCCACTTTAGGAGCGACAGCGTGCCATGAAGCTATTAACGGAGAGGAAGTAGTCCGCCGTTTGCGGTTAGGGATGTATGCGACTTTGCGCCATTCCTCGATACGTCCGGATATACCCGATTTAATCCAAGAGTTGAAAGCACTTCATTTTGATTTTTCCTCTTCCTCCCGATTAATGCTCACAACAGATGGATCGATGCCGCCATTTTTAAAGCATGGATTTATCGATTGGCTCATTAAGCTTGCGCTGCATAACGGAGTGCCTGCGCCAGCGGCCTACCGCATGGCTACTTTAAACCCTGCAACGTATTACGGATTAGATCAGGAAATCGGCGGCATTGCCCCGGGAAGGCTTGCGGATATTTTATTTTTAGAAGATATCAACAATCCGACACCTGTAAAAGTAATTGCAAATGGAGATATTGTAGCTGAAAATCGCCGCCTGTTATATTCCTTTCCTGAATGCAATTGGGAGCGCATTAGGTTTATGCCCATGGATGTGGCGTGGCGGGCGCAGCCCCATTGGTTTGACATGGACAGTACATGTGCGCAAGCGCCTGTTATAAATTTGCTTAATGCCGTCATTACAAAGCTTAGTGTTGAAGGGCTTTCGGTTGTACGAGATACAGTGGAGTTAGGACATAAAGACGGCTATTGTTACGTTAGTTTAATTGACCAGCAAGGAAAATGGATTACAAATGGCGTTTTGAAAGGGTTTGCCCATTATGTTGAGGCTTTAGCGACAACATATACGGCATCGCAGGATATTCTTGTTATTGGGCAAAACAAAGAAACAATGGCTGAAGCTGTAAATCAACTGCTAGACCAAGGCGGCGGAACGATATTAAAAGAAAATGGTGAAGTGTTGTTTAATTTACAGCTCCCGCTCGGTGGAAAAATGAGTCTGCTGCCAATGGAAGAACTTATCTCACAAACCGCTGAGCTTGTACATCTGCTAAAGGAACGGGGGCATCAGCATATTGATCCTTTTTATACAATGTTCTTTTTGCCTTCCACACATCTTCCGGCAGTAAGGCTTACTGCGGAAGGGATTTATTCTGTCAAAGAAAACGCGCCGGTATTTCCTGCTAAACGTATAGTATGAAGCTATCAATTTTTGGAGAGAACTGACAGTGACAAAGGAGGGTATTGTATGAAAAACAATTATAAATGGATGTTTCTTCCTTTGGCTGCGGCAGTTTTTTCCATTACTGGATGCAATGCTTCTATTGAGAAGCCCGATCCATCTGCTTTACAGGAAGAGACGAAGGAAGTAAACACAGCTGCGCCGATGGATATAAAAAGCGGCGTAAATGATGTGCTTGCGGAGGTAAAAAAATTAGAACAATATGTAAAAGCAGCAACTCCGAATCCGTCTGAAATCAATAAGTATGGCAAAGCAATCGCTGCAAAATGGGATGCTTTTGAAGATGAGGTAGAGGATACATACCCAAAGCAATACGAAGAAATTGAAAGTAATTTATACCCGTTAATCGCCGAAACAGGAAAGCAAAAGCTTGATTTGCAAAAAATTCAAGAATTAACGCAAAAGGTGCAGCAGGATCTCATGATGTTTTTGAAGCAGCTGCAGTAATTTGTATAACGAAAAAGTCCAACCGCTCATCAAACGTTGGACTTTTTCGTTATTTGCATTCATATACTGAAACAACTGTTTTGTGCTACAATAATCTTTACAACAAGGAGAAAGGAAGGTGAATGAGCTTGTATAAAAAAGCCATATTCATCTTCGTTATATCGGTAATGTTATCGGCATGCAGCCATAATGAAAAAACGGAACCATCTGTACCGTCATCTGCGCAAGTAGACAGCAAGAAGGCAAATGTTGATATAGAGCCACTGTCAAGCACAACCGGAACTCTTTTAACAGAACCTGCGGCCAACGGCTTTTCGGTTATGATTGAAAACAGCCTAAAGGCGCGTCCGCACAGCGGCCTTGCAGAAGCTGATGTTGTGTATGAGATGACAGTGGAGGGAGGAATTACAAGGTTTTTAGCCATTTTTCACGATGCTATTCCATCTAAAATAGGACCTGTCCGCAGTTCGAGGCACTACTTTTTGGATGTAGTCGATGATTGGAATACACCTTATATTCATTACGGCGCATCTCCCCAAGCCTATGCCCAATTGTCTCAATTAAAGCAAACCCATATAGATGGCATCACAAAGGAAAAATACTTTAGCCGGGATGCTTCCCGTACTTCCCCGCACAACGCGTATTTGCATCCAAATCGGCTTCCGGTATTTACAGAAGACATACATAACAAATCCTTTTATTTTGGCACGAAAAACTATGAGAACTCGGGTGCAAAAACAGTATTGTTTAACTATAATAGCTTTACGCATGTAAAATACGTATACGATACAGAGAATAAAGTGTATAAAAGAGAGCTCGAGGGCATACCTCACAGCGATAGAGAATCCGACAAACAAATTCGAGCTACGAATGTTATTGCCCAGTATGCGTCGCATTCCCCAGCTCTTGATGAATCAGGCCGTATTGAGATTGATTTTTCAAAAGGCGGAAAGGCAATATACTTCTTTCATGGAAAAGCGGTGTATGGAAATTGGAAACAGGACGGCGGTACAATGAAGTATTTGGATGGGGATGGAAATGCTATGGTCTTTCCTGCGGGGAAAACGTGGATTCAAATTGTTGACGCAAATAAACAAACGATGAGCTATACACAATAGTTGTCGAGAAAATGATAAAATTTTATATTGCAGCAATAGAAGAAAGGGTTGTAATAATGCATAAAAAAATGAAAAAAACGTATGCTGCTTTTCTCCTCCTGTTTATGATCCTTACCGTTTTACTAGGAGGCTGTGGAGCAAACAAACCTGGAAAGCAGGCGCTTGAAGAACCGAAGCAAAGGAAAATAGAGAAAAATCCGGTTGCAACGATTGTAATGGAAAACAATGGGCAAATCAAAGCGGAATTATATCCGAATGTCGCTCCTAATACAGTAGCAAACTTTATTTCTTTGGCAGAAAAAGGATTCTACAACGGACTTGTTTTTCATCGGGTAATACCTGGTTTCATGATTCAAGGCGGTGATCCGGAAAAAAACGGAATGGGCGGTCCCGGATACCATATTAAAGGAGAATTCAAATCGAACGGATTTAAAAATGATTTAAAGCATGAACGCGGCGTACTATCTATGGCAAGATCTAATGACCCTAATTCCGCCGGTTCGCAATTTTTTATCATGGTCGCAGATGCAAAGCACCTAGACGGTGAATACGCAGCTTTCGGAAAAGTGATAGAAGGAATAGATGTTGTGGATCGAATTGTAAAAGTGAAACGAAATAAACAAGATAAGCCGATTGAAGAGCAAAAGATTAAAACGATTACGATTGAGACTTTTGGAGAAAAATACGAAAAGCCAATAACGCAATAACTGTATAGGAAACTAAGTTTTGCCGCTAAGCAAGACTTAGTTTTTTTATTTTGGGAATACTCACTTTTGATATATAAACACTGTTTATAAAGAAGATAGGAGGTAGTTTATATTTTTTTCTCACCGCATAAGCAGCAGCATTTTGAGCATTTTTCTTTAGAGCATATTATGATGATTGGCGTTTTGTTGGCCGGGGTTGCGGTAATTATTTTGTTGTGCCCGTTTTTTGCTCGGCATGAGCGCGGCACGATATATATCATGCTATGGTCATTAGTTGTACTTGAAGGCGGGTATCAGTTCTGGCTTTTATGGAATGGGGAATGGAAATGGAAGACATCTCTTCCGCTTGAACTGAGCAGTATCAATATGTATATGTGCATGTTGATGCTGTATACAAAGCGGTACGGCCTGTTTGAGATTTTGTATTTTATCGGAATCGGCGGAGAACTGCAGGCTATTTTAACGCCGGCTTTATCATATTCATTTCCGCATTTTCGCTTTTTTCATTTTTTTATTGGACATTCCCTTGTGATTTGGGCTATTATTTTCTTTCTATTTGTGAAACAGTATAAGCCAACTTTTTATTCCTTTTGGAAAGCGGTTCTTTTTTTACACTTGGCGGCGGGAATTGCTTTCTTCGTTAATCGTATAACCGGGGGAAACTACATGTTTTTAGCCCATAAGCCAAAGACAAAATCGCTGCTTGATATTCTTGGGCCATATCCGTGGTATATTTTATCGTTAGAAGGAGTTGCGCTTGTCGGCTTTTTCCTTTTATGGCTTCCATTCCGGCGAAGAAATGGAGTAAAAACATAGAAACAAGTATATATTATTTTTAAAAAGGTATGGAGGCGGATTGTTATGAAAAAGAAAACAAATGAAAAGAAAACGGCAAATCTAATGAATGACGAAATGAAAGAGATATATAACAACCTTTCAACCGGGAAGAATGGGAAACCGGAACCGCAGCCAAAAGATTACGATGAAATCGAATATTGATATGTAGCCTAAACATGAAAACTTACTTATCATTCTCTATAACAATGATGAGTAAGTTTTTTTATATGGATAACATAAAATGTTTGAAAAGTCAGAAATTTATAGTATAATCAAAAAAAGGACAAGGAGTTGATTTCAAAATGGAAAAGGATTTGCTAAATGGATTGGAACAATCTGAGGTAATGGACACTTTATTTGCTGAGATGGTCTTGGATTATGCGCTGCGCAGTTTTCAAAAAGAGCAAATTCTAAAGGAAATCGACGCTTCCTTGGAAAGCGGAAATAAAGAAAGATTCCTGCAGTTAACAGAGGAATTAAAGAGCTTTCTCTAAGATGCAAATGTGAATCTGAGAATGGGCTATTTATAATGAAATGATTCTTAAAAAGGAGGGGACACTACGTTCCTTCCTTTTTGTAGTGAAGCAAGAGCATCTGGCGGCGAAGCGGTCAAACCTTAATAGTGGCTATGCAACGGGAAACCATAGATAGAAAACGGATGTCAATACCGCTTTCTTTAGCTATATATAGGTATATGGAAACTTTGTGACAACATCCCCAAATGCACTGTAACTGCACATTTCTGTATTATGATAAAAGCAAAGAAAGGAGCTGTTCATGATGATGAATGGAAATATGATGAATGACGGTTTCAGTTGTTTTTCAGGAGGAGGGTGGATGATGATGGGCGGAATGGCGCTGTTTTGGATTATCATTCTTGTTCTTATATTTATAGGAATCAATAAGCTTATTCAAACATGGCATTCTGGAAGTTCCGTATATCGCGCAGCAGAAGCTTTAGATATGCGGTTAGCCAAAGGAGAAATCTCTGCTGAAGAATATGATCGTGTAAAGCAGCGATTAAAATAAGAGTATAACTGAAAAAGTGTTAGGGATATCCCTAACACTTTTTCAGTTATTAATGCGTAATTTCACGCACCGCACTTGTTGTAATAAAATAATTTTTAAACAAGACTTTGTTAAAGGCCAATGTTGATTTGGAACAAAAGGCGGCGACTCCAGCGGGAAAAGCGGGATAGCCGAGATCCTGGACTAATCGTAGCGAGAGAAGCGGCTCAGCTCCGCCCACGGAAAGCGTCCATCTGGGGGTTTGTGTAGCAATGGAACCAAATCACGCAACAAGCATTAGCGGACATTGAAAACCACTATAAAATGGAGATTTCTAATTATAAACATCTATTTTTACATAAATTAGGATAAAATTGTTGTTCACTTAAAATAACATTTATTAATTTTAATATAAAAAACAAAAACCATTCAGATTCGAACGGTTTAAAAAATAGTTGTTTAATATCTTGAAACTATACAATCTTAATTACTATATCTTTCTTCGTCACATTGAACTTGAATAGAACTGGATGCACTTTTACTTACCATTAGAGTTAAAACGGCAGACAAAACAAATAATCCGGCTGTCAAAATGTAAACAAAACGTACTCCCCAATGATCCGCAATCCAACCCATCAAAAGAACAGAAAATCCATACGTTACAAAGATGATCGTTCCGAAAGCAGCTAACACTTTCGGTAATAACTCTTCGGATGCATGAGATTGTAAAAGAGTTTTTTGTGCAATACTTCGCAATTGGTAAGGAGGCCCCATAAATAAGGCACATCCTAGTGCAAACCAAGGATTGCTTGAAAAGGCAAATGTAATTGTAAACACACCAATACTTAAAGATCCAATAAACATACTTAATATCATCCGATTTTCAACTGTTTTAGAGAAAATCCAAATGAGTACCCCTCCCAGAATGGTTCCTGCAAAGTAACTGGCATTAATAAATCCCCACCAGTTCTCATCCTTGTGTAATACTTCTTTCACAAAAACTAAAATAATCGATCCAGCCCATATGCTTCCTCCAAGACCGCTTATAATCTCCATTAATGATACAGTACGAAGGATAGGATTGGTCCAGATCGCCATCCAACCTTCTTTAATACTATCCCATTGTTTTTGACTCTCTTGACTTGATGGAGTGATTAAGGAAGGATCTTTAACAAAGAAAAGAGCCAATGTGGAGATGGACATCATAATTGTAGTAATCCATAATACTTGAATGATCCCCATTCCGACCACTAGAATCCCACCTAGTGACCAACCGACCAGTAATACAACTTGATCCGAAGTAGCAAGTAAACTGTTTGCTTTAACTAATAAATTAGGTGTTACTAAACGAGGAACAAGTGCATTTCTGGCTGGTGTCGCCCATCCATGCAGAATAGAGATTGCAAATACTAAAAAAAGAAACGTTGGAATCAACCATTGGGAAGGTAAAATAGTATATAGAATACACATCAACCCGAAGCAAATGGTTTGGCCTATTTCAGACATCCATAAAATAGAATTGAGACGTAGGCGGTCCATAAGCAAGGGGGCTGCTAATCCACTAATCGCTTGTGCACATACTCGTAAGATGGGAAACAGTCCTGCAAAAGCAGCAGAACCCGTAATATCATATATTAAAGTCACAATGGCTAAGATATACAAGGAGTCACCCAAATTAGCAATGGATTGGCTAATCCAAAGTAACTGGAACGATTTATTGTTTCTCAATTTATTCCCTCTTTCATAAGCAAAATTCGTTCTAGTAATAATCATATAGTATCCTATAAAGATCACATGGGTATAAACCTCATCTCTCCATTAATTTTTCTATAAGTAGAATAATAACCCACATAAAACAAAAGGTGTATATCTAGTATGAAGACATACACCTTTTATAGTTAAATCTATTCAAATTTTAACATTATAATGTCTAAATTTTAACGATTCAGATATGCTATCAAAATCCATATTATTAATAAAATTATTCATTTCCCTAAGTATTTCTTTTCCTTGTTCGCCAAGGTACTTTTGTTTATCATTCATTTCAGTGATAGTTATACGAAGAGGTTCTTTGAAAGATAATATTTTTTTATAGTCACTCAACATATGATAAAAATGCATTAATCCAATAGCAACACCTGCTGAGTGGAATGATCTATCAAGAGGACGTTTTATCTTGAGTATTGTAGATGTAACTAATGCCTCTTCAGTAGTAATAATTTTAGTATCCGGAAAGATTGAATTTACCATATCATCTAAGAAAAGACTATTATGGATAAATTCATGATACAGAGCCTCAGCATAATCTACCACACTCCATTTAGCTAATGGATTAAACCAGATAGCACCAATAAGACTAGATACCGATCCACCACCATACCCTTTTTTTCTAAAACAAACAATGGTTCCAATTAATTGAGTCATCAAAAAATGCAGTTCCGGTTGTAACATTTTAATAAGTCGCAATGCCTTTTCGATATTATCACGGATGATATTTTGATCTTGGGGATTAAAAAGATGATTTTGATTATAGGTATCCTCACGATCAATCATACCATCTGCGACTAAATGATTTAGTAACTTTTCGTTTTCAAAATCAATAATAATATTATCAGTTTCATAAGGAATATTGGAATTTTGTAAAGCATTAAGAATTTCAAATAACTTTTTCTTCCGATCACCGTTAGAGAGATTCTCTATATTGTTGTTATGTACTTGAATTAATTTTTCAATATTAGATATAACATGGTCACTATTTAAAAAACTAACATTTGTTTTTGTGGTAAGATTGGCCATTTTTATACTCCTCCTTCTAAAGACAACACATAAGCTTATACGTATATAAGCTTATGTGTTGTATGTTTTGTCTTTTATTACTTATTCGTTACAGCGGAACGAAGCATAGATGGAGAGTCCATATTATCTGTCTCATGAATTTGCATTTTCAGTAAAGATGGAGAATGAACAACATCCTCGGTATCGTGAATCTGCATCTTCAACAAAGAAGGGGAGTGAGAAACATCCTCAGTATCATGAATTTGCATTTTCAACAAAGAGGGAACAAACTCCTGACCTTTGTTGTGACGAAAATGATTCTTAGAATAAGTAGCAATGTTGTCTTCTAACTTTTTAGCTGCTGATGATGTCATTAGATCAAACCTCCGTTTTT
The DNA here is from genome assembly GCA_048976805.1 of Ectobacillus sp. Classification (GTDB taxonomy): domain Bacteria; phylum Bacillota; class Bacilli; order Bacillales; family Bacillaceae_G; genus Ectobacillus. The sequence continues at coordinate 7,319 of JBHGUR010000100.1, read as the reverse complement.
TGAATTTTCAGTACATTAATGATTGTACCATAATTAAACTGTTTTTCAATAAATTTACAATTTATTTTTTGTTTTGTTTAATTTATCATATTGTCAGATTGAATCACAAAGATTGTGTAGTATTAGAAGTAAATCAAGTAATAAGCATTAACAGACATTGTTTCTAGTGAATAAAAAGAAAGACCCTCCTGTTAATGTGAACTGGAAGGTCTTTTAGGTTTTATAACATAAAATATAATACTCTTGTTATTGTAGTTATTTATAAATATCTCCACGATTTCCAATAGCTTGTATGTATATAATTTTCTCATGATGGTCTATATCAAATAAAACCCGAAAGGTACCTATTCTGAGCCGATACAAATCTGTGTACCCCTTCATGGTCTTAATATCTCCTTCGGGAGGAATCTCTAGAAGCCCCTTTAAGCCTTCTGCAATCCGCTCCTGTATAGCTTTCTCTTGTTTAGTAATAAATTTTAATGCGGACTTATGGTAAATCAACTTGTAGTCCGAACTCACGTTTTGCATCCTCCCCTGATACATATCCTTCTTCACTGTTCAGTTGTTCCAATTCTTGTTCTGACAGTGGTTCATGATCTGGCTCTGCTTTATCAATTTTCTCCCAATGTTCCGGTTTCTTTTTCGAGCGCTTCACAAGGAACTCTAAAAAGTCAAAAGCAGCCTTCGCATCTTGCTGATCAAGATTGTCTACCAAGCGATGTAACTCTTCTTTACGGATTGCCATATAATCCACCTACCTTCGGTACTATTTTGAATGTCCGCTAATTATTATTAGCGGACATGGAATGCGGAAAAATAAACGTTTGATGTCCGCTAATATAACTGATAAGATTAAATTAGCATGTCCGCTAATATAAGTCAATATAAGAGGAGGCATATATGACGTCTACCAAAATAATTTCTATACAAGGAACAGCTTTCATTTCAGATTTTATTTCTAGCTTATCTCTAGAAGGAGATTTGCATACAAAAACACTTACAGAATATACGAGTGATCTCAAAGACTTTGTATATTGGTTTGAAAATGTATGGGGGAATCATTCAGAAGATACCTTTTTCCACCCCACAAACGTTACTGCTCGAACGATTGCCCGATACCGAGAGTACATGCAAATTACCAGATCTTTAAAGCCTTCTACAATCAACAGGAGAATCAACTCTATTAAACGTTATTTCGACTGGGCTAAGCAGCAAGGACTGATCCAAACGAATTATTCAAAGTCCATTAAATTTGTTCCAGCAGAAAAAACAAGTCCAAAACAAATGACGGATAAAGAGGAAGCAGCTTTAATGCATGCTGTTGAAAAATATGGCACGCTACGTGACAAGACGATGATTATCTTTATGCTTCACACTGGTCTTCGTTCAATGGAGGTTTGCGATGTTCAAATAGAAGATATTGTTGTGAGAAAAAGAGGAGGCTATGTCGTCGTTCGATCCGGAAAGCGAAATAAACAGAGGGAAGTTCCTTTAAATAGTACTATTCGTTTAGCATTGGAAGAGTATATGGGATCAGGTAATATCTCACAGGGCTATTTGTTCCCTTCTTCTAAAACAGGAAAACGGCTACAAGAAAGAGCTATCCGCCATATTCTCCAGAAGTATATGCGTCTTGCTAAGTTAGACGGATTTAGTGCACATGATCTACGGCATCGTTTTGGTTATGTGATGGCTGAATGTACACCACTACATCGGCTTGCGCAAATTATGGGACACGATAACTTGAATACTACGATGATTTATGTAAGAGCTACTCAAGCAGATTTACAGGGAGAAGTGGAGAAGATTGCCTGGAACTAAAGAATAGATATAAGCATACTAATTTTGTCATTTGATGCAAACTAACAACTGTAACAGGGGGAAACAAGGACTATGCCTGTAGATTTTTTAACACCTGAACAAGAAGCCGAATATGGTTGTTTTAGTGATACCCCAACATCAGAGCAATTAGCAAAATATTTTTGGCTGGATGATAAAGACAAAGAACTTATATGGAACCGTCGAGGTGATCATAATCAGCTCGGCTTTGCTGTTCAATTAGGAACCGTCAGGTTCCTAGGTACGTTTTTATCTACTCCTACAGATGTACCACAGGCTGTTATTACATATATGGCAGATCAACTCGGTTTAGATGCACAAAGCTTTACTTATTACCAAAATAACCGAAGTCAGTGGGACCACATGAATGAAATACGTTCTACTTATGGATATAAAAACTTTACAGATCAGCCAGGACATTGGCGTTTAGTCAGATGGTTATATGCGCGTGCATGGTTGTATAATGAGCGACCAAGTGTGTTGTTCGATTTAGCCACGGCACGATGTATAGAGCAAAAAATCCTATTACCTGGTGTATCAGTATTAACAAAGTTAGTCGCAAAGGTTCGTGATCGTGCGTCAGAAAATCTTTGGAGGAAACTTGCTGGTCTTCCTCACACTGAGCAGCGCAAGCAATTGGAGAATCTTCTTCAATTGGATTCTAAAACAAAGAAAACCCATTTAGAGCGCCTAAGCAATCCTCCTTTTACTATCAGTATTACGGGAATCAAACATTCCCTTATCCGACTACAAGAGCTTCGTCAATTGGAAGCCACGCATTGGGATACATCTGGAGTCCCTATCAAAAGACTGCAACAACTCGCCCGGCATGCGGTAGCTGTAAGAGCACAAGCAATTGCTAGAATGAATGATGAACGCCGCATAGCTGTGTTAGTAGCATTTGCTAAAGTTTACACACAAAATGCTCAAGATGATGTCATTGACATCTTGGACCGCTATTTAACAGATTTATTTGCTAAGACGTATCGAAAAGAACAACGAGAACGTCTTCGTACTATCAAAGATTTAGATAAAGCGGCACGTCAACTCCGAGAAGCTTGTATTATATTATTAGAGCATAAGAATCCTTCTATAAATCCAAAGGATGCAGTATTTGAGAAAATTCCAGAAAAGGACCTTATACAGGCTATCCAAACCGTCGATTCGCTAACACGTCCACCGGATCAAACACTAGCGTATTCGGAGTTATTGCAGCATTACGGTACAATCCGTAAATTTCTTCCGTTACTCATGGAAGAAATTGAACTACAGGCAACACCTGCTGGACTCCCCATCTTACAAGCGTGGAATTTTGTAAAGGAGCATGGGAGTTCTACCAAAAAAGGGTGGAAAAATGCTCCTCTTGTTGGCTTGAATGCGAGTTGGTCCAAGGTTGTAATTGATAAACACAGGGGAACTGTAAACCATCGAGCTTATACGTTTTGGATGCTCGAACAGGTATTAGATGCCCTACGCCGTCATGACCTCTACATAGTTGGTAGTGAAAAATATGGAGATCTTCGTGCACAATTACTACAGGGGGAAGAGTGGAAGGCAATCCGTCCTAGCATTCTGCGTTCACTAGACTGGTCTTTAGATTCTCACGAAGCTTTAGCACCTCTTAAGGACGAATTAGACATAGCCTATCATCAAACCATTGAAGACTGGGACAATAACCCAGCAGTTCAAATAGAGACATTTGCTGGTAAACAAAGAATTGTTCTCACGCCTCTGCAGAAACTGCAAGAACCAGAGACACTACGAGTACTTAGAAAACGCATACAGAATATGTTGCCCAATATAGACATTCCTCAACTATTATTAGAAGTAAATCGTTGGACCGGATTTATGGATGCTTTTCGACATATCAGTGAAGCAAGATCAAGAATTAATGAGTTACCAATAAGTATTTGTGCATTACTTATATCTCAAGCTTGCAACATTGGCCTAAGACCTCTGGTTCAAGACGGCGTTCCATCTTTGGAACGTGATCGTCTAACGTGGATTGAGCAAAATTACTTCCGTGCGGAAACCCTTACAGAAGCAAATACAAGGCTTGTAGATTTTCATAGTCAACTGGACTTGGCAAACATATGGGGTGGTGGCGAGGTTGCCTCCGCAGATGGATTACGTTTCTTTACTCCAGTGAAATCTGTACATTCTGGTCCTAACCCTAAATATTTTGGTACAGGTCGTGGAGTTACTTTTTACAATTTTACTAGTGATCAGTTTACAGGACTTCATGGGCTTGTTATTCCAGGAACCATTCATGATTCGTTATATTTACTTCAATGTGTATTAGAGCAAGACACGAGCTTACAGCCAAGAGAAATTATGACAGATACGGCTGGTTATAGTGATATCATCTTTGGGCTCTTTGGATTGTTAGGTTATCAATTTAGCCCACGTTTAGCTGACGTCGGTGAGTCACGTCTTTGGCGTTTTCATTCCACGTCAGATTATGGAATTCTGAATCAGTTATCCAAAAGTCGTATTCGTGAAGACTTGATACACCGTCATTGGGAAGACATGCTTCGGGTTGCCGGCTCCCTTAAACTTAATAAAGTAAATGCAACTCACCTTATCCAGGCATTACAACAGAATGGAAAACCTACCATGTTAGGACGAGCAATCGGAGAATTTGGGCGGATTTTCAAGACACGTTATCTGCTCTTGTACTTGAATGATGAGAACTATCGTCGCAAAATTCTAACCCAGTTAAATAGAGGAGAAGCAAGACATAGCTTAGCAAGGGCTGTATTTTATGGAAAGCGAGGAGAACTTCATCAATCATATCGAGAAGGCCAAGAAGATCAATTAGGTGCACTGGGCTTAGTCGTAAATGCCATTGTAGTCTGGAATACTCGTTATATGGAATCAGCACTACAAGTTCTTCGCAATCGTGGTCACGTTCTTGAGGAGGATGATATTGCTAGGCTTTCTCCGCTTGGACATGAGCATATCAACATAGTAGGACGTTATTCATTTATACTTCCTGAAGAAATAAGAGATGGTCGATTACGCACTTTAACATACGAGGAAGATAACATAACAGAATAAAATGGAAAAGGAATCCTATCATGTAGAAAGAGATAGGATTCCTAATGTCCGCTAATGCTTATTGCGTGATTTGGTTCCATTGCTACACAGACCCCATCTGTAGTGGAAAATCAACACTCAAGTTTAACAGAGACATCCATGCTATTGTGAGTAGCACCACAATGGATAAAATTCACATTCCATGATATAATTAAAGGTTGCCAAAAATGAGTAACTTTTAGGGTATCCTTAAAGAAATAGCGCCATGAATTTTATATAATGTGGGAAGGAATATAGAGTTCGTTGCAAAGGAGGGATTTTACATGAAAAACATTGGTTTAGTTTTAGAAGGCGGCGGAATGAGAGGCTTATATACTGCGGGAGTACTAGAATATTTCATGGAAAAAGATATGTTTTTTCCATATGTTATCGGAGTTTCTGCCGGCGCTTGTATGGCAGCTTCTTATTTATCGCGCCAACAAGGAAGAAATAAAAGAGTAAATATAGAATTAGCAAATGACCCCCGTTATCTGTCGTTTCGGAATTTATTGTGGAAACGACAGCTGTTTGGAATGGATTTCTTGTTTGATGAAATTCCAAATAAAGTGATTCCATTTGACTTTCATACCTTTTTAGAAAACGGGGAACAATTCGTTATCGGAACAACAGATTGCGAAACAGGAGAAGCGGTTTATTATAATAAACATGAACACGGAAATGATATATTAACGATTATTCGCGCTTCGAGCTCTCTTCCCTTTATAGCCCCGCTTGTTGAGTATGACGGAAGAAGGCTATTGGATGGCGCCCTTATTGATCCTATTCCGATTAAAAAAGCGCAAGCAGACGGTTTCCAAAAAAATATTGTAATTATGACGAAGCCGATTGGGTATTCTAAACATTCCAATTCGCTTTTTGCAGCTGCGAAACTCCTGTATAGACGCTATCCGAAAATCGCCGAACTCCTTCAAGAGCAATACGTGCTATACAATAATACTATTTCATTTCTTCATGCACCTCATCAAAAGAAACGGACATATGTAATACAGCCCAGCATAGATATGCCCGTAAGCAGGATAGAGCGCAATACGAAAAGGCTTGTCGATTTGTATGAACTCGGGTACAACGATGCGCACAAGCATTATGAAAGCTTGCAACACTGGATAAATGAGTAGAAAACTTTTTTCTGATAGGCAAAAAGTCCGTTTAAGTGCATATAAACCTTAGATGAATGCACACATTAAAACTGTCGAAGTGTATTTTTGCACAAAAGGGGGTACATATATGGACTTGACGCCAAAGCAGCGTATTGAATTGCACGGCTTTAATAATTTGACAAAGTCTTTGAGTTTTAATATGTATGATATTTGCTATACAAAAACGAAGGAAGAACGCGATGCGTATATAAGCTATATTGATGAACAATATAATGCGGAAAGGCTGACAACGATATTAACAACTGTGTCGGATATTATTGGGGCGCACGTTTTAAATATCGCAAAGCAAGATTATGATCCTCAAGGAGCAAGCGTGACAATTCTCGTTTCTGAAGGGCCCGTTTACAATACGCCGATTGAATCGTTAGAAGAATCACCCGGTCCTATTCCACAAGGCGTTTTAGCCCATCTTGACAAAAGCCATATTACCGTCCATACATATCCGGAATATCATCCGGATGATGGAATTAGCACATTCCGCGCTGATATTGATGTATCTACATGCGGGGAAATATCGCCTTTAAAAGCGTTAAATTATTTAATCCATTCCTTTGATACGGATATTATGACCATCGACTACCGGGTGCGCGGCTTTACGAGGGATATAACCGGCCGCAAATTGTTTATCGACCATGAAATCAGCTCGATTCAAAATTATATCCCGGAGGATATTAAGGATTTATATCATATGATTGATGTAAACGTATATCAGGAAAATATTTTCCATACAAAATGCAAGCTGAGAGAGTTTGACTTAGACAATTATTTGTTCGGTTATACGAAAGAAAAGCTTTCAGTTGATGAGCGCGATGAAATTACAAATAAGCTAAAAATCGAGATGGATGAAATTTTTTACGGGAAAAATATCGCATATGGCAGTTCAGGTTGGGATTATGAGTAGAAAGGCAAGATGATGGAGTAGGGGTAGGACCGAGTGTAGTTCTATTAAAGTGTTTTATAAAAGTTCAAGGGAACGTCTAGTTGTTACTGCAACGAACCATGTCAGTTGGGCTGATGACCGAAGTGGAATAAAGAAACAATTATACCTATATAAATACAAGTTAAAAAAAGAGCATAAAGCCTTTTTTTGAAAGGGGAGAGAGCATCCGGCTATGCATAGAAGCGGTCAAAACCTATTCCTGCCCCATGCGATGGAAAACCAGAGAGAGGAAGCAAGTACAAGGTGCTATTTGTTCTACTTAGCCGCGATGTATATGTCCAAAT
>JBHGUR010000099.1:0-22759 GCA_048976805.1 Ectobacillus sp. | reverse complement strand
AAATTTGTAGCTGTTGCGGACATAAAAAAGAAACACTGCTTTTGTCCGAAAGGACGTATCACTGTACCGAATGTGGTGCAAAAACCGATAGAGATTATAATGCCGCTTGTAATTTGAAGCAATACGGGTTTGCAGCATTACTTCAGCACTCTTTAGCTGTGTAATTTCTATCGGTTTCAGTAGCGGTAGGAACACCGCGAATGTAAGGCTCTGGACATGAACTTTTACGTTTGTGAGCGAAGGAGCAATAAAAGAAGAAGGCGATCTTTCGGTCTTTGGAAGCCCCCACTTCAAGCGGCGTCAGTCGCTAAGTGGTGGGTAGTTCACACTAAGGCTGTGTTAAACATTAGTGTGGGTAAATAAACCTTTTTTTATAGGGGAGAGTGCTACCAGCCGTGTGCAGCAACAGTCAGGGCCTAGTTTTCCCTCGTCCAAAGGAAAACCAGAGGGAGAAAGTGAGTGCAGGTTACAATTCCTGTATAGTGGTGATGTACAGACGTGCGTGATCAAAAATTAATATTGGCCCAACAGAAATAAGCCCGAAAATAAAGAAAACCCGCCCATCGGCGAGTTTTCTTCATCCAGTTTCATGGCGTTTCTAAACCGTCTCCTTGCTTAGTAGATGCAAATTTATATTGTACAAAAACGTTACACAATTGTTCCAGCTTTACCTCTGGGCAATTTTTTCCTTTACATTGGCGCGGTAAATCGGATGGTCATAATGTCCGAGCAGATGGCCGCACGATGAAGCGAGCACTTGCTGAAACAGCATGCCGAGTATCACGGGCACAGCTGTAGCTGCTGGAAAATATGTGACCGCCAACACCGCCCCGACGCTAATATTACGCATGCCGCCAGTAAACATGGATGTCACGATTACATCCCGCTCCCACTTCAAAAGCTTCCCAATAAGCCAGGAAAGCACATAGCCGGATAAGGCAATCATAAATACGGAACAAGCAATGAGAATAAGTTTGAAATTAATATTGGCCAAATACGGTGCAACACTGGCGCTATTAATCATCACAACGGCGCCTAAACCCAATTTTGAAAACGGCGCTAAAAACACCCCGGCTGTTTCCTTCGCTTTTCCGCACGTCAGCTGATTGAGAAGCATCCCAAGCAGGGACGGAACCACAACCATGATGCACAGCCCCTTCATCATCGGCCACGTATCAATATCGATCGCTTTTTCGCCAAACAATAGCATTAAGTTCGGAACGATAATCGGCGACAGCAGCGTATCAATTAATACGATCGACAATGCCAGCACGATATCTCCTTTATATACCGACACCCAGATAATGCTCGTAATCCCCGTCGGTATCGCCGCCGCCAACACAAAACCGGCAATCGTATGTACGTCGCCGCTAAACGCAAGCTGCCCAAAGCCCCACGCCCACACCGGCATCAGCACATGCAAAATCACAAGGACAATAATGGGCGGCAGCGGATGCAGCACAACCTGCTTTAAAGATTTAAAATTGGAGCCTAAGCTTCCGGTAAACGTCATAAACGCAAAAATCCACGGCACTAAAAACGTATAAGGCACAAGCTGCACCGCAAATAGCACGCCAAGGACAACACTCGCCGGCGTAATAAGCGGCATCATTTTTTCCAGCCGGCCGTTTATAGTTTGCAGCATCTCTTCATTTCACTCCCGTTTGCATTCTCTTTTTCTATCATACCGCACAATTTAGCCGGCAGACGAACGATACGCCTTTTCGTATATTGGGATATTCTGTCATACATTTGTAGAAAATAGAAGCAAACACCTATTGACCACATCAGTCAACAGGAATACAATGATATTGACTGATGTGGTCAAACCACAAAATTGAAAGAAGGCTATCATCATGTTTACAAAGTTTTTCAATTTGGATAGGCCAAAGCAGCAGCGCATTGTAAATGCAGCCATGAAGGAATTTGCACAAAAAGGCTATGAAAATGCCTCTACAAATGAAATTGTCAAGGAAGCTTCTATATCAAAGGGATTGCTGTTTCACTATTTTAAAAACAAAAAGCAGCTGTACTTATTTTTGCATGACCATTGCATTGAATTGCTAACGAACGAATTTTTCCGAAAAATTGACCTTTCCGAAACAGACTTTTTCATGCGCGTTCGCCAATCGATGCTCATTAAAATGGAATTGCTGTATCAGTACCCTGATTTGTTTACATTTATGGAAAGCGTGTACATGGAAGACGCGGCTGAAGTAAAAGCAGACCTTGATAAAAGACGGAAAGAGCTGACTCTCGTCAATATGAACAAAATTTTTGAAGGCATCGACTTCTCCCGCTTTCGCGATGACATTGATGTGCAAAAAGCATTAAAAATCATCATTTGGACATTTGAACAGTTTGGTGAAGAAGCGCTGCATAAGGCGAAGCTGTCTTCCTCGCATGAAGTGGATTATGAAAAAGTGTTCGCAGAAGCAAATGAATACTTTCATATTTTAATCAAATGCTTCTACAAATAAGGGGGTTGCGAAAATGAATGTAATTGAAGTGAACCATTTGACAAAAACATATGGAAAAGCAAGAGGAATTCATGATGTGAGCTTTCATGTAGAGGAAGGGGAAATTTTTGGCTTTATCGGCCCAAACGGCGCGGGAAAATCTACAACCATCCGCACCCTCTTGTCGCTCATTTACCCGACAAGCGGCAGTGCGACGATTTTCGGGAAAGATTCCGTAAAATACGCCCCTGAAATTAAAAAGGACATCGGCTATTTGCCGTCTGAAGTATTTTACTACGACAATATGAAAGTAAAGGATTTATTGAAGTATTCCGCCAGCTTTTATAAAAAGGACTGCAGCAAGCGCATCAAAGAATTGGCGGAGCTAATGAACCTTGACCTCAACAAAAAAATTGACGATTTATCATTTGGCAATAAAAAGAAGGTCGGCATTGTCCAGGGCTTGCTTCATGAGCCGAAGCTCATCATTCTCGATGAGCCGACAAGCGGATTAGACCCGCTCATGCAGCAAACATTTTTTGATTTATTAAAGGAGGAAAATAAGAAAGGGGCAACGATTTTATTTTCTTCCCATATTTTAAGCGAAGTGCAAAAGCTATGCGACCGGGTGGCAATTATTAAGGAAGGCAAGCTGATTAAGGTGGAAAAAATCAGCACATTACAAGAGAATAACCATAAAAAGTTCAAGCTGGAAACGAAAGCGCCAATCACAAAGGAGTATTTCGACATCCCGGGCGTCAGCAATGTCGATATCCAAGACCGCACCGTCCATTTCTTATTTCGCGGCAATATTAACCTAGTATTGCAAAAGCTCGCCAGCCTTGAACTTGCCAATCTTTGGATTGAGGAGCCGGATCTTGAGGAAATCTTTATGCATTACTACGAAAAGGAGTGATTTCCGTGAATATGTTTTTGCATGAACTAAAAGCATACGGAAAATCAACAATGGTTTGGTCCGCCTCGCTCGTTTTATTGATCGTTTTCTTTCTGTCCTTTTTTCCATCCATTGCAAACGAGGCCGCTGAGTTTAAAAAAATTCTCGCAAACTATCCCGAGCCTGTCAGAAAAGCGTTTGGGCTGTCGATTGATACGATCTCATCCCTGCTTGGCTTTTACGCTTACGCATTTAGCTATATTTTGCTATGCGGCTCGATTCAAGCAATGAATCTAGGAATCTCGGTGTTATCAAAGGAGACACGGGAGAAAACAGCGGATTTTCTGTTAACAAAGCCCGTTACGAGAAACGAAGTTATAACAGCGAAACTTGCGGCTGCGCTCGCCTCCTTGATGATTACAAATATCATCTATGTAGCTGCAGCGGCAGCAACCGCATCGGCTGTATCGGAAAAAGCAGTTGATATGAATATCTTTATCCTGATTTCACTTACGGCCTTCTTAGTAGAACTCATGTTTCTGGCGCTTGGCATTTTTATCGCTGTCATCGTTCCAAAGATTAAATCGGTATTATCGCTTTCCCTTAGCATTGTCTTCGCTTTCTTTATTATTAACATGTTCGGTTCTGTCATCGGCGAAAAAGCGATCCGTTATATAACACCGTTCAAATATTACGACACCGCTTATATCATGAAACATTCCGGCTATGAAACATCGTTTCTTATCATTGAAGGTTTATTCATTATTATCGCGATTGTCGCCAGCTACTTCATCTATTCTAAAAAAGACATTCACACTGTGTAGGAGGTGAACGTTATGATGAATCTATTTATAAGGGAATTAAAGGCAAACCGAAAATCATTGCTTCTTTGGGGGATCGGCATCATTTTCATGGTTGTGGCGGGCATGGGCAAATACGAAAGCATCTCCGGCTCCGGCCAGTCATTGAATGAAATCATGCAGCAAATGCCAAAATCCCTGCAGGCGATTATGGGAACAGGCTCGCTTGATTTATCAAAAGCAGTCGACTATTACGGAGTGCTGTTTTTATATTTAGTTCTCATGGGGTCGATTCACGCGTTAATGCTTGGCGCAAATATCATCGCCAAAGAGGAGCGGGATAAAACGGCGGAATTTTTAATGGTAAAGCCGATTTCCCGAACCGGCATCGTGACCGCCAAGCTGGCAGCGGCAGCCGTTCATGTCATCCTTTTTAATATCATGACCTTCATCACCTCAATCAGCGCGGTCGCATATTACAACAAGGGAACGGTGCCAACTGGCGATATCATCATTTTGATGGTAGGCATGTTCATCCTGCAGCTTATCTTTTTATTTCTAGGGACGGGAATCGCGGCGGCGAGCAAGCATCCAAAATCAGCTGCCGCTCTTGGCACAGCCATCCTGCTATTGACGTTTATTTTGTCGATTATGATTGACCTAAACAGTAAGCTGGAAGATTTGAAATATTTGACGCCGTTTAAATATTACGAAGCAAAGCAGATGCTTGCAGACGGCGCGCTCGACCCTGTGTTTATTGTATTGTCGGTTGTGATTATCGGAGTGTTATTTAGCGTTACGTATATTTGTTTTAAGAGGAAAGATATGAATGTATGAAAACAGGCCGGTGCAACGCCGGCCTGTTACATGGTTGTTACACACAAGATTGACATAATCAATTTTACATTTTGAATTGCCATAGCACTCTGTTTATCCCGCAAAGTCACTCCTATTTTTTTATTTTTAACGGCGGGCTTGCATGCAAATAATACGATTTATTCCTATACGCTACCCCCTTTTAGCTTCTCACTGGACAGTTTAGACAATGCATTGTACGCCAATGGCCGAGCTGTTGAATCAGTTCTTTAAGTTACAATAATTGAATATAAGGATATTTGAAAAATCTTTACAAGCTGCACATTATCGCTTATATTTATTTGTGAAAATTGAAAAGTTTCAAACTAGGGGTGTCCAATGAGCTGGGCTGAGAGAGAAACGCAGTGAAGTTTCTTAACCCTCGGGACCTGATCTGGTTCATACCAGCGTGGGGAAGTTAGAATCTACTATATGTAACGAATACCGTTACATATCTATCACTCTCTAACAACAGCCGGGTCCTGCAAATGGATCCGGCTTTTTCATGCTGCAAATGGATTGGATTTTGTCCTTTTTCATCATTTAAAAAAGGAGCAAATACAATCGTGAAAAACAATGCTGTCAATGAAATGAATGTTTCTATCATGTCCAGTTTTTCGGGAAGCAAGAAAGTCTATGTACAAGGATCAAGACCGGACATTCAAGTGCCGATGCGCGAGATTGAATTAAGCCCGACAACCGGGTCCTTCGGCGAAAAAGAAAATCCTCCTGTACGCGTATATGATACGAGCGGCCCTTACACAGACGTAAATTATGCCGCCGATATCCGCAAAGGACTCAAGCCGGTACGCCGCAATTGGATTTTAGAACGGGGAGACGTTGAAGAATACGAAGGCCGGGAAATAAAGCCTGAAGATAATGGCTACAAACAGAATGACCCCCGGGCAAATTCTGCTGTCTTCCCTGGGTTACACCGAAAACCGTTACGGGCCAAAGCAGGAAAAAATGTGACGCAGCTCCATTATGCACGCCGGGGAATCATTACGCCTGAAATGGAATTCATCGCCATCAGGGAGCATGTTTCTCCTGAATTCGTTCGCGACGAAGTGGCACGCGGGCGTGCGATTATTCCCGCCAACATTAACCATCCGGAAAGCGAGCCGATGATTATCGGGCGCAACTTCCACGTAAAAGTCAATGCCAATATTGGGAATTCGGCCGTCACCTCTTCTATTGAGGAAGAAGTAGAAAAAATGACGTGGGCTGCCCGCTGGGGAGCAGACACAATTATGGATCTTTCAACCGGCAAGAACATCCATACAACACGCGAATGGATTATTCGAAATTCGCCGGTCCCGGTAGGAACAGTGCCGATTTATCAAGCATTGGAGAAGGTAAACGGAATCGCCGAAGATTTAACGTGGGAAGTATTTCGCGATACGTTAATTGAGCAAGCAGAGCAAGGGGTTGACTACTTTACCATCCATGCCGGCGTGCTGCTGCGGTATATCCCGTTAACAGCCAAACGTGTAACCGGCATCGTTTCCCGTGGAGGCTCGATTATGGCACAGTGGTGCCTTGCCCATCATAAAGAAAACTTCCTTTACACGCACTTTGAGGAAATCTGCGAAATTATGAAAGCATATGACATCTGCTTCTCCCTAGGAGACGGCCTTCGTCCCGGTTCTATTGCCGATGCAAACGATGAAGCGCAATTTGCGGAACTTGAGACGCTTGGCGAACTGACAAAGATTGCATGGAAGCATGATGTGCAGGTTATGATTGAAGGGCCGGGCCATGTTCCGATGCACTTGATTAAAGAAAACGTCGACAAGCAAATGGAAATTTGCCAGGAAGCTCCTTTTTATACACTTGGGCCGCTTACAACAGATATCGCGCCTGGGTATGACCATATTACTTCCGCAATCGGCGCGGCCATGATTGGCTGGTTTGGCACAGCGATGCTTTGCTACGTAACGCCAAAAGAGCATCTCGGGCTTCCCAATAAAGAGGATGTTAGAGTCGGAGTTATTACATATAAAATTGCCGCCCATGCCGCCGATCTTGCAAAAGGCCACCCTGGCGCGCAAAAACGGGATGATGCCCTTTCCAAAGCGAGATTTGAATTCCGTTGGCGCGACCAATTCAACCTGTCGCTTGATCCCGAAAGAGCGATGGAATACCACGATGAGACGCTTCCGGCTGAAGGTGCCAAAACAGCCCATTTCTGCTCAATGTGCGGGCCGAAATTTTGCTCCATGCGAATTTCCCAAGATATTCGCAACATGGCCCAAGCACAGCAAACAAGCGTAGATGAAGTTATCGAGCAAGGGATGAAGGAGAAAGCAAAGGAATTTGCGGAAAATGGTTCAAGCATTTATAAATAAAGGCCTGCAGCCCGAAACGGAGTTAGCCTATCAACAGTACATTTCCAGACTGTTGGTGGAAATCGCGAGGCTTGAGAAAACAATCGGGCAAATACAAAATAAATGCCGGCATGTGTTTTTTGAAACATCTTCATCCAATATAAGAACGTGTGTCAAATGTTCCTATACCGAGTTTGTATATTGCAAATTTCCTGAATAAAAAGGGGCTTTTAAGCAAGCCCCTTTTTCCTGCTGCTTACGCCTTCGTATAATTCAAATCCCAAATGACGCCAAAACGGTCTTTAACTTTCGCAAATCTCGCGCCCCAAAACGTATCCTGCAGCTCCATCAGCACAGAGCCGCCCTCTCTTAATCTGCCGTACAATGTTTCGATTTCTTCATCATTTTCCAATTCAAGTGTGAGCGAAATATGGTTGCCGATTTCAACGGATTGTCCTAAAAATGTGTCGGATACCATAAAAAATAACGGGCCTTTTTTGAACTGCGCATGCATGATTTTATCGTCCATTTCCGGAGGAGTCGGGAACTGCGCCTCGCCAAACGTTTGAATTTCCAATATGTCCCCTTCAAAGACTTCCTTATAATACGTTAACGCCTCTCTCGCATTGCCTGCGAATGTAAGATATGGAGTTGCTTGCTGTTTCACTAGTACCATTCCTTTCTTTCAATTGCGGTTATCACCATTATAAGAACAAACGTTCCTTTTGTAAATATAAGGAAAAGGAGAATCTGGCTTGATTCTCCTTCGTAAACATAAAATTATCCATCCATTCTTGCCATTACAGCTTCATAAAACCGCTGCGGGTCATCTGGGCGAAGATGGGCTTTCGTTACCTTTTTCGTAAATCCGTACATCAGCTTCGCTTCTTGCGGAGTATGAAACTCGATTTCAAACAAGGGCTTTTCCTTTGCAAAATCGGCGAGCACTCCGTCGAACACTTGCGCCGCTTCCGCTTTGGACAGTTTCTCCGGACCTTCATACTGACTCTCTCACGGGGCAAGCCCCGTGGGTTCTCGTATCGCTTCTTACAGGCTCGGACATGTTCACCTTGCGGTGACACTTTGGAACAAGAAACTGACGACAGAGGAGATACCCGACAATCAAGCGAACTGTTGTCCACATTAGCGATTGCCTTCTTCCCTCCAACGAAGGGAACGGAAGCAGAGTCAAACTCCCATTGAAAACTATCTAACTAACTATGAAATTTTGATGCCACAATTCAAAATTCGTTTACCATTTCGTTTGATTTCTTCCATACATTGATTATGCAATTCTAGGAAGCTAGGAAAAGATTCTTCACATTTTTCTTTGCTGGGGCTTTGTAAATCATCCTCGGCACAATACAGCAAGAAAGCCGAATACAAATCTCGCTGAACTTTCGTTCCGTCCTCAAAGGTATGCCACCGCTTGGATAAGGTTTTTTTCTTGGCTTCGTCTGTCATATGATCATACTGCGAAGCCTTAAATGTCCATGTATTGACTTCTTTCACCGTTCCGCCTGTCAATTCAAAACGGTATTTGGCTTGCTTGATAAGATAAGCGGGGCTACGTTTTCCAATGCTTTTTCCAAACCGCTTTCTGCGGTTAAACTTGCCTGTATGTTCGTTCTTCGTGACTTCTTTGGCTTTCCGTTGCAATCCTTTAAAATTCATGGTTTCCACCAACAACACATCCCCAATAGACCGTAACCGATTCACTTCTTCATTGTGAGCGTATTTTCGGCTTTCGGCTGTTTTCCGATGGAGGTCGCGCAGTTTTTGTTTCGCTTTTAAACACTTATTGGAGAACACCCATTCTTTCTTACCTTTCTTGATGGTTCCATTCTTGTTGTAGTTTTGCGGATTCATTGCCCTCATAGAGCGGTCAATGTAGCGTTGCAACGAATAAATTTTATGTTCCACCTCTAGGCTCCTGTCAGAGCGTTCCGCTAGATTTTTTAGATGGACTTCTTTTTCAGAAACGATAGCCAACGTTTGCGTTCCAACATCCCCACCGATTCTTCCTGTTCTGTAAGAGTGCCGTAAAGAACCATCTTTCTTTCGCTTAGGTACGGGCGTACCCTCTAATACCATTTGCAGATAATACCGTTTCTTTCCTCGGATTTCTTTGGTGACGATGCGATTGTTGCAGATGCGATACGAAGGAAGCAAAGGCTGACCTAATCGGTACCGTTCCATATTCTGCCCATCTATCTCTCCACTGTTTTTCATGTAATACGCCACATGAGCAAGAGTTTCTTGGATAAACAAGTCATTTTTCTTTACAATCAGCGAAAATTTCATCCCATTAAAGCGAGCGTAAAAAGTATTCTTTTTTTCATCGTATTTTAAAATGATACACTTACTTGCTTGCTTTCCTTGTAGGGTAATCAAATCTGTTTTCTTGTAAAAATAGGACTTTTCCGCCCCGTTATATAGCCTACTTTCAATAGACTTCCAAACCCACTCACAAACGGACAAGACGGTTACCGCATCGGGAAGGGAAAAGATTTCTCGCAACCTTTCTCCATATTTTCTGCAGTATTCAAAGGTAACATAAAACCGTTTCTGCATTTTCTCAAACTGTTCTTTTAGCTGTTTTTGTTCTTTTCCCAATCGAATCCGCTCTTTATCATCTTTTGCTTTCTCTAATTTTTCGCATACATGAAAATATTGCTTTGAAAGCCGTTTGTGGGCTTTTGTGCGTATCATCTGCCGATAATGTTTATCTAATTGCCCCAAAACGGTATTTCGTATAACTCGAAGGTGTTCTTGGATTTTTGGGAGTTTTCTTTTGTCTAAATCCGTAACCAACAATTCTACTTCAACCACATGTTTAGGAGAGATTTTCCGCATGGCATCTAATGTTTTTTGAACGTCACTTTTTGGTTTTCGGGTTCGCCTTTTGATTTCCGTTGCCATGGGCCATCCTCTCCTTCCTAATAAATAATTTAATGTTCCTTAGATTTTTGCTCTTGAATATATCTTTTTACAATTTCAGCACTTACATTCCCTACT
This sequence comes from Ectobacillus sp., assembly GCA_048976805.1. Lineage (GTDB taxonomy): Bacteria > Bacillota > Bacilli > Bacillales > Bacillaceae_G > Ectobacillus. Next base: position 12,405 of record JBHGUR010000099.1, on the reverse strand, counting down.
GTACTTACGAAGTAACCTTTGCTCCATAATGAACCTACTCGACCGTAGAAATTTTTCAATTCAGGGAACTCTTTAAAAAGCAGGATAGCAGAAATACTTTTGTAAGTTCGTACAATGTCGGTTGGCGCAACAGTTGGTTTAACAGATACGAAAATATGGATATGGTCAGGCATAATCTCCATTTCAATGATTTCATGTTCGTATCGTTGACTAATATCATAGAGAATTCTTTTTAATTGAACACCAACACTCTCTTTTAACACATTAAATCTTGGTATGTAAGAGTAACTTCTTCTTCAACTGAGTAAATTCGAGCCAAATTTTCTAATTCCTTTCTCCAATGTTCAGGAATGGAAATATTGACTTGAATATTCTTTTTCATCTCTTTCCAACCTCCTTATATATATTCTGCTACCATAGATATTCTATGTAAACAAAAAAACAGCAGATTCATCCCAAAGGCAAGCCTGTTGGGTTTTCTCGGCTTGAAGTTCTATAACGGATGCTTTTTACATCCTGAAACGAAACCGCCAAACGCTTCATGACGCCGATCTGTAAATATAACGTTTCATTTGTTATGAAAAATGGAGATAGCCGGATGGCTTGAATTTCAGCCAAAAACAGCAAAATCGTATAAATGTTCAAAATTAACATGACGATGGAAACGACCGGGCTCCACGAGTGCAGCAACACATGCAAACCAATCGATTCGATGACAAGCGCGTGAATGAGCATGACATACAACGCGATCGCGCCCGTTTTTTGATGATACGTAAATGCAAGCGCCTCCCCCGAAGCAAAAGGGCGTTTCCGCCAAGAAGCAAGGGCATAATAAAAAACGGCAAGTTCGGTGCAATATATATTCATCATACGCGACGGCTTCATATGGGATGACAAGGCTTGCTCAAAGCGATAGAAAAACGCAGGTATCCCAGCTTTAGACGCGCGAAACGTTCTAATAACCGCCGGCACCTTTGTGATAAGCTTGTATATTGCCAAATGATAAAAAGCAAACACTCTCACATATCAGTATGCAAGAGTGTTTGCTTTTTTAGGCTAAGTATAAGAAGCTTGTTTATTTTCTGCTATCTAGCGCCTATTAGCTTTGCTTTGAGTTCATTTAGAACTGTTTTTCTTTCCTGAAAATCTTCGTCTTCTCCATTTTCTGCCCAAAGCTCCAGGTCTGCACCTCTATCAATCAATTCGATTGCTTTTACCCGGACTTCTTCTTGCAGCAGCCCCTTCTCCAATTGGGCAGCTGCAAGACCGGTATATACCCAAGACACAACTTCTAACTCCTCTTCCTCGTCACAGTCCTCTAAATGCCTATCCAGCACTTCCTCGGTTGCTTCTTCAACTGATAAGCCCTCTTCCAGCAATTCATAAAAATCATCTCTTACATCGCAAGTTGTATCGTTATCAAATATTCCAGTTCCCCAAGCGCCCATACTATACACCCCGTTTATTTTTGGTCAATTTATTATACTATATGACAATCGTTTTCGATAGAAAAGAAAGTACTATGATGCATAAATGGGGCCTTTACACTATTATCGTTTTTCCAATACAAACGAGCTTAATGCCGGTACCGTTACACTGTCGCCTTGTACCGTTTGAATCGTTCTGCTTCCCGCCTTCTTGCCGTTTACAAGCAGATTCCATTTACCCTTTTTCGGAAGATCAATCTCTACAGCTTCCTTATTTGCATTATGAATCACAACGAGCTGCTTCGCTCTATCCTGGTTCGCATGCTTGTCCAATGTGTAAGCAACCACATTTTGCGGCGCTTCCATAAAGGTTAAATGCTTGCGAATGTCTTCCTCTGTTGTCAGGCGGAAGGCCGGGTGCTGTTTGCGCAGCTCGATTAAGCCTTTCATATACTCGACTTCTTTTGAAAACGCAGCGCGGCGCTGCCAATCCAGCTTGTTTACATCGTCAGGCGCGTTATAGCTATTATGGTTGCCGCCCTTTGTACGCATAAACTCTTGTCCGGCATGGATGAATGAAATGCCTTGCGATGTTAATACGATAGACGACGCCAGCTTATGCATCTGTTTTCGCTCTTCCTCCGTCGCATCCGGATTCGTTAATAAAAGCTTATCCCAAAGCGTATGGTTATCATGCGCTTCGACGTATGTGACAACTTGCTCAGGGTCGGTATATGTCGCAGTGCCGCGGCCGTAATCCATTCCTGCCGCGATGCTTTTTTCCATCACATCTTCAACGCCTTGCTTGCCGTTTACAAAACCTTTGTCATCTTCAAAAAATACGCTTCCTTTTAACCCATCGCGCATCACATCGTTAAAATGGGCCACTCCGTCCATTTTTTCCGCGTTCTTTTGATTCGCTTTTTGGTCTGCCGGCAGCGGAGTTCCTAAATCCCAGCCTTCACCGATGATGATAATGCGAGGATCGATTGCATCAAGCGCTTTGCGGACTTCATTCATCGTCTCCACATCATGGATTCCCATTAAATCAAAACGGAATCCGTCAATATGGTATTCAGTCGCCCAGTACGTTACAGAGTCTACAATGAATTTACGCATCATTTTACGCTCGGATGCTGTATCGTTGCCGACGCCGGTGCCATTTGCCAGCGTTCCGTCTTCATTGTAGCGGAAATAATAGCCCGGCACCAATTGATTGAAGTTAGATTCATTCGCAGAATACATATGGTTGTACACTACGTCCATGACAACGTTTAAATCGTTGTCATGAAGAGTTTGGATCATCTGCTTCATTTCATTGATACGCACTTTCGGTTCATACGGATTCGTAGAGTAAGAACCTTCCGGCGCATTATAGTTTTCTGGATCGTAGCCCCAATTGTATTGCGGCTGGTCAAGCTTCGTTTCATCAACTGTGCGGTAATCGTACATCGGAATAAATTGTACGTGGGTTACGCCCAAATCTTTAATATGGTTCAAGCCTGTTTTCACTCTGTTAGGCCCTGTAGTCCCTTGCTCCGCCACACCTAGAAACTTTCCTTTATGCTTAATGCCGCTATTTGGGTCAATGGACAAATCGCGGATATGCGTTTCATAAATAATCGCATCCTCAGGATTTTTCACTCTCGTTCTCGCCATAGACCATTTCTTCGGATCTGTGCTTTTTAAATTTACGACAACGCCTTTATCTCCGTTTACAGTTACGGCACGAACATAAGGATCGACCGCTTCATTCCACTTGCTTCCGATTTTTACCTTATACGTATAAATCAAACCATCTTGGTCGCCAGGGAGCACCGCTGTCCACGTTCCCTTTTCTTCCCGTGCCATCGCAACTTCGGTCCCGTTTGCATCATCCCACTTTTTATATGTAACAAGCTTTGCTTCGCTTGCAGTAGGCGCCCACAGGCGGAAGGAAGTTTCTTTTTTGCTGTATATGTTTCCTAAATCATTTCCTTCATAATAAAATAGCTTGTCAAACTCATCGGAACGCACAACTTTCCCCATTTCAACAGCTGCGCTTCCAAATACCTCTTTCGTTATAGTATAGGATTTTGTTAAATCCAAATTTTCCTCTGTAATAATGCGCACTTTATTCGTAGGATTCTCGCCGTCTTTATACGGCAGTACTTCTTTTATTTTTGCGCCATCCAAAGTAATCCCAGCATTCGCACTGTCCGTAGTTGAAAATGGAAAGTTTGTTTCAAGCGTAATTTCGTTCATTTTATCAATGGCAGCACGAATGATTTTAGGGCTTCTATCAATTCCGCTCGGGTCGTAAAATACGCGCTCAACACCTTGCGCAATCCAAACTTCCGCTGAACCATCCTCTTTAAACTTCGTAATATAGCGGTCGCCAAACTCTTTATTTGCCCAATCGTTTCCGTCTTTGCTTTGGCGCACAATGAACCCGGCCTTTTGGATACCTTCGCTGCTGCTTAACTCTACTTTTGCCACCTTGCCAAATTCATCTTCGCCCGTAAATGCAACCGCTTGTCCTTCCTTGCCGTCCGGCCAAACCCATAAGTTCCAGCCGTCATAATTGTTGTCATAACGGGAATAATGGATTGTAAGATTTACTTTTTCATAGGATGGCAGACTTCGATATTCGCCATCGGGCGGTGATGTATACGTGTTTTCATCGCCAGCCTTAACCCATACTTCCCCTTCCCCGTTTTCAATCTCTATCCAACGGTCGCCGCCGTCCTTTTCCCAGCTGTCTGTTCTGACGATAAAGCCGGCTCGCTTATAGTCTCCCGGCAGTTCGATTTCTGCATATTTGCCAAAAGCGTCTTCACCGGTAAACGGATATGCCTTGCCCTCTCCCCCTTCAGGCCATGCCCATATGTTCCAATCCTTTTGATTGTCAGGCGCGGCTTGATAATGGATAATAAGCTTGACTGTACTTTCCGCAAACGCTTGCATTGAAACGTTTGAAAAAAGCGAAAAGGCCATCGCCAAGACGGCGAGTATGGAAAACCATCTTTTACCCTTGTTGTGCATAATCCTTGATTCCCCCCTAACATATATGTGCTCCATCATTATATAATAAAAGAAATCGCTTTCATACAATTATCGTCAAAGTATTTTATGAATTTTGTATGTATTAATTTTTCTGAATAAGGTAATTTCTAACAAAATGGCAGCCTTCTGCACAGCGCCAATTTCGCTAATCCTCTATAAAATGATTCTTTTATATAGAGGAGTTGCATATTCAATATGGAATGTATGTCACAAAGGCGGTGAAATCTTTATGCAATTTGTTAACAACATAAAGCTGCATGTTCTCATTTGGCTATTTCCCATTTTGTATTTCATTCATGATTTAGAGGAAATTTTGACGGTAGAAAGTTTTCTGGAAAAACAAGCGCACCTCATCCCTTTTCGGGTTACAACGGCCCAATTCACATTCGCATTTGCCCTTTTATGGATTGTTGCATTCATAGGATGTTATCAAGCTTCGAAACAACGAACATTTTTGGGCATGGACGGCACGGCCTTTTTTTCCTTTTTGGTGCCCGGGATATTGCTGGCAAACGGCATCGGCCATCTTCTGCAAGCGATCTTTTTTCGCGGCTACGTCCCGGGCATCCTAACATCTATCTTCATTATATATCCGTATGCGTTTCTCACCTTGTACTATTTGCTGAAAAACGGTGTACTGACAATGAGGCGGTTTCTTTTCTTTTTCGTGCTAGGCTTTATATTGCAAGGCCCCATCGCATTTGCCGCGCTGCTAATTGCTAAATTGCTATAATAATGGAAGCAAAATTAACAGCCATACATCAAATACGAGATGCGAAAGAATGGCAACTTCAATTTTGCCGGTGCGCTCATATAGCCAGCCCCAAAACACGCCGCCCACTAAAGCGGCTATGACAAGGAGTACACTTCCGCTCCATATGTGTGCGCCGGCATATAGCAAAGTGCCAAGCAGAATCCCTTTTCCTGGCGGCAGTACGCGCGTTAACCGCTTTTGTACATAATTCCTCCAAAACAGCTCCTCGCCAGGAATAATGACGAGAAACAGCATAACGTAATGCCACCATACCCGTGGAGACACGGTTTCGTATAACTGGCTTAAACTCTCAAGCAACGGCAGCTGCAGCCAAACAATCAGCTGCTTCCCAAAAGCAAAAATAAGATAGAGCAGCGTTCCTGACAACAGGCCGCAGCCTACCTCTCTCCAGTTCATGCGCTTTATCACAATACGCTCTTGTATGTACGCAAGCCCAATCAACGTAAACAGCGATACCGAAAATAGCACCCAAAACCATTCTGCCAGCCAAAAACTGCATGCCAACAATATGTAAGCCAAAACTAATGATAAACAAAATTGATATGTTTTCGTCCCCAACTCTCCTCACTCCTCTAACACTAAGTGTATGGAAAAAGAAGCCCGCCTTCAACAAATTGCTTAAATCATAAAAAGGCTTTTTTTATTCACTTTTATGTATATCGCCCAAGGAAAAACTAGTTAATATAGACAATATTGGATACTTTTCGTTAAGATAGAAACATAGGAGGGATTATACATGAGAACAAAAGCCGATATTACCGCTATACTTGCAAAATTTTCTTCCATTGCGTCCTACGACAGCCATCTAGAAAAATATTATCTCGTCTTCCCTGACAAGAAACGCGGCGGGATTTACACCCTCATGAAAAAAGAGGAGCAATGGAGCATTCATGGAAAAGGAGAAGACTACTGCGATGAGCAGGAAACGTTTTTAAGCGAGAAGGAAGTAGTAGATTTCCTTTGGAAGAACCGGGCCGCGTTCCGGAAAAGTTTGCTAGCATCTCAGAAATAATCCATACATCCATTTTTATCGAACAAACCCTATTTTATTTTCCATCTAAGCGCAAAGCTTTGCGCTTTACGTTACAGAGAGGGAGGCAGCAAAAGGCGCTGCCTCCCTCTCTTGCAAAAACACTATATCCAGCTTTCTTATCGTTTCAAATCTCCATCTCGAACAAAATGCCAGCAGTGCTCATTTCCCAGCGCACAGGACAGCAGAATTGCCGCTGCAACACATCGCCCATTCTACCATCCTCTATAAAAGACCTATTTTCTATTTATTTTTATATAGAACATTAGAAAAATCCCCCAATTCCCTTTTATAGCACAATTTCCTATTGAATTCTAAAATGGAATCTGTTTACAATTAATAAGATAATGTTTGTATTACATATAAAATAGAAAAACGAACTGTATGTATCGTGTTCAAGACACCAAGGGGGAAAGGCTATGAAAATTCGGATTAAGCCGGAGCAGGTTATGGAGGTTGCCAAGCAGTTTCAGCAAGCGCAGCAACAAGCGCAAACGCTAGCCTCCGGTTTAAGAAAAAGCATCTACAACCTAGAATCGCAATGGAACGGCGTAACTAGAGAAAAGTTCTTTCAAAGCTTCCAGCAATCCAACAAAATCATTGAGCAATATTCGCGTACGCTGCATGAAGTAGAAGGAACGTTAAAAGAAATTATCAGAAAGTTTTCAAAGGCAGTAGCTCTTTTGCCGGTTGGGGTTGTCGAAAACATAGCTGATTTTATCCGGCAGCCTGTAAACGAAAGTAAGAAACAATTAAAACAATATGGGTTTTCAGATGATAAATCAGCAGCTTTCTTGCATGACTTGCAGCATGTACAATACGTCTACAGCATTATGAAACTTGAAGTGACTGATGCCCAAACCTTGAAAGCTGATCATGGCTTTATGATTTTAGAATCGAGCCGCCATCAATGGATATTATGCCAACAGGATGATAAAGCATCATTCCTTGTCTCACGCCTTTCAAAAGAACTGTTGCAAGATCAAATAGAAAAGCTAGCTATCCATAATTTTAAAGGGGTGTGCCATGACTAATCCTAAAAACGACAGTTTTTTTGAGGAAAAAGTGCTGCCTGTTCTTCAGTCCGTTATTGGTATTCTTGTAGTGGCTTATCACGTACTGGAAGTTGCTGTAAAATATTTTATGATTTTCGTACTGATTTTCCTTATAGGCGGTATTATCTTTTTTGTCGTCGTAAAAGAGTTTGGAGGAGCCCTTATAACTGCAATCCCCACTGTAGGATGGTACTTTTTGTACTGGTTGTTCTTCCTTAAAGATCAAAAGAAGAAAAAGAAAAAACGAAAATAAGTAGCCCTCTCCTGCCATAGGCAGGAGATTTCTTTTATTATTCCCACAATTTTTGGCACCGCTCCGGCCTGGGGGCAGCATTCTTGCCGGCTGCTGCATGCTAAAAACCGCTAACATTTATTTCCACTCTTGCATACCATTTAAATAACGACCGGAAAGATGGGTAGATTACAATGGAAAATCAATCTAAAGAAATAGCTGGTGCATTAACAGCTGCTGCAGGAACCGTTATTTCCGCTATCGGGTATGTGCCCTTTTCTTTTATGACAGAGGATTTGCGGCTCTCCTTGGAGATACAAGGCAATGTCCTGCAGGCAACCGGAAACGGGCTGGAAGCTAACGGGGCAGCGCCATTTTCTCTTGAAAAAGCGGGAAACAAACTGCAAGCAATTGGAAATCTTACTGTACTGTCTGGATTGATTCTAAAACCGGAAACAGAGACAGAACTTAAGTTGCTGATTAGAGGCAACTTGATTCAAGCCTTAGGGGGACTTGTTGTAATGGTTGATGAACTGGTTGATCACACACCCGCAGGGCAAGCATACGGCGTTATCGGAAACCTCGTGCAGGCGATTGGAAATTCGCTGCAGGCGCTAGGTGGAATCCGCGAGTTAAAGGAAATGAGACGCGAAGAAGAGGAACAAACCGAAGAGCAAGACGAACAAGAAAGGCAAAGCAATGGCAAGCTCATCGTAGAAATCGGAAGCTGGATTCAAGCTGCCGGCGCCGTTATTGCAGCAGTTGGCCAAATAAAAGAAGAAACGCAAGAGCTTACAGAAAACTCCAAAGGCAAGAAAAACAAACAGGAAAAAAACAATTCAGAAGATGAAAACAAAGAAAAAAACGATGAACAATAATGGGAAGGGAAACTTCCCTTCCGCATTTATTCAGTTTACGGAATGGACAAGACGATATATACTCATAAAAGCGGAACAAAAACATAGAAAGACACCGATAAGGAGCTGTACATATGACAAAGCAAATCGAAGCGCTCATTGAAAAGCATGGGCTTTCCCATTTAAAAGACGACCTATTGGCAATTTCTTTTGAGTGCCTAAAGGTTGTTCCCCAAAAAGCGGATATTTTGCCGGTTGGCTGCTCAAAAATGGGCGGCGCACCCGACCTCCCAAAAATGTGGGAATATCCGGCATACAACGAAAAACCGTTATCCTTTATCGGGCAATTCAACCTAGAAGAGCTGCAGCAGGCCGGAATTCCAAATGACTTGCCAAAAGCAGGCATGCTGTATTTCTTCTATTTTGATGACTTTGACGATGAAGACTTTGAAGCGGCATACGGCACCCCAGAGCAGCGGGACGGCTGGCGCGTTCTCTTTTATGAAGGGGCGCGGGAACACTTAGAGCCGCGGGATGAAGCGGATTTCTGCTATCCACAATGCCATATTACCTTTGAGCGAAAACAAAGCCTTCCGCAAATTTTTATAGAAGACGAAGCAGATGAGGACCGCTTTTTGCAGCTGTTGGAAGAGCTGTCGCCGGACAACTACGACAACCACCAAGTGCTCGGCATCCCGTTTTCCATACAAAACGAAGTGTTTGAAGAAGCAGAAGAATTTATCGATGCAAAACCGGAAGATATGACATTGCTGTTTCAAGTTGATTCCGACGAAGAAAACCTGGGTATGATGTGGGGCGACGGCGGCATGCTGTATTTCTGCATTTCCAATGACGATTTAAAAAAGCGGCAGTTTGGCCAAGCTTGCTGCATTATGCAATGTTTATAGTACAGAGCCGCCGCCGGCAACTTCCTGTCCACTTTGGCTGAATTCATCCGGTTTTCGGCCGAATTAATTGTAGATTTGGTTGAATTAATTGTAAATTGGGGTGAATTATTCCACTTTTATTGAATTGTTCATGCCCATCCGGTAAAATAGATGCAATATTTGAAAAATTTCACCATAAGAGCTATAGGAGGATTGCATCATGTCCGAAACACTCGCATGCCGCGACATTATTTACGCATTTGACAAACAAAACAAACCGGTCAAGCGCATTTCCCCCGGCACGACGATTACGATTGAAACGTATGATTGCTTTCAAAACCAAATCCGTTCCAATGAAACAGAAATCAATTCCGTTGATTGGGATAAAATCAATCCGGCGACAGGCCCGATTTATGTGGAGTCTGCCAAACCGGGCGATATATTGAAGGTAAAAATTGAAGCGATTGAAATTGAGGATGAAGGGGTTATGACTGTCGGTCCCGAACTTGGCGTAATGGGGCACCGTCTTGAAACATTTGAAGCGAAGATGATCCCGATTCGTGATAAGAAAGCAATTTTTAATGAAAAATTGGAAATTCCGCTCAATGTAATGATCGGCGTGATTGGCGTCGCTCCTGAAGATGAACCTGTTTCATGCGGAACGCCGGGCGCGCACGGCGGCAATATGGACACAAAGCTAATTACAACCGGCGCTACCCTCTATTTCCCGATTTTCGCTGAAGGCGCATTGTTTGCGCTCGGCGATTTGCATGCGGCGATGGGCGACGGGGAAATCGGCGTTTCCGGCATCGAGGTTCCCGGCAAAGTAACGGTTACATTGGATGTCATCAAGGGGAAAACGTTAGCGCATCCGCTGCTTGTAAATGAGGAAGGCATCGCTGTCATTGTGTCTGCCGCTACGCTGGATGAGGCGGTAAAGACGGCGGTGGAGGAGATGATTGATTTTCTTCTGCCTTATACAGATTTGACACTCAGTCATTTAACAATGGTTATGAGCGCAATTGGGCAAACGCAAATCAGCCAAGTTGTCGACCCGCTCGTGACCGCGCGCTTTTTCGTGCCAAACATGTTTCTTGATGCTTATGGCATTCAGCTTTTTCAATAAAGAAACATGCTTCTTATCTTGTACACAAAACGGAGGGAATCCCCTCCGTTTTTCATCCTCCAAAAAACAAGTCGATAATATTAGATGCTTTCGAAGATTTTTTGTTGTAAAACTCGGAATACCCGCAATTTTTGCAGTATATCACGATGAATTGATTATGCTGGACATCTAGCAGCTTGGACAAACCCGTTCCTGTCATTGCCACTTCCTTCGTGCCCGTTTCTCTGCTTCCGCATTTGATACAGCCTTTTTGGCTCATGGCTCTTCATTTCCTTTCCGGATTGCAAAAATAGATGCACTTCTCTTTCATTATAGCTCAATTTCTATTGAATATTAATCTATAACCGGCTTACAATCATTTTAAAAGCGAGTTTAGGAGAATTTTGCATATGCCTTATACACGAAAGCGGCTAGCTTATGGCGTTATCTTAATTTTAGTCATGCTTTTAGGGCTATATACAAGAAAAAGGGCCGACCTGATTCCCAGCGTTTTGAATCCATATATCGGCGATGCTTTATGGGCGCTCATGATTTTTATCGGCTTTGGCATTCTCTTCAACACTGCAAACATAAAGACAGTAGCGTTCATAGCTCTATCTTTTTGCTATGCTATCGAATGGAGCCAATTGTACCATGGATATTGGATTGATGAGCTAAGGGGCACAACGTTAGGCGGACTTGTATTAGGATACGGATTTTTATGGAGCGACCTGCTTGCCTATTTTATTGGAATTGCCTCAGGTGCCCTTGTTGAATATGCATGCGCCTTTATCAACAAAAAAAAATTTTCAATAAAAAATATTCCATACACATGAATGAAAACGAGAGTTATTATCAATAATATAGCTAGGAAAGGGCAACCAAATGCTGATTTGGTCACCCTCGAAAAATTACACTTCCGGTACAAAAGTTTTGCAATCTGTTTCTTCGTTATTTGATGCTTGTTTGCCTTTATGGCTTACTACATAAATAGCCTCTGCATTGCATTTGTTTCCTGAAGCCCAATATTTACAGTTATTTACTTCACAAAGAACATCTTTAGCCATAGTATCACACCTCCTCCTCTGTTAGGATTAACAATTTGGAGGTGATTGATTCTTTATATCATGTTGCCACTTTGTTACATAAAAAAACAAACCTATGTTACAGGTTTGTTGTGTGCAACTATAAACAATCTGTTCCCATAACGTTCGATAAGCCATGTTCTGTACCTTCGTACTGCAAGCGATTTTAATCTCGTACTCCGGTGGCAATCATCTATCTACGGCTACAGCGATTGCAGCCATCCGTCTCTCCGTTCCATTCCTTCGAGACAGCTCCCCTACCATTGTTTGGGTTTCTCGCTCGTGGGGTTTACCGCGTTCCACCTTTACTGTTTCCAGCAAAGCTTCGTCACTGTGGCACTTTCAGGGATACTCAGCCATATCTACGGAAGACTTAGGCGTTTTTTCCCGCCGTCAGCCCAGCTAAACGCCAAACTGCCCTAGCTTATTTTTTCGCTAGGCACGAACACTACGGGCATCTCAGCACCGTGCGAGCATGGACTTTCCTCTACACCAAAAGGTGCAGCGATTGCCTGAACGTTATTTCAGATGTTGTATTATTAGTATATCCATTTTATCGTATATAATCAAACGTAACTTTTGCCAAAGCTTCCAACATCATCGGAATTCAGCCGATTTTAAGGATAATCCGGCCGATTCTAGCAATAATCCGGCCAATTTTGGCAACAATCCGGCCAATTTTGGCAACAATCCGGCCAATTTTGGCAACAATCCGGCCAACTTGATAAAAAAAGCGGTTTTGCATCATGCAAAACCGCTTTTTCATTGCCTAGCGACGTCCTACTCTCACAGGGGCAAGGCCCCAACTACCATCGGCGCTAAAGAGCTTAACTTCCGTGTTCGGTATGGGAACGGGTGTGGCCTCTTTGCCATCATCACTAGACATATGAAGGATATTCCTTCAAAA
>JBHGUR010000098.1:0-69880 GCA_048976805.1 Ectobacillus sp. | reverse complement strand
CCTACTGGAGTCGCCAAGGGCTGAGAAGTCTGTATCAAAGATATAACGAATTGCGTCATACTTAGTTGAACCGCCGTATACCGAACGGTACGTACGGTGGTGTGAGAGGTCGAGGGTTAGTCACCCTCTCCTACTCGATTGGCTCTGTTAAAGGCTAATGTTGATTCGGAACGAAAGGCGGCGACTTCAGCGGGAAAAGTGGGATAGCCGAGACCCTGGACTGAGCGTAGCGAGGGAAGCGGCTCGGCCCCGTCCGCCTGTAGTGGAAAAACAACAATCAAGTTTAAAACTTGTATTATCGTACATAATCGCCGGACACCCAGCCGGAGACATTGCCGGCAGTATTACGGTGCCAGCCGTTTTGTGTTTCATGGATATTAACGGTTGTGCCGGCTTTTAGTGTTGTAAGGCGAAAAGCGGAAATGCTCGGGCCGGTGCGGACGTTTAAGTTGGCCGTTGTCTTGGCTGGTTTTTGAGTAGAAGGTGCGCTGTTGCTTGTAATGGCTACATAATCGCCGGATACCCAGCCGGAGGCGTTTCCGGCAGTAATGCGGTGCCAACCGTTTTGTGTTTCATGGATATTAACGATTGTGCCGGCTTTTAGTGTTGTAAGGCGAAAAGCGGAAATGCTCGGGCCGGTGCGGACGTTTAAGTTGGCTGTTGTTTTGCCGGTGCCTTTGGCTATTGTGGAGGAAGCTGGAGCTGTTTGATTTAAGTTGATGCCATAGGAAGCGGCGATAGCTTCATTGGATGCGTAGGCGCGTTTAATTAGGACGGTTGTTTGTACTTGGATGCGGTCGAAGAGCCAGCGGATGTCGGCGTTGTGCATGCGGATACAGCCGTCGGTAATCCATTTGCCGACTGTGCTTTCATTGCTGTTGCCGTGAATGGCGTATGTGTTGCCGGGCGTTCCATTTATGTTGAGACCCAGCCAACGGTCGCCAAGCGGGTTGTTCGGTGCGCCGCCCGGAATGTTTCTTGTGTAGTACGGACGGTTTTTGATTTTGTTGACAATGAGGAATTTTCCTTGCGGTGTAGGAGTGCTGCTTTTTCCGGTTGCAACAGGAAACTCTTTGATGAGATTACCATTTTCATAAAATGCGAGCGTGTTTGTCGCCGTATTAATGATCAACAGCTGCGAGGGTGCGGCGGCATGCAGCTCTTGCGGTACAAGAAAAGCGAACAATAGAGTGAAAATCACGAGGAGCCGTTTCATTGTATTTCCCCCCAATCTCCATTAAATATGTACTACATTTATTATACTATAAGCTTGTTTTCGGCAGCCGGAGAGATTGTGAATATTTATCATAAATCGCGATGGGGGAATAGAAATAGAAGGGAAGGCAAACAGTAAAAGTAAAAAGGAAAGGGGGCTTGTGCATGAATTTCGATGATAACGATAAGGCGATTATCGAACAGGCATTAAAGGCGGCCGCTGCCAATACGCCGGATTACCAAGAAATTTACCAATATGAAAGCGTGTTGGCGAAGCTATCGAAAAACAATGCGCAGGAGGACGGATTTCGTTACGATTATGACGATTCCTCGGATTTATAAAAAGGAGCGCAGACTTGCGCTCCTTTTTAGCTTGTCGCTTTTTTCTTTATTCGTACGCTCTTACGATGTCATTTGGATATGATACCGTCTTCGTAGCCCGGTGCCACTTTTTCGTGCTGGATTGGGACAAGGCAATCCTTGTAGATGCTGATGAGCTTTACATCTTTATCTTCGATGGCGCTGTGCAGCTTGACGCCGATATTGATAAGGCCGAATGCTATATTGCCTTTCCATACTGTGTGCATGATATCACTTGCATTTGCATTTTTTGTTACTTTTCCCAAATAGAAATGATTCTAACAAAAAAGGATTGCCCTGCTATTTAACGGGCAATCCTTTTTCGCATATGCAACGGTTGTCGCTTGCGCTGCACTTGTATGAGACGGAATGATAAAAATAAGGCGCCGAATGCAAGCCCGGCAATGAGCCCGACCCAGTAGCCTTTTGCCGTTAAGTTCGTATAGTTTGCCAGTATATAGCCGAGCGGAAGGCCGAGAACCCAATAAGCAATCATCGTCATCACCAATGCGGCGTTTACGTCTTTATAGCCGCGAAGCGCCCCTTGGACAGGTGTGGCAATCGCATCGGAAAACTGAAATAAAATGGCGAGAACTAAAAATTGCTGTGCAAGCTTTAGCACGGTTGCATCATTTGTGTAAATGCCGGCGATTTGTTCGCCAAATAGGAAAATGACAATTGAGTAAATGAGCGCAAAAATAAGCGCGATAATAATTCCCATCCAGCTGTATACGATTGCGTCGCGGTAGCGTTCTGCCCCAATTTCAAAGCCGACTGCAATCGTCATCGCCATTGAAATGCTCAACGGCGTCATATACAAGAGCGATGCGAAATTAATAGCGGCTTGATGCGCCGCGATAGTCGCCGTATCGAAGTTGCTCATCAACAATGTAACGGCGGCGAAAATGCTCGTTTCAAAAAAGATAGCAAAGCCAATCGGCACGCCGAGCTTTAAAAGCTCTTTCCATACGGACAGCTGCGGGCGGTATAAGCGTCGGAAAATGTCATACTCAGAAAACGGCCGTTTTGTATGGATGATGAATGCGGCGATTAAAAGAATGCACCAATACGTTGCGGCTGAAGCAATTCCCGCTCCAACGCCCCCTAAACGAGGAGCGCCAAATTTTCCGAAAATGAGCACATAATTAAGCACAACGTTAATCGGCAAGGACAGCAAGGTAATGATCATCGTAATGCGCGTTTGGCCGAGCGCATCGATAAAGCAGCGCAGCACGTTATACAAAAACAGCGGCACGATGCCAAATGAAAGAGCCGCTAAAAAGCTACCGGCAATCCTTCTTACCTCATGCTCTAAATTCATCCTGTACAAAATCGGCGAAACGACAAATAGCCCGATAATAAGAACAGCAATCGCTGCGCAGGCGGCCATATATAACGCCTGGATAACCGAAGGCGCGACTTCTTTTTGCCGCTGTGCCCCGTTTAGCTGCGCGACAATCGGCGTGACCGCAAGCAAAATGCCGGTTAGCCCCGTGCTGACGGGAACCCATATGCTCGTTCCAATCGCAACGCCTGCCAAATCGGCGGAGCTGGCATGGCCGGACATCATCGTATCAAAGAAGTTCATCGCAAACAGGGAAAGCTGTGTAACGAAAATGGGGAAAAACAATATAAAAAATTGCCTAAGCTTTTGGCCTAGAGTAGCAGTTTGTTCCATAGCCACCATCCCTCTCTGCAAAATATAATTATTATATCATATATTTACACTCCCTTTATAGATGATTTATCTGTTTACATATAAAAAAGGGGCTGACCGCAAAACGCGTTAGCGTTTTGGGTCAGCCCCTTTGCAGAGCGATATTAATTAGCAGCTGCCGGAGAAATAACAATTTTGCGTCTTTCATGATCGTCAATTGCCGCCTCGATATCGAGGTTGGCGATAAAATAAAATTCGCTTTCGTCTTCGTCCCAATCAAGAGCAGCGGGTATAGTGTAGATGAACGGAATGGTTTTTTCTTCACGCTCAGCAATCGAAAATTTTGTGCGTACGAGCGGAATCGAATCGATTACCTGCTTTTCGCCGGCAACAGCACTGGAAAGGCCGCGCACAAAGTCGACGGTAATTTGATTAATGGTTTGTTTGATTTTGCCGCCCTTTACGACGACCTTGGCGGAAATCTGCTCGCCCGGAGCATAATCATCCTTTGGAAGCTGGAGTTTGATTTCCGCCCCGTTTTTGCCAAGCTTGGCCATAATGTGGTTAAACATATAGGTCACTCTCCTTACGTATTGCCCCCATAATAGCAGAAAAAAAGGCGAATTGGTAGGATGTTGCCAAAATTGTGATATAGCTGTAACAACTTTTTTTGGGAAGGCTCTGTTAAAGACTAATGTTGATTTTGATTTATTTGTTGACTTGGAACGAAAGGCGGCGACTCCAGCTCGGCCCCACCCGCGGAAAACGTCCGCCTGTAGTGGAAAATCAACAACCAAGTTTAACAGAGCCTTTGGGAAAATGATAGAGAAAAAGAGAAATAAAAAAACTGTGCGAACTGTGTCAGAATAAGGTATTATGGTAAAGTGTGCAACAAGCTTGGAGCGAGGAGGTTACCATTTTGGCAGAGTGGTTAATAGGATTAATACTTGGTGTCGTGGAAGGATTAACGGAGTTTTTGCCAGTATCCTCAACAGGACATATGATTTTAGTGGCGAGTTTGCTCGGATTTGAAGGCGACAAGGCGAAAACATTCGAGGTGTTTGTTCAGCTTGGGTCTATTATGGCGGTTGTTATTCTGTTTTGGAATCGTCTATGGACGTTGGTCGGTGTGGGACGCAAAAAAGATGGCCCATCTCTGAATTTAATTCATATTTTTTTAGGAATGCTGCCGGCTGGCGTGTTGGGCGTGTTGTTTCATGATACAATTAAAGAAATTTTATTTGGACCGGAACCGGTTGTCATCAGTTTAATTGCCGGCGGTATTTTAATGATCGTTGCAGAAAAATTCTCCAAGAAAAGCACGGCCCAGACACTTGATGAGATTACATACAAGCAGGCGTTTATTATCGGATTGTTCCAATGCCTCGCTTTATGGCCGGGATTTTCCCGCTCTGGTTCGACAATTAGCGGCGGCATTTTAGCGCGTGTGTCGCATACGACGGCAGCGGAATTTACGTTTATTCTCGCTGTGCCTATGATGTTTGGGGCAACGGGCATCGATTTGATTAAAAATTGGGACGTGTTGTCGCCGGCTGATATCCCGCTGTTTGCGACGGGATTTGTAACGGCATTTTTAGTTGCGATGCTCGCAATTGTTTCATTCTTGAAATTGTTAAGCCGCTTGAAGCTTACGCCGTTTGCGTACTATCGCTTCGTGCTGGCAATTTTATTCTACTTGTTTGTAATTCGCTAAGAGTGTTGACTGTGTCATCACTCTTTTTTATATGGAAAAGGGAAATGGGCGCTGTTATCATATGGAATATTATGCTATTTTAAGTGTAGATGGCACGTTTGAGCGAGGAAGGGGATTTTATGTTTTGGCATGGGAAAAAACGCGGTAAGGCATCCGAGACAAGCAAGCTTGTTTTGTTTACGCCTTCTTGTACGCAGGGCGGCATTATACGCGGGGAAGTGCATGTAGGCCAACAAGTAGAACGGCAAATGCGGATTAGCCTATGTCTTATCTTTGTTACGATGAGAGGGCGGGAATATACGAAGGAGGTGCTCATACTTGCGGAAATAGGCGGAACGCAAGGGGGGGAGGTTATCCCGTTTTCGTATGGGCTGCCGGCAGCTTTGCCAATATCGAGCGCGCAGCTGATGTATACGGTGCAGCTGTCTGGCAGGGAGACAGAGGACGTGCATCCAATTGAAATTGTTCCCGATAAACGGCTTGCTCTTGTTATTGCCGCTTTTGAAAGCTTGGATTTTCGGCGCGTTCCGCTGTTTGGCTCGTTTATGGGAAAAGCGCAGCAATTTGCATTTGTGCCAGTCGGCTATTTTATGAGCGTGTTTAGCAAGGCGGCATTTTGTTTGTTTTTGCGCGATAAAGAGGTGTCGCTTATGCTGCAAGCAATTGGCCGCAATGGAGCGGAGCTGGCCCATATTGTTCATCTTTCCCATTGGGAGCTAGAAGACGTGGATATATTGACGGAGCGGATTCGAAAAGAGCTGACGGACATGAGCGATGAACCTGATAAGCATCGCGGGGCGGTTCAGGAACCGGACGGCTGTGCCGTCGGCTCCGCCGCGGCACAATTATTTCCGGCTGGGCTATGGAGTGAGTAATATAATCAAAAATTTTCGGTATTTTTAAACTTGCGTTGCATTGGCGCAAGTTTCCTTTTTGTTTACAATAAAAATAAAGGGGGGGATTTGCCCATGTACATTTATAGCGAAGAAGAAATTCGCAGGGCGGATAAAAGGGCGGAGGAACGCGGCTTGTCTGTTGCGACACTAATGGAAAATGCCGGCCGTTCTTTGTACGAAGCGCTCGCGCCAAGGATAACGAAGGGGCAAAGAATCGCTATTTTATCAGGCGCCGGCAATAATGGCGGAGATGGCATTGTGCTCGCCCGCTATTTACAGCATAACGGCTACGAAGCGGATTTGCTGCTGCCGCTAGGTGCGCCAAAAACAAAGGCGGCGCAGGTGCAGCTGCAGTATTATCGTGGCTCTGGCTATGAAGCCGTGGACTGGGACAAACAGAAACGGTACGATGTCATTGTGGATGCTTTGCTTGGGATCGGGGCAAGATTGCCGCTAGAGGGGATTGTCACAGAAGCTGTAAAATGGGCAAATGAGCAGGAGGCGCTGCGGATTGCGATTGATATTCCTACAGGTGTCACCGCCAATTGCGGCTATGTAGAAGAGGCTTTTATGGCCCATCGGACATTTTGTTTGCATGGCGCTAAGCATTCCGCATTTTTGGAGCCGTCCGCCCATTATTACGGCGAGCTGGAGATCCTTGATATCGGTTTGCCCCATGAGGCGACATGGAAGATTTGGACGGAAGATGATGTGAAAAACAGCTTTCCAAAGCGGCCTGATTTTTCACATAAAGGAACGTTTAAAACGGGCCTTTTACTGGCCGGTTCGGACGATATGCCGGGCAGTATGCTGCTAGCGGCTTTAGGGGCGATGCGCAGCGGCATTGGCAAGCTTGTCATTGGAACAACGCAGTTTGCGGCAAGCATTGCGGCAGCGCGTTTGCCGGAAGCGACTTATCTGTTTAACGGCTTGGAAAAGGCTGCAACGGGATATGTCCCAGAGGGCATTAAAGCGGCAGCTGTCGGTCCTGGACTTGAGGATAAAGAAATGGTTGAGCGGGCGTTGCAGCATTTATTTTTGCGTGATATTCCGCTCATCGTGGATGCGGGAGCGCTTCATAAGCGCAGGTATCCAAGAATGAAGGCCCCGGTCGTTCTGACGCCGCACCCTGGGGAATTTAGCCGAATGATCGATATGCCGATTTGGGAAATCCAGCAAAATCGGATTGAACTCGCTTCTTCGTATGCTAAAGCACATAAGGTAATTGTTGTATTAAAGGGGAGGTACACAGTAATCGCGTTTCCGGATGGAAGCGGCGTAATTAATCCGACCGGAAACACAGGGCTTGCCAAAGGCGGATCCGGCGATACGCTTACGGGCATGTTGTTAGCGTTTTTATGCACTACAGGCTGCACAAAGGAAGCGGTTGCCAACGCCGTTTATATACACGGCTTTTGCGCAGATAAATGGAAGGAAAATAAAGCGGAGGCTGCGATGCTTGCAAGCGATATTAGCGGAATGCTGCCGTATATAATGAAGGAATTTCAGGGATAATTGTCAAAAAAACGGGAAGTGTCAGGTATTTTTTGGAATGATTGCCCCGCTTTTTTCTATATAGTGCAGCTACAATAAGAGTAGGACCAATTGGGCATTTGCCCAGTTATGCAAGAGAAATAGAAAAGGGTGGTTGGCTATGGAGGAACTTCCAAAACAAACACGCAGGAACGTCGTTTTCGTTTTGGGGATTGCTCTTATCGCTTTTTTAGCGCTTCTCGGAGGCGGCTATACATACGCAAAAGCGCAGCAAGCGGTAAAAGTTCATTCCCTTTCCGGCCTGTCTTCACAGTATAGCTTGAAAGAGGACGAAGAGGCGTTAAAGAAATATTTAACGCCCGTTCCAAAACAACTTATTATTATAAACCGCTATAAAAATGAGTTGGCATTTTTTGAAAACGGGCATTTGGCGCAGGTGTTTCCTGTTTCTACAGGAAAAAACTCATCGCCGACTCCAGAAGGCGTGTTTCCAATTGTAAATAAAATTAAAAACCGTCCGTACTACAAAAGGAATATTCCAGGCGGCGCGCCGAACAATCCGCTCGGTGACCGCTGGATTGGGCTTGATATTTTCGGGACGAACGGCACGACATATGCGATTCACGGCAACAGCAATCCGTCTACAATCGGTTATCATGTATCAGACGGCTGCATTCGCATGTACAATCCGGATGTACGCAGCTTGTTTGAAAAGGTTGAGGTTGGTACGCTTGTAATCATTAAAGATTTCGAGCAGCCATGGGACATGGTCGCTTTAGAGCATGACTTTAAAGTATCTATGTGAGGCTGGCTGGATTATTGATAAAATCGGCCGGATTATCTTCAAAACCTGCTGGATTCGGATGAAAAGGGGGCCAAATCGTCTTTTTTGCTATCAAATTCCTGATAGCAGCTCATAAAAAAAGAGTGCGCTGAACGCACCCCTTAGGCAGAACTGCTATGAAAGCAACCTTTATCATGTATTTCCATGTTTTATCTGCTTCATACCATAATTGGAAAAAATACAAGCAAAAATTGTAACGCATGAACGGCCTTGGATGTGGGAAACTAATGCTAGTTTCATACAGAAAGGAAGAGAAGAATGACAAGCCGTAACGGAAGTAAAGGAAGCAAAAATCAAGGGTCTCCGCAAGCGGGCCATTATCAAATGGAGTTCGGGGCGGAATTTTCTACGGGTGACGACAATAAAGGCAAAGGGTATCGTTCCCGTAAAGGAAGCAAATCCCAATATAAGCATGAAGATTAAAAAAGAGCGGCAAGTTCCGCTCTTTTTTAATTTGTGCAAGTTGACGTGCAAGCCGATTTCGCTTTTCTAGTAAAAAAACTCCTTGCCATTGGGCAAGGAGCCGGGGAGGGGGACAATTTATGTCAATTAGGGTTTAGGGTTCACTGCTTCGCCAATGCTTTGTCCAATGTGGACAAAGATATCGGTGAACCAGTTTCTTGTTTATAAATATAAAGCCCCCGTGTGAATTCCGTGTGAACTTCGTGTGACAGAAAAAAGAATTTGGATACATTGACCAAACTCGGGAATATAGGTAAAATTTGGACAGAGGTTATTTTATTTGGGAGGAAAAACATGACAGCAAAAGTAGCGGTTATTACAGGGGGAACGAGAGGAATCGGAAAGGCCATCGCAAAGCGCTTTGCGCGAGAAGGCTATCACCTTGTTTTAAATTATATGCGCAAAAAAAGCGATGCTGAGCAAACGAAGGCGGAAATCGAACGCGAGTATGCTGTACAGGTGCATTTAGTAAAAGCGAACGTAAAAGAGCTAGACAATATTCAAGCGCTATTTCAAGAAACGAAAGAAACGTTCGGCCGCCTTGATGTATTTATAAACAACGCAGCATCCGGCGTACTTCGCCCTTTAATGGAGGTCGAACAAAGCCATTGGGATTGGACGATGGATATTAATGCAAAGGCGTATTTATTTGCCGCGCAGGAAGCGGCGAAACTGATGGAACAAAACGGCGGCGGCGCCATCGTTGCGCTGTCGAGCCTCGGATCAATCCGTGCGCTTCCAAATTATGTAACAGTCGGGGTTTCAAAAGCAGCGGCTGAAGCTTTGACTCGTTATTTGGCGGTGGAATTGGCGCCAAAAGGAATTGTCGTAAACGCTGTCTCTGGCGGCGCCGTCGATACAGATGCGCTGAAGCATTTTCCAAATCGCGAGGAATTATTGGAATCAGCAGGCGCGCGCAATCCGGCCGGCCGTCTTGTGGAGCCAGAGGATTTAGCTGAAGCCGTATATTTCTTATGTACGCCGGCGGCAAGCATGATTCGCGGCCAAACGATTATTGTCGATGGAGGCCTTTCATTGCTTTGTTAAAAACAGCGGAAAATCGCTGTTTTTTTCTTTTTGTTATTGAAAAGATGGAAAAAAGGGATTATGCTCTTGTATGTTAATCATTACGTATCTAATTTAAGGAGCTATAACGATGAAGAAGTATGAGAAAGAAAATTGGAATGATAAATTTATTCAGCTTAGTCCGCCGCAAATTTTGGCATTCGGCTTTTTTTGTTTAATCACCTTAGGCGGTATACTGCTTAAGCTCCCGATTGCCACAAAGGTGCCGATTAGCTGGATAGATGCATTCTTTACGGCAACTTCGGCTGCGACAGTAACGGGCTTGGGAGTTGTCGATACAGAAAGCACATTTACGGTGTTCGGGCAGGTTGTCATTATGCTGCTTATTCAAACGGGCGGCTTGGGCTTTATGACGCTTGCGATTTTAATTGTTATGATTTTAGGAAAGCGAATCGGGTTAAAGCAGCGTTTATTGATCGGGGAAGCATTAAACCAAACGAATATTGGCGGTTTAATTAAGCTTGTAAAGCGCGTGCTGTTGTTTTCGCTTTGTATAGAGGGAATTGGCGTGCTGTTTTTGGCTATGCGCTGGGTTCCGGAATTCGGTATTTGGAAAGGGTTGTATTACAGCGTTTTTCATGTTGTAGCGGCTTATAATAACGCTGGTTTTGCGCTTTGGCCGGACAGCCTGACTCGGTATGTAGGCGACCCGATTATTAATATCGGTATTTGCGCCTTGATTATCACGGGCGGCTTAGGGTTTACCGTTTTAATTGATATATGGTACAGCCGGAAATTCAGCAAATTATCGCTTCATTCTAAAATCATGATTGCGGGAACTTTTTTGCTGAATGTGCTTGCGATTTTGGCAATTTTTGTTTTAGAATATACTAATCCGAAAACGCTTGGCATGTTGTCAGGAAGCGAAAAATTTTGGGCCTCCTTTTTTCAAGGAATTACGCCGCGCACAGCCGGCTTTAACACAATCGACTACGGTAGCATGAGAGAGCCGACGATTTTGTTGACGATGATTTTAATGTTTATCGGTGCGGGAAGCGTATCTACAGGCGGCGGTATTAAGCTGACGACGTTTGCCATTTTAACAACGTCGGTGTTCGCTTTTTTTAAAAAGAAGGAGGAGCCTGCGCTGTTTAAGCGTACGATTAAAATGACTACGGTTATCCGCGCTCTGGCAATCACAACAGCGAGTCAATTTCTTATTTTCAGTGCGGTATTTTTATTGATGATTACTGAAGATCATAGCTTTCTCCAACTGCTTTTTGAAGTTATTTCAGCTTTTGGTACAGTAGGGCTTTCAATGGGAATTACGGCGAAGTTATCCGTGCTTGGAAAAGGTATTATTATGTTCGTTATGTTTTGCGGTCTTGTCGGGCCGTTAACGCTCGTCTTTTCTTTGGCACGTCCTGATAAGCAAAAAATCCGCTATCCATCTGAAGATGTGTTTACTGGATAATATGCGCAGTTTTATCATTTACAAAAAAACGAAGCACGGGTACTTCCCATGCTTCGTTTTTTATTAAAACATCGATAAGATAAAGCTCGCTAATGCGATGCGGAAAAAGAGAGCCATAACCGCTGCAATAGCTCCTAGAATAATCGCAAATCGCCCTGTCGTTCTGGCACCGCGGCTGGCTGCGAAAAAGCCAAGGATGACAGCGCCGATTCCGAAGAAAACAGGGAACGTAAAGAAAGATAATATAGCAAGAGCGAGCGCGATATAGCCGAAAACCGCTCCTCCTGTCGTTGGGTCTGCATCTCGTCTTTCATAAGGTACTCTTGCAGGAGTAACTTCTGCGGCATATTCTTCATCTTCACGGTCGCGATATAGATTGCGATCAAAATCTCTATCTGCCATATCGATTCCTCCTTAGCTCATTGACTTCAAATTTGTGAAGTCGATGTTAGTATGTCCTATGGCAGCGTTTTTCATTTCACGAAAAAATTTGGTATGGTTATGTTCTTTTTGGAAAACATAGGAGAGACAATTAATGAAAGTGGGAGGATTTGCATGGTACAACATCCAATCGAAGACCTCATGAAAACGGCAATGGAAAACTTAAAGGGAATGGTTGATGTAAACACCATTCTAGGAAAGCCTGTTTCGACAGCGGATGGCAGTGTTATTTTGACGGTCTCTAAGGTGGCCTTCGGTTTCGGCGCGGGGGGGAGTGACTTTGGAAAAGCTGCCGGCAAAAAAGCGGCGGCACGCCCTCACAATGGACATCAGCCTACCGAGGAGAAGCTGCAACGGGGGAATTATGCGTTTGGAGGTGGAAGCGGCGCAGGTGTGTCCATTGTTCCTGTAGCCTTCCTCGTTGTCGGTTCTAAAGGGGTGCAAGTCATGCATCTACATAGCAATACGCATCTTGTTGAAAAAGCGATGGATGTGGCGCCCCAGGCTTTGCAATCCGTTCAAAATATGATGGGGAAAACTCAGTAAAAGGGTTTATTTTTCTCATAGCTCTGTTAAACTTGATTGTTGATTTTCCACTACAGGCGGACGCTTTCCGCGGGCGGGGCTGAGCCGCTTCCCTCGCTGCGCTCAGTCCAGGGTCTCGGCTATCCCGCTTTTCCCGCTGGAGCCGCCGCTAATCAAAATAAATTGAAAAGTATGTATACGTTCAGCAACTAATTGCAGAAGCGAAGGATAAGGATGGCAACGCGCTGCTTTCGCCTATACAAACCCACTAATTAGGGAGCGGTGTGTCCAATAAGTTTTATTTATGTGTAACATATTTTCACATTGACATATCGATTATATGTATATATAATTATATTTTGTGTCTCAGTTGATTTGTATTCGTAAATTGCTAGTAAATAAAAATGTAATTATCCTTACTTGCACTTCATAAAGGGAGTACGCTAAAGATCGGGCTTTATTGCCAACAACTTTAGCGGCTTTTAGAGAGAGAGAATAGTGCTTGTAAGCGCTGAACTATACAAGAGGTACTAGTTGTTGGAGCGGCCAGAGGAGCCGCAAGGATAAAAGAGAGGCAGGGCTTTTATCAATGAGTACGAAGAAATGTTACTTTCCCGTTTAAGATAAATGGTTCTGTTAAACTTGATTGTTGATTTTCCACTACAGGCGGACGCTTTCCGCGGGCGGGGCCGAGCCGCTTTTCCCGCTGGAGTCAGTCGTTGCCTTTCGTTTCAAATCAATGTTAGTCTTTAACAGAGCCAAATAAATAAAAAGGCCTTCCTTTTAGAGGGGGGCCTTTTTGTGAAATCGCAACTTTTTAGCATTGTTCAGAAACCTTAGTTTCTGCGTCTGGTCGAGACGCTTCTGCGTTTCGGGTAGGTCTAGTTTCGCCTGACCAAGCCGTCTGCGCTCTTCGTTATTGTCTAGCTCCGCCGGCTAGCTCCTTCCGTCAGAGAACCTCCACCCGTAAAGGCAAAAAGCGCCTTTTCGTGCGGAGAACCTCTGCCTCCGGAGCTGACCAAGCCGTCTGCGCTTTTCGTTATTGCAGTTTGCTTTCTACTTGTTGGCAGATTTCTTCTGCAGTCATTCCGCTTGCTTCGATTACAGGGCCTTGGATGGAAGTGTTGCTCATGCCCATTACGTTGGAATCTTGACCGGTAACGACGCAGCAGTCGCAGCCTTGTGCGTCTTGTTCAGAGCGAAGCTGTACGACCTCGTGCCCTCTTTGTTGTAACGCTTGTTGTATATCGCTTAAAGATTGTTCTACTCCGATTCGAGCCATTTCACTCACCTCCTGCCATCTAGTAATGTGCTGCATTTTCCGAAATTTATGCACCACATTAGGCAGAAAGATATTATTTAATCGTTATACACGCCAGTAAGCATTTGTGAGACGAAATGGTCGTTTAGCACGTTTTGTACCTCGATTTCGTTCGATTTGACATCAATCGAAGCGACAAACATGCTGCTCTCCGCTTGTTGTCCCGCATACGAATATACCTCGACATGATCCTCTAATTTGCATAAGCCTCTTGTATCCATCAAATCAAATAATTGCAACATTTCCATCACTTCTTGTCTTGTTCCTTTAATTTGTAAGTTCGCCATAATTCGAGCCTCCCTTATTTTTATATGCTGCACTGCTTTTTGAAAATAGGATTATGAGTAGTTCATAATGAATATGTCTGTTATTTTTATTCGACTTTTTCCCCTCCTTTATGCTTTTATGTCAAATGAATCTACTTACTACAGCAAGGTTTTACATCATTTTACCCGTATTTACGTTGTCAAATTAAATTCGCAAATGATTTAAGAATTCCTTCCTGTAAAAAAATATTTTTAGGTAAAAAAAATGTCGAAAAAATTTTTGTTAATCTTGTAAACGCTAACAATGTTGATATAACAATATTTCTGGGCTTGTTGTTAAATTTTAAAATTAGAAATATTCAAAAAATTCTTTGATTATTTTGGAAAGGAGGCGTAAACTAGGAAACAATAAAGATATTTATTAGACATATAGGGGGATTTCGAGTGAGCGAGCAATGGATCTTTCTAAATGGAGAATTCGTTCCAAAGGATGAAGCAAAAGTTTCAGTTTATGATCATGGATATTTATATGGAGATGGCGTTTTTGAAGGAATCCGCATTTACAGCGGCAATGTATTCCGGCTTAAGGAGCATCTCGTTCGTTTGTATGAATCAGCGAAATCCATTTTACTAGAAATTCCATATACATTGGAAGAAATGACAGAGGCTGTAGCGGAAACGATTCGCCGCAACAAGCTGTCTAATGGATATATTCGATTGGTAGTTTCGCGCGGAGTAGGAAACTTGGGATTGGACCCAACCTCCTGTCCGACGCCAAACGTCGTTATTATTGCCGAACAGCTTGCTCTGTTTCCGGCGCAGTTGTATGAAACAGGCATTCCGATTATTACGGTAGCGACAAGGCGAAATCGCCCTGATGTATTAAGTCCGCAAATAAAATCGCTGAACTATTTAAATAACATTCTTGTGAAGCTTGAAGCAAAGCTGGCCGGAGTGCAGGAAGCGCTTATGCTCAATGAGCAAGGATACGTAGCGGAGGGTTCCGGAGACAACGTATTCATCGTAAAAGGCAACAAACTGATTACGCCGCCAAGCTCAGCCGGCGCTTTAGAGGGCATTACCCGAAATGCAATTATTGAAATTGGAACTAAGCTTGGCTATGACGTGAGGGAAGAGCTTTTCACACGCCATGACGTATATGTGGCGGACGAAGTGTTTTTAACAGGAACAGCAGCAGAAGTAATCGCGGTTACAAAAGTAGACGGACGGACAATTGGGGATGGCAAGCCGGGTGTTCATACGAATCGGTTGCTTGAAGAATTCCGGCAATTGGTTGTCCAAGACGGAGAAAAAGTCTATGCAGAAGATAAAGTCAGTTAATGGAGGAGATACCGTTGCGAAGCGATATGATCAAACGAGGCATTGAACGCGCCCCGCACCGCAGCTTGCTTCATGCGGCCGGTGTAAGGGAGGAAGATTTTGATAAACCGTTTATTGCAATTTGTAACTCATATATTGATATTGTCCCGGGCCATATCCATTTAAGGCAGCTTGCAGACGTGGCAAAAGCGGCAATACGGGAAGCGGGCGGAGTGCCGTTTGAATTCAATACGATTGGTGTGGATGATGGCATCGCGATGGGGCATATCGGCATGCGCTACTCGCTGCCAAGCCGGGAAATCATTGCTGATGCAGCTGAAACGGTTATTAATGCGCACTGGTTCGACGGTGTGATGTATATGCCAAACTGCGATAAAATTACGCCGGGCATGCTGATGGCAGCAGTTCGTACGAATGTTCCCGGAGTATTCGTATCAGGCGGTCCGATGGAAGCGGGAGCGAAAAAGGATGGCACGCCGCTTTCACTCGCCTCTGTGTTTGAAGGGGTGGGCGCCCATAAGTCAGGGCGCATGAGTCTGGAAGAGCTCATTGAAATTGAACGTTCGGCGTGTCCGACTTGCGGCTCCTGCTCCGGAATGTTTACCGCTAACTCCATGAATACGATTATGGAAATGCTCGGCGTGGCTCTTCCGGGAAACGGAACGCTTGTAGCAACGAGCGAGCAGCGGCATGAGCTGATCTATAGGGCAGCCCATCATCTTATGGATTTAATTAAAAAAGATATTAAACCGCGCGACATCATCACGAAAGAAGCAATTGACGATGCTTTTGCTCTCGATATGGCAATGGGCGGATCCACAAACACAGTATTGCATATGCTTGCGATTGCAAATGAAGCCGGCATTGAATACGATTTGCAGCGAATTAACGAAGTTGCAAAACGGGTGCCGTATTTGGCCAAAATCAGCCCGGCATCTCATTACTCTATGCATGACGTTCATTTGGCGGGCGGAGTGTCTGCAATTATAAAAGAGCTTGCTTCCATTCCGGGCGCTATTCATCCGGAGCGCATTACGATTACGGGAAATACGCTATATGAAAATGTAGAGCATGCATCGATTACAAATTCGGAGGTGATCCGCACGAAGGAAAATCCGTACAGCCCGACCGGCGGGTTATCGATTTTATTCGGCAATATCGCGCCGGACGGCGGAGTTATCAAGGTTGGTGCCGTTGATCCATCAATTGAAGTGTTTACCGGGAAAGCAATTTGCTTTAATTCCCACGATGAAGCGGTTGCTGCGATTCACGGCGGCATCGTAAAAGAAGGTTATGTTGTTGTTATCCGCTATGAAGGTCCAAAAGGCGGGCCGGGCATGCCGGAAATGCTTGAGCCGACATCGGCAATTGTCGGAAGAGGGCTCGGAACGAAAGTGGCGCTTTTAACAGACGGGCGTTTTTCGGGTGCGACTAGAGGAATTGCGATTGGCCATGTATCGCCGGAAGCGGCAGAAGGCGGGCCGATTGCGCTTATAGAGGATGGAGATACAATTACGATCAATTTAAAAGAACGAACAATTCATTGCGACGTTACAGATGAAGCAATGAAAGAGCGAAAAGAAAAATTCGTGTTCCCAGAGCCGAAGGTAAAAAGCGGATATTTAGCTCGCTACGCTAAACTCGTCACTTCGGCGAATACGGGAGGAATTTTAAAAGTATAAAGTGAATGCCCATTAGATGGTGTATGGGAATGAAAGCGATGATGGGGAGGAGTAGTTGATGGCGGAGCCGCACAGAGAGTCGGTGGCTGGTGGAAACCGATGGTCCGCGTCAATGAACATCGCCCCTGAGCGCCAGGCTGAAGAAATGTAGGTTTGGACGTTGACTGCGTTATAGGTCAGGCTCATTTCGAGCCGTCGAGGCAAGGGGAACCTTGCGAAGAAGGGTGGTACCACGAAAATCTTTCGTCCCTTTAGCTTAGCTGAAGTGTGGGCGAAGGATTTTTTTGTTGAGAAAATCAGAAAATGAGGAGGTTCGCAAATCATGTCTTGGCAAACTCAGGAAAAAACGGCGACAGGTGCGGAGCTTTTGTTAGAAGCGCTGCAAAAGGAGGCAGTCGAAGTCATCTTCGGTTATCCGGGAGGAGCTGTTTTACCGTTGTATGATGCTTTGTACGATTGCGAAATACCGCATATTTTAACACGCCATGAGCAGGGAGCTATTCATGCAGCGGAAGGATATGCGCGAATTACAGGAAAACCGGGTGTGGTCATTGTTACAAGCGGTCCGGGAGCGACGAACGTCATTACCGGCCTTGCCGATGCAATGATGGATTCCCTTCCTCTTGTCGTCTTTACAGGCCAAGTTGCCAGTACTGTAATCGGAAGCGATGCCTTTCAGGAAGCTGATATTATCGGTCTTACCATGCCGGTCACAAAGCATAACTACCAAGTTCGCAATGTAGCAGACATCCCTCGGATTGTTAAAGAAGCATTTCATATTGCCTCAACCGGCCGTCCGGGGCCTGTCGTAATCGATTTGCCGAAAAATATGGTTGTGGAAACAGGCGAAAGAAAAGAGGTTGTAGAAATTGACCTGCCGGGGTATCAGCCGAATTATGAGCCAAATCGTTTGCAGGTAGCGAAGCTGCTCACTGCTATTGAGGAGGCGAAAAAGCCGGTTATTTTGGCTGGAGCAGGCGTGTTGCACGCAAAAGCATCGGAAGAGCTGACAAAATTTGCGCGCATGTATCAAATTCCAGTTGTTCATACGCTGCTTGGCTTAGGGGCATTTCCGCCGGATGATCCTCTCTTTTTAGGAATGGGCGGCATGCACGGTTCGTATACAGCGAACATGGCGATGTATGAATGCGACCTTTTGATTAATGTCGGAGCCCGGTTTGATGATCGCCTCACCGGCAATCTTGCCCATTTCGCGAAAGTGGCGACAGTCGCCCATATTGATATCGACCCGGCCGAAATCAGCAAAAATGTTCCGACCCATATTCCGATTGTTGCATCCGCAAAGCGGGCCTTGCAGGTGCTGCTCGAGAAGCCCGGCAAGAAAATGAACCATTTAGAGTGGCTTGTGCTATTACAGGGAAGAAAGGAAAAATACCCGTTTACTTATAAACAGGACCCGGCGGCCATTAAACCGCAACTCGCTATCCAATTGTTACATGAACTGACAGAAGGCAATGCGATTATTACAACAGATGTCGGCCAGCATCAAATGTGGGCTGCGCAATATTACCCGCTTGCCAACCCCAACCGTTGGGTAACGTCCGGCGGCCTTGGAACAATGGGATTTGGGATGCCGGCAGCAATCGGAGCCCAGCTTGCAAGACCTGATGATACAGTCGTTGCAATTGTCGGCGATGCCGGTTTCCAGATGACACTGCAAGAGCTTAGCGTTTTAAAAGAGCATAATTTGCCGGTAAAAGTATTGATTTTGAATAATGATGCGCTTGGCATGGTGCGGCAGTGGCAGGAATCGTTTTACAACGAACGCTATTCGCACTCGCTGTTGCATTGCCAGCCGGATTTTGTTGCATTGGCTGGAGCGTACGGCATTAAGGGCGTACGCATTGAAAACCTGGAGAAAGCAAAGGAGCAGATGCAAGAAGCGCTCTTATATAAAGGTCCGGTAGTAATCGACTGCCGGGTGCTGCAGTCTGAAAAGGTAATGCCGATGGTCGCTCCGGGCAAGGGCATCCATCAAATGGAAGGGGTGGAAGGATGAAACGTATTGTAACGGCTACTGTTCGAAATCAAAGCGGCGTTTTAAACCGGATTACAGGCGTTATGTCCCGAAGACAATTTAACATTGAAAGCATTTCAGTCGGACATACGGAATCTCCCCACATTTCACGCATGACATTTGTCGTTCATGTTGACAACTTAGAACAAATTGAGCAACTGATCAAGCAGCTGCATAAACAGATTGATGTTTTGAAGGTTTCCGATATCACAGATGAAGCGATGATTGCCCGCGAACTGGCGCTTATTAAAATTGCAACTTCCCTTGCGACGCGGTCGGAGATTTATAGTTTGATAGAGCCGTTCCGCGCCTCCGTTATTGACGTCGGAAAGGATTCAATCGTCGTCCAAGTAACGGGAACGCAAGATAAAATAGAGGCGCTGATTGAACTGCTTCGTCCGTACGGGCTGAAAGAAATCGCCCGCACCGGCGTAACAGCATTTACAAGAAGCATGAAAAAGTCAGAAAAACAACAAACAATGATTATTCATTAATTTAAGGGAGGAAATAAAAATGGTAAAAGTATATTACACAGATGCTGTTCAAAACAATGTATTAAAGGGGAAGAAGATCGCGATTGTCGGCTACGGTTCTCAAGGCCACGCCCATGCGCAAAACTTGCGCGATAATGGCTTTGACGTTGTTATTGGGGTTCGCCAAGGGAAATCTTGGGAGCAGGCAAAGCAAGACGGTTTTGAAGTAAAAACGGTGGCGGATGCAGCGAAGGAAGCAGAGGTTGTGATGATTTTGCTTCCGGATGAGCGCCAGCCGGAAGTGTACGAGGCAGAAATTGAGCCGAATTTGCAGTCGGGCAATGCTTTAGTATTTGCGCACGGCTTTAACGTTCATTATAAAGAGATTACACCTCCAGAAGATGTGGATGTATTCTTAGTAGCGCCGAAAGGGCCGGGGCACCTTGTACGCCGCACATTCACAGAAGGCGCGGCTGTACCGGCATTATTCGCCGTGTATCAAGACGCTACAGGAACGGCATTTGATAAAGCATTATCTTATGCTGACGGCATCGGCTCTACGCGCGCTGGCGTATTGCAAACAACTTTTAAAGAAGAAACGGAAACAGATTTGTTCGGGGAGCAAGCTGTTTTATGCGGCGGGGCAACAGCGCTTGTAAAAGCGGGCTTTGAAACATTAGTGGAAGCTGGCTACCAGCCGGAGTTGGCATATTTTGAGTGTTTGCATGAGTTGAAGTTAATCGTGGATTTAATGTATGAAGGCGGCTTGGAAAACATGCGTTACTCTATCTCTGATACAGCGCAATGGGGCGATTTCGTATCCGGCCCGCGCGTAATTACAGACGAAACGAAGAAAGCGATGAAAGAGGTATTGGCAGATATTCAAAATGGCACGTTTGCAAAAGGCTGGATCGCAGAGCACAAAGCGGGACGCCCGAATTTCAACGCGATTAACGAAGCGGAAAACCAACATCAAATCGAAGTGGTAGGGCGCAAGCTCCGCTCTATGATGCCATTTGTGAAACCAAAGGTGAAAATGGAGGTTTAATGGACATGAGACAAATTTTGTTCATGGACACAACGCTGCGGGACGGAGAGCAATCGGCCGGTGTAAATTTAAATCCGCAAGAAAAATTGCAAATTGCACGGCAATTGGAACGGCTTGGCATTAATATCATGGAGGCGGGCTTTGCAGCCGCCTCCGAAGGTGATTTTCAGTCAGTGCGCGATATCGCGAAAATTATCAAAAATGCATCGGTTATGAGCCTGGCGCGCGCGAAGGAGTCGGATATTCGCATAGCTTACGAGGCGTTAAAGGAGGCGGCTGCACCGCGGCTGCACGTTTTTATCGCAACAAGCGACATTCATATGAAGCATAAGCTGAGAATGTCTCGTGAAGATGTGCTAAGTACAATCCGCGAATCGGTGAAGCTGTCTAAGTCGCTATTTCCAGTCGTTCAATTTTCCGCGGAAGACGCGACCCGGACGGATTACGCGTTTTTGGCGCAGGCGATTGAAGAAGCGATTCGCCACGGCGCGGATGTCGTGAACATTCCCGATACAGTCGGATACACAAATCCGCAGGAGTACTACAATTTGTTTCAATATCTAAAAGAGCACGTACCATCCTATGATAAAGCGATTTTTTCCTGCCATTGCCACGATGACCTCGGCATGGCGGTCGCCAACTCATTAGCAGCGGTTGAGAGCGGTGTCGGACAGGTAGAGGGCACGATTAACGGAATCGGCGAACGCGCCGGCAACGCCGCTTTAGAAGAGGTTGCAGTCGCGTTGTATATTCGCAAGGACCATTACAATGCCGACACTACTATCAATTTAAAAGAAATTAAAGCGACGAGCGCGCTTGTCAGCCGTCTAACAGGTATGATTGTTCCAAAAAATAAAGCGGTTGTTGGGGCCAATGCTTTTGCGCATGAATCCGGCATTCATCAAGACGGTGTGTTAAAAGAGGCGTCAACCTATGAAATTATTTCCCCAGAGCTAGTAGGGGAAGAACAAAACAAACTTGTACTTGGAAAGCATTCCGGCCGCCACGCTTTTACTGAAAGGATGGCAGAGCTTGGCTACGAGCTTTCTCCTGAAGAGCGGGACCGTGCATTTCGCGCATTTAAGCAGTTGGCGGACCGCAAAAAAGAAGTAACCGAAGAAGATTTGCATGCGCTTATGCTAGGGGAAGCGGCCTTGGCTGACCAGCCATTTGAAGTAAAATATTTACAAGCGCATTTTATTTCCAATGGCACGCAATCAGCTACTGTTGTACTGGAGGATAAAGAAGGCAATGTACTGGAGGATGCCGCAACGGGTGCGGGCAGCATCGAAGCGATTTATAATGCGATTCAAAGAATCCTTCAACTTGAGTGCAAATTGATTGACTATCGCATTCAATCTATTACGCAAGGCAAAGATGCGCTTGCCCACGTTCATGTAGAGCTTGAACAAAACGGAACGCGTGTATCAGGTTTTGGTGTGGCGCAGGATGTATTGGAAGCTTCGGCACGGGCTTACGTGCACGCGGCAGGGAAATCGAAGAGATTGGCCGCAATCGCAAAACGATAGGGAGTGGTTTTGTGGAAAAAAGAATCGTTTGTTTAGCCGGCGATGGGATCGGACCGGAAATTATGGAAAGCGCAAAGAAAGTTTTACACACAGTTGAACGGTTATACAACCATCGTTTTCATTTGCAGGATGAATGGTTCGGGGGAGCGGCGATCGATGAGTGCGGCCAGCCGTTCCCGGCCCGGACGCTGGCAGCTTGTTTAGCGAGCGATGCCGTTTTGCTCGGGGCTGTCGGAGGGCCGAGATGGGACGCGGCGCCGGAAAGGCCGGAAAAAGGGCTGCTTACGCTTCGCAAGGCGCTTGGCGTATTTGCCAACGTCCGCCCGGTTGAAGTGGATGGGGCGGTTGCCCATCTTTCTCCTTTAAAGGCGGAAATGGCAAAAGAGGTACAATTTGTTGTAGTGCGCGAATTGACAGGAGGCATTTACTTTTCAGCTCCAAAAGAACGGACAAAAGAGCATGCGACAGATACGCTTACGTATACAAGACGGGAAATTGAAAGAATCGTAGAATATGCGTTCAAGCTTGCGCTGACGAGAAGGAAAAGGGTAACTTCCATTGATAAAGCCAATGTGCTGGAATCGAGCAAGCTCTGGAGAGAGGTTGCGTGCGAAGTGGCAGAGCGTTATCCGGAAGTGGAACTGGAGCATTTGCTTGTTGATGCGGCAGCGATGGAGCTTGTCCGCAATCCTGGCCGGTTTGATGTCATTGTGACGGAAAACCTGTTTGGCGACATTTTAAGCGACGAAGCATCCGTGCTGGCAGGCTCGCTAGGTATGCTGCCGTCTGCAAGCCATGCTGAAAACGGCCCGTCGTTATACGAACCGATTCACGGCTCGGCGCCGGATATCGCCGGCAAAAACAAGGCGAATCCGATTGCCATGATCCGTTCTGTCGCGATGATGCTCGAACAGTCCTTCGGTTTAGCAGCCGAGGCGAAAGCAATTGAAGAAGCGGTGGCTTCCGTATTAAAAGCAGGGCGCTATACAGGAGATTTAGGAGGAAGCGAAACGACAACTTCCTTTACCGATTATGTTGTGCAAGCGATGGAGGAGCAAGTGTTAGTAGGGAGAGGAAAATAATGGGGAAAACGCTATTCGATAAACTATGGGACCGCCACACTGTTACAAGCACTGAAAATGGCTCTGACTTAATTTATATCGATCTTCACCTTGTCCATGAAGTAACGTCTCCGCAAGCTTTCGAAGGATTGCGCCTTTCCGGGCGCAAGGTAAGAAGGCCGGATTTAACATTTGCCACAATGGACCATAACGTTCCGACAAAGGATGTTTGGAACATTACGGATGAAATTGCGAAAAAGCAAATGGATACATTGCGCGAAAACTGCAAGGAGTTCGGGATTACGCTTGCTGATATGAACGACGAGCGCCAAGGCATCGTCCATGTTATCGGCCCTGAGCTTGGGCTGACACAACCAGGCAAAACGATTGTATGCGGCGACAGCCATACGTCCACACACGGGGCGTTCGGCGCTTTGGCATTTGGCATTGGCACGAGCGAAGTGGAGCATGTGCTTGCAACGCAAACGTTATGGCAAAAGAAGCCGAAGTCTATGGGAGTGGAATTAAAAGGGCGCTTGCCAAAAGGTGTCTACGCAAAGGATATTATTCTTCATTTGTTAGCAACTTATGGCGTTTCCATGGGTACGGGGCATGTAATTGAATTTTACGGCCCAGCGGTGAAGGCGATGACGATGGAAGAACGGATGACGCTTTGCAATATGGCGATTGAAGGGGGCGCGAAGGCCGGCTTGATTGCTCCTGATGAAACGACGTTTTCCTATGTAAAAGGCCGCCCGTACGCGCCGAAGGAGTTTGAAGCGGTGGTTGAGGATTGGAAGATGTTGTATACAGATAGCGATGCCGTATATGATCGCCATGTGTCGGTCGATGTGTCTGATTTGGCCCCGTATGTGACATGGGGAACAAACCCAGGCATGGGCGTCCGCATTGATGAGGTGCTTCCGGACATTCAAGATGCGAATGACAAAAGGGCTTATGAATATATGGCCCTAAAGCCGGGGCAAAAAGTAGAGGATATTCCGGTGCAGCACGTTTTTATCGGTTCATGTACAAACTCGCGCTTATCTGATTTAGAAGAAGCGGCCGCTTTTGTAAAGGGGAAAAAAGTAAAAGATGGCGTCCGGGCTCTTGTCGTGCCAGGGTCCAAGCAAGTCCGCAAGCAAGCGATGGAAAAAGGGCTGGATAAAATTTTTATCGAAGCTGGTTTTGAATGGAGAGAAGCCGGATGTTCCATGTGCTTAGGAATGAACCCAGACCAAGTGCCGGCAGGGGAACATTGCGCATCAACATCCAACCGCAACTTTGAAGGAAGACAAGGCAAGGGGGCGCGCACACATCTTGTCAGCCCGGCGATGGCGGCAGCCGCAGCTGTATACGGCCGATTCGTCGACATCCGGAAGGAGGAGTACCATGAGACCGTTTCATACGCATAAAGGCACAGTTGTCGCGCTTATGAATGATAATATCGATACAGACCAAATTATTCCGAAGCAATATTTAAAGCGTATTGAAAGAACTGGGTTCGGCCAATTTTTATTCGATGAATGGCGCTACTTGCCAGACCGTACGGATAATCCGGAATTTCCGCTCAACGCTCGGAAAAAAGCGACCATTTTAGTTACCGGCGACAATTTCGGATGCGGTTCTTCACGGGAACACGCGCCTTGGGCTTTGGAAGACTATGGATTTCGTGTCATTATTGCGGGAAGCTTTGCCGACATCTTTTATATGAATTGCACAAAAAATGGCATGCTGCCGATTGTTTTGGAGGCAAGTGCCCGGCAAAAGTTAGCGTCTTTAAATGCTGATGAGCAAATTACGGTAGATTTGGAAAAACAGAAAATTGTAACGCCTTACGATACGTTTGCGTTTTCAATTGAGCCAGTTTGGAAGGAAAAGCTTCTAAAAGGGCTGGATGATATTGCTGTGACACTGCAGTATGAAAAACAAATTAGCTTATATGAGCAAAGGATGCAATAACATTCAAGGAACCTTCAATTGTTTTAGAGCAATTGAAGGTTTTTATATGTAATAAATTGTAATTTTATACAGGTTTGTCATTTGAAATCATTTGACATAAACTGCGTTCCTTTGTATCTTTTTAAATAACAACTTTCGTTTTTACAAAATAAGGGGTGTTAAAAAATGACAAAATGGAAGCGAGCAAATCCAAACGGAACGAGAGATATATTGTTTGAAGAATGTACCTTGAAGGAAGAGGTAGAGCAGCGCTTGCGCCGTGTATTTATATCGCGGGGCTATGAAGAAGTGCGCACGCCGACGATTGAATTTTATGATGTGTTTTCGTTTCGAAACCGTCCGATTGACGAAGAAAAAATGTATAAATTTTTTGACCAGCATGGCCGCATTTTAGTGCTTCGTCCGGATATGACGATTCCGATTGCTCGCGTTGTCGGCTCCACGATGATGAAGCCTCCGCTAAAATTAACATATAGCGGCAATATTTTCCGCGCTAATCAAAGCATGACAGGAAAATATAATGAGTTGACTCAAACTGGCATTGAAATTATTGGCATTGATAACTTGCGCGCCGAGGTAGAATGCATTGTCAGTGCGATTACTGCACTGCAGGCAGTAGGAGTTACCCAATTTAAAATTGAAATCGGGCAAGTGGAAATTTATAAATCTATTATAAAAAAGCTGTCGCTGACGGAAGAGGATGAAAGCATTTTGCGCGATTATATTGAAAATAAAAGCTACACTGGCCTGTCAGAATTTTTGAAGAAAAAGAATTTTGACTTAAATGATGCAACGGTGCGCTTATTGCAGCGCTTGCCAAGATTGTTCGGCGGCATGGAAGTGATTGACGAAGCAGACCGGCTTGCTGCAAATAAAGAGATGAAAAAGGCGATCGATCGCGTCCGAAAAATTTATGAAACGATTGAGCGCCTCGGCTATGGAAACTATATTTCAGTCGACCTCGGAATGATCCAAAATCTTCAATATTATACAGGGGTTATTTTCCGCGGCTATGCCTATGATATCGGCGAGGAAATTGTAAGCGGCGGCCGTTATGACGAATTGATGGGGCATTTTGGAGAGCCAATGCCGGCAACCGGCTTGGCGCTGCAAGTTGACCAAATTGTTCGCGTTTTGAAAGAGAATACCCCGCCTGCTAAAACGGAATCGGCTGCGATTTTGATTCATTACGAGCTTGAAACGCTTGCGGAAGCAGAGCGGCTCCGTTCGCTTTATGCAAAGGATGGCATAAAAGCTGAACTATCCATGTGTGAAACATTGCCAGATACCTTTCAGTTTGCACGAAAACACAGTATTCCGATTGTAATCGATACATCCGGAGATAAGCTGACAGAATACGTTTGGCAGGAAAAATGGCTGCTGCAAAAAGAGGGGGAAGCATCATGCGTAACATTCAAATTGCGTTAACTAAAGGGCGGCTTGAGAAGCAAGTAATTCCGATGCTTGAGCGTGTTGGAATCGATTGCTCAGAGCTAAAGGAAAAGGGAAGAAAGCTTGTCTTCCAAAGCAAAGGCTCCAATATTTCATTCATTCTCGTTAAGGCGGTCGACGTACTGACCTATGTTGAGCACGGTGTTGCCGATATTGGCATCGTCGGCAAAGACGTGTTAATGGAAAATGAAAAGGAATTATATGAAATGGTCGACCTTGGCATCGGCAAGTGCAAGTTTTGTGTTGCGTCCGTCCCTGAGTATAACCCGAACGGATATAAAAAGAAAACAATCGCTACGAAGTACGCAAATGTCGCGTCCGCCTATTTCCGCCAAAAAGGGGAAGACGTTGAAATCATTAAGATCGAAGGCTCCGTGGAAATCGCGCCATTGCTAGGTTTGGCCGATGCGATTGTTGATATTGTGGAGACAGGAGCGACGCTGCGCGAAAACGGCTTGATTGTGTTTGAGGAAATTTGTGATATTTCCGCGCGCTTAATCGCAAATAAAGCGTCTTTGAAAATGAAAAAAGATGAAATGTTCTCGATTATTAATCAAATTGAAGCTGCTGTAGCAAGCGGTGTGTAGGGAGAGAGAGAGAATGAAGGTTTTGTATGGCGAACAAGAAAGCATCATAAAAAGTATTGATGAGCTGCGCGAAAGTGCCAAACAAACAGAGAAAGCGGCGGCAGAAGCTGTTGAGCGGATTGTTGCCGATGTTAAGCTTCGGAAAGATGAAGCGCTGCGCGAGTATACGCAAAAGTTCGATAAAGTAGAACTTGACACATTTCGCGTACCGCAGGAAGCAATCGAGGCTGCCGTAGTAAGTGTGGAGCCGGAATTTTTACAGGCTTTGGAAGAGGCGCGCGATAATATTGCTTCTTATCATGAGCAGCAGATTAGACAAGGCTTTGTTGACGCACAAAAAGATGGTGTTATTCGCGGCCAACTTATTCGGCCTTTGGAAACAGTAGGCGTGTATGTGCCTGGCGGGACAGCAGCATATCCGTCATCTGTGCTGATGAATGTGCTTCCGGCGAAAATTGCAGGTGTCGGGCGTATCGTTATGGTGACGCCTCCAAGCAAAGACGGCGTCAATCCTTATATTTTGGCGGCAGCGAAAATTTCCGGCGTTGATGAGGTGTACAGCATTGGTGGAGCTCAGGCTGTAGCGGCGCTGGCGTACGGAACAGAATCGATTCCGCGCGTTGACAAAATCGTCGGTCCTGGCAATATGTACGTAGCTTTGGCAAAACGCGTCGTGTTTGGCGATGTAAATATTGATATGATCGCGGGGCCGTCCGATATTCTCGTCATTGCCGATGAAACGGCGAATGCGGCGTTTATTGCGGCTGACCTTCTCTCTCAGGCGGAGCATGACACGAATTCCTCTTCTATCCTTGTGACAACAAGCGCACAGTTGGCGGAGGAAGTAAAACAGCAGGTGGAACAGCAATTGGCGGAGCTGCCGCGCGTTGACATTGCTAGAGCGGCTATCGAACGCAACGGCGCAATTATCGTTGTGAACTCCATGGAAGAAGCGTTTGTGGCGGCAAATATGATTGCGCCGGAGCATTTAGAGCTTCACATTCAAGAGCCGATGACGGCGCTGGCGAATGTGAAAAATGCCGGTTCAATTTTTGTAGGGCCGTATGCGCCGGAGCCGCTTGGAGATTATTTTGCGGGTCCGAACCATGTACTGCCGACAAGCGGAACAGCGCGCTTTTTCTCGCCCTTATCTGTCGATGATTTTGTAAAGAAATCAAGCTTCCTTTCCTACACGAAAGAGGCGCTTGAGCAGGTGAAAGACCAAATTATTGTCTTAGCGGAAAAAGAAGGCCTGCAAGCGCATGCAAAAGCCATTCAAATCCGTTTTGAAAAAAGGGGGAATTAACAATGGGGCGTACAGCAGAACTGACACGCACGACAACAGAAACGGATATTCAAATCCGGGTTGACTTAGATAATCAAGAAGAAGTAAGCATTGAAACCGGGGTCGGCTTTTTTGACCATATGCTGACTTTATTTGCACGACACGGCCGCATTGGCTTAAAGGTAAAAGCAATCGGCGATTTGCATATCGATTCCCACCATACAGTTGAAGATGTTGGAATTGCGCTTGGCGCGTGCATTAAGGAAGCGCTTGGCGATAAAAAGCAAATTAACCGCTACGGCACGTCGTATGTGCCGATGGACGAAGCGCTTGGGTTTGTTTCGTTGGATATAAGCGGACGCCCATTTTTAGTGTTTGACGCGGAGCTTTCCAACGATAAGCTCGGCAATTTTGATACGGAGCTGACAGAAGAATTTTTCCGTGCGGTAAGCTTTAACGCCGGGATTACTTTGCATGCGCGCGTGCTGTACGGAAAGAACACGCACCATAAAATCGAAGCGCTTTTTAAGGCGTTTGGCAGAGCGCTGCGTGAAGCTATTGAAATTAATGAAAACATTATCGGTGTGAATTCAACGAAAGGAATGCTGTAACATGATTGCGATTGTAGATTACGGAATGGGGAACTTGCGCAGTGTGTCCAAGGCGCTCGAGCATGTCGGCGTTTCCTGTGTGATTACAGACGACCCAAAGGCAATTGCAAGCAGCAAAGGAATCGTGCTGCCGGGCGTCGGCGCTTTTCCAAAGGCGATGAAGGAACTGCATGAGCGCGGGCTTGTATCCGTCATTTTGGAAGAAGCCGCAAAGGGAAAGCCGATTTTGGGCGTTTGTTTAGGGATGCAGCTTTTATTTGAAGCAAGCGACGAAATTGAATATACAAAAGGCCTCGGCTTGTTGCCGGGGACGGTACGCAAGCTGCCTGCGGGCCGGAAAATTCCGCATATGGGCTGGAACGCGCTGGAAACAAGGAGAGATTCGGCGCTTATGAATGGATTGCCGGAGAATCCGTACGTGTACTATGTTCATTCCTATTATGCGGATTGCCCGGATGAAGTCGTTGATGCAGGCAGCGACTACGGCGTGTTTGTACCAGGGCTTGTATCAAGAGGAAATATATTTGGCGCGCAGTTCCACCCGGAAAAAAGCAGCGCGGTCGGACTTAAAATGCTAGAAAACTTTAAGGAGTTGGTAACATGCTCGTCTTCCCAGCCATTGATTTAAAAAACGGCCGTTGTGTCCGTTTGTACCAAGGGCAATTTCAGCAAGAAACGGTTGTAAATGAAAATCCGCTTGAACAAGCGCTCGTATTTGAAAAGCTTGGCGCAAAAGTATTGCATCTAGTCGATTTAGACGGCGCGTTGGATGGTACCCCGACAAACCTGCCTGTGATTGAAAAAATCGCCGGCATGCTAAACATTCCGGTGCAAGTCGGTGGCGGCATCCGTTCCATTGAAACAATCGAAACGCTGCTAAAGGCGGGCGTATCGCGCGTGATTATCGGCACGGCGGCGCTGTTAAATCCTGATTTTCTAAAAGAGGCGCTAGCAAAATACGGCGAGCGCATCGTTGTCGGCATTGATGCGAAAAATGAATATGTCGCGACAAGAGGTTGGCTTGATGTATCGGATGTACACTATATTACGCTTGCAAAGCAAATGGAGGAAATGGGCGTTAAAACGATTGTGTTTACTGACATTTCCCGCGATGGCACGCTTGCCGGACCGAACTTTGAGCAGCTGCAGGCGCTGCAGGACGCCGTTTCTGTCGATATTGTGGCATCGGGAGGAGTTAGCTCTCTAGCGGATATTAAGAAGCTTAATGAGATGAAATTATACGGCGTGATTACCGGCAAGGCTTTATATGAAGGCAAGGTTTCTTTAGAAGAGGCGCTGCAGGCGGTGGAAGTATGTTAACGAAGCGTATTATTCCGTGTTTGGACGTAAAAAACGGCCGTGTTGTAAAGGGCGTGAACTTTGTAGGCCTAGCCGACGTTGGTGATCCGGTTGAGATTGCGGCTTTATATAATGAAGCTGGCGCTGACGAACTCGTGTTTTTGGATATTACAGCAACGCATGAAGGGCGCAAAACGATGATTGACGTTGTGGAACGTACAGCAGCGGAAGTATTTATTCCGCTGACTGTCGGCGGCGGCATTAACTCTGTTGAAGAAATGTACAATCTCCTTCGCGCCGGAGCGGATAAAATTTCTATCAACTCGGCAGCGGTCCGCAATCCGAAGCTCATCTCCGAGGGAGCGGAGCGCTTTGGCGTACAGTGCATCGTTGTGGCGATTGACGCGAAAAAAGTGTCGGACGGAAAATGGCATGTATTTGTCAACGGCGGCCGCATTGATACAGGGCTGGATGCAGTTGAGTGGGCGAAACAGGTCGAAAAGCTTGGCGCTGGGGAAATTTTGCTGACAAGCATGGATGCTGACGGCACGAAGGAAGGCTATGATTTGGCGCTGACAGAAGCAATCTGTAAAGCAGTCAGCATTCCGGTTATTGCTTCAGGAGGCTGCGGCAATAATGCGCATATCGTAGAAGTGTTTGAAAAGACAGGCGCAGACGCTGCATTGGCCGCTTCGATTTATCACTACGGAGAAACGACGATAGCAGAGACGAAGCAGGAGCTAAAGAAAGCAAACCTTGAGGTGAGATTATGAAACCGGATTTTTCTAAAGGATTAGTGCCGGCGGTTATTATTGATGATAAAACGAACGATGTGCTTATGCTCGGTTATATGAATGAAGAATCGTACGCCAAAACGTTGGAGACGAAAACAACATGGTTTTTCTCGCGCTCACGCAATAAGCTGTGGAACAAAGGCGAAACGTCCGGCCATTTTCAGCATGTCAAGGAAATGTATCTTGATTGCGATCAAGATACCATTTTAGTCCGCGTCGACCAAATTGGAGCGGCATGCCATACGGGAAGCCGCACTTGCTTTTTTACGAAAGTGCTCTAGGGGGGAGAAACCATGACAAATATAGTAAAAGAATTATATGAAGATATTGTAAGCCGAAAAGAAAATCCGATTGCCGAGTCATATACGAATTATTTATTTACAAAGGGCGAAGATAAAATTTTAAAAAAAATCGGCGAAGAAAGCACGGAGGTTGTGATTGCCGCTAAAGGAAGCGATAAGACAGAGCTTGTCAACGAGCTAGTGGATCTTGCGTATCACTGCCTCGTGCTGATGGCTGAAAAAGGAGTTTCCTTGGAGGAAATCGAAGAAGAGATGAAACGCCGCCGCGGCAAGCTTTCTAAAGTTGGGGACCGTAAATCCATCGATCAACTGTAAGGGGGGAGAAACGATGAGAGTAGATTATCATCTTCATTTGGAGGAAGGTCCGTACTCCTTACGCTGGCTTGACCGCACGAACCAGGCGCTGCAGCATTTTATCCCTGTCGCTGCGCCGAAGCATTCGTGGCAGTGGCTGCTGCAATCAAAGGAATTGCTTGCGGAGCGTTTGGCTAAAGGGGCGTTCTCGCCGTTTTGGATTGATTTATATTTAGAAGAAGCGTTGAAAAAAGGTTTAAAAGAAGTTGGCATCGTCGACCACTTATACCGCTTCGAGGAAGCGCGCGCCTACTATTACCGCCACGTTGATATAAGCGATACAGACTTAGGGCGCCTGCAAAAGGAATGGCTTGACCAAGTCATGATAGAGTCTATCTCCAATTTTATAACTGCCATTGAAGAAGCGAAAGAGCGCTGGGCAAAGCGCGGCATTACGCTTCGCCTTGGCATTGAGGCTGATTATTTTGTCGGCGGCGAAGCAGAATTGGCTGAGCTCTTGCAGCTTGGCAACTGGGACTATGTTATCGGTTCTGTCCATTTTCAAGATGGCTGGGGCTTTGATAACCCGGATACGCAAGAGCGCT
Source organism: Ectobacillus sp. (assembly GCA_048976805.1). Classification (GTDB taxonomy): domain Bacteria; phylum Bacillota; class Bacilli; order Bacillales; family Bacillaceae_G; genus Ectobacillus. The sequence goes on along the minus strand of JBHGUR010000098.1, from coordinate 37,822 downwards.
TTAAGGAAAAGGATGTGCCAAAGTTATACGAGAAGCATTTTGCGATAGTAGAGAGCGCGATTCGTTCCGGGCTGTTTGATTTTGTCGCGCACTTGGACAATATGAAGGTATTTAATTACCGTCCTGATGAAAATACGCTGCTTGGCTATTATGAAAAAATTGCGAAGGCTTTAATTGAAAGCAATGTCGCAACTGAAATTAATGCCGGTCTTTATTATCGCTACCCTGTCCGGGAAATGTGCCCGAGCCCGCTCTTTTTAAGCGTGCTCGCAAAATATAACGTTCCGATTACAATATCGTCCGATTCCCATTATCCGGATGATATCGGCAGCTATGTTGCACAAAATGTAGACACGCTGCTTCAGCACGGCTTTACGCATGTGGCGACATTTGAAAAGCGCAAGCGTATTATGAAGCCGCTTGAGCCAGCTACCTTGCACGTATAAAGGATGGCTCACATACTTCCTTAGCTCTGGAACGCTTCGATTTGCCAACACTAATGATGAAGCGTTATAAAGTAGGCAATATTGATGAGCAAGCAAGAGCAACGGGCAAGAAAAAAGTAAGCACGGGGATTTCCCGTGTTTATTTTTTAGGCTGTGCTATGCTATATAAACCCCTTTTTTTATAGGGGAGAGCGCTCCTAACCGTGTATCGTAACGGTCAGGGCCTAGTTTTGTATTTTAAGAAAAGGCTCTGTTAAAGGCTAATGTTGATTTGGAACGAAAGGCGGCTTGGCCCCGCCCGCGGAAAGCGTCCGCCTGTAGTGGAAAATCAACAATCAAGTTGAACAGAGCCTAAGAAAATATAAATTGGCAGTGAAGAAGATCACGCGACGTAGTGGCCAATTTTAAGAATAAAGTATCAGTGCAACTACGCCTCTGTCTTCGCCTCGTCTGCCAGTCGGCGAGTTTTCTTTACCTCGTCCAAAGGAAAACCAGAGAGAGGGAGTGAGTGCAGGTTGCTGTTGGTTCTACATAGCTACTCCTTTAATTTCATGTAATGTATTGAAAAGTAAAGTTTTACTTGTTGAATTTACGAAATATTTTTTACAATAATAAAAGAAAGCGTTTCATCAAAGGGGAAAACAGGAAGGATGCGTAAATATGGCAAAAATTTTAGTAGCTGGAAAAATACCAGAAATCGGATTAGAAATGCTGCGTGAACATGAAATCGAGATGTATGAGGGAGAAGGGTTGATTAGCGAACAAGAATTACAAGAAAGACTGCAAGATAAAGACGCACTATTAAGCTTGTTGTCTACAAAAGTAACGAAGGAAACAATTGATGCTGCTCCGTATTTGAAAATTATCGCAAACTATGGGGCAGGCTTTGATAATATTGACTATGCGTATGCCGCGCAAAAAGGCATTCCGGTAACGAACACGCCGCGTGTCTCTACCGAAGCGACAGCTGAGCTTACCTTTGCCTTGTTATTGGCTGCGGCGCGCCGCATTCCAGAAGGCGATGAACTTTGCCGTACAGTAGGCTTTCAAGGCTGGGCACCTCTCTTTTTCTTAGGAAGGGAAGTGTATGGCAAGACGTTAGGAATTATCGGCCTTGGAGAGATTGGACAAGCTGTGGCTAGACGGGCCAAGGCGTTTGGAATGAATGTATTGTATACAGGCCCGAACCGCAAAGAAGCGGCGGAGGCGGAGCTTGCTGCCGCGTATGTATCGTTAGAGGAACTGCTGCAGCGTTCCGATTTTGTGACTATCAACTGCGCGTATAAGCCGTCCATGCGCCATATGATTGGCCGGGAGCAGTTGAATATGATGAAACAGACCGCTTATGTAATCAACGCGGCCCGCGGCCCAATCATTAACGAGCATGAGCTTGCCGCGGCGTTAAAGGACGGAGTAATTGAAGGTGCAGCCCTTGATGTATTTGAATTTGAGCCTGCTATTACAGAGGAGTTAAAGGGGTTAAAAAATGTAGTGTTAACGCCGCATATCGGCAACGCGACAATTGAAACGCGCGATATGATGGCGCAGGTGGCGGTAAATAACATTTTGCATGTTCTCGATGGGCACGCGCCGCTGACGCCAGTTCATGTTTTCGAGAAAGAAGCTGTAATGAAGTAAAAAGTAATAATATAGCGTTAGGGTAGGCGCTATAAATTATATTAGTTTGATTGGATAAGAAAAAGGGTGGCTCCAAATCGCATGCGCCATTTGGAGCTGCCCTTTTCTATTTCGGCGTTTAAGAGTAGTCCGGCCAATTTCCTAATCTCCAGCGAGCACACTCCGGGAAAACGCTTTTCATTCTTTTCCATCCTGTTGTTCATTTTTTTTCTCAAAGTGCCGTTGCCGCAAAAATTGGGACAGCATATAAAGAACATACAGCGGAAGGGCAATGAACAAAAATTCCGGCATGTTGCCAATCTTTTTTTTGTACATCGTAAAAATAACACCGATTAAAAAAAGGGTTACGATGATGCTGTATTTAGGAAGCGGCACGTCCTTTAAACTTGGAATTTGGATGCGGCTTACCATTAAAAAAGCAAATGCAACGAATAAAGTAATAAGTACAATATGAGGAATAGCATGCGAAAACAAAGTTAGGAATGCCATAATCCCGCCTGCTGCTGTAATCGGAACGCCGGTAAAATATTTTAAAGAAGTAGAGGTCGGCGTTACATTAAAACGCGCCAGACGATAGGCCCCGAACAACGGGAATAAGGCTGCTATGTATAAACCGACAAGCCCGTATTGCGAAAAGGATGTGTAATACATTAATAAAGCCGGGGCTGCCCCGAATGTTACAATATCGGCCAATGAATCAAGCTCTTTCCCAAGCGGAGAGTCAACCCGAAGCAAGCGTGCGAGCCGCCCGTCCAAGCTGTCCAGCATCATGCCAATCAGCACTAATATAGCTGCTGATTTATAATGGCCAATGGATGCATAGCCGATTGATAAAAATCCGCTATATAAATTGCCTAGCGTAAATAAATTCGGAATGGCTGCTCTGTACAAAATAAGATCCCTTGCTTTCTGTTTAGATTCTTTTTTTAGTTTGTGGAAGTCCACTTTTTTTATCATACCATAAAAATCCCCTTTCGTTCCAGAAATTACCCGGTCTTGCGAGTGGGATTAAAGGCTATAGGAAACGGTCTTGCTTTTTGTTAAGCATTACTGTTGGGATGGCACGATTTTGATTCGCTTTTCATAAGCATATGTAGGATTGTATGCGGGCCGGCGCCTGTATTATACAAGGAGAAGGAGCACAGAAATTTTATGTTTATAGCTCTGCTAAAGGCTAATGTTGATTTTGATATCACGTACGTCTGTACATTACGGCTACGCAGGAACTGCAACCTGCACTCATGTTCTCCCTTCAGTTTTCCTTTGGACGAGGCAAAGTTAGGCCCTGACCGTTACTACACACGGCTGGGAGCACTCTCCCCTCTAAAAAAGGGTTTATTTATCTAATGTTTAACACAGCCATTTTTTAGGGGAGCCATGTTTATAAAAGAAAGACACCTAACCAAGTTTGATTAAGTGTCTTCGCCTTATCTTATTCAAAGCTTGTCGTCATCGTTCCTGTCTTATGCTTGTTATTTGGGTCAAACCGAAGCAAATCTCCATAAATCAGCTTGTCGGAAAGCTGCAATTCTGTTTTTGCTTTTTCAGCATAAGGCTGGCAAACAGCTTCGTCGATTGGCTGCCCCGTTTCCTTGCTATAGCAAATATTTTTCGTATAAATATAATCGTTTGTAATAAAGCTGCCGTCGCGCATAATAGTCATCGGCTCTTTTTCGCTTACAAATAAATCTGTCCCGAAATGTATCATTTGCTTCGTTTTTACACCGAGAAGATGCAGCAAGGTAGGCTTAAGATCAACCTGCCCGGATACCTTTGAAATTACCTTGCCTTTTTGGCCGGGAATATGAATAATGAGCGGAACACGCTGCAGCTGGATTGTATCAAAGGGTGTAATTTCGTCCTTTCCCAATAGCTGCGCTAGCGCCTCGTTATGGTTTTCAGAAATGCCGTAATGATCGCCGTAAATGACGAGAACGGTGTTTTCATACAGCCCTTCTTCTTTTAAGCGTTTGACAAAATATTTAATAGCTTCATCCGTATAGCGGACGGTTGGGAAATATCTGTTTAAAATCGGGCTGTTAGAATTATATTCACCAATGAGTTGATCTTTAGGATCCAATGTAAACGGGAAATGGTTTGTTAGCGTAATAAACTTTGTGTAAAATGGCTGCGGCAATGACTTTAGATGATGAATTGATTGCTCGAAAAAATCCTTATCCTTCAATCCCCATCCAACCGAGTTTTGCTCTGTTCCTGTAAAGTCCGCTTGGTTGAAATAGCGGTCGTATCCAAGGGACGGATACATTAAATCGCGGTTCCAGAACGTCTTATCATTAGAATGAAAAATGGCAGAATAGTAGCCGTAATCTTTGAGCACTTCCGGCGTAGCCGTATATTCATTATTATGATGCGTGAAAAATACGGAGCCACGGTCAAGCGGGTAAAGCGAGTTTTCCGTAATAAATTCCGCATCCGACGTTTTTCCTTGTCCAGTTTGATGATAGAAATTTTCAAAGTAGTAGCTTTCCTTTATTAATTCGTTTAAAAACGGCGTAACTTCCTGCCCGTTTATTTTTCTGTTTAATACAAAGCTTTGCGTCGATTCCATTGAAATCACAATCACGTTTTTTTTCTTTGCGATGCCAAATAGCTTTTCATTAACTTTTTTATCTTTTGATTTAACGTAATTTTCGATTTCAACAAATTTGTTGCTGCTCGCAAATGCACGCTGCGCCGAAGATCTCGACTGCAGCATAATATCGTATAAATGGTAGTTATACAATCCGATGTTTTTTACAACCATTTCTCTATCAAAGGAACGTGTAAATAGAGACGGCTTATGAATTTCAGCTATCGTGACATTTAGAATGAATGCGCCGGCTACCCCGAGATAAAAAGCAGATTTCTCAGAACGCGATAGCGGGGTGGCCGGAAATTTATGCGGATACTTGCGCAGCAGTCCCCACAATATAATTACGTCAAGAAAGGCTAAAAACGTTTTATACGTCATTAATTCCCGAATGCTCGTTCCTAAGTCGGCCATATTGTTTGTTTGAAACAGTACAGGGAGTGTGACAAAGTCGTCAAAAAATCCATAAAATACAGCATTGCTAAACAGCAAGAGCGATAATAAAAAGCTAATTCCTAAAATATAACGGTTGCGGTGCTTATTGGCAAATAAAGCAAGCCCGACAAAGCACAGCAAGGAACTAAGCGGGTTCATAAATAAAATCCATTCATCCATCATATCTTCAATTTTAATATCAAAGGCGAGCTTATATACGATATATGTTTTAATCCATAAGAGAAGCACTGCTAACAGCGCGAATTTAATTTTTGGGTATAACTTGCTCATTAACAAAAAATCTCCTCTCCCAAAGCTTGTATGCCCCTCCAATAGTGTCCTTTTTCATGTATATGTATAAAGGGAAAGGGCATATTCTCAAATCTCCTTTACTTAGTATAGTAGAGAATGGACAAAGAATCATCTCTTTTTCCGCATTATGTATATTTTTATAGATTGCGATGTTTGAAAATGTTTATCGCGGGCAAACTATCATGAATGCAAATGGAAATGAATTTGGAGGGGGAAAATGAAAAAGTTTATATGCGTGCTTATCATAATGACAGGACTTTTTTGGGATCCGTTACATTTGCAGGCGCAGCAGTCCCCTGAAATGTTGGAGGATGCTCTATATTCCGTGCTGTTTCCGCAAATTAACCGGGCGATAGAAAAGCATTATGGAACCTTGAAAAAATATGATTGTCCCAAAATCGTTCATATGAAAAAGATGTACAGCGGAACGTATATGTTTGAGGCAAAAATTGAAGTGATTAAATATGAAGGAAGAATGGATGAGCCGCCCGGGCCGCCGTTCGACCGCGTTACAATTACGTTTAACAATGAGGAGGGGGAGTGGACTGTGCAGCATGTAAGTGTACAGCGCCTTCCCGATAGCACGGAGCTGAATTGCCGAAAACCGATGTAAACGCTATCGTGAAGGGGGTGTGCAAAAAACGTTTGACAAGCATGCTTTTTCTCTGTTATTGTTAAAAACAACATGAAACGTTTAGAAAATGAATATAATAACCTCATCTAATCTCAGGAATAGAGGTTGCGACAATTAAGATTAGGCTGCATGAGACCGAGTGGGGGTTGAGGACCGCGGTACGAAAGGAGTTGTCGCCGAAGCGAATTAGCCGCCACACGGCGTTTCGCTGGGCTTGCATTGAATAAGTGCAAGACTGTCACAAGAAGGGTCTTGTGAAGGGCTATGGGAGATGTTGATGCGGTTTCTTAGGAAAAAGGGATACTTGCGCCCTTCTATTTTCCGATAGAAACGCGTATGGACATTGTTCAGCGCGTTTTTTATTTATACTTTGGCTGTGTTAAACGTTAGTGTTGATAGCCTCTTCTTTTTAGGGGGAGAGTGCTCCCAGCCATGCGCAGTAACGGTTAGGGCCCAATTTTGCCTCGTCCAAAGGAAAACCAGAGGGAGAACAGAAGTGCAGGTTGCAATTTCTGCATAGCCGTAATGCACAGACATACGTTATATCAAAATCAACATTGGTCTTTAACAGAGCCTATACTTTAGGAAAGTATAAATTGGCAGCGAGCGCGGTGCTCCAAATAACTGCTGATGTTAGAAATGAAAGATAGGCTTTTTTAGCAGAATACGGATATAAAGGCAGTTTCCAGAGCTGAACGAGCCGGTTTCGCTTTTTATAGGTGGAATCTAGCTGCACCGGCTAGCTCCTGCTGTCAGAGAACCTCCGCCCATAAAGGCAAAAAGCGCCTTTTCGTGCGGAGAACCTCTGCCTTCCAGAGCTAAACGAGCCGGTTTCGCTTTTTATATAAAGGAGGAATTGTGATGTATATGCACGGCACGAGCCGCATAAATGAACGAGGACATTTGGAAATTGGCGGGTGTGATACGACGGAGCTTGCTAAAACATATGGAACACCGCTTTACGTGTATGATGAGGCGTTATTGCGGGAAAAGTGCCGCGCGTTTAACCGCGCATTTGCCGAAAGCGGCTTTTCTTACCAAGTAGCCTATGCGAGCAAGGCGTTTTTGTGCATCGAAATGTGCCGTATTGTTGAGGAAGAAAACATGTCTTTAGACGTCGTGTCGGGAGGCGAACTGTATACGGCATTGCAAGCCGGCTTCCCAGCGGAACGTATCCATTTTCATGGCAATAATAAAACAGAAGCCGAGCTTATTATGGCACTTGAAGCTGATATCGGCTGTTTCGTTGTGGATAACTTTTTTGAACTGGAAGTGCTCCATGATTTGGCGAAGGAGCGCGGAAAAGTTGTAAACATTTTGCTTCGTGTTACACCGGGAGTCGAAGCACATACGCATGAATATATTACAACCGGCCAAGACGATTCCAAATTCGGTTTTGGCATTTCCAGCGGCCAAGCTATGCAGGCTATGAAAATTGCTGTAATGAAACCGAATTACCATGTGCTTGGCATTCATTCCCATATCGGATCGCAAATTTTTGAAACGGACGGTTTTATCCGTGCGATTGAAATTTTAGCGGCCTTTTTAGATATAGCCCGTTCTGAAACGGGGCGTTCTATGAAGATTTTAAATTTGGGCGGCGGCTTTGGCATCCGCTATACGGAAGGAGATACACCGCTTCCTGTCGTGCAGTATGTTAAAGAAATGACGGAAGCTGTACGCGAGGAATTCGCAAAGCGAAATTATCCGCTTCCGGAAATTTGGATTGAACCGGGCCGCAGCATTGTCGGCGATGCGGGGACAACACTGTATACAATTGGATCCATTAAGGAAGTGCCAGGCATCCGCAAATATGTCGCGGTTGACGGGGGAATGACGGACAATCTCCGGCCAGCCCTTTATAATGCCGAGTACGAGGCGATTTTAGCAAATCGTGCCAATGAAGAGCCGGAGGAAACGGTATCGATTGCCGGAAAGTGCTGTGAAAGCGGCGATATGCTCATCTGGGATATTAAGCTGCCGCCGGTTGCTTCATGGGATTTACTGGCTGTATCCTGCACAGGCGCATATGGATATTCTATGGCAAACAACTATAACCGCATTCCAAGACCTGCTGTTGTGTTTGTTAAAGATGGCCAGGCTCAATTGGTTGTAGAAAGAGAATCTTACGAAGATTTGATTAGAAAAGACCGCATGCGAACAAGTGAACTCGTATGAAAAAATTTTATTGGATGAAGCGGCGATTCCCCCGATTTACCAACAAGACTTCTCTACAGTGCTAAAGCCGTATGTGAAAATGTGTATAAGCATATCTTTGGCGGAGATTACAGCTATAAATGGGCGTATGTAGAATAAGCTTTTCGCAATAAAAGATGAGAGAAGGTGTGCCAAAAGGCAGCGCATAATGCTGCTCTTTAGGCACACCTTTTTCTATTTCATCGAAACCCGCCCAGCTTCTGTTTTTTTCTATGCAACAAAGCGATAATTGTTCTCTGCTGAATATAATGAAAGCAGCAAAGCTTTTACGAGAGAAGAAGGGAGCAAGCATGGGCACTTCTGCGTTGATTGTAATGAATATTCAACAGGACTTTACTGGAGAAAATGCCGCATTTCCGGTTGAAACGGTATCAATTCCTGTGCTGCTGTGCAATATTAATAGGGCGATTGCGAAAGCACACTTAAAAGGCATGGAAGTGGTTTATATTACAACAGAATACCCTGAACGGAGCTGGGTTGGAAAATGGAGCAAAAAAGGGGCGGCCATTGAAGGGACAGAAGGGACACTATTAGATGAGCGCCTGAAGCTCGTTAATGATGTTGCTTTTTCTAAATGCCGCAACAGCGCTTTTACAAATGATCGCTTGGCCGTATATTTACAGGAGTACAAAATTAAAAATATTATATTGGCCGGTGCGTTTTTAGAGACGTGCATACGCAGCACTGCACTGGAGGCTAGAAGAAAAGGGTACCGGGTGACGGTAATTGAAGATGCTTCAGGCGGGAAGGTACAAAAAGAAAAACAGGAGGCGTTGGCGCTGATGAAGAAAAAGGGAGTTAAGGTGCTGCCTCTAGAAGAAATTGAGGAATTTTTTTATAATTCGGAAATGACTAAAATGAAAAATAATTAAAGTTTATCGGAAAAGTAGGATTGAAAAAACTCATAATTATGATAAAATACAAATAAATTACTTATCCAGAGCGGTGGAGGGAACTGGCCCAAAGAAGCCCGGCAACCTGCTTATAAAAGCAAGGTGCTAACTCCAGCAAAATGGGACCCATTTTGAAAGATAAGGTAAGATCGTTACCGCAACAGTCTTTTCGAAATGGAAAGGTTTTTTTGGGGCAGGAAAAGGCTGCGCCTTTCTCGCAAAAAGCATTTCAATAGAGAAGGAGGGACTGTTGTGGGGGGAGAAGAGCAGTTTCAAGATGTAATCAATAAGATTAAAATGATGCTTAAGGATATGAAGTACGGCTCTATCACGCTCGTTGTACAAGACGGGAAAATTATCCAGCTAGAACGCAACGAAAAAGTGAGACTAAAGTAAACGCGCTGACTAGAAAAACTAGAGGCGGTTTTAACCTATATAGGTTAAGACCGCCTTTTTGTATTGCAAAAGGAGGAAGAAACATGCTCACGTATGAAACATGGGATATGCACTCTCTTTCGTTTTCAGAAGAAGATGAAACGAAAGGAGCGCTGTCCGTCTTAAAATGGGCTTACAATCATTACGGGGAAGAGGTTGTGTATGCTTGCAGCTTTGGAATTGAAGGAATAGTCCTCATTCATTTGATCCAGCAAGTTAAGCCCGATGCAAAGATTGTATTTTTGGATACCGGGCTGCATTTTGCGCAAACATATGAAACAATCGAAAAAATTAAACAGCGTTTTCCGCAGCTGCGCATTATTATGCAAAAGCCGAATCTCACCCTCAAGGAGCAGGAGGAGCAATATGGCGCCTCTTTATGGAAAAGGGAGCCGAACGTCTGCTGCAATATAAGAAAGATTCAGCCGCTAGAAGAAGTGCTGCAAACGGGCAAGGCTTGGATTTCCGGATTAAGGAGGGAGCAATCGCCGACACGTCAGAATACGCAGTTTGTGAATCAAGACCATCGTTTCTTATCTATTAAAATTTGCCCGCTCATTCATTGGACATGGAAAGAAATTTGGCGCTACGTCTATAAACACGAATTGCCATATAACATTCTTCACGATCAAGGCTATCCGAGCATCGGCTGCGAGGTTTGTACACTTCCTGTTCAAGAGGGAGGGGACTCCCGTTCTGGCAGATGGGCGGGTACATTAAAAACGGAGTGCGGCCTCCATCAGTAAGGGAGACAGAACATTATGCTGATCATTGCTTTTTGCATCGCGTTGTTTTTTGCAATAAATATCGGCGCAAGCGGTGCGGCAGCTTCGATGGGGGGGGCTTATGCTTCAGGAGCCTTAAAGAAAAAATCCATCGCCTTGCTCATTTGCGGTACAGCTATTATTTTAGGATCTGTGTTTGGAGGACAAAGGGTTGTAAAAACGATTAGCTCGGGCATTATTCCTGACCAAATTTTTACGATAGAGGTTGTGGTGCTGACCTTGCTTGCAGCTACGCTTTCATTGTTTGTAGCGAATATTCTTGGCATTCCGCTGTCTACAAGCGAAATTACAGTCGGGGCGGTTGCCGGCGTCGGAATTGCGTACCATGTGTTATTTGTTGGAAAGCTGTTGTTTGTCATGGTGTTTTGGATTATAACTCCGGTTGTGGCGTTTAGCATTACGTATGCTGTCGGAAAGCTGATTCACCGCCTTAATTCCAAGTATCCCGGTTTGGAAAATAGAAAATGGCGCCCGTTGTTTACATTTCTCGTCATCTTAACGGGCTTTTTTGAAGCCTATTCTGCCGGCATGAAAAATGTAGCGAACGCAGTCGGGCCATTAGTGGGCGCCCATTTACTTTCCATGAATGCCGCTACGCTGTTGGGCGGGATTTTCGTGGCGCTCGGAGCCATTTTATTAGGAAACAAGGTGCTGGAAACGAACGGCAAGAAAATTACGTCCGTTTCCTTAATGGAGGGCATATCTATATCAGCGACCAGCTCGCTTCTTGTCATTACAGCAGCTTTGTTTGGAATTCCATTGCCGATTGCACAAATTACGACTTCGGCTATTATTGGAATTGGCTCAGCGCAGCAAGGAGCAAAAGTATTTCAAAAGCAAGTTGTCACCCAGATGTTAAAAGTATGGTTTGTCGCTCCCTTTTTATCGCTATTGCTTTCGTATTCGTTTGTTAAGCTGCTGCTAGAAAGCGATGTTTATTCTGTATTTATCGTGGCGGCAGGAAGCATAGCGACAATCGGGGTCGCAAGTTTATTAAAAGGCGCGAAAAAAAATGAAACAGGAGGAATTGCAAGATGAGTCATATTGCTGCACATGGAGGAACGTTAATAAATCGGGTAGATAAAACATATGGAGTTTCACACATCAACAAGGAAATTGAACTGGACGCTACAGCCCTTAGTGACCTTGAGTTGATTGCAACAGGAGCATACAGCCCGCTGCAAGGATTTTTAACAAAAAAGGATTATGAGGCTGTCGTCGAAAACATGCGGCTTGCCGATGGAACGGTGTGGAGTATCCCGATTACATTGCCGGTAACGCAAGAAAAAGCAAACGAACTGCAAATCGGGGAGGAAGTCCGCTTAATAAAAGACGGCATCACTTACGGTGTAGTGCGTGTTGAGGATATATACATCCCTGATAAGCAAAAAGAAGCGCAATTTGTATATAAAACAACAGAGACAGCACATCCAGGCGTGAAAAAGGTACTAGAACGCCCGGATGTATATGTCGGTGGAGCGATTACGCTTATAAAACGCGTGCCAAAAGCAAATTTTGCTTCTTATCATTTAGATCCAGCCGATACAAGACAAAAGTTTGCAGAGCTTGGCTGGAAAACGGTTGTTGGGTTTCAAACGCGCAATCCGGTACATCGCGCGCATGAATATATTCAAAAAACAGCGCTTGAGACGGTTGACGGCTTATTTTTAAATCCGCTTGTTGGCGAAACGAAATCGGATGATATTCCGGCCGATGTGCGAATGGAAAGCTATGAAGTCCTGCTAGAAAAATATTATCCAAAGTCCCGCGTCTTTCTTGCGGTATTTCCGGCGGCGATGCGCTATGCAGGCCCGCGCGAAGCGATTTTCCACGCACTTGTGCGCAAAAACTTCGGGTGTACCCATTTTATCGTCGGGCGCGACCATGCTGGCGTCGGCAATTATTACGGCACATACGAAGCGCAGGAAATTTTCTCTAATTTCACGCCGGAAGAGCTAGGCATTACGCCGCTGTTTTTTGAACATAGCTTTTATTGCACAAAGTGCGAAGGAATGGCTTCTGCTAAAACGTGCCCACATGAAGAAAAAGACCGTGTGATTTTATCAGGAACGAAGGTGCGGGAATTGCTGCGCAAAGGAGAATTGCCGCCAAGCACGTTCAGCCGCAAAGAAGTGGTGGAAGTATTGATTCGCGGCTTGAAAAAAGAAACGGTGACAACGTAAGGAGGAGAACAAATGGAAACAAATATTACTTGGCATGCGGCGTCTGTTTCAAAGGAGGAGCGCCGCAGCCAAAACGGCCATTCAAGCTTCGTACTATGGTTTACAGGGCTATCGGCATCCGGCAAGTCAACGGTCGCCAATGCGCTAGCGCGAAAGCTGTTTGAACAAAATATCCGCAGCTATGTGCTCGATGGCGATAATATCCGCCACGGCTTAAATAAAGATTTAGGATTTTCCGAGCATGACCGAACCGAAAATATCCGGCGCATCGGGGAAGTGGCAAAGCTGTTTGTAGACGGCGGCATCATTGTACTAACCGCGTTTATCTCCCCGTTTCGCGAAGACCGCAAGCAGGTGCGCGAGCTGCTTGCACAAGATGAGTTTATCGAAGTGTTTGTGCATTGCCCAATTGAGGAATGCGAAAAACGCGATCCAAAAGGTTTGTATGAAAAAGCGCGCAGCGGGCAAATCAAGCAGTTTACCGGAATCGATTCCCCGTATGAAGAGCCAAAGCAGCCTGAAGTAACGATTCACACACATCTATATTCTGTAGAAGAGTGCGCCGAGCAAATTATTCAATATTTACAAAAACGGGCATTAATTTAAGGGGGAAAAACGATGAGCTATCAAAAAGTGTGGGCGGATAACCCGAATTTGAATGCAACAGAAAAAAAGAAGCTGGAAAAGGATGGTCTTGAAGTTTTTAAAGATATACCGCATTATGCGGAAAATGGATTCGACTCTATTCCGCAAGAGCAGTGGGACTTGTTTAAATGGGCAGGCTTGTATTTGCAGCGCCCGAAGGAAGACGGCTACTTTATGATGCGCGTGAACGTCCCATCCGGCATTTTAACGAACGAGCAGGTGGAAACATTAGCTGCTATCGGCCGTGATTACGGCCGCGATGTAGTTGATATTACAACACGCCAGGCGATTCAGTTTCACTGGCTGCGCATTGAGCAAATTCCTGATATTTTCAAGCGGTTAGAAAGAGTCGGTTTATCGTCTGCCGGCGCGTGCGGAGATATTACGAGAAATATTGTCGGAAATCCATTGGCCGGCATCGACCGCCACGAATTATTCGATACGACTGCGATTGTAAAGGAAGTATACGAATTTTTTCAGCATAACGAGGAATTTTCCAATCTGCCGCGCAAATATAAAATGTCAATTAGCGCCAACACATATAACGCTGCGAACGCGGAAATTAACTGCGTGTCGTTTACGCCGGCAACAAAGGAGCTGGACGGAGAAAAAGTGGCTGGCTTCCATGTAAAGGTCGGAGGCGGTTTATCATCTCGCCCGTTTTTGGCGCAAACATTGGATGTATTTGTACGGCCTGAGCAGGTGAAAGAAGTTGCGATTGCGATTACGACGATTTTTCGCGACTATGGCTACCGGGAAAAACGCCATCTTGCCCGCTTAAAGTTTTTAGTGGCGGACTGGGGCGTAGAAAAGTTTAAAGAAAAGCTATTCGAATATACGGGAGAGCTTCCTTCTAAAGGAAAGGACGAGGTGCAGGGCTGGAATGCCGGCTATTTCTACGGCGTGCATGAGCAAAAGCAGGACGGCTTATATTATGCCGGCTTTAACGTGCCTGTCGGCAGATTGAGCGCGGATGAAGTATTTGAGATTGCCAGAATCGCAAGACAGTACGGAAACGGCGACGTCCGCACGTGCAACTCGCAAAATTTGATTATTCCAAATGTACCGGCTGAAAAGGTAGAAAGCCTTCTCGAAGAGCCGCTATTCAAAAGAATTACGGCAAAACCGGAGTCGTTTATTGGTCATGCGGTTTCCTGTACGGGCATTGAATATTGCAATCTCGCATTAGTAGAAACGAAGGAACGCCTCCGTTCTATCGCGGAATATTTGGATGCCAATGTAGCGCTTGACGTGCCGGTCCGCATTCATATGGTCGGCTGCCCGAATTCATGCGGCCAGCGGCAAATTGCCGATATCGGCTTGCAGGGCATTAAAATGAAAACGAAAGATAAGCAAATGATTGAGGCATTTGAAATTTATGTCGGCGGAACGCTTTTAAATGGCGGCAAATATAACGAGAAGTTAAAAGGGAAAATCGACGGCAAAGACTTGCCAGAGGTATTATTGGCATTTTTAACATTCTTTAAAGAAGAGAAGCTGCCAGGCGAATCGTTTTTCGCGTTCGTTGGCCGCGTCGGCATCGAAAGCTTGCAAAAAACGCTTGACGATATTATAGAAGAAGTCGTAGTTTCCTAGGAGGCCATATGGAGCTATATCGTTTTGAAGCGGTTACGGCAACAGATGCAATTTCTGTTGTCGTTGTTGCCGAAAATGAAGAAAAAGCATTTCGCGCGGCAGAAATTGAACTGAAAAAATACTTTTTGCGTTTGCCCGACTTAAAAGAGATAACATTGTATGAAAAGAAAAAGATTCGCGGCAGCGCCGGCTTTGTAATTTACGAAAAAGAAACAATTTTGCCATAGAAGCGGAGGGAATGGAGTGGGAAAGGTATATATTGTTGGGGCGGGACCGGGCGACCCGGATTTAATTACGGTAAAAGGGGTGCGGTGCATTAAAGAGGCGGATGTTATTTTATATGACCGCCTTGTTAACCAAGAACTGTTAACATATGCAAAACCGGATGCCGAGCTGATTTACTGCGGCAAGCTTCCAAATTATCATACGATGCAGCAGGAAACGATTAACGCTTTTTTAGTGAAGCATGCCAAAAAAGGGAAAATTGTAACCCGGCTTAAGGGCGGCGATCCGTTTGTGTTTGGAAGAGGCGCGGAGGAAGCGGAAAGCTTGGCAAAGCACGGTTTGGAATTTGAAATTGTTCCCGGCATTACGGCCGGCATTGCTGCACCTGCGTATGCTGGCATTCCGGTGACACACCGTGAGGCCAGCGCGAGCTTTGCAATTGTGACAGGGCATCGCCGCGAAGGGCAGGAAGAGAACACAAAATGGGAAAGCCTTGCGAACATCGATACGTTGGCCATTTATATGGGAGTGGGCAATTTGCCTTATATTTGCCAACAGTTATTAAAGCATGGAAAGAGCGAGCAGACGCCGGTAGCGCTTGTGGAGTGGGGCACAATGAAAACGCAGCGGACGGTAACGGGAACGCTTGGCACAATCGTTACCGCTATGCAAAAAGAGAAGGTGCAAAACCCGAGCATGATTGTTATCGGCGAGGTCGTCCGCTTCCGTGAAAAAATCCGCTGGTTTGAACAAAGCGCAGCTAAAGCGCATTATACGAGCGAGGCATTGTAGCATGCAGGCGGTTTTATATGTTTGCCACGGCAGCCGAATGAAAGAAGCGTGCGAGCAAGCACGCTTTTTTGTGAATGAATGCATGAAGCAGGTTGATGCGCCGATACAAGAGGTATGCTTTTTGGAACTGGCCGCACCGTCCATTGCGCAAGGGTTTCGCGCCTGTATCGAAAAAGGGGCGTCGCGTATTGCTGTTGTGCCTGTATTGCTGCTGGCGGCGGCGCATGCCAAACAAGATATTCCGGCTGAACTAGGGAAATTGCAGAAGCAATATCCGCACATTCACGTTACGTACGGAGAGCCATTTGGCGTTCATGAAAGCATTATTCCGATTTTGCTAGAGCGAATTGAGGAGAAGCGGATTGGAGACAATGCAATGGTGCTGCTTGTCGGGCGGGGCAGCAGCGATCCCGATGTTAAACGGGATATGCAGCAAATCGCGGATTTACTGCAAGAATCCTATCCATTTCAAACGGTAGAAGTCAGCTTTTTAGCTGCGGCCCATCCGACGTTTGAGGAAGGATTGCATCGTGCTCTTTCCTATGGATATAAGCAAATATTCGTTGTCCCTTATTTGCTGTTTACGGGGATATTAATGAGGGGAATGGAAAAAACAATTCGGAAATTAGACCGAAAAGAGTTGATTTTATGCCCTTATTTAGGATATCATTCGAACTTGCAGAGGGTTTTGGCCCAAAGAGCAGATGAAGCGATAAGGAGCGACGGGTATGTATCCCATTTCAGTACACATTGCAAATAAAAAAGTAGTTGTAATTGGCGCCGGGAAAATTGCCTATTTTAAAATCGGGCCGCTTGTCGAAGAAGGGGCGGATGTAATCGTAATCAGCCCACAGGCGGATGAAAAAGTGCAGGAGCTTGCCCGTGACGGAAAAGTTACTTGGCTAAAGCGGGAGTACAAAACAGAAGATTTGCAGGATGCATTTCTCGTGATTGCCGCAACGGACAATCATGAGGTAAACGAAAAAATTTGGCGGGAAGCCGACCGAAACCAGCTTGTCAATGTTATCAGCAATCCGAATATTGGGAATACGCATATCCCGGCGGCGTTGAAGCGTGGCAAGCTGATGATTGCTGTTTCTACCGGGGGAGCAAGCCCGAAGCTTGCCAAAAAAATTAGAAACGACCTTGCTCTGCAATATGATGAGTCGTATGAAGAATATCTCGACTTCTTAAACGAATGCCGGGTTCGTTTGAAGCAGTCGGATTATCCAAAGGCCGAGCGGCACCAGCTGTTGCAAGAGGTTTTAAAGGATGAGTACCGGATATCCCCTGAAAAAAGGGCGGATTTTCTAAACCGCCTCCCTTAAAGAATACCATGAAGCAATGGTGTTCTTTTCTTTTTTGTAGTAATATGGAAATCTATGCTATTTTGGGATAAGGGGGAATTGGGATGCAAATTCGGAATTCGACAAAGGCATTGATTGTTCGCGATGGCCATCTTCTTGCCATTAAAAAGGTAGATAAAGAGGGTGTTTATTACTTAATGATCGGCGGCGGTCAGGAGCATGGGGAAACGTTTCATGAAACGCTAAAACGGGAATGCATGGAAGAAGCGGGAGTAAAGATAGAGCCTGGCGACCTCGTATTTGTCCGCGAATATATCGGGAAAAATCATGAGCATGCTGCATTTGACGGCGGAGTGCATCAAATTGAGTATATGTTCGCGTGCGAGCTGCTGACGGAGCCCGATATAACAAAAGCAACGCAGCAGGATAACGGGCAAATCGGCGTGGAATGGCTGCCGCTTAAGCAAATTGAAGAATATCGGCTATATCCTCAGGCGATGCGTAGAGTGTTAAAAACACATTATCTCCAGCATCATAAAACCGTTACATATTTAGGTGATATAAACTAATTTTTTCTTTACAAACCCTGTTATCTATTTTATAATCACAAGTAATCTAAGAAATGAAATCGTTGAGCAAGAAGAGTACATATATTTGAGGCGTTCAGAGAGCCGGGGGAAGGTGGGAGCCCGGTACGATAGAATATATGGAATGGGCTTGCGAGAGGCATGCTGAAAGTTAGAGTAGGCAGCCCGGGTTCCGCCGTTACAAGGATAAGGTATCGGAAAGCTTCCTGTATCTGAAAAGAGCGGGATTTTCTAATCCAATTGAGGTGGCACCGCGGTATGTTGTATATATCGTCCTCTGCATATAATATGCAGGGGGCTTTTTTATTTTAGGAGAGAAATGTTGGAGCTTGCCGAGCCGGCTCCGTTTTTCGGTTATATCTAGCCTTGCCAATCTATTGAATAACAGACATAAAAGGAGAGGGTATCATGAACAAAGCACAGCAATGGACATCAAAACTCGGTTTCATACTGGCGGCAGCCGGAGCGGCCATTGGGCTTGGCGCGATTTGGAAGTTTCCTTATGTAGCCGGAACAGCCGGCGGAGGGGCATTTTTTCTCGTATTTTTACTATTAACATTGTTAATTGGAATGCCGCTTTTGCTGGCGGAGTTTATTATTGGGCGCAGCACGCAAGCAGAAGCCGTATCAGCATATAAAGTATTAGTTCCCGGCAGCAAACTGTATCCGTGGATTGGCAGAATGGGAGTTGTCACAAGCTTTATCGTTCTTTCATTTTACAGCGTAGTTGGAGGATGGATTCTTCTTTATCTTTATTATGCTCTTACCGGAAAACTATGGGCGGAAAACGGCAAGTTCGATATGTTATTTGGCGAAACGATTTCCAATCCGTACGGGGCGGTCGGAGCACAATTTGTGTTCATGCTATGTACCATTTTTATTGTAAGCCTGGGGATTCAGCGCGGCATTGAAAAAGCAAGCAAATATATGATGCCGGCCTTGTTTATTTTGTTTCTTGTGCTGATCGTGCGCTCTTTAACGCTTGACGGCGCGTGGAAAGGAGTTGAATTTTTCCTAAAGCCTGATTTTTCAAAGTTGACGGCAAAATCAATTTTATACGCAATGGGGCAATCGTTTTTCTCACTGACGGTGGGAGCTTCTGTAATGGTTACGTACAGCTCGTATTTGAAAGAGAATGAAAGCTTGACGAAATCGGCAACATCGATTGTAAGCTTAACGATTTTAGTTACAGTGCTGGCGGGGCTGGCCATTTTCCCAGCGGTGTTTGCGCTTGGCATGAGCCCGACGGAAGGGCCAGGGCTGTTGTTTATCGTATTGCCGGCTGTATTTAATCAAATTCCGCTCGGGCATTTGTTCTTTGTTATCTTTTTAATATTATTCTTTTTTGCTACCATTACCTCTTCCATTTCAATGCTGGAAATCGTTGTTGCGTCGGTTGCTAAAGAGGGGAAACAAAGGCCGAAGCTTTCGTTATATATTGGCCTCATTATCTTTATTGTCGGAATTCCATCAGCGTTATCGTTCGGGGCGATGAGCGAAGTGAAGCTTTTTGGCAAAACGGTATTTGATATAGCGGACTACTTAGTAAGCAATATTTTGCTGCCGCTTGGCGTCTTGGCAATTTCATTGTTTGTTCCTGCAAAAATTCCAAAAGAAAAGCTTCAGCACGAATTGGGGATTGGCACAAAATACGGAAAACAGTGGTTTACTGTATGGTTCTTTTTAATTCGCTATGTTGTTCCGGTAACGGTCATCATTGTCTTTTTAAACGTTATTGGAATTTTATAAATAGGCTGTGTGAAACATTAATGTTGATAAATAAACCCTTTTTTAGAGGGGAGAGTGCTCCCAGCCGTGTGCAGTAACGGTCAGGGCCTAGTTTAGGCCCCGCCCAAAGGAAAACCAGAGGGAGAAGATAAGTGCAGGTTGCTGTTGGTTCTGCATAGCTGTAATGCACAGACGTACGTTATATCAAAATCAACATTGTTCTTTAACAGAGCCTATAAATAAAAACTCTGCCGCTTGGGCAGAGTTTTTATTTTAAGTATGGCTTAGGATCTACAGCATTGCTTTTGGAGCTTGTCCACTCGCCTACATGAAGTTCAAAGTGCAAGTGCTGTCCGTGGGATTGGCCAGTATTGCCCATAAAGCCGATTTGCTGTCCTTGCTTGACTGTTTGTCCGTTTGATACCGAACGGCTGCTTAGGTGCGCGTATACAGTTGTATACGTTTTTCCGTTTATGCGATGGGAAATATAGATAACGTTCCCATAGCTGGAAGAGAAATCAGAACGAATGACCACACCGTCGGCTGCTGCTACAATTGGTACTGTTCCGCCGGCTGCAATATCAAGGCCGTAATGCATGCCGCCCTCTCTATGGCCAAATCCGGAAGAATAATAGCCGGCTGCCGGTTTAATAAACCCGCCTGCATTGATTGCTGGTGGCGCGCTGTTTACCGCATTAGTTAAAGGAGAAGGGTTGGAAGCGCGTTTTGCTGCTTGACGGGAAGCCGCTTCGGCCGCCGCGCGTTTTTCCGCTTCTATCGCCTGCTGCACCGCTTGTCTTTGAGCTTGCAAAATCGCCTGCGCTTCTTCGGCGCTTTCAATTTCGCTCTCTGTTTGCGATAGCTTCGCGTGCAGTTCGTTTAAAACGCTTTTTTGCTGTTCCTCATTTGCTGCCAGTTCTTCTTGTTTTTTCTGCAATGTATCTTCATATTTCTTTAAATCGCTTTCTTTAGATTCTACTGCTTGTTTTTCGGCTTCCACCGTTTTTTGGTCCCGCACTTGTTCTTCTAAAATATCATTATCGGAATTTAGGATAAGATTTACGGAATATAAGTTTTGCAGTAAATCCGCAATATTCTTCGCGTTGATCACAACATCTGTAATTAAGTTTGTGCGCGGCTGCTCCTGAATGGCCTGCAGACGCTGCTTAATGATTTCTTCGCGTTTTTCAATTTGCTCTTGTAAATAGGCAATATGTTGTTTTTTCTTTTCAATTTCTTCCTCTGTTTGGCGAATTTCTTCCTTTACAGCATTTAAATCTTGTTCATTTTTGCTAATGGCCGCATTCAATTCGTCGAGTTTATGCTGCAAAGATTGAATTTCCTGTTCAAGCGACGTTTTTTGCTGCTGCTTGTCCTGCAATTCCTGCTGTTTTCCTTGCAGCTGAGATTGGATGCTATTAAGTTTATCTTGATTTGTTTCCGCATAAGCAAACACAGGTGAAACCATCAGGCTCCCTGCCGTTAATAAACTGAAAATTGTATGTTTTTTATTCATGAACGCCTTGCTCCTTTCCTTACCTTACTTTGTATACCATAAAAGGGGCAGGGGAATCTATTATTTTGACAAAATGTAAAGAACTCTTAATATTATATCAGTATCTTATTTGTATATAAATTTATTATAGGATAAAAGGCATGCATGAAAAAAGATGCAGAAACTGCCAATTAATATTTTTTAGAAAATTTATGTAAAATTATATATATCCAATTTATGATTTGGACATATACATCGCGGCTAAGTAGAACAAACAGCACCATGTACTTGCTTCCTCTCTGGTTTTCCATCGCATGGGGCAGGAATAGGTTTTGACCGCTTCTATGCATTGCCGGATACTCTCTCCCCTTTCAAAAGAAAGGTTTTATGTTCTTTTTTTTACTTGTATTTATATAGATTGAAAAGCAAAATAGGGCGCTTCTTTTTTAGCGGGGAGGGGACGTGTTGTTTGTGATTGCAGCGATGTATATGCTGGATGAATAAACAGTTTTGATTCGTTTAGTATAAGCAGGATTTGTTTTGCGGCTGTTTGAATATAGTATGTGAGACGAAATTTGTGTCATTTTCCCATTAAAATATTCTAGAGATAGAAGGGATTATTATGCAAAAGCATGAATTTACATTTCTGTTAAGACTGCTAATCGGCTTTATTATCGAAAGGCCCGTGCTCGTAAATAACATCAACGGCAGCAGCAACAACATTAAAATCGGAAATCGGGCGTATGGCAACGGGAACGCCACAAAAAATTCCAAGGGAGAGTAAGCTTATGCTTGCCCCTCTTTTTTGGAAAAAACGTAGCTTCTGCACTTGGGTGAGTCAGCGGATTTTTGGGTTTGTCAATATATATTTTTTTATTTACAAAACGTTTAAAATATTGTCAAATTGTAAAAATTCATTTATAGTTTTTTTGTGGGACAAAAATATAGAATAGTCTAATAATATTCTATGATAGTAGACAATTTGATATTATTATGGGAAAATAATAGACTACAGCCCATCTAAGAAGGAGGTTACAATCTTATGAGAAAAGTAGGACTAGCTTGGCAGATTTTAATTGGTCTCGTTGTAGGTATTGCTGTAGGTGCCGCGTTTTACGGCAACCCGGCAGTGATTACTTATTTGCAGCCAATTGGCGATATTTTCATCCGTTTAATTAAGATGATCGTTGTTCCGATCGTTGTGGCAAGCATTATCGTTGGCGTTGCCGGTGTAGGCGACATTAAGAAGCTTGGCAAACTTGGCGGCAAAACGATTTTGTATTTTGAAATTATTACAACAGTTGCGATTGTAATTGGTTTGTTGATTGGAAACATATTTCAGCCAGGATCCGGCGTGGATATGAAGGACCTGCAGAAGACAGACATTTCCAAGTATGTTGATACAACTGAACAAGTACAAAGCCATTCCTTTGCAGATACGTTTGTAAACATTGTCCCGACAAACATTATTGATGCATTGGCAAGAGGCGATATGCTCGCGATTATTTTCTTCTCGGTTTTATTCGGTATCGGCGTTGCGGCCATTGGAGAAAAAGGAAAGCCGGTTCTTCGTTTCTTCCAAGGCGTATCCGATGCGATGTTTTATGTAACAAACCAAGTGATGAAGTTTGCTCCGTTTGGCGTATTTGCATTAATTGGCGTAACGGTTTCTAAGTTTGGTGTAGGATCTCTTATCCCGTTAGGAAAATTAGTAGTAGTCGTATACGGGTCTATGATTTTCTTTGTTGTCGTGATACTCGGCATCGTTGCAAAAATGGTTGGGGTTAACATTTTCCAATTTATGAAAATCTTAAAAGATGAACTTATTCTGGCATATTCTACAGCAAGCTCAGAGACGGTTCTACCAAAAATTATGGAGAAAATGGAAAAGTTCGGTTGTCCAAAAGCGATTACGTCTTTTGTAATCCCGACTGGCTATTCCTTTAACCTAGATGGTTCTACATTGTATCAAGCGATTGCTGCTATTTTCTTAGCGCAAATGTACGGCATTGATATGCCAATTTCCCAACAAATTACATTGTTGCTTGTACTCATGGTAACGTCAAAAGGAATTGCGGGCGTACCTGGTGTATCTTTCGTTGTATTGCTGGCAACGCTCGGTTCTGTCGGAATACCGGCAGAAGGCTTGGCGTTCATTGCCGGTATCGACCGTATTCTCGATATGGCGCGTACTGCTGTAAACGTAATCGGGAATTCCTTGGCGGTTGTTGTTATGTCCAAGTGGGAAGGGCAATATGACGATAAGCAAGGCGAGAAGTATTTAAATGAAATTCAACAAGCATCTTAATTGGGGCAAAAAAACCTCACGCGACATGCGTGAGGTTTTTTTGCATTAGCGAACAGGATACATCTGCAGCTGCTTATGTAAAGAGTTGATGCACTCTTGAATTTGTTCGGTTGTTAACAAAAAATCAATAGAATGGCTATCGGCTGTTTGCACCCACGGGGGAAGCAGTTCCAGCGACAGGTGAACGCGAATGCGAAAAACAGATGTTGTGAAGTCTACAAGTTCCATTTGAAAGCTCGGCTCAGTAAAAGCAATTCTTGTATAAGGCGGATTTGGCAAAGAGCGAAGCCAGCTTATTAATTTCCCCACTTCTTCTGTTGTCAAAAATGGATCAAATTGCACAAATGTTGAGTTTTCCTCCTGTAATGTAAATAAAATGTTCAGCCAATTGGCATCGTAAGGATGGATATAATCCGGTTTTGCATCGGCTTGCGGAAATTGATAGCCTTGCACCGCAAGCGATAGCGTTTTCGTTTCAGAAGAAAATCTCATATTTTCACCCCGCTATGCATATTCCCTTTTACGTTACAACTCTTTTAAACAAGATGCAAGAATTTTAGGAACAGTCTGTGCGTGCAGACTGAAGAATGTTAGGCCTTAAGTCCTAGTTCAAAACCCATCTTAGGCTCGTTATGAAAGCTCGTTTTTTTAGTTAGGATAGAAGTATCAAAGCGAAGGGAGGAAACAAAAAATGAAAAAGTTTCTAACATTTATAGCGGCCGGGGTTCTTGTCATCATCGCCCTTGCGAGTCTTGGGCATTTGCTCGGCTTGGCGATAGGGGTGTTATTGCTATATTGGAGCTTTAAGTCTTTTGTAAAAGCGCAATCACTTCTTGGCAAGTTCGGGTGGGGGATTGTTGGGTTGGCCGGACTTGCGGTTGTATTTGGCAATTTTCCGGCGGTCATCGGGCTTTTGGCAATCGCGCTGCTGTATTACGGCTATAGGGACTGGAAAAAAAACAGCAAGCAGCCACAATATAGCCAATTCAGCAATTTTGATGAAGAATGGGAAAAAGTAATGAAGCAATATTAATGGGGAGGATGGAAAATATGAAAAAATCATTATTTCAACGAATGAGAGATGTAGTGCTGGCGGATGTTCATAGCATGCTGGATGAGCAGGAAAGAAAAAATCCGATCGCGTTATTAAATCAATATTTGCGCGACGGTGAACGCGAAGTACAAAAAATTGAAAAACTGATTGAACGCCATAAAATGTTAAAAGCCAGCTTTTTGCGAGATTTGGAGCAATCGCGCTACATGATGAAAAAGCGCAAGCATCAGGCGGAGGTGGCGCGCCAAGCAGGAGCGCATGACTTAGAAGCGCGGGCTGTGCAAGAAACGGAGTATTATGAAGGACAAGTGGCCCGCTTGGAGGAAATGCATGCAAATACGTTTGAGCAAGTAGACGAATTGCAGCAAAGATTGGCAGAGATGAAAAATAAGCTAAAAGAAATGCATGCTAAGCGGATGGAATTGATGGCGCGCGAAAATATGGCGCATGCAAACCGCCGCATTAACGATACACTTTACAAAATTTCTGAAGGCAGTCCTTTCTTAAGATTTGAGGAAGTAGAAGAGCATATTCGCAATTTGGAGATGCGCATCACGGAGGAGTACGAACGGGATACGTTTGATTTAAAAATTGCTAGGCTTGAGAGGGAGCTGAAAGAGAAAGAATCCGTGCCTCAATAATGTATATTCTGGCAACAGCTTATGATATATTGGTAGGAGAAGAAAAGGTATTGGGGCACCATGCCTTTTCTTCTATTTCATCATGGCGAAGGAAAGGGGGGCGCTACATTGAAAAGGCAGTTTTCAAAAACGCAGCTTATCGGCGCGTTGGCGATTATTTTTGGAATCGGAATGTTAATTGATATTCTTATGCATCGGTTTGAACCGGTCGCCCTCATCTTTTCAGTTGTAATTTTGATGCTAGGCCAGCATTTTCGCAAGAAGGGAAAACGTGTAAGAGGCAACATTTTTCTCATTATTGGAATTTTGGCGCTTATTGCGAACGTTTTTTCGTCAATTGCTTTTCAACTTGTCCTCGTTGCCGTTCTCATTTATATCGGATATGATCTTATTGCCAGCAGCCAGAAGCCGCCTATCCTTCAAGTTGAAACGAAAGAGAGCGTGCAAAACAGGCGAATTGTACGCTGCCAGCCGTTTTTGAAAAATATGCCGATTGGCAACTATCGTGTGATGGATAGCATTTATGAGCTGCATGACATTAATATTCGCTATGGGTTGGGAGATGTGCAGATTGATTTAACGACAGCCATGATTCCCGAAGGCGAGACTGTTATTGTTATTCACGGGATTGCGGGGAATATTCGCTTGTACGTTCCGTATGATATTGAAATTTCGCTCAACCATTCTGTATTGGTCGGCAATATTTCTCTTTTTGGCCAAAAAGAGAATGGATTCAATAAAAATGTAGTGTTAATGACAGAGCAATATGCAAATGCGCCAAGACGTATTAAAATTATCTCCTCGCTTCTTGCAGGCGATACAGAAGTGAGGCATGCGTAATGAATAAACAGACGAGCATTTCTTGGACGTACTTAAATTATTGCATTTTGTCGTGCCTCGGTGTTTCCGTATTTTCGACAATTATCTACACTTGGCAAAGCGAACAAAATATATATGAATTTCTAATTGAGAGAAAGGTTGCAACCATTCCTGTCGCCTTATTTGTAATCGGCAGCAGCGGCTTAGCGGGCGCGATTATCGGCTATATAATCGGGCAGTATATGAAGCGCCGCATTCACGCGCTTTCCGCCGTTCTTTTAGATATAGAACGGGGGAATTTTAGTAGAGATGCCGCATTTTTCGAGCAAGATGAGCTGGGGGAAATAGGAAATCGTATTGCTGCACTAGGAGACCGGCTAGAGGAACATGCTTCTTTATTTCAAAAGCTTACTAACGAACGGGCTGATTGGAATGAAGAAATGAGGCAAGAGGTAATTTCAAAGGAGCGGCATCGATTGGCGCGGGAATTGCATGACTCTGTGAGCCAACAGCTATTTGCGATGTCGATGATGATGTCCGCTGTGAATGAGCAGCCCAATTTAAATACGGAAGCTGTAAAAAAGCAGCTTCATCTTATTGAAAATATGATTGTGAATGCCCAATCTGAAATGCGGGCATTATTGCTTCATTTGCGCCCGGTACAGCTGGAAGGGAAAAAATTAGCGGAAGGAATCGAAGAATTGCTTACGGAATTATCCCGAAAGCAGCAGATGAAGATAGAGTGGCTGGTGGAGCCGATTGAGCTGGAAAAAGGAGTAGAAGACCATTTGTTCCGGATTATTCAAGAAGCCCTTTCCAATACGCTGCGGCACTCGAAAGCAAAACGGATGGAGCTTCGTCTTCGCAACATTAACCAGTATGCCATTTTAAAGCTGCTGGACGACGGAGTGGGGTTTGATGTAAATCAACGAAAAGCCGGTTCTTACGGTTTACGTTCTATCCAAGAACGTGTTCAAGAAATTGGAGGAACCTTTAAGCTGATTAGTTTCCCAAATAAAGGAACGCAATTGGAAGTCAAGGTTCCGATTATTGCAAAAAAGGGGGGATAAGACATGATTAGAGTGCTGCTTGTAGATGATCATGAAATGGTACGCATGGGGGTTTCCGCTTACTTATCGACACAGCCTGATATAGAGGTAGTAGGGGAGGCGGAAAATGGGAGAAAAGGGATTGAACTTGCCTTGGTGTTGCGCCCTGATATTATTTTAATGGATTTAGTGATGGAGGAGGTTGACGGCATTGAAGCGACGCGAGAAATTATAAACGCGTGGCCGGAAGCGAAAATTGTCGTAGTCACAAGCTTTTTGGATGATGAAAAGCTATATCCGGCCATTGAAGCCGGAGCGGCCAGCTATTTATTGAAAACATCAAAAGCGAGCGATATTGCACAGGCGGTACGTGACACCTATGAAGGAGGAACTGTGCTGGAGCCGAAGGTAACCGGAAAAATGATGGTGAAAATGAGGCAAAAGCAAGAGCATCAGCTTCATGAAGACTTAACAGAGCGGGAACGGGAGATTTTGCTGTTAATGGCGGAAGGGAAATCCAACCAAGAAATTGCCGACGAATTGTTTATCGCCTTGAAGACAGTAAAAACGCATGTTAGCAATATTTTAAATAAATTAAACGTGAGCGACCGTACGCAGGCGGTCATTTATGCGTTTCGGCACCAGTTAATAAAATAAAAACAAGCGAAGGCTTTTTTAAGCCTTTTTATTTTTGGAAAAAGGGAACTAACCAAGTCTTTCTTACATACACATGAAATGACAGTATGAGTGCCTAAACAAAGAGGTGAGTGTAATGTATTATTATCCATATTGGCATGACGAATCTAGACAAACGTTTCCGTCATGGACTTCGCCATCGTCCATGCAATTTTATCCGTTTCCGCCCGGACACGGAGGGGGCTATCCGTCTTATCCGTCCTACCCGCCGGGACAAGGAGGCTATCCGTCCTACCCGCCTTATCCGCCGGGACAAGGGCCAGATCAAGGCCCGCCGCAAGGTCCGCCTCCAGCTTATGTTCCCGATCGGCCGCCGGTTGCCACCTATGCGGTTGACCCAGGAGGAATCAGACGCTGCCTTTACCGCTATACGTATATATGGCTTCGAAACGGGCGCAGCTTCTGGTTCTACCCTATCTTTGTCGGCAGAACTTCCGTTGCCGGTTACCGTTGGAGACGCAATCAGTACAGATGGGTGTATACGGGCATTGACTTAAATAACATTGATTATTTTGAGTGTTCCTAAGCAAGAGCCTCCAATTTGATTTGGAGGCTTTTGTAAAAAGATAAGAGTATAAGGTTTTGGGGGTATGTCTAACTCCCAAAGCAGCAGACTCCGGGCTGTGCCTCCGTAAAAGGCAAAAAGCGCCTTTCACCCCGGTGCTGCAAAAGGCGGGCTTTGTCCGCTTTTCTTAATTAATTTGCTTTTACAATCCGTCATTTGCGCATAGGTGCTTGGAGATGGATAAGCGACAGTAAAAAAAGAGCCATTACAATAGAGCTTGCTATATTCCATATCATATGTTTTCTCCCCTTTACGATAGATGGATTTGCATGGTAAAGTGGGACAACGTATGGTTTGGTTAAGGAAAAGTAAAGAGAGCAATGAGAATTTATTAAATGTTGCAATTTTTTTTTGCGAATTAGAAGCAGGAAATCCTATTTTGCTTATCGAATCTAATTTAAAAATCCGTTATATGGATAAACCACATTAGAAGAGGTGAAGGCAATGCTTGTAGCCATTCTGTTAATTGCGGTAAGTATCGTTGGATTCTTCTCATATTCTGTTTATGTCCGTTCGTGGAAACAGCAGGAAGCGTTGGTTTTTAGTAAAGGAAGTTTATTATCAAGTGGTTCGAGATTTCTTGTGTGTACAAAATGCGGAAGAGCTCAGGCTAGAAATGGCGGGTATCAAGAATGCTGCAGAACGCGATTGTGAAAATATGGTAAGCCTCACCGATGTGGAGAGGCTGTTTTTATTGACAGGGCCCTTAAGGCTAAGGCACTAGGCTGATGAAGGATGGTTTCTATGAGAAACGTATGGTTCGTTTTGTTTATTATGTTATTGACAGCTTGCAGCGCCGTGCCGACAGAGGAAAGGAACGTGATGGAAATAAAGGTAGAAAAGATTACGATATTAAAAACGGGTGCAGAAGCAAAAGAGAAAACGTTGACAACTCCATCTGTTATTCGGGCTGTTATGGAGCTGTTTCAAGAGGGTAAGTTATATAATATAGAAGTCGAAACGCAAAATCCCGATTATATCGCGATTTTGCAAAGAGAAGATGGCAAGCAGGAGAAATATGATATGTGGCTTCATGTTAAGGACAGAAAAGGATGGATGAAAAGGGACGGGCAAATTTACCGTTTTTCTGAAGACGCGACAAATCGGCTATTGGCGCTATTTTCGTTTGAGGAAGCTGTACCGAAGAAATCAGGTGCTTGCCTTACGGAGGTTACAAAACGGGATTTGCAAATTGTTAAGTTTCTAATTCAAGCCGATGGGGTGAATATCCGCTATACTGTTTCTTACAAAATATCGGATTCATTATACAACATATTGGCGCAAGAGCCGGATTATTATTTTGTATTAATGTACCCTGCTAAAGTGCAGCGCATAATAGGAGCAAAGCAGAGCGGCGCTGTAAAGGGAGAAGCGGTAAAGTATGGCCGGAAGGAGTACAGGGTTCAGTTTGTTCTCCCTGTTAAAGAGGCGAAAAAGGGGATAGAACGGTTGTATGAAGGATACGATTTGCTGGTGCTAAACAGAGAGCAACAAATTGTGGGGAAATTTATAAATATCATTCAAATTGTAAAAGAACATGGAGAAAAAACGGATTTGCAACAGTAAGACTTGGCTCATCAGCCAAGTCTTGATTTATATTTGCGAACAATTAAATATCCAATTATGAGTGCGAGAAGGAGCGGGAGCCAAAATCCAGCTGACGATACAGATTGATTTGTACTGTACTGCAGCCATTTAATAGATAAAACATTGCCAACGGAATATAAAATTAAAATAGATGCAAAAAAAGAAAGAAGTCCAAAAATAATAGAATAGGCTTTCATAAAGTCACCTCCATATGCATAAGTCAATATTAGTATAGCCTAATATTGTACAGGAAATAACTTTATATACAAAATATGTATTTTGCAAAGGGAAATGAATGTTTACATAATGATTTTAGGGTATGCGCAAGAAAGTTGTCGAAATTACGAGAATGTTTTTGCAAGGAGTTCTTTCTTGTCTATCGAATGTTACCAATATGAAATATTAACGAAATAAACGTAACATCTTGTCTAGTACATAAGAATAGGAAGAAGGAGTTTGTGTGATGAAAAAGGTATTAAACATACTCGGGATATTGGCAGCGATGGTGGCAACTTTTTTTCTGCTAACTAAACTGTTCCTCTACTATGCGAATCGACCGCTTGACGCGGCAGCAATTCCGCAAACGGAGCAGGCAGATGAATCAAAGGAAGTGTTGCTTTTTATCGGAAAGACACATGAAAGTTTTAATGGTTTTTTAAATTATGGGAAAGCCGAAAAATACAATGAAGGCGATTGGAAGCAGTTGCGGCAGTGGTTCGCAGAACAGGAATCTGCGTTAAAAGACATTCACCAAAAGACCAAAAATAAAAAGGTAAAAGAAGACCTTATCAAAAGCTACGAGCTCGCTAAGCTGGGGGTTGAAAAGGGGAATATCCAGCTTGTTATATATAGTCACCGAATTTACCATGATTTAGACATTATTTTAAACCGCAATACGTCGGAAACGAATATTTGGGGTTACACGGAATTTGGAAACGGGGAAAATATAAAGATAGTGGAAGAGGAGTTGCAAAAGCATAAAAACGGCTAAGGCATACAGCATTGTATGTCTTTTTTATTGGTTTTCCAATTTGTATTTATATAGCTTAATGAAAGGGAATTATAAAATTTTGTGGCAGTTTTTTGTCTTTCACAAAAACAACATGTTTATAGTGATTGAAATCACAGTGGAATATTGTGGTTTTTACTATAATCAATGTGAAAAGAGAGAAAAATACATGCAGGAGTGGAGATAAGATGACTCAAAGCACAAAGCCTTTATTAAGTGAACAAACAATTGAGATTGTAAAAGCAACAGTGCCTTTGCTCCAAGAGCGCGGGGTAGATATCACAACTCGCTTTTATCAAATTATGTTTTCGGAGCATCCAGAGTTATTAAATATTTTTAATCATACAAATCAGAAAAAAGGAAGACAGCCGCAAGCATTAGCCAACGCGGTATACGCTGCAGCTGCTCACATTGAGCAATTGGAGGTCATTGTTCCGGTTGTAAAGCAAATTGGTCATAAACATCGCAGCTTAGGAATTAAAGCAGAACATTATCCGATTGTCGGCAAATGTTTGCTGCAGGCGATTAAAGAAGTGGCAAATGCACCGCAGGAAGTATTAGATGCATGGGCTGAAGCATACGGCGTCATTGCCGACGTATTCATCCAAGTAGAAGCTGAAATGTATAAAGAAGCAGAACAAATGGCGGGCGGATGGAAGGATTTCCGTACATTCGTGGTGACAGGGAAGGTGAAAGAGAGTGACGTAATTACGTCCTTCTATTTAAAGCCGCAAGATGGAAAAGCGCTTTCTTCATTTCAGCCAGGACAATATATTAGCGTTAAGGTGAACATTCCAGGAGAAACACATACACATATCCGCCAATACAGCTTATCTGATGCTCCTGGAAAGGATTACTACCGCATTAGCGTAAAACGTGAAGATGGCAGCGGGGACATTCCAGCTGGCGTTGTTTCCAACTACTTGCATAGCCAAGTTGAAAAAGGAGACGTACTAGAAATAACTGCTCCGGCTGGGGATTTTGTATTGGATACAACAACGGATCGGCCAGTTGTTCTATTGAGCGGTGGAGTAGGTTTTACGCCGCTGATGAGCATGTTCAATACGATTGTAGATTCTTATCCAAACCGTAAAGTGTATTACGTTCATGGAGCGCTTAACAGCAAGGTACAGGCGATGAAGGATTATTTAGGCTTAGCATCTAAAGAGTTTAAGAATGCAGAAGTTTATACTTGTTATTCAGAGCCGACAGAAGAGGATCGCGAGGCGCGTAACTACGATAAAGAAGGCTTTATCGACTTGGCGTGGCTCCAATCTATTGCGCCTAAAGAGGCGGATTTCTATTTCTGCGGTCCGGTGCCGTTTATGAAACAAATGAATCGCATATTAAAAGAGTGGGGAGTAGAGCCTCAGCGTATTCATTTTGAATTCTTTGGCCCGGCAGCTTCATTGGAGTAGTTTTAACATTAGGCTATGTAAATGTTACTATTGATATAGCGCGTTTTTGGTTCATTTGCGTCAAGCTCTTATCAGCACTGTGTTAACAGAGCTTAATATTAAGGCTCTGTTAAACTTGATTGTTGATTTTCCGCTACAGGTGGACGCTTTCCGCGGACGGGGCCGAGCCGCTTCCCTCGCTACGCTCAATCCAGGGGCTCGGCTATTCAGCTTTTCCCGCTGGAGTCGCCGCCTTTCGTTTCAAATCAACAAATGAATCCAAATCAACATTAGTCTTTAACAGAGCCAATATTAAAAAAGCTGGGGAGGGTTCAGTCCTTCCCAGCTTTTCTTTGTTCTCGAAGAAGCCGGTTAACCGTCTCTCTGCGCATGCCGATTAATTGGGCAATCTCTGTTTGTGTCAAGATGTCATATATAGGAATATTCCCTAAATAAGAAGCAAACCAGCTTTGCAAGAGTTCTAGTCGTTCTTTCGGAGAAACAGTCGTTAATTGGTCGATTCGCTGCTGCATCATTCTAAGCTTTTCTTGCAGCTGCTGAGCAATTTCTGCATATGCTTCCGGCTGCTGTTGTAGCCGCCCGTACCAGCTAGAAGGGGATATGGGTTCTACTTCTGATTTAATAAGAGCGACGGCAGTACCATGATACTCTTTCGGAGAGATAAGGGAGTGGTGGGGAATTGTTTCACCCGGAACAATAATGTTGAACAAAAAGGGGGTCCCATCTTCCTGCAGCCTTACTACTTTGAATAACCCGCTTTTTACAAAAAAGAGCGGTCCTTCTTCGCCTTGCCGAAATAAAATTTCACCTTTATGTAAAATCAAGTTATGCACCTCTTTATTTTTATTGTCCTATTTGATAGTATACTGTGTAGTACAGAAAACTACAATGCAAAGGGAGAACTGTTAGGAGGACCGCTATGTTTGAAAGAAGATTAGAAGTAACGAAGGTTCCGGATGATGCGACGATTCGGATCGAGGAAATGAAGGGCGGCCTTGTCCTTTCTGTAGAGATAGAAGGAAAAATTATTTATACGATGGCATATGATGAAGAAACGGACAGCTACGGGGAACTGTATGATCGCAATGATAAGCGGGCGCGGCAAGTCCACGATGACTTAATGGGATGGACGCTATTGCATTAAATCCGCACGAGCGATACAATTTTTTGTTTTTGCAATAAAAGGTTTTCAGATTGTAAACCTGCTGTAATCGTATGTTAACCTATTTTAGTTATGATAATGGAAAACAGCGAGGATGGTGGGGCGAAACGATGGCGCGTGGATGGTATGTTTCCAATAAATTATTATTGCTTATATTTGCGGTGGCTGTAGTAATATTCGGATTATTTTTATACGAATGCTCGTATTAAAAAGCGCACTTTTTAAAAATGCGCTTTTTTTAAATAGGCTCTGTTAAACTTGATTGTTGATTTTCCGCTACAGGCGGACGCTTTCCGCAGGGCGGGGCGGGGCCGCCTTTCGTTTCCGACCAACAAATGAACCAAAATCAATCTTAGCCTATAAATAAGTTTATTATCATTCGGATACCAACGATAATGAGGGGGATGCGAAGGGT
The DNA here is from genome assembly GCA_048976805.1 of Ectobacillus sp. Lineage (GTDB taxonomy): Bacteria > Bacillota > Bacilli > Bacillales > Bacillaceae_G > Ectobacillus. The sequence goes on along the minus strand of JBHGUR010000098.1, from coordinate 4,156 downwards.
GGTCACAATTGCACTACTGCTTAGCTTTGTATCAATAAATGCGCCGATTTTGCCGCCAAACCATGTTCCTGGAATACGAGAGCATACAGCCAATTCACATTCTCTAATGAAATGTGAGCTGCGGAGCCAACTGCTGCAGATAGAAATACGATGAACATAGAAGTGGCTACGCTGCCCAGCAATCCGGCACATAGCAATCGTACATATTCCGTGGTGTATATATCCCCTGTGCACCTAAATTCACATATATCATTATATATATTTTATTGCCAAAATAGGGGCGCTCTTTGCAGATTGTTACAATAGGAGGCTAGAAAGGAAGCGCATGCAGCAGTGCATACAGGCACCATAAATGCATTAGAAACAGCCAAAAAAGAATCACCCAGGAAAAGGTGATTCTTTTTTGCTAAAAGATTAAATTTAAAATAAAATACATAATTGCTGCAAGTGTGGCGGATATAGGAAGGGTGATAAACCATGTAATTAGCATACGTTGGGCTGTTCCCCATTTTACACCTTTTACGCGGTGAGCCGCCCCTACGCCTAAAATCGAAGAGGAGATAACGTGGGTCGTACTTACCGGCAAATGAATGTACGTCGCGCCGAAAATAATGGCCGCCCCTGTTAAATCTGCCGCAACCCCGTTAACCGGCCGGATTTTCATAATGCGGCCACCGACTGTTTTAATAATTTTCCAACCGCCTACAGAGGTACCAAGCCCCATAGCAAGCGCACAGGAAAGTTGTACCCAAAACGGAATATCGGTAGTCGTTACATAGTTATTGGCGATTAGCGCCATTGTAATGATTCCCATTGCTTTTTGCGCATCGTTTGTTCCATGCGTATAAGCCTGCAATGCAGCTGTCGCGATTTGGAAGTAACGGAAGCGTTTATTTGTTTTTGTTAAATTATTGTTTTTAAAGACGACTTTGAAAATACTATATATGATAAAGCCGGCAATAAAAGCGAGAATTGGCGAGATAATAAGCGATTCAAGGATTTTTAAAAATCCGTCATAATGCAATGCGCCAAAGCCGGCTGCTGCAATAGCCGCTCCTGCAATAGAGCCGATAATAGCATGGGAGGAGCTGCTTGGAATCCCATAATACCAAGTAATCAAATTCCAAGCGATAGCTGCGATTAGGGCAGCCAAAATTACAATGGAGCCGTTTTCCAGCTTGAATGGGTCGACGATATCCTTTGTAATCGTTTTTGCCACTCCTGTAAACGTCATCGCGCCGACAAAGTTCATCACGGCTGCAAGAACAATAGCTTGTCGCGGTTTTAAAGCCTTTGTCGAAACCGATGTCGCAATAGAGTTGGCTGTGTCATGAAAGCCGTTAATGAAGTCAAAGGCCAGGGCGCCGATAACAACTAAAATTGTTAAGATTAACATTGTATCCATTGTTCTGTTAGTACTCCTTAAGCGTTTTTCATAATAATGGTTTCTAGCACATTTGCTACACCTTGACAGCTATCAGCAACTTCTTCTAAGTTTTCATAAATTTCTTTGTATTGAATAATTTTAATAGGGTCTTTTTCGCGTGAGAACAATTGTTTAATTGAATGTCTTAAAATATCGTCACATGTTGATTCGTGATCTTTAATCTTAATTGCATTTGTACGGATGTCCAGAAGCTTTTTGTTTGCAAGAAGCTCAATAGAAGCAGCAATTTCAACAGCACAAGCATGAATTGGCTCCACAAATTTAACCATATACTCGTCAGCTTCTGTAATAGAATACATTTCAAAGAGAGCGGCTGTATGTTCAAGACCGTCTAATACATCGTCCATGCTCATTGCAAGATGCAAAATATCTTCGCGTTCAATTGGCGTAATAAAGGCTTTATTTAATTCCATAATAATCTCATGGATAAACGTATCGCCTTTTGTTTCAAATTCCTTCATGCGGATGGAAAATTCTTTTAGGTCACTTGCATTTTTCAGTTTATACTCAGCAAAAAACTGTGCGCCCTCTTTTAGATTTTCTGATACATTAGAAAGCATTTCAGAAAATTTGTCTTTTTTACCTTTGAAAACCATTTTTTTACCTCCACCAAAAAGTAATATGTAATATGCATTGGCTAGTCAATTCTATCAAAAACTTGTCATATTTTAAAACATTTTATCGAAAATATTTACAAAATCTTAACATTAGACAAGTTGAAAAATTATAAAAATTAATAAATAGTTTACATGAAAATCTCTTGTATATAGTATAGCCATATTTGTAGCATAAGGAATGGTTTTGCCATCTTTTTGTGCATACAAAGCAGTTGAATAAAGTAAAAGAATCTATCTCGAGATAGATTCTTTTACGGGGGATAGATTATTTTTGGGGATATATGAAGGAAATCATAATTGATAGAGGTTACTTGCAGTTGCAAGGCTTTAACAGCCAAACTGTTTTAGGATTGTTAGAAGAGTTTTGATTAGTAGCGTCTATAGTTTTTGTTGTTTTTGCTGCTTTTATTTTCATTTTTTGAATCCTTGCTATTGTTTTTATTTTTGTTGTCATTGCTGTTGTTTTTATTTTGTTGGTTGTCGTTGCTTGATGAGTTGTTGTAGTTCCAACACATGCTTTGAATATGGAAAAGCGGTATGAACAGCGTGTCGCCGTCTACTTCCAAAATGATAGAGTCGCGGTTACGTCCGACAACAGTGCCTTTAATTTTATGAGGGCCGCCGCGGTTAATTTGAATTTCCTGCCCCTTTAAGCGGTCGATAACGGAAACAAAGCGTTTGCCGGGAACAATAATTGGCTGTTCGGATTTATTATCTTGTTCATTTTCATTGCTGTTCTCATTTTTGCTCTCATTTTTATTTTCATTGCTATCCGTTTGGTCATCGTTGGAATCTTCAAGGATGTGCGCATAGCTTTTTACATGATGCATTGGATAGTAGAAGATGCCTTCATCACACTGCAAAACGTAGTAATCGGAGCTCATTTTAAGGAGCGTACCTTTTCCTTTTTCAGGACCGCCAGAGTTAAATTGCACTGTTTGCCCGATTAACTCCCGCAATTGATTTGTTAAGCCTTTTTTTTGATAATAAGAATTCGGATAATACAAATCCATTTCCTCCCTGTCATATATGCTTATGGATGTAATGTCAATATATGGTATTCATCTTGCCGGGACAAGACATAGGCGGGTTGACCAAGTTCTAAAAAATGTGCACAATCCTAAATTGTTATGGCTTGCAAATGCCTAGAGGTGTTAGGGGCGAAATGAGCGAAAATCGTGATTTATCAGCATTAGCATGCATTCCCAAAAGGTTTTGGCTGGACCGCTGGCAAGCAAACACCCCCTTGTTGTGGATACAAGAGGGTGTTAGTTTATTTATTGATTCGCACAAGAATAGTTTCGTTTTTCGGCATCTTTAGCTCCTTATGGCCTAAGGAGGTATAAGTGATAGAAATCGTTCCTTTACTTATTGGTTTATAAGGGATGTAATCTCCTTCGTACAATCCGTTATTTTTATCATGAACTGTCAGTTCGATGGAGTCGAGCTGGCGATGTGCGTACTTTTCTTTGATTTGTTTTGCGATTTCCGTGAGTTCGGCACGGGTAGATAAATGGGTAACGATCATTCCTTTTAATAACAGTTTATCTTTGTTTGACGAGGCGGAAATCGGAACGTGGGTTTGCTGTTCATATACGATTTGGTATGAAACAGGCGTAGACTGCTGCTGATCGGAAAATGCTTTTGGATTACTCGCTTGGCCGGTATAAAATATAATGTTTAAAAACATGCCAAATAGAGCGAAAGCAACTAAAACTCGAACGGGAATTTTCCGTTGCATTGTATATCCCTCGTTTCTTATATATTCGGAATTTATAAACTACCGGCACAGAAGAAGCCTTGCGCAGCGGCTTACTGCAGAAATAAAGGGCATACGCAATTACGCCTCTGTCTTCACAGGTTTGTTTATATAGCCGTTTCATTCTCTATGTTACATGAAAAGAATGAATATACGGTTAAGGAATGGTAAAGAAACGTAAAAAGAAGTGCGCTATATAAATACAAGTTAAAAAAAGAACATAAAACCTTTCTTTTGAAAGGGGGAGAGAGCATCCGGCTATGCATAGAAGCGGTCAAAACCTATTCCTGCCCCATACGACGGAAAACCAGAGAGAGGAAGCAAGTACAAGGT